>JAADJD010000015.1 GCA_013150955.1 Calditrichota bacterium
TTCGTTAGAAAGTTATCAGGCCTCTGACAAAATTTCAGAATGTCAGAGGAATCAGGAGGGGGAGTACGCTCTAATGCATTATTTGGGTTTAAGGATGACCGTTTTGGCGAACTTCTTCCCAGGAACATGAAGGGTGGCCGCCAGCTCCTGAGCGGTATAAGCGCGGGAATGCACCATGATAATGTACTTCACTCCATGTTCATCCAGAAATTCCGTTAAACGTTTTTTGATTGGCATGTGTCCTCCAGGGTTGGTTTAAAGTACTCCGAATTTTAGGCTACATTTTATGTTACTCTTCCATGATGGAAAAAGTTGCTCCGGCCAGTTCCTACCCTCCCCGACATGACCCGAAGGTGTCAACGAAAGTTGACAAATTGGAATGGTTTTGTCCAGATCTGTAATTCCCCAAAACGAAAGGCGGGTGCAAGTCTGCAACACAGGGGCGGTCAAGTGGTAACTTTTGCCACTGATTTCCTGTTTTTCTGTTGCAATTTTTGCCACTTCTGCGAATAAAAACACCGATTTTTTAAGCCTTTCGTGAACTGGTACAAAATTTGTAAAAGAATAAATTGGGACAAGGAGGGGAGAGCCTCAGGACGAGACCTATCGTGCATGGCTTACCAGGATGGATGATGGGCTCCAGGCAAGGGAGCCCCCCGGCGGTCAACAGGAATTGACTGCCGGTTCTGGCATTTCTTTATCGAATTATTTCAACATGGCTCGGGTCGGAGGAACCATGATGAGATGGTTCCAGATGATCCCAACGCAACGCCACTTGCAGACGAATCCAGTGGGTGTGTGGGGAATCTGCCATTGTCGCAGAGATGGATACGAATGCCCTGTTTTCCCCAGGGCGTTTGCAGTCCCGAATGCATCAAATTTCACTCAAACCAAAACTCGGAGGGGTGAGTTATGAGACCGCTTTTTCGTTTGTTGGCCGTGGTGTGTATGTTGGGATTTCTGGGGTTGATGGTCGGTCCGGCGACCGGGGCGGAAAAGATCAATCCCGGTAAAATCGATCTGGTGGTGTATGTGCATTACAACGAGCCGGATCTGGCATCTTGGCATCCCATCTTCGAGGAATTTTCCAAACGCCTGTACAATGCCACGGAGAAACAGTTGCAGATTGGCAAAGTGCTCATCTCTGCCTGTAATTTCTCCCGGGAACAGGCTGATGTATGGATCCTGGGTGGGGATGGCTGTTCCTCCTCTCCCGTGCTGGGATACGGGGTGCCCAACGTGCACATGACCATCTACCAGTCTCACAAAAGTTTAACCGACAGCATGATGGGGGCCTTCGGGTTACTGCAGGCATTTGCCCATTATGCTTTTGGATTGTACGATGAGCATCGTGGCAAAGTGAATGGCAGTGGACCCTGGGTGTGGGATGATCGGTTCTTCTGCGTTTCCAACGATGATCCCTTTGCCTCGGTAATGGACGGTGGGTCTTCTATTCTGGTAAAGAATCACCGTCTGGAATTTTGTACGGATCCGGCACTGGGATGGCCCACTTCCCACCAGACGGGCTATCAGGACGCCATGGGGAATCTGATCGAAACCGCCCAGCAATTGCTGAATGGTGAAGACAGCTGGTCAACCATCGTGCGCAATACCAACCTGTCCTATCCCGATACGGTGCCCGTTGATGACATTTCCGGCTACGAACCCATCGAGTTTGTGATTGTGGATCCCATCAGTCGTCTGGTGGTGTGTATCGACCGTTCCGGCAGTATGTATGGGGAAAAGATTGAACTGGCCAAGGTGGGGGCCAAAATTTTTGTGGATCTGGCCCATTTTGGCGAACACCTGTCGGTAACCTCCTACGCGTACAGCGGTACGGTAGAATATCCGATGCAGGAACTGGTCGATCAACAGGATAAGGATGAAGCCAAGGCGGCTATTGATCGACTGGTGGCCAGTGGTGCAACCAGCATTGGATCGGGGTTGCGCGTTTCTCTGAACGAAATCACCGGAAATGGCACCAATCCACCGGGTTGCACCGAAGTGATTGTCCTGCTGTCCGATGGTCGGCACAACTACGGCGAATCTCCCTATGATGTGTTGCCGGACATCATCGAACGGGGGGCCAAGGTATACACCATTGGTCTGGGGAATGATGTGGATGCTGATCTGATGTCGGATATTGCCTTCCAGACGGGGGGTACCTACCATTTTGCCGACAGCGAGCAGGATCTGGCACAGATCTTTACCATCATTTATGCCAAAGCCCGTTCGGAAGATCTTTACGCTTCGGAATCCGGTGAAATTCAACAGGGCGAAGTAAAAACCAGCAACACGTTAGTGGATGTGTTCACCAACGAAATCACCTTCGAGCTGAACTACCCGGCGAACAGTGAGCTGACGTTTTCGCTGGTAAGCCCTTCGGGTCAGGTCATCGATTCTTCCACGGCCAGCGGGAATGTGGAATTTGTAAAAGGCACTGCTCATCAGTACTACCGCATCGTCAATCCCGAAACGGGTGAATGGGTGACCACCATTAAGGGGGACAATATCACCAGTCCCACCACCTACAGCATGATTGCATTTGGTAACAGCGATGAAGTGTCCACTTATGCCGGGCCAATCAAGAGCACGTTTACCTATCCGGAACCGGTGATCATCCGGGCGTCCGTATATGCCGGTGAGCCGGTCACCGGTGCCAAGGTGTACGGCGTTGTGGTGCGTCCGAATAATACCACCACCACCATTCGCCTGTATGATAATGGCGATGCGGCCAATGGGGACGAAGTTGCCGGCGATGGGATCTACTCGGCGATCTTCAACGACTTTGCCGGTGCTGGAAGCGGTTCCTATACCTTTAAGATCACCATCAAGAATGACGACGGCACGCAAGCCGACAAGGATCAACTCCCGTTTGTTGAGGAAGGCTGCGATTTCGACCCGCAACAGGTACCGGCTTTCGTGCGCGTGGAGGAATTCTCCACCGTTATCAACAACGTGCCCGAAGTCCTGGTGATGAAGGAGTTCAACATCGATTTTGCCCGCATCGTGTTCAAGCACGAGCATCGAGTCTATGTGCAGGGTAATTTTGTGCTGAACGATAATTCCAATGGCTTTAACCCGGTGAATGAAGAAGTGATTTTCAAGGTGGGCGATTTTGTAACCGTGATTCCGCCCAATTCCTTCCAGATTGTTGAAGGATACCGCAAATTCAAACTGGGTGCGAAAGACACCACCATCTACCTGTATCAGAGTGCCGATGGCAAGGAAAACATGTACATCGTGACCGTGGATGGTATCAACGGGCTGTTTGGTTATGCCGGCGTGGGCATGGATATGTCCTCCACCTATGCCAAAGGGCCCAAGGGTGTGCCGATCGAATTGCAGATCGGAGACGACCTGGGCAACACGGCCATTGACATGAAAGAAGTGCGGCCGCGGCGCTGGGAATATGGCGAACGGGTCCGCCTGTCCGACTTCCATGATGAAAGCCTGGCCGAAAATGTGGAGGTACCGCTGGAATTTAATCTGGCACCCAACTATCCCAACCCGTTCAACCCCGAAACCCGCATTCCGTTCTCGGTGGCGGAACGGGCTCACGTGACCATCCAGGTGTTTGATGTGAATGGCAAATTAGTGCGGACACTGTACAACGGCATGGTCAATCCCGGAACTCACTGGGTGGTCTGGAACGGGCAGGATGAGACCGGTAACAGCGTGGCCAGCGGTGTCTACATCTACCGGATGACCGCAGTGAGCGAGAAAGGCGAACAGTACATCTTCAACCAGAAGATGATGTTACTGCGTTAAGGCGATTACCTGTTGTTTTTGGGCATACCTGGCCTCGAGCAACGCTCACCCTCCTTCCCTCAGTGGAAGGGGGGTGATTTTTTTTACCCGGATTTTGCATTTGCCCACGACTGACGCGAATCTACAGGAATACTAAACCCAGATTATGCAATAGCCTACGAATGACACGAATTACAACGAATAAAAATAATAAACCCAGATTATGCATTAGAACCACGAATTGCACGAATGAACACCAACAAAAATTAAATTGCACTTGATTCTATCCGGATGAAAATGTTTTCCCGGATACATTCGCTATATTGTTGATGTTATTCGAATTCAATCGTATGATTCGCGGTTTATTGCATTATTTAGGTTTATTTGTGTTCATTCGCGTTATTGGTGGTTTAAAACGCAATTTGGGTTTCATTAAGTTCAGGATTAACAAACATTGGAAAAGCCCTTTTCTTTTTCCAGGATTTTCCGTAATCTTTACCGCAAAATTTGGGGTTTGATGGCGATGGTGAAGAGCGGATGAGCGACCGGCTGAATAAACCAATCAATCCAAAGATCCGGTGGGTTTCGCCATGGTCTGAGGTTCACGGGAAATCCATGGGTTTACCTTAGCAGGAGAAAGCGTCCATGATTTTGAATCTGGCCTGGATGGATCTGGTGGTCATTTTCCTTTATTTTGCCATCATTTTTGCCATTGGATTTTATTTTTCCAGGAAAGAAAAAACGTCGACCGACTACTTTCTTGCGGGACGGCATGTGGGGTGGTTTGCCATCGGAGCCTCTTTATTTGCGTCGAATATATCCAGCGAACATTTTATTGGTCTGGCGGGATCGGGAGCCGCGTCTGGCATGGCGGTGGGGCATTTCGAATGGCTGGCCAGCCTGATCCTGTTGATTCTGGGCTGGGTGTTCGTCCCCTTTTATCTTCGCTCCCGCGTGTTCACCATGCCCGAATTTCTGGAACGCCGTTACGGAAGCGCCAGTCGCTGGTATCTGACCACGGTTTCCATTCTGGCCTATGTGTTGACCAAAATTTCGGTCACCCTGTTTGCCGGGGGATTGTTGCTGGAACAGGTGCTGGGTTGGGACATGTACACCTCGGCGATCGTCATGGTGATTGCCACTGGCATTTACACCATTGCCGGCGGCCTGGGAGCGGTCATTTACACCGAACTTATTCAAACATTTGTGTTGATCGGTGGAGCGGTGGTGCTGACGGCCATTGGATTGCACGAGGTGGGGGGCATCTCGGGATTGCAGCAGGCGGTTCCCGCCGATTTTTTCCACATGTTCAAACCGATGGACGATCCCGATTTCCCCTGGACGGGCATCGTATTTGGGGCACCCATTCTGGGCATCTGGTACTGGTGCACCGATCAATTCATCGTTCAGCGGGTGCTGTCCGCAAAATCCATCGATCATGCCCGATCGGGAACCATTTTTGCCGGATTCTTAAAGATTCTGCCGGTATTTATTCTGGTGGTGCCCGGCATTATTGCCCGCGCGCTTTACCCCGATATCACCGGCGATCAGGCCTATCCGGCCCTGGTCACCCGTCTGTTACCAGTTGGATTGAAAGGCATTGTGGTTGCCAGTCTGTTAGCGGCGTTGATGTCCTCCCTGGCTTCCTGCTTTAATAGCAGTTCCACCCTGTTTACCATGGATGTGTATAAAAAGTGGAGACCTGAGGCCAGCGAGCGTCAGCTGGTGCTGGTGGGACGCACCGCCACCACCGTACTGGTGGTTCTGGGAATATTGTGGGTACCCTTTATCAAGTACATTTCGTCCCAGCTGTATATTTACCTGCAGAGTGTTCAGGCTTATATCAGTCCCCCCATCGCAGCGGTGTTTTTACTCGGCGTTTTCTGGACGGGGGCAAACAGCAGGGGAGCCATTGCCTCACTGTTAACCGGGCTTTTCTTTGGTGCCCTGCGGTTGATTCTGGAATTGATGCACAAGCAATCGCCGTTTGAATGGGAATTGCTGCGGTGGTTTGCTGAGGTGAACTTCCTGCATTTTGCGATTCTCCTTTTCATCGTTTGTACGCTGGTTCTGGTGCTGGTCAGCAAGTTGACCGGACCTCCTTCGCGCGACAATGTGCAGGGCTTAACTTTCCGTTATGCCGATGAGGGTTCTTCCCCGCAGGCTTATGCCCACGAACATCCCCGATGGCGACGGGTAAATATAATCCTGAGCGGTCTGCTGATTCTGACCATGCTGACGTTGTGGTGGATATTCTTTTAACCCTCATGAATGCATTAGCCTACGAATGACACGAATTCACACAAATAAAATAATCCCAGATTATGCATTAAAACCACGAATTACACGAATTAACACCAATAAAAATAATAGAATGCACTTGATTTTATCTGAATGAAAATGTTTTCCTGGATATATTCGCTATTTTATTGATTTTATTCGAATTCATTCGCGTGATTCGTGGTTTAACGCATTATTTGAGATAATCAATTCCACTTGATGATGTCTGAATGAAAATTTGTTTCATGGCTTATTCGCGATTTTGTGGATATGGTTTGGTTGCATTCGCGTGATTCGTAGTTTAACGCATTATTTGGGATAAATGCACAAATTCTCCCGATTCCGCGTGAACCTCACCCTTCTTTACCCCGCATCTGGGCCCGGTTTTTCAATGCCAAGGTAAAGCTTCTCGATGTCTATGGAAAGTGTCCAGTGTTGTAATCATTCAAACGCCATATTGCGAATCAGCTTTTGCATATCGTACGGTGCGGGTTCACCGCCCAGGTATTTGTGAAACCAATCCAGATGGGCATTGTAATACAGCGGCATTGATTTTACGAAATTTGGCCAGTGGCCGTCGTTTTTGAAGACGATGAGTCGCGAGGGAACGCCCATTTTCTGAAGGGCGGTAAAAAACTCCAGGCTCTGGGTGTAAGAGACCCGATAATCCCGCTCTCCGGTGATCACCAGACAGGGCGTCTTGAAATTCCGGACGAATTTGTGCGGCGACCATTTTTCGTATAAATCCGACGTCCAGGGCGTTCCCCCCAGATCCCACTGGGGAAACCACAGCTCCTCCGTGGTGCCGTAAAATGAAGTCAAATTGTAAACCCCCATCATGGCGGCCAGGGCTTTGAAGGGATGCTTGTGTCCCTGTAACCACATCATCATGTAGCCGCCGTAAGACCATCCCATGGCCCCCATGCGATTCTCATCCACATACGGCAATTTAGCCAGCGAATCGGCCACCGCCAGAATATCCTGATAAATTTTTCCACCCCAGTCGCGGGAAATGGCCTCTGTGAATGCCTGCCCGTATCCGGTAGAACCGTGGGGATTGGGGAACGCCACGATGTAGCCCGCACCCGGGTACACCTGCCAATCCCCGCGGAAGGCATCGGCCCACATGCCCTGGGGGCCACCGTGTATGTTCAGGATGAGCGGGTACTTTTTAGACGGATCGAAATTGTGGGGCTTCACGATAAAGGTGTGGATTTTGTGTCCGGTGGGAGAGTCAATCCACATTTCTTCTGCCGGACGAATGTCCACCGAATCTTCGATGGCCTTGTTGAAGAAGGTCAATCGTTGCAGCTTTTTCCCTTTTGTGGTGGCCCGCCAGATTTCCCGCGGCTCCCCGACCGATCGTCGCACCAGGATAATCCATTTCCCATCCGGCGTAATCTGAAAATCATCAATCGTTTTCACGTCCAGAATTTCCTGAATGCGTTTTGTTCGGATATCCACCCGGTACAGCGGAACGTGTCCCCGGACGTCCGCCGTAAAATACAGGCTTCGGGAATCGGGTGCCCAGCGGAAATCATTCACCCAGTTGTCGAATGTTTCGGTGAGCACGATGGTCTCCCCCGTTCGGCGATCATACAGGACCAGCCGGAAGCGATCGGATTCGTAATTGGGCACCATCTGGCGCCGAAATGCAATGTAGCGGCCATCGGGGGAATATTGCGGATCCCCGTCGTAGGCTTCGTTGTCGTCGGTGATATTTCGTATCTGGCCATCTTCCAGGGAAATGATCCACAGGTCTTTATTGGTTGTCTCCCATTCGTTCGAGTCGCGATTGGACACCACACATATTTCCTTCCCGTCGGGAGAGATGCTGAATCCCGCACCACCCCCCAGGGAAAATGCCGGCGAATCATAGTCCCCCGGCGTTAAATCCCGATAGGTCTGGCTATCGAGTTGAAAAAGCAGGGTGTGGGTTCGCTTACCGTCCTTCCAGAAATCCCAGTGACGGAACAGCAGCCGATCGGCCATGTGGGCCTGAATGGGCCCCTCGTCCATCGCCGTCTGAATCGCATCATTGCAATCGGGATCGGCACCACATTCCGGGAAAACGGTACTGGAAAAGACAACCGCTTCTCCATCGGGAGTGATCAGTGGATTTTGAATGCCCATGGGAAAGTCGGTAATTTGTTCCGGTTCGCCGCCGTCCACGGGCAGGCGCCACAATTGAACGCCATCTGCTCGGGAAGACAGATAATAAAGGTAACGTCCATCCGGCGACCAGCGGGGATGAAAATCTGCCGCCGGATTTCGGGTCATCTGTTTTAACTGGCGGCCGTCCAGGTTCATCACATAGATGTCGGCGTTGCTTTTGCCCTCCTCCAGGAAATATTCGGTCACCACAAAGGCGATGCGTTTCCCATCGGGGGATATCTGCGGGCTGTGAACATTCTTGATTCGGTACAGATCGGCAATTTGAAAGGCACGTTTTTGCGCACTGGCCAGGGCAATCCAGGCGATCATCAACAACATCAAAATATGGCGTGGTTTCATGATGGGTGTCTCCTTTTTGGGTGTTGCTCCTTCATGCCATGATGATCCTAAACTATTGGAAATCTTTCAAATAAGCAATAGATGAATAAATTTCCTCCAACCCATCGGCCCTGTATTGCCATGCTCATTCGGAAGAATGGCGGGAACCAGAACAGGGGCCACAGTAACCCACATTCTGTTCCGTAAATTTCAACCCAGATTTTGCAATAGCCTACGAATTACACGAATTATCGCGAACAAAAATGACATTTGATTTATCTGGATAAAAATGGGTTCCCGTTTTTATTAACTATATTGTTGATATTTTTCGGATTCATTCGCGTGATTCGTGGTTTATTGTATGAAATGGGTTCAATCATGTAAAGAAATGAAGGGCAGATTGATTCCCCAAAATGGCTCCCAAACCGGTGGTGGATCTTCTCATTTTTTGCCCGAGCGGACTATTTAAATCCGATTTTTCATGTCGATTATGTTGCCTGACGGGGAAATGTGAAAAAATCATTGGTCGGCGCGGGCGAAGAGCCTAAATTGAATATTCGGTTTGAATATTCATTGTGCGTCCAATTCTGAGACGATGGAAAATGCAGGACGGGATGTTGTATCGCAACAAATTTGAAAACATCAAAACCTTAACGCGCCATAAGCGTAAGAGAAGTCTGTTACGTTGCAAAAACGAGAGAACATGTGGTTCCGTGCACGAGCGATTTTTCGGGGAGTTACCGAAGCCAGTTTAACCCGGGAGTTCTGGGAGTGGTTGAAGTTTTGTGGGCAGACCCTGGCATCCATTCACAAAGCGTTCCGCCATAAAAACGACACCATTCGCCAGATGTACATCATGGGGAATCAGGCATTGCCGCTGGTCATACTGGCCTCGGTATTTGTGAGCATGGTACTGGCCCTGGAATGGGGAAAGAAGCTGGAGCCTTTCGGGGCGAAATTAATGCTGGGGCGTCTGGTAAGTATTTCGGTGATTCGGGAGATTGGGCCCATGGTGACGGGCTTGATGATTGCCGGGCGAACCGGTGCCAAAATCGTTTCCGAAATTGGCAATATGGTGCTCAGCGAACAAATCGATGCGCTGCGGGCCTTTGGCACCGATCCCATCGAACGGCTGATTGTTCCCCGGGTATTTGCCTCTTTTGTGGTCATGGCACCGCTTATTGTGATTGCGGACACCATGGGCATCATCGCAGGATGGTTTGCTTCGGTGACCTGGTTGAGCATCGATTCCGATTTTTTCTGGCTGTCCATGCGGGACGGTCTGCTGATGAAAGATTTGATGATTGGCATTATTAAGCCGCCGTTTTTTGGCTTCGTCATTGCCCTGATCAGCGGGTATTTCGGGTATACCATTCAGGGCGGCGCCGAAGGGATGGGCCGGGCGGTAACCCGGGCGGTGGTGCTGTGTTCCATCAGCGTGCTGATTATGGACTTTCTGTTAACCAAAACTATTTTAACGTTTTATTAGGAGTATGGCCGTGATTGAATTTCAACATGTGTCGCTATCGCTGCATAACCGGGAAATCCTAAAGGATGTGTCCTTCCGGATTGAAAAAGGCGAATCGATTTTATTGGCCGGCAGCAGTGGGGCGGGAAAAAGCACCATTTTGAAGCTGGCACTGGGACTGATTAAACCGACTTCTGGCAGGATCTGGGTCTTTGGTCGGGAAATTACCCGGCTGTCCGAAAAGAAATTGATGAAATTGCGTCAATATTTTGGTACCGTGTTTCAGGGAGGCGCCCTGTTCGATTCGCTGACCGTGGAGCAGAATGTAGGCTTTTTCCTCCGCGAAAATCTGAACGTGGAGGAGACCGAGGTGCAGAATCGCGTGCGGCGTACGCTCCAGTTTCTGGGACTGGACAAATTCTTGACCTACCTGCCGTCTCAGTTAAGTGGGGGCATGCGCAAGCGGGTGGCCATTGCCCGGGCCATTGTCACCAATCCCCAGGCCCTGTTATATGATGAGCCCACTGCCGGGCTGGATCCCATCGCCGCCCGACGGGTGATCGATTTGATTAAACATCTGCGGGAAAGCTTCCAGGTTACCTCCCTGATCGTCAGTCACGAAATTCATTATTTTCTGGACATTGTGGATCGGATGCTGATGTTGAAAGACGGAAAAATTATTTACGACGGCGAGCCCAATCTGGACATCGTGGAATATTTCGACGAAGCCGACGGCATGGTCTCCATACAACATCTGGCGGGGTAAACCATGGTCTCTTCCGATTCTGACCGACACATTCGGCTGGGTGTATTACTCATGATGGCGCTGGCCGTTTTTCTGGCCGGATTTATTTTTTACATGGTGGGCTCCACCCAGCGGTTGTTCGATCGCAAATATTCCATTTACATGTTTCAACCCAATGTGGAAGGGCTACTGCCCGGGGCGTTCGTTACCCTGGCGGGATTGAAAATCGGTGTGGTGGGCAATCTGGAATTTGCCGAAGTGGACGGGCAGCAGGGCATTCGGATTGAGCTGAAAGTGGATCGGGATTTTCAGGATCGCATCACCCGATCGTCTGTGGCGCGAATTAAAACCATGGGGATTCTGGGCGACAAGTATGTGGACATTTCCCTGGGTTACCTGAACGATCCCCCACTGGCCGAGGGCGATTTCATTCAATCGGTGCCCCAGCTGGATACCGATCGATTGCTGGCGAAGGCTGCCCGCATTGTGGACGAACTGGAGGCCACCTCCCGGAATATCAAAATCATTGCCGGGAATCTGGCGCAGGGTTCCGGTGCACTGGGGAAATTGTTGATGGATCCCACCATGGAAAGGCGGTTATCGACCGTGGTGCAGCGGTTGAATCTCCTGGCCGGTCAATTGGTGAGCGGAAAAGGCAACCTGGGCAAACTGGTGACCGATACCACTCTCTTTCGTACGCTTTCCAGGAGCTCCCGGTTGCTGGAAAAGATCCTGGCCGATCTTCAGGCCGGAAAGGGAACCGCCGGGAAGTTGCTGAAAGACGATGCCTTCTTTGCCCGGATCGATTCCATTTCCCGAAGAACGGATTCCCTTTTGATTCGTCTGCAGGGAGATGGCACGGCGGGACGATTGCTGAAGGACAGGGCTCTGTACGAACAGCTGGTCCAGCTAACCCGATCGCTGGATGCGCTGGTGAAGGACATGAAAGCCAATCCCGGAAAGTATGTCACCTTCGAACTGTTTTAAACCCGGATTCTGTATAAGACCACGAATTGCACGAATTAACACGAATAAAATCAATAAAATACGTTGGAATATATCTGGATGAAAATTCGTTTCGAGGTTTATTTGCGATTTTATTGATATGTTTTGGTTTCATTCGCGTGATTCGTGGTTTAACGAATTGTTTGGGTTAATATTTTTAGGATTCATTCGCATGATTCGTGGTTTGATGCATTATCTGGGTTAAACCCCATGCCCGGATGGGATTGGCTTTACCGAATCCAGCCCGACTGATAAAACACTTGCCAAATCCCGTTTCCAAAAATATATTGCAAAATTGAGATACAGGAAAATTTGGAGACGAACATGAATCGTTCCATTCTGGTTACCGGCGGAGCCGGCTTTATCGGCAGCAACTTTGTGCGCTACATGGTGAACAAATATCCCAATTACCGGATCATTGTACTGGATGCCCTCACCTATGCGGGGAATCGGGAGAATCTGGCCGATCTGGAAGGCCGATTGAATTATCTATTTTACCACGGCAATATCTGTGATTCCAGAGTGGTGGACAATCTGGTTAGCAATGTGGATACCATCATCAATTTTGCGGCGGAAACTCACGTGGATCGATCGATTCTGGAAGCCGGTTCGTTCATCCAGACCGATGTGGTGGGAACGTTCACCCTGCTGGAGGCGGCCAAAAAGTACAAAATTCAACGATACATTCAAATTTCCACGGACGAGGTGTACGGCTCCATCGAGGAGGGAAGTTTCACCGAGGAAAGCAATCTGCAACCCAACAGCCCCTATTCTGCCAGCAAGGCCAGTGGCGATTTGCTGGTGCGATCCTATTTTAAAACCTACGGGCTGCCGACCATTATCACCCGCAGCTCCAACAATTTTGGCCCGTATCAATATCCCGAGAAACTCATTCCGCTATTTATCACCAACGCGCTGGATGACCTGCCCCTGCCGCTGTATGGGGATGGACGGAATGTTCGGGACTGGATTTACGTGCTGGACAATTGCGAGGCCATCGATGTGGTGCTGCACCATGGGGAACCGGGGGAAGTGTACAACATTGGGGCTGGCAACGAACTGGAAAACATTCAGATTACCGAAATGATTCTGGATAAGCTGAAGAAGCCGCGCTCGCTCATCAAGCCGGTGCCGGATCGCCCGGGACACGATCGCCGTTATTCGCTGAACTGCGACAAAATCCGGGCACTGGGCTGGGAACCCCGCCACCCGTTCGAAGAAGCCCTGGATGCCACCATCCGCTGGTACGTGGAGAATGAAGCCTGGTGGCGGCGCATCAAAGAAAAGCAGGAAGAATTCAAGCGATATTATCAACAGCAGTACCGTACCTTGCAGGAAGACACATCCTCCTGACAATTTCAATCCGGGCAGGGAGGGATTGGCGACCACAGTTCAAAGGAACACGGTTTATGCATGGAAATTAAATTTTGTTACAGGCATCCAGAAAATATTGCCCGGGGACGCTGCTATTACTGTAAACGAAACATTTGTAGTGATTGCCGCCAGTTAATTGCCCACCATTATTTTTGCAGCCGAATCTGCTATTACCGTTATCTCCAACAAATGTTGTGGAAGCGATTGCGCAAACACCAGGTACTGGTGCTGGTGGTCTGGAATGCGGTGCTTACTGTATTGCTGGTGTTGTACATGCTGTTCCATGATGGGGAGGGATCCGGTCATCGGGAAACATTCCCTCTGGCGATTGACTCGGTGGAGACGCGAACCGCTTCCTGGTCGAAGGCAACCGGTCGCTACCTGTCTCTCATGGCGCAGAATCCCCAGATGCATCGGGAGGTGGTTAACGATCGGGTGTACGAACTGAAAGTCCCCTTAAAGCGCGGCTGGGTGGTGACCATATGGCATAACGATTGGCCGGTGATTACCCAGATTGCCCCGGCTTCCATGACCTACGTGTTCCCGATTTCCCTGTGGTACGGGAAGAATCGCCAGCGGGTGGTGGTATTGAACGAGCAGCAGGCACTGGTGTACGATTACATGTTTGAGCTGGACTATCGGAGCGATCTGGTAGAACAGCTGAGCACCACCATCGATCGCGGCGATGTCCAGAAGCCCCTTATAGCGCTAACCTTTGATGGCGGTTCCACCGCGGAAAATGCGGAGCAGATATTGGCCATTCTACGGGAACAGCAGGTACAGTGCACCATTTTCCTGACGGGTCAGTTCATGGAACGGTATCCGCATCTGGTAAAACAGATGGTTGCCGATGGGCACGAGGTGGCCAATCACACCTATTCCCACCCGCATCTTACCACTTTCGAAACCAATCGGCGGCACGACACCCGTCCCGGTGTGGATCGGCGGTTTGTTCACCGACAACTGTTGCGAACGGATAGCCTGTTTTTTCAGATCACCGGACAACACCTGGCCCCTTACTGGCGAGCCCCCTATGGCGAATACAATCGGGAGATTCTCCGCTGGGCGGCGGAAGCCGGTTTTCTGCATGTGCGCTGGACGAATGGCTTCGATACGTTCGACTGGGTCAGCGATACCCTCTCGCCGCTTTACAAAGAACCCGAAGAGGTTCTGAACACCATTCTCTCCCGGGACAAATCCCGCTTTCGGTTGAATGGCGCCATCATCCTGATGCATCTGGGGAGCCGCCGGGTGCAGTCCCACATCTATTCCATTCTCCCCTCGCTGATTGATTCGCTGCGGTCACGCGGATATCAACCGGTACCCATCAGTAAATTATTACAGCCGTGAACAAAATCGGCGCTTTGTTATATAATAAATTGAAGAAATTTTTAGTTTTTCGTATATTTACCGGGCTGTGGGGACGAATGAACTGAGTTTAACTATATAATGAAACAACGATTCCTTTTTCTCAGATATTTACTGGTCATTGCCTTTACCGCCATCATATCTCTGGTGGCGATTTGGCATTTCACGCCGCTGAAAAGCAAGGTACGGGCACAGATCGTTCAGGAACTGGAGTATTTAACCGGTAACGAGGTTTTCCTGCACGATTTTACCCTCACTCCGTTTAGCGTATTTTTTCATCACATCGAGATTGCTCCCCCGGGTCGCCGGATCGTCCTTCAGCTGGAAGGGATTCGGATAGAATACAGCTGGTTTAAGCTGCTACAGCATCGGTTGAATCCCATATTTGCTGTGGAACGTATCGTATTGATGGAACCGCGGGTGATTTTGCAAACCCGGTCAGATGCACCGGCAGATAGCACCCCGGGCTGGAATGCCCACAGCCTGCAACGGGTGCTGTATGAATTGCAGAAATTACCTCAAATCGATCGCATCGAAATTGAAAACGGCGCCTTTTTCTGGAAACCGGGAAGTGGCAAACCTCAGGTGGTGTTGAGCGCTGTTCAGGGATTTTTACGGAACCAGGCGGAAAATCGGCTGCAGATTCAGGCCACCGGGAGCCTGAGAGAATGGAAAACTTCCTCGATTGCCCTGCAGGCCATTCTGGATTTCGATACCCACCGCCTGGACATGACCCTGGCGTTTGACAGTTGTCAAGTGGGCAATGGGTTGCCGGCATTATCTCACCGCTTTTACAAACTGGAACGGGCGGTGATCGATGGCCGGCTGCGGCTTCAGATGCCGGAATTCCATCCCGACAGTTTGCAAATAGCCGGAACGTTGCTGGCAACCGGTGTGTCTGGAAAAATTTTTAATCAGCAGGTTCAGGCGGAGGCCATTCAACTTCAGTTTTCCAGACGGGATGTAACCATTTTGCCCTTCGAGGGACGGGTAGAGGATGGCCTGGCGTACTTTCAGGGAAAGATCTTTGATCTGTACCACCCCCGGATCGATTGGTCGCTGGAAATTCAGGACTATTCCGCAAAGTACCTGCAGAAGTCCCACGAGGTGTTTGAATACGTGCTGGATGGAAAAGTGCGGGGACATGCCCGGTTTACCGGCCCGCTGTTGAATATGAAAATCGAGGCCGATCTGAAGGCCCCCACCCTGCAATATGCGGTGGTTCCGTTCATCAATACGCGGGCGCGATTGGTTTACCAGGACCGGATCCTGCGCCTGGAATACTACCGTGCCGATTTCATGAAGTTTGTGACCACCGGTACCGGCGTGGTGGATTTCAATACCGATCGGTTACGGCTGAACATGCGCTCCGAGATCCGGGTGCCCGAAGAGACCTTCAGCTTCCTGGATCGCCTGAATCGCGCTCGCGTCGGGGTGTTAACCCGGATGAGCGGCGATTTTATTCGCAGGGTCTTTACCGGCCAGTTTCAATATTATATTGAAGATGATCAGGAAGTGCTGATTCGTGGGCAGGGCCCCCTCCGGTTGGTGGATCAGTTCCTGACGTTTTCTCTGGTTTCCGATGGTTTAGCGGACACCATTCACGTGGTGGGGCGAGTCGCCAATGTGTTTTCGGATCCCACATTTAAAATACTGGACATTCGCAACTTCCCCGTCGAACGCTTGACCACCCTGCCGGTGTTTAAAAACATCGCCCGGGACTACCGGGTCAATGCCTATTTTGCCGGGCCATACGATTTTCTGGCCACCAAGGTGATTGTGGTGTCCCGTTATGCCAGGGATCATGTGTTTACCTTTCAGGGGAACCTGAAGAATGTATTCATGGATTATCAAAAGTTTTTTGGGCGATTTCAGGCGCAAACGGCACCGCTTCGGTTGCGGGGGGATATCGTTGTCAACATCACGCCAGAAGGGATTCTGGCCCGGTTGCAATCGCCCAACCTGGTGGGTGGCCAGATTCACATCGGCTCTGGCCCCAACGGCCGCTTTGAAGGACGCATTGCCATCCAGAAGTTCCGGGTGCAGGACTACATTTCCCATTCCTCTGCGTTATCCCGGATCCTGCAGCAGGGGACATTTCAGGGGGAAATCCTTTTTTCGGGTACGGTATCCCAGCCCCACGTTCAGTTCCGTGCAGAGGCGGATGAGTTTATCATCAACAACGTGGGGTATTACTCCACCCGAATAGAAGGCGAACTGCGGAATCATCGCTGGGTTTCCGATGAGTTTGTCATCAATCTCAACAATCTGCCGGTATGCATTGCCCGCGGTAGCTGGGATCTGTATTCCGATTCGCTGGATATTGAAATTCGCGGGGAAAACATCGAAAGCAACTTTTTAGCAGAAACCCTGCTGCGAGACAAAGAGCTGATTCAGGGGACGTTTTCGTACGGATTCCGCATTTCGGGCACTTTTGCGCGGCCATCTATCGAAGGGGATGTGCTGATCCGCAACGGATATTTTGAAAACAATCCATTTGACCTGATCAACATTTCATTTCGGGATAGCCTGCCACCGGGTGTAAGCCTGTGGACTCCGGCGGAGCACATTTTACAAATCCGTAAATTCCTGTATGTGAATCGCCAGGAATATACCATCGAGGCGGAAGGTATCCTGGGAATTGCCGAGGAAGCCCCACTGGACATCCGCATCGACGTTACGGGGAACGTGCTGTCCGAGCTGCCCCGAATTCAACCCTTTTTCCGCAGTCCCCGCTCCAATGGGCACCTGTACCTGCACATTACGGGGTCGCGGGCTCAGCCCCAGCTGGCCGAGGCCGCTTTAAAGATTACCAGTGGTTCCCTGTCCTTTGAATCGGTGCTTCCCCCTCTGCATAATTTAAAGGCCGATATTGTACTGGACGGGGAGACTCAGCAGGTACACATTCGCCAGCTGGAAGGCACGTTCAATGGACGAAAGGCGCTGGTGTACAACGTGTTTGAGTCGCCCATTGCTTCCCGGGATTTACAACCCTGGTACTTTGAGGAATTTAACCTGAATTTTGGCATTCTGGTGTTGAAAACGGATCCCCGTGGCATTCCGCTGTCCATACCGGGCATGATGATGCCGGGCGACATTGGCTATTTTGCGGTGGATGGCAAGGTGCCGGGTGAAGATTTCTATTTTGCGGGGCCGGTAACGGCACCGGTGGTGCGGGGCAAGGTGATCCTCTACAATGCCCGGGTCACGTTTCCCTTCCTGGAAGAGGATGTGGAAGAGGAACCCGGCAAGGTGGTCGAATTCATGCGGAACATCGAATGGGATTTGCTGGCGGTTTCCGGTCGGGGCAATCGCTACTTTGTGGACATCCCCGCTTACGTCGGGCAGGTGTATCTGGATCTGAACATCGACAACAACTCCCCCGGCCTGGAATTTACTGGCCGCCTGATCGATGACTCTTTCCGGGTCGAAGGAATGGTGGAATCGTCCCGGGGACAGGTGGAATACTTGGACATCAACTTCCGGGTGGAAAAATTTGGAGCGGAATTCAATCGGTTCGAGCTGTATCCGCATGTCTACGGTCGCGCTTACACCACCGTGCGGGATTCGACCGGTTTTCCGCGGGATATCTACCTGGTGCTTTACGCCATCGATCCAGAAACCGGGCAGGAAGTGGCTAAAGGTAGCTGGGAGACATTCCGGTTTAAACTGGTTTCCAGCGACCCGGTGGTTGGCGAAACGCAGGAGCAGGTGCTGGCTTATCTGGGGTACAGTGTCCAGAACATTCAGCGCAAGGCCAGTAAGGTGGGCTTTACCATCACCGAAAACTTCCTGATTCGTCCCCTGGTGCGTCCGCTGGAACGCCGGCTGGAACGGGGACTGCATCTGGATTACGTGCGTTTCAGCTCCAAATTTACCACCAACCTGTTTTACCTGAGTCTGGGTTCGCAGGCAAAATTATTCCAGCAACCATCCATTGCCAATCCCGGTTTAAATCAACGCCTGGATCCCATGTTGCTGTTGCTGCAGAGCTCCGAGGTGACCCTGGGGAAGTACCTGGCCCGAAATCTTTACCTAACCTACTCCGGGCAGCTGGTTTCCCTTTACGATGAAGCCAAAATCGGATTTAACCACCGCTTTGGGCTGGAGTATCGGCTGTTGCGAAATCTGCTGCTGGAGATCGAGTACGATCGATATCAATTTAACCCGGTGTATTATTCACGGGAAGCGTTGCGCGATTTCCGGATCCGCCTGCGCCATTCGTTTAATTTTTAAATTGCAAAATTCCTGAATTAAATTTAACTTTTTTGTTTTGAAGTAACAAAGTACTGGCATTATAAATATCGCGATGCATTAACGGTTGGAAGAATCATCCCTTTCTCCCTGGCCCCGACCGCGCCAGGGATCATCCGCATCGGAAAAAAGGATTGGGATTTTCTGAAACTTTTCCGGGATATTCAGGTTATTTGTAGGTAAATTTTGGGAATCACATAACGTGAGGAAGGGTAAATGAAACGATGAGGAAGACGAATCGAAGCGTTATGAAATGGGCATTTGTTTTACTGGCGTGTTTTGTTCTGGTACAAGTCGGCCTTACCCAACCTCAGCAATTCACCATTCACAAAATTTATGTGGATGGGAATAAGGAAGCGGACAGCAGCTTAATTGTCATCAACAGCGGATTGGCACCGGGGAAGAAAGTGTCTGCGGATAACATTCAGAAGGCCGTCCGAAATTTATGGGCACTTCGGATATTCTCCGATGTGCAAATTTTTGCTGTTGGGCAAACCGAAGACGGCATCGATCTGCTGATACGGGTGAAGGAATATCCCCGGTTAATCGACTGGACGGTAGAGGGAAATAAAAAGTTAAAGGAAAAGGATATTAAAGAGCAGACCGGGTTCTACCGGGGAATGATTTTTACCCCCTTCCACATGTACAATGCCCGCCGGAAATTGCTGCTAAAGTATGAAGAGGAAGGTTATCTGCTGGCCAAAGTGAACATCGACACCTTTTATACCAGTCCCAGCCGCGTGGTGGCCAAAATTAAGATCGATGAAGGCAAAAAGGTTCAGGTGAAACGGATTCGGATTTTTGGCAATAAGGAGCTGACGGAAAAGGAGCTGAAGAAAGCCTTCAAAAAGATCAAAGAAAAGCGCTGGTGGCGGGGGGCTGATTTTAATCGCAAGAAATACGAAGAAGATCTGGAAAATCTGATCAAATACTGCCAGAAGAAAGGATTCCGGGATGCCGAGATCGTCCGGGACTCCATTTATTACAGCGAGGACAAGCAAAGTCTGTTCATTGATATTACCATCAGTGAGGGGAAGCGGTATTATTTTGGGGATGTAACCTTCGAGGGCAACACCGTTTTCGACGAAGAGGTATTGCGGGAACAGCTGTTGTTCAGCAAAGGGGATGTTTACAATCAGGAAGATTTCGAAAAGAGCATCCGGGAAAACCTGCAGAACCTGTACTACAATCGCGGTTATCTGTTTGCCACCATTCAACCGCGGGAGATTCCCACCGGCAAGGACACGGTAAACATTCACATCCGCATTAACGAAGGGCACGTGGTGCGCATCAAGGAGATTAACATCACCGGAAATACCAAAACCAACGAGAAGGTAATTCGTCGGGAGCTGAAAATTTTCCCCGGTGATGTGTTCAATCGGGATTTGCTGGAACGTAGCGTGCGGGATGTGTGGATCCTGAACTATTTTGCCAATGTGGTTCCGGATGTCAAGCTCATTCCCGACGATGACAAGCATGTGAATCTGGAGTTCAAGGTGGAAGAGAAGTCCACCGACCAGGCCAATATGAGCGCCGGTTACAGCCAGCGGGATGGGTTCATCGGGAACCTGGGGCTGGCTTTAAACAATTTTTCGCTGAAACATCCGCTTTCCGGTGGTGATGGGCAGCGGCTGGCCATTGACTGGTATTTTGGTCGATTTTACCGTTCGTTCTCCTTTAGCTTTACCGAACCCTGGATGTTCAATACGCCCACTCTATTTGGATTTTCCATTTTCGACACCCGGTATCGCGGTGCGGCATTTCGTCCCTGGGATCAGCGGGATCGCGGGGCATCCATTCAGGTGGGGCGCCGGTTCCGCTGGCCGGACAACTTTTTCCGGGGGGACTGGGTGTTTCGGGTAGCCGAAACCCGCGTGTTTAATGTGCGTGACCCGGAATTGCTGGAACGCTACATCTTCTTCAGCCGCAATACCCGGCAGGTCAGTATTACACAAATCATTCAGCGCGATAGCCGGGATCGTCCGGAGTTTTCCACCCGTGGATCGGTCTATTCCCTGTTAACCCAGTTGTCCGGGGGCCCATTGCAGGGGGACGAGGATTACCTGAAAACCATTCTTACGGTCAATTGGTTCATTCCGTTGAAATACGGATTTGTATTGTACGTGCATAATAAGCTGGGAACTATTGGCGGTTTGATCGAAAGAGCGTATATTAGTCCGGGTGAGCTGTTTTACATGGGTGGTTCCGGGCTAAGTCTCTCGGAAGGTCTTCGGGGGTATGATGATTACTCGGTGGGGCCGGTCACCCGGCAGGGCAATCCTCTGGGTGGAAAGTCCATGGCCAAATTCACCGCCGAGCTGCGTTTTCAAATCTCCCCCAATCCCACCATTTACGGGCTGTTCTTTATGGAAGGTGGGAATGTGTGGGAATCGTTTGAGCAGACCAATTTGCTGGATCTGCGGCGATCGGTTGGTTTTGGTGTGCGCTTCTTTATGCCCATGATTGGTATCATTGGAGTGGATTTTGGTTACGGTTTCGATCATTACGATCAATTTGGCATAAGCCGTTCCGGAAAATGGAAAGTGCACTTCCAGTTCGGACGGTTCTAATAAATCCCTGGATGTGGTCACAGAAAAAAGAAAAAACATGGATTAATCAGGTAAAAACAAACGTAAGGAGGTAAACGTGAAATTCTCCAAAGTGACAGGATGGCTGGTATTAAGTGTGTTATTGCTGGTGGGATATACGAATAGCTTTGCCCAGTTAAAAATTCGCTACATTAATTCCCAGCGAATTCTGGCGGATTATCCCGAAGCTCAGGAAATCCAGAAAAAGCTGGATGAGTTGCGTGCCAGTTATGAGAAAGAATACAATCAGATGCTGCAGGAATACGACCGACTGGCCAAGGAGCTGGAAAGTCAGAGTCTGCTGTTAAGCCCGGAAAAGAAGGCCGAAAAGGAAAAGCAACTGCAGGAACTGGGGATTAAGATCGAGAAGTACCGCCTGGAGAAGTTGGGCCCCGAAGGGGAATTTTTTCAGCAAAATCAGAAATTGACCCAACCTTTGTTCGATAAAATTAACCAGGTGATTCAAAAGGTTGCGGAAGAAGAAGGGTACGATTTCATCCTGGATGTGGTACAGGGCGTGGTGCTTTACGCCAAACCCGAATACGACGTCACCGATCGAATACTGGAAGAATTAAACAAAACCCGTTAAAATACCAGGTGCCCTGGTGCCGATGGAACCAGGGCATTTTTTTTTTGAATTACCGCATCAGTGGGTGCCAAATAGCGGTAGTCTGGCCATCCGATTCTTTCACCAATATTAAGACCACACTGGGTGAACCAGCTCATGTCTTTCATTCAGAAAAATTGTTGTTCAGGCAGGGTAAGTTTTACTGGATTGAAAATGGTGCATTAGCCCAGATTTTGCATTAACCAATACTGATACGAAGCCAAACGAATAAGAAAGACTAAAAGCCATTTGATGATATCGGGATGAAAATGGGTGTCGGGATTTATTCGCTATTTTTTGGATATTTCCTGGATGAATTCGCTTAATTCGTGGCTTAATCCCAGATTAAGCAATAGCCTACGAATGACACGAATTAACAACAAATAAAACCAATAAAATCCATTGGATTGTGTCTGGATGAAAATGTGTTCCATAGTTTATTCGCGTTTTTATCGACATTTTTTGGTTTCATTCGCGTGATTCGCGATTTAATGCAAAATTTGGCTTAATTTATAATTTGGGATAAATGTGAGGGAGACCAGATGGCGGTGTTTACGCTGCAGCAAATTGCCGAACGCATTGGTGGCCAGGTATTTGGCCCGACCGACATGAAAATTACCGGTACCGCAGAAATCGAAAAAGCCAGTGATGGCGAAATTACCTTCCTGGCCAATCCGCGGTATAAACATCACCTGAAAACCACCCGGGCGTCGGCCATCATTGTGGACGATAAAATCGGCGAAGTTCCGGAAATCCCGTACATCAAGGTTGCCGATGCGTACTTTGCCTTTCTGCAAACCGTGGTGCTGTTTCATCCGCCCAGGGAATTGTTGGCGCCGGGGATACATCCCACCGCGGTGATCCATGAAACCGCGGTTCTGGAAGAGGGCGTGCGGGTGGGCGCCCACGTGTTCATTGGGAAGAACGTTCGCATCGGACGGAACACCCGCATTTTTCCCAATTGCGTAATACTGGACAACGTGTCCATTGGAGAAGAATGCATCCTGTATCCTTCCGTGAGCGTGCGAGAAGATTGCCAGATTGGTCATCGGGTGATTCTTCACAATGGGGTGGTGGTGGGTAGCGATGGCTTCGGTTTTGCTCCCCACGAGGGGCGGTATGTAAAAATTCCCCAGGTCGGTCGGGTGATCATCGAAGACGATGTGGAGATCGGCGCCAATGCCACCATCGATCGGGCTACCCTGGGGGAAACGGTGATTAAAACCGGGGCGAAGCTGGACAATCTGGTGCATATTGCCCACAATGTGGTGGTGGGAGAGCACACGGTCATTGCTGCACAGACGGGAATTTCCGGAAGCACTCGCATTGGTAAACGGGTGATGATGGGGGGCCAGGTGGGCACCGTGGGCCACATTACCATTGGGGATGGGGCGCAGATCGGGGCACAATCCGGTGTGTCCAAGAGCGTACCTCCAGGTGAGGTGGTGTTTGGCTATCCCGCCCGACCTATCATGAAGACCAAACGCATCGAAGCCGCCCTGAACCAGTTACCCGATCTGCTAAAGCGCGTTCGGCAACTGGAGCAAATTATCGAAACGTTGCAAAATTCCCGGAAAGATCAATAACCCACTCTTCCACAGAAAAATCGTTGAACCAAACGCACAGAAAAAATGGAATGGTTTTCGGATTTTCCAACAAAAAGTGTTAAATTTAGCATTTGTTAGTTGGGGAAAACGCATTAACGAGAGGGGTAGAATGGATAAGAAACAACGAACCATTGAGCGGCCCATTTCTTTTACCGGGGTTGGCTTACATACGGGGGAACAATCGACCATCACGTTTTTTCCGGCACCGGAAAATCACGGCATTGTATTTAAACGCAAAGATGTGGCAGAGGATGTAGAAATTCCTGCCATAGTGGATTATGTGCTGCGGGACGATTCCATTGACAGTTTGCGGGGAACCAATCTCCATAAAGATGGGGTGACCATTTACACCGTGGAGCATGTGCTGGCCGCTGTTGCCGGGCTGGAAATCGATAATTTGCGGGTGGAGCTATCGGCCAGTGAACCGCCCGTGGGCGACGGAAGCGCCATGCCGTTTGTCAACGTCCTGATGGAAGCGGGAATCCAGGAACAGAACGAGTTGAAGAATTACCTGGTCATCGAAGAAACGCACCATTATCACGATGAGCAGAAAGGGATTGACATTGTTGCGCTGCCACTGGATGATTTCCGGATTACGGTGATGATTGATTATAAGAATCCGGCCCTGGGCAGCCAGCATTCCGGTCTGTTTTCGCTGGAAAAGGAATTTATTACCGAATTTGCCCCGGCGCGCACCTTCTGTTTTTTACACGAGGTGGAAATGCTGATTCAGCAGGGTCTGATCAAGGGGGGGAATCTGGATAATGCCATCGTGATTTGTGACAAGGAACTATCTGAAATCAATGAGAAACTCATCCGCGATTCGTTGAAAATCAACGGAAAAGTTTTTGTGGGAGATAACGGCATACTGAACAATCGCCCTCTGCGCTTCAAGAACGAGCCGGCTCGACACAAATTGTTAGACCTGTTGGGCGATCTGTTTCTGGTGGGCGCTCCCATCAAGGGGCAGATTCTGGCGGCGCGGCCGGGACATAAGAGCAACATCGAGTTTGCCCGCCGGTTACGGGAATATTACAAAAAACAGCAGCTGACTCGAAAATACCAGCAGGTGTCCCGAAAGGGTGTGGTGTTCGACTTTAACGCCATTCAACGGATTTTGCCCCATCGTTACCCGTTTCTTTTTGTGGATCGCATTGTGGAGTTTGAAGCCGGTAAGCGGATTGTGGGAGTGAAAAATGTCACCGGAAACGAAGAATTTTTTCAGGGGCATTTTCCGGGCCATCCCATCATGCCAGGGGTCATCATCATCGAGGCGATGGCGCAAACCGGCGGTATTATGCTGCTGAACGGGGAAGAGAATCCCGATGACAAGCTGGTGTATTTTATGGGAATGGACAAGGTGCGTTTCCGCAAGCCAGTTTTCCCTGGTGCGCAGCTGGTGTTTGAACTGGAAATGCTGAAAAAACGCGCTACGTCCTGTAAAATGTACGGAAAAGCCTTTGTGGATGGAGAGGTTGTGGCCGAGGCCGAACTGATGGCCGCCATCGTGGATCGAGAGAAAAATAACCGGGCATAACGGCAGGTTGCCCGCCAAGAAGTGATCTGGAGGTTCCATTGGTCGAAATTCATCCAACAGCCATTGTGCATCCCGATGCCCAGCTGGGCGAGAATGTTCGTGTTGGCCCATTTGCCGTCATCGAAGCCGATGTGGTAGTGGGTGATGAATGCGACATCGGCCCTCATGTGTATCTGGACTCCGGTACCCGTCTGGGCAAACGGGTGAAAATCTCGAAAGGTGCGGTGCTGGGAACGGCTCCCCAGGATCTAAAATATGGTGGCGAAAAAACCTACCTGGAAGTTGGGGACGACACCACCATCCGCGAATTCGCAACCCTGAATCGGGGTACCGAATACCATGGCAAAACAGTGGTGGGCACCCACTGCTTTTTAATGGCCTATGTGCACGTGGCTCACGATTGCATCCTGGGAAACCACGTCATTCTGTCCAACGGAGTGAACATGGCCGGTCATGTGGAGATCGAAGATCATGTGGGCATCGGAGGTCTAACTGCCATCCATCAATTTGTGCGCATTGGTCGCTACAGTTTTGTGGGCGGTGGACTTCGGGTGACCAAGGATGTTCCCCCGTATGTACTGGCCATGGGCGAACCCATTCGCTATGGGGGCACCAACGTGGTGGGACTGAAACGCAAGGGCTTTTCCAGTGAAGTCATGCGCGAAATTAAACGGGCGTACAATATCATCTACCGGAGCAATCTGTTGATGAAGGAGGCCATTAAGGCGGTGGAAAGCCAGCTGCAACCGTATCCGGAGATTCAGGTGATCGTGGATTTTATTCGAAAAAGTGAACGGGGGATCATTCCCCTGAAATAGGCTACAGGACGGGCTGATTCCCTCATTGCACGATACCGGGCGGATTCACCGGGTGCAGGTTCTTTGATCATCCAACTTTGCTCTCCTGAAACACATTCAACCCGATTTTGATATTTCTTTGAGCGGGAAATTTTTATACTTTAAAAGGGTTTAAGGAACATAAATTGAGTTTGCACAAAACATAAAAGGTTTGATTATGATTTATCTGGTCTCGGTGATTTTTGTATTTAGCTTGCTGGTGTTTATTCACGAGCTGGGCCATTTCCTGGCTGCCAAGCTGTTTGGCGTGCGCGTGGAACGGTTTTCCATTGGGTATCCCCCACGGCTGTTCGGGATAAAAATTGGCGATACTGATTATTGCATATCGGCCATCCCTTTTGGCGGTTATGTAAAAATGAGCGGGATGATCGATGAAAGTATGGATTCGGAGATCAAAGGGGAACCCTACGAATTTAATTCCAAACCTGCCTGGCAGAAGGCCATTATTATTTCCGCCGGGGTGATTATGAATGCGCTCATGGCCCTGGTGATTTTGACAGGCATTTTCTGGCTGGAAGGGGAAAAGGTCATCCCAACCACCGTTATTGGTCACGTGCAGGAAGGAAGCATTGGCGAGAAGGTCGGATTTCAGAAATTGGATAAGATCCTGGCGGTCAATGATCAGCCCGTTCAAAACTGGAATGAAGTGTCCCAGGCATTTTTGAACCAGCTGGGTGATGAGATCCGGTTTAAAGTGGAACGCAATGGCCAGGTGGTTGAGCTGGTTTTTCAGAAGGACGATCTGAAGAAGGAAAAATCGGAGCAGCTGGGCATCTTTCCCTTCATACCGGCGGAAGTGGGCGATGTAATTCCCGGCATGCCCGCAGCCAGGGCCGGTTTGCAAAAGGGAGATGTCATTGTTGCCATTGACGATCAGCCCATTGCCGATTGGCAGGAAATGACCGAAATCGTGCGGGCGCATGCCAATCAGGAAATTCAACTGACGGTGCGCCGCGGCACGGAAACTTTTCAGGTATCCCTCACCCCCATGGCCGAGACGGAAATCGCCGAAGATGGCAGCCGAACGATTGTGGGTAAAATTGGGATTCAGGCCATCTCCTTTGTGGAACGGCGTCCCCTGACCTTTATCCAATCCGTCAAGCGGGGTTTTCAGCAATCCTATTTTACCGGCACCATGATCATCAAATCCATTGGCTGGCTGCTGACCGGTAAAAAATCCCCTAAGGAGGTTATTGGCGGCCCAATCATGATTTCTAAAATGGCAGGTGATTTTGCCCGCACGGGGTTTATCAATCTGATGGAACTGGTGGCGTACCTTAGCATTATGCTGGCAATTATCAACATCTTACCGCTGCCGGTGCTGGATGGTGGGCATCTGGCGATCATTGCGGTGGAAGCCATACGCCGGAAACCGCTCTCCACGGAAACCAAGATGCGGATTCAACAGATTGGAATGGCGCTGATTTTAATGCTGATCGTTTTCGTGATCTACAATGACATTCAAAAGATATTTTTCTAACCCTGGCGAAAACGGAAATTCCCATTAAAACGAAACGGGCACGATGACCCTTGAACAAAAATACGAACGGCTTCAGCAGCTACTGGCCACTTTCCCCGATGTACTGGTGGCCTATTCCGGAGGGGTGGATTCCACCTTTTTATTAAAGGTAGCGGTGGATGTTCTGGGCGAACGGGCACTGGGGTTTATTGGACGTTCGCCATCTCTACCTACGGCTGAATTCGAAGCGGCACTGGCGGTCGCCCGGCAATTTCAGCTGCCCGTTGTGGTCATCGAAACCCATGAGCTGGACGATCGGCGCTACAAGGCCAATCCCGATAACCGCTGCTACTTTTGTAAAAAAGAATTGTTTGGGGAAATGATGACCTATGCCCGGCAGCACGGATTTCGCTGCATTGCCGATGGAACCAATGCGGATGATGTGGGAGATTACCGGCCGGGACGGCAGGCCGCGGCAGAATTTCAGATCCGCAGCCCACTGCTGGAGGTGGGATTACATAAAACCGAAATCCGTGAATTATCCCGCAGGCTGGGACTGCCCACCTGGAATAAACCCGAGATGGCCTGCCTGGCCTCTCGTTTTCCCACCGGTACGGAAATCACCCTGGAGAAACTTCGCCAGGTGGAAGCAGCAGAGGCCGTTTTAAGGGAACTCGGCTTTCGTCAACTTCGAGTGCGACATCATGGGGATCTGGCCCGCATTGAGCTTGACGCCGATGAAATCCATCGGCTGTTTGATCCCCGGCTCCGTCAGCAGGTACACCAGCAATTACGGCAACTGGGCTATCGCTACATAACCCTCGATTTGCAGGGCTACCGGCGAGGGAGCGTGGCTCGCGTGGAATGGAAACAGGCATCGTATGAGGATTGAACGCCGTTTAAACGAACGGGAAATCATTTACCGCTTTCCGGCCTCATCACGGGCAATTCTGGCGGCAACCCATCTGGCTCATTCCCCTGATCTCGGGACTGCCAGGGCAATCCGTCTTCCATTTCCCGAAGATTTGCTTAGCGCCGAGCATGCCCAATGGCTTGAACAGCTCGGACTACCCGTCGATCGGATTGCCCTGCTGAAACAGGTACATGGAGATCGGGTGGCCTTTGTCCAAACTCCCGGATACGCTGGTGAAGGCGACGCCCTGTTCACCGATCAGCCTGGCGTTTACCTGGCGGTTCGCACGGCGGATTGTGCCGCGGTGTTTGTCACGTTGCCCGATGTCCCGGCGGTGGGCATCGCCCATGCGGGATGGCGAGGTGCATTCAGAAATGTGGTCATGCATTTAGTCCAGCAAATGCAAACCCGGTGGTCGGTGACTTCCGATCAGTTCTGGGTGGCGGTTTCTCCCCTGCTGCAGCCCTGCTGTTACCGGGTTGGCCCGGAATTTCTGGATTTTTTCCCGGAGAGCGTTCTTTCCCGGCAGAACAATCACCTGATGTTTCATTTGCCGGCGGTTTTACGCCATCAGCTCCTTTCGCTGGGGATTCCTGAGCGGCAGATTTACTTTTCGCCGGAATGTACCGCCTGCAGTCGGTTGCCTCTGTATTCCTATCGGGCGCAGCGTACGCGGCGGCGGCACCTGAACGTCATTGGACTGCGCGAATGACTGGAGCAATAGAAGGGGGAATAATCGTCGTTCAAGACCACTTAAAAGGGATCGATTGTTTTAACATGCATTTTCTGGGAAAACAGAGAATCGGATGTTGTGGGTGAAACACCGATTGGGAATGGATTGAAATAGTGGAAAAGGAGGTAGACCGTGGAATTCATTAAAGCCATTGCCCTGGGGATCATTCAGGGATTGTCCGAGTTTTTGCCCATTAGCAGTTCTGGTCATCTGGTGATTTTCAGCGAATTGTTCCAGTTTGCGGATAAAGGCCTGGCGTTCGATGTGTTTGTGCATTTTGGCACCCTGATGGCCGTTGTGCTGGTCTTTTACCGGGACATTGGATTGATGATCCGCGCTTTGCCGGGGATCCCGGCATTTCTGATGCAGCGGATGTCCGTTCAGAGCGAAGCCGATCAATATCGCGCCCTGGCACTGTTTATTATCATTGGTTCCATTCCCGCTGCCGTTGTGGGAGTGTTGTTTGAAGAACAGATTGAACGCATTTTTCACAATCACTATCTGGCGCTGGGCATGTTGTTCCTGACAGCGATTATTTTATGGAGTTCACGGTATACGCGGGAACGGCAATCTTTTTTGAATGGCAAACAGGCCTTCCTGATTGGACTGGCCCAGGCATTTGCCATCATCCCGGGCGTGTCCCGTTCGGGTTCCACCATCGTCACCGGCTTGTGGCTGGGTATGGATCGGAATCTGGCCGCACGGTTTTCCTTTCTGCTATCCGTTCCGGTAATCTTTGGGGCCACGTTGTTGAAATTCAAGGATCTGCTGGAAGTGCCCCCACCGGATTCCCAGATTTTGAACCTGGTAGGGGGAACCCTCGCCGCAGCCGTGTCCGGTTACCTGGCCATCCTCTGGCTGCTGGATGTCATCCGCAAAAAGAAGCTGGAATGGTTTGCCGTGTATTGCGCTTCTGTCAGTATCCTGGGCATCCTGGGATTCTGGCTGATGGGGAAGTGATCAAGCCGAAAGAGCTGTACTATTTCCCATAAATTGTATTCAGATTGTCAAACGACTCGCACGCTTTCCATGCGGAAACCCCTTTGATTTGCACGGGGGAGAATAGATGGCCTCCGAAAGAACTCGCCGATTCTGATCCAACTATGCAGGTTTGTTATTGGTGGATGATGCCATTCAGTACCAGGAGTGCCCTAAGGGAGACAAAAAGTTGCCAGTGGTTTTGAGCAGGTGGAGTTAGAAAAATACGCCAGGCAACAAAAAATGTAAAACACAGGGCCATTTTGTTTCTTATATTTTCTGGTGGGTTGCGGGGTGGAGAGATTATAAACCCAAATGATGCAATAGCCTACGAATGACACAAATTAACACAAATAAAACCAATAAAATACATTGGATTGTGTCTGCATGAAAATGTGTTTCAGGGTTTTTTCGCGATTTTGAGGATATTTTTGGTTTCATTCGCGTGATTCGTGAACGGGGATTCCGATACCAATAAACATACGACTATTCTACGCTTTGCCCAGATACCGATCAAAGTCGGGTCGTCACATATCCCTGAGACCTTATACACCATATGTATAAGGGAGATGAAAAAATGAAAATATACTTGGACACCTCAGTTATATCTGCGCTGTTTGATGAAAGAAACCCGGAAAGAAAGTCATTAACAGAAGAATTCTTCTCTGAAATAGAAATTTACACAACTTATATTTCCGAGCTTACGATCGCAGAGATAGACAGAACTCCTGATCCACTATTAAGACGTAAAATGAAAGAAACAATTAGGAATTTTACGACTCTTGAAATAACCGAATCCACGGAGGAACTGGCAACGGAATATGTAAAATATGGAGCAATCCCTGAGTCTTATTTTGAGGATGCTTACCATATTGCAGTTTCCGTACTCAATGAAATGGATTATCTTTTAAGCTGGAATTATCGCCATATTGTGAGAAGAAAAACCAAAGACATAGTGAGGATGGTGAACAGCTTAAGAAACTTAAAACAGGTTGAGATAATTACGCCGGGAGAATTATTATAAAGGAGGTGGAGAACATGAACGAGAAAATCAAGAAGGAGATACAGAAAGAGGTTGAGAGGGAATTTCCCGAGGATTTCGCCTTGCAGCAGGTGCATATAGCCAGAAAATTGCTCTCAGAAGAGGCAAAGGAAAAAGGGATAGAATTCTGGAAATTTATTAAAATGCGGGTAAAAGAAATAAAAGATGCCACCCACAGCGTATAATAGGCGGGTATCTGCTCTTACTACACTTCGTCCACATCCTTCGCTGTCACTCATGACCTCGGATACCCGCCGGAAACAGTCGGCGGGTGATTTTTGTCCCCTCGAGAGAAAGTGCGTTCACTCTACCGACTCACTTGCTTTCTCTCGGTTATCCCGTTTAATTAAGGATAGGGACACTCCTGTTAAAATTCTTGAATTCCCAGAACTTGCCCAACAACGGGAGACCCACCTGTGGTGGAAAAGCCCGGTGTTTTTCCACCAATAAAAAATAATCCACCATTTGTTAGACCGTAAAATTTTTTTATAATTCCATTTGGCAAATGACCGGGTAGCTGATTGAACACAGGGAGCCAGAATGGAGAGACGGGAATTTTTTAGTTCACGGTGGACGTTGCTGTTGTCAACCCTGGGAATGGCCATTGGCGCGGGGAACATCTGGCGTTTTCCGCGACTGGCGGGGGAATATGGAGCGGCCTTTCTTATTCCCTGGGCCATTTTTTTGCTGCTCTGGTCGATCCCGTTAATCATGGTCGAATTTTCCCTGGGGAAGCAGACGCGCAAAGGCCCCATCGGCACTTTTTCCCTGTTTCTGGGCAGGTCGTACACCTGGATGGGCGGCTTTGTGGCCTTTTGTACCATGGGGATCATGTTTTATTATTCGGTGGTCACCGGCTGGGCCCTGAAGTATTTCATCGCTTCCGTTACGGGATCGTTGCTGAAGGTGGATCAAAGTGTGTACTGGGAGCGGTTTTCGACTTCGGGGCTGGAGCCGCTGGCTTTTCATCTAATTGCGCTGGGCCTGGCCTCTCTGGTCATTTACCAGGGTGTGGTCAGGGGCATTGAGCGTGCCAATCGGATTTTATTGCCCTCGCTGCTGGTACTGTTGATTGTGGGGGTCGTTCGGGCACTGACCCTTCCCAACGCCGTTCAGGGGTTGCAATATTTGTTCGGTCTCCGCTGGGAAGACCTGGCCAACTATCAGGTGTGGCTGGAGGGGTTATCTCAATCCGCCTGGTCGACCGGTGCGGGATGGGGATTAATCCTCACGTACGCCGTCTATATGCGTCAAAAAGAGGACGTGACCCTGAATGCTTTCATCACCGGTTTTGGGAATAATTCCGCATCGTTGCTGGCAGGATTGGCCATCATACCCAGCGTTTTTGCACTCAGTGCCACCCCCGAGGCCGCACTAAAGGCCCTGCAATCGGGGAACCAGGGATTGACCTTCATTGCCATTCCCCAGCTATTTTCCACCATGGTGGGGGCTCCAGTGTACATGTCGATTTTTTTTCTGGCGTTGTTTTTTGCCGCCTTGAGCTCGTTAATTTCCATGTTCGAATTGTCTACCCGTGTGTTCATGGATTTTGGGTTACCCCGGCGTCAGGCACTGGCACTGGTGGCGGTTTTAACCGCCGTGTTTGGCGCACCTTCGGCGCTTTCGATGGATTTCTTTAACAATCAGGACTGGGTGTGGGGACTGGGGCTGATCATCAGTGGGGGCTTTTTTGCATTTGCCGTCTTGAAGAAAGGGGTGCAGCAATTTCGGGAACGCTGGCTGAACATTGGCGAAAGCGACCTGTACATCGGCCCCTGGTTTAACTGGGTAATGCGATACGTGATTCCGCTGGAAGCACTGGTGCTCCTGGGGTGGTGGTTTTATCAGGCTATTCAATGGGAGGCTGCCCTGTGGTGGAACCCACTCCGGCCATTTAGTCTGGGTACCTGCCTGATGCAGTGGGGATTGTTGATGACAGCGTTATGGTTATTTAATCGGAAACTGGCGAAGATGATTTACCGATCGGAGGATTAACATGGACGGATCAACTATCCTGATGATGCTGTTTATTCTGGGATATGTGTGGGGTGGATTCTTATATTTCTTAAATAAAGCTTACAAGAAAGAAAAATCAAAATGAAAACCGCCCGGAAAACCAGCCATTCGTACAAAGAAACACTGGCGGAAATTCAGCAGGGAAATGTCCGTCCCGGTTATTTTGTGTTTGGAGAAGAGCCCTACTTGATGGATCATTTGCTGGAGCAGCTGGCTTTGAAATTTCTGGGGGAGCCACAACGGGAAATCAACTATTTTCTCCGTTATGCCCCGGATACGCCCATGGAAGAAGTGGTGGCCCTGTTGACCGGTGGCGGTTTATTTTCCAGCAAAAAGTTGGTGGTCTATAAAGACGTCCAGCAACTCCGAACGCAGAAATTTCAGCACTTCCTTCATTATATGGATCATCCTCCGGCCGATTTATGCCTGGTGCTGGTGGCTCGCACGGGGGCTCCATCCCGGAAGTTTCAACCCTTAATGGAAAAGTTTTTTACAGTGGAAATTCAAACGCCCGGCACCGACGAGCTGATGGCGTTTATTCAGGGAGAGTTCCGTCGACTGGGAAAACGGGTGGACACACCGGCCGTTCAAACTTTGCTTTATCATGTAGGTGAACGGTTACACGATCTTCAAATGGAAATTGTGCAAATTGCCAATTACTTTCAGGAGAAGGACGTGATTACTGCGGAAGATGTGGAACAAATTGTCGGGATACACATCAATCAAACCGTGTTTGATCTGACCCGGCTGATTGCGCAGCGGGATCAGGAAAAAGCGCTGTTCACCATGCGGAATTTGCTGGCAAAGGGAGAAAGCCCGCAGTCGATCCTCTATTTTTTAATCCGCCACTTCATGATGTTGTGGAAAATTCACGGCTATTACAAAAGCGGTATTCGTGATGATCGTGAGATTCAGGAGCGGTTAAAGCTGTACCGCAGTCATTATCAGGCATACAAGCAGCAGGTAAGTCACTGGACGTTTGGGAAAATTATACGGGCGTTTCAGAAAATCAAATGGGCCGATCAGCAATTAAAATCCAGTCAAATGCCCCCGGATTTAATCCTTGACATTCTTGTATTGCAATTGATAAATTGAGATTCAAAATTCAAGAAATCCGATGATTTCATCCGGGTTCAATCGCTTTTTGTAAAATAAAAATTTTTTGTGAGTGTAAAGTAACAATTCAGGAGGAGACGAGTAATTATTTTAGAGATGTTGGGAGTGGCCGGAAAGAAGGAGGATTCGCCCGGCAGACGGTGCGATCTGTAAGTGCTAATAAAAAAGGAAATAAGCTCCCGATTTAACGGGAACTTTGCCAGACAACCACAGTTAAAAAACACTAAACTTATTATGGCAAGGAAAAAGAGTCATAAAGTAACTGATGAAGAACTCATTGCGCGGTTTCAGCAGGGGGATGTTCAGGCGTTCGACACCCTGGTGCGGCGCTACAAGGATCAATTGTTAAATTACGTTTACCGTTTTGTGGGAAATCGATCCGATGCCGAAGATATCGTTCAGGAAACCTTCTTGCGCGTTTTCAAAAACAAACATTATTACAAAGAAATCGCCAAATTTTCCACCTGGGTATACACCATTGCAGGCAACCTGGCCAAAACTGAACTTCGCCGCAGGAAACGGCGTAAGATTTTTAGTGTCAGTAATTTTGTAAATGAAGAACGGGATTATGATATCCCCGATGTTGAGAAAAACCCTGAACGTGAAGTGGATGGCACGATTAAGGATGATATCATACAGAAGGCGATCGAGAAGTTGCCACCGAAATTTAAGGAAGTGATTCTGTTGCGCGATGTGCAGGGATTCTCCTACGAAGAGATCAGCCAGATTCTTAATATACCGCTGGGGACGGTAAAATCCAGAGTGAATCGCGGACGCTTGAAACTGCAGGAAGATTTGAAATTTCTGTTTGAAAATGAGCCGAAGAGCAGTGAGGAAACAAAACTATGAGGGTTGCCTATGCACCAATGTGACAAATTCAGGGTTTATTTCTCAAGCTACATCGAAGGGGAACTTCACTCGGAACAACGCAAGTATTTAGAGGCCCACTTGGCGGTCTGTCCGGAATGCAGCGAGGCGGTGTATCAGATTAAAATTATTCGGGAAAGCCTGCGGCGATTGCCCACGATTCAGACCTCCGACGGATTTGAAACCCGGCTCCACTATCGCATTAACCAGCTTAATCAACAAAGCACCTCACCCTTTTTTCTAATCAAAGAACACTGGAAAATCCCTGCCCTTGGATCGGCCATTCTTTTGTTGGTGGTCACCACATTCATCTTCTTTAATCCCGGTGATCAGCAGGCGTCGCGGGCGGTACAACAAAACTTACCGGCAGTGGGTCTTCCCGCCCGTTCGGCAAGCGTCCCCGGCTCCAGCATTGGGCAGGCAACCGAAACCGAAGATTTCCAGACCATCTCCCAGGGGGTGCAGTCTCAGGGCTTTAACGATTCCCTGAAAAGTCATCCACCCAAACGGGTGCGCAAGGGAGTTCAGCTGGTCGGCGATCAATAAGTTCCGTTTTCCAAATCAACGATAGGTGACAATACGCACCCATGCTGAAAATTCATCCGTACCTTATCGTTCTGGGAATCATTACGTTCCTTTTCTTTCTCCTCAGCCTGTTACCCAATTCCCCAATTTATCTCCTTCTTAAAATCCTGATGGTTGGGGGTGCCTCTTTTGGCATGTACCGGTTTTTTAAGAGGCATTTCCCGACCGATGAGGAAACGGAGGATGCGCATCCGGAAGTGTCCGAAGAAACCCCGGACATTCTGCGCCTGGAAACCGACCGCGATGTGGAAAAAATTTTTGGTCAGTTTCTGGATACCGTTTTCCCTCTGATCAAGCAGACGCTGGTGGCCGACACGGTCTGTTTTTTACTGCTGAATCTGGAAAAAAAGAAATTTTACTTGCGTTACGTTTTGACCGATCATCCGGATCGGATGCAGAAGGATCGGTTTCTGGATTGGCGTACCGGGTTACCCCCGCTAATCTTAAAAAATCGTACGGCACTCATCGAAAACCACCTGCCAGAAAACGGCAGCGATTTGTTACCCTACTATCTTCCGGGAAAGTCCCCGGCCCGATCTTTTGCCGGCGTCCCCATTCAGTTTGAGGGGAAGGCGCTGGGAGTTTTATGTGTGGACGCTCACGCTCAAGAAGCATTCGGTCAGAACGATCTGCAATTGCTGGAACAATTTGCCCATTTGATTGAACTGCAGTTGATTGAAAGCAATCAACTTTATGAGTATGAGACAGAAAACTGGATTGCCCGGGTTCTGAACGAATTCAGTAACCGGGTGGTGGAATTGCAGAATGCCGAACAGCTGTGGGATTTTGTGGGGCGGTTCATGAAACAGAACTTTCATGCGGATCGCCTGTTTGTTGCTCGGGAGGCCGAAGATGGGCATGGGCGCATCATCTTCAGTATGGGTAATGTTCGCGGATTGAAGGCCGGCCTGCAGTTTTCTACCACAGAAGGGCTGGTGGGCTGGGTGTTGCGCAAGCAGCAGCCGTTAATCGTAGATGATCTGGCAGTGAAAAAGAATTACATCCCCCGCTTTGCCCTGAACGAGGAACCCGCCAGAGAATTCCGCTCCCTGATTGCGGTGCCATTTACGGGAGAAGATCAACAACGCATGGCGCTGGTGCTGGAATCTTTCCAGCCCTCTCGGTTTAAACCCCAGTACAAGAAAATTCTGGAAACCATCACCAATCAGATCACCATTTTCCTGGCTCACAATCGGCTATTCGAAATCCTTCAGCAGCGGAATTTGTTTGATCTGGATACCGACATTGGCAACTTTCTGGCTTTTAAACTGGAACTTCAGAAGGAAATTGAACGCGCATCTGCTTTTCAGCGATCGTTTGCGGTGACCTATCTACAGGTCGATTTTGTCGAAAAGGAAAATCGGATGACCATTCAACGACAATTTGTCCGAGAATTTTTGTCTTTCCTGTTGCCTTTTCTTGGGACAACAGATTATATTTTTCGGCTGCATGATAATTTGTTTGCCATTTTATGGGTCGAGAAGCCGCTAAAAACGGTTCGGCCGGTGATGGAACAAATTTGTCAGGCAGTGGCCGAAAAACGGGTCTGGTGCGAAGGCAATGTCCTGGGGGTGGGCGTAGCCTGTGGCGGAGTTGAGTTCCCGGCAATGGGGAACGAGACGTTGGATTTAATGATTAAAGCCGAGAAGGCGGTTCGCCAGGCGGCAGCAGCAGGTAAAAATACGTTTCAAATCTTTCAGGAAAATGAAGTAAACTGAGAAAAAAATATTAAGAGGAGAAAATACCATGGCCAAGCGGCAGGATTTCGCTTCAAAAATCTTTAGTAAACCGGATGTGCCGACATGTCCGGTGTGCGGGGAAGCCTATACTTTCCTGAAGAAAGTGGTGTCCTACCAATCCGAAAAAACGGGCACCTGGAAGTTTGCCACTCAGAATTTAAAAGTTTGTAAGTGCAATGAAAAAACAGTTTATGCCTGATTATCATTCAGGCAACTCAATGCGTTGCAGATCAATCTGGTTCTGGGATTGGATTTTTAATATCCCTACCGTTGGATGCCGATGATCCCGGGGCGACGTGGCGCTTCCGGGATTTGCAAAATAAATCCCCTGGTGCCTGCCAAAGTAAAATTCATGGGTGTGCCCAAACACCACGACATCTGGTTTAGATGAACCGGTAAAGTGGGTTACCTTATGCACAAAGTATTCTGGGGATATAATGTCATGCACCACCAGAATTTTGATTTTTTCCACCTCAATGATTAATTTATCGGACAGCTGTGGAAATCGCCTGGGCGAATCCATATTCCCAAGGACGGCATAAACAGTGGCGATCTTTTCCAGTTCGTTTAAAAGAGCCGGCGAGCCAATGTCCCCGGCGTGAATGATCGCATCCACTCCTGCGAATGCCTGTGGAATACCGCCGTGAAATTTATTGTGGGTATCGGAAATCAATCCAATTCGCATTGCCCGATCCTTTGTCTGATCTTTTGAACATCAACAAGCCGAAATATAGTACGACAAACCGTAATTGACACGAAAAAAATCAGAATAGCAGGGGGCTACATTTGAAAATTTAACCCAGATTATGCATTAGACCACGAATTGCACGAATTAACACAAATAAAAATAATCAAATACATTAGATCAGATCTGGATGAAAATTCGAAAATTCGTTTCGAAGTTTATTCACGATATTATTGATATTTTTGGGTTTCATTCGCGTGATTCGCGGTTTAAGGCATTATTTGGGTTTAATTTAAAATCCAGGAGCCCGATCATGGCGAAAACGGCACAGCGACAGGGGATAAAAACCGCTCCGCTTGGGGAGCCTTATGTGGGGTTTTGTGTGGTTCGGCGTAAGGAAATCCGCTATAAACAGGATGGGCGTCCGTATCTGGTATTGGAATTTGGGGATTGGAGCGGCCGGCTGAAAGCGCGCATCTGGGAAAACGTTCAACAATGGGATCGGCACATACCCGAAGGAGCCATCGTAAAAATTAAAGCCATTCCCCAGATGTTTAATGACTTAAAGGAATTGAAGGTGCAGAAGATACGCTTGAAGCGGGAACAGGAGCAAATCGACATTCACCAGCTTTTGCCTTCGGTGAACAAAAATGTTTCGGAATTGAAAAGCCGATTTCACGATCATTTGTTCAGCGTCCGGCACGGCCATTTACGGCAGCTGCTGGATCGGATTTTTGCGGATGATGGATTCAAAGAACAATATTTCTTAACCCCTGGGGGAAAGCTATGGCACCACGTGTACCTGTACGGGATGCTGGATCATGTGGTGGGGATGCTGGAGGTGGCCACGGCACTTTCCAAAGATGATCCCTGGCTTCATATGGATCTGTTAAAAACGGGCATTATCTTACACGACATTGGGAAAGTGTGGGAGCTGGATATTTCCCGTGGATTTATTGAGCTTTCCGATCAGGGGCGTTTATTCGGGCATGTTGTTCGTGGATTTAGTTTTGTCGAACGGCATGTGCGGGAGATGGGTGATTTTCCATCCGAACTCTGGCTCCAGCTGGGGCATATGATTTTGAGCCATCCGGGGGAGCCCGAAAAAGGCGCCCCCGTCGTTCCCATGACGCGTGAGGCGATGGCTTTATCGTTGATCAATCAACTGGACGGAAATTTAAATGCGTTACAGCGAATCCTGCGTGCCGACGTGCCTCCGGGCTCGAAATGGAGTAAGTTCGTGCCCTTACTTGGTCGTTTTATTCACGTAAGTCATCCAGCGGAACAAAATCACCAGACCGAAGATCAGGAACAAATGCATCTGGGCGATCCATAAAATATTCATCCAACCCTCCCTCAGTTTACATACAAACTACGGAAATTTATCCAGCGCTCCACCATGTGGCGGAAGTTCTTAATCTTGAACGGTTCTTCCAGATAATCCACATTGGGGAACTGTTTTACCTTTCGAGCCAGCTCCTGAGAATTAAAATTGGAAATTAAAATCACCGGAATCTTCCGGAAACGAGGATCTTTCTTCAATTTTTCCAGAATGGTGATTCCAGAAGTGGGTTTTAGATTGGCATTCAAGATGATCAACGATGGCCGATCTTCCTTGATCTGGGACAGTATATGATCCCCCCCATAATTAATGCAAATCTTGTAGCGATAATCGGCCAACAGATCGCGAATCAGTTTTGCCCGATCTTTGCTGGTTTCAAATACGAGTACCTTCATGGTGACGGTTTCTCCTCTTTTTTGGGGTTTCAATCAGCACCTGTGATTGAATAACAGTGGAAAGAATACTGGGTAAATCGGAAAGCAAGGCATGAAAATCTGGATCCGTGATAATAATGGATGTTTCCGGATCGGTGCCAATAATGAGTTTGTAGTACCACTCTTTATCGTCTCGTTTCACCCGAAGCATTTCGATCTTTGTCTGCAGTAAAGACTCTTCCCGAATCATTGTTCAACCTTCCCTTTTTTCCTGGTGTATGTTCAAGTATTGTGCCATTAACAGATTGATGTAAAGTGTTGATTTTGCGTGGGTTGTCGATTGTTTATTGTATCCTGTTGAAAATAATTAACTTAAACTCTGTTGCTGGTGGGGGAGGTGTTGAAAATACAATCAGGGTGTGGAAACGATTGTAAAAAGTGCAATTAAACCCGAATCATGCATTAAGCCGTAAATCCCGCGAACGAATAAACCCAGATTATTCTTTAGACCACGAATTGCACGAATTAACACAAATAAAAACAATAAAATCCATTGGATTAGATCTGGATGAATATTCGTTTCGAGGTCTTTTCATGATTTCATTGATATTTATTTGTTTCATTCGCGTGATTCGCGGTTTATTGCATTATTTGGGATAAAAACAAATCCACGAAATCGGGAATAACCCTCGAAAACCCATTTTCATCCAGTTATTTTCGTGTAATTCGTAGGCTATTGAAAAATCTGGGAAAACGATTGTGAAATTAACCATTCAATTTGCGCATGAGGGTTCGGTAGTTGATTTTTAATAATTTACAGGCTTCTTTTTTATTCCCCTTCTTCAAATCCAATACCATTTTTACATAAATGCGAGAAACTTCCTCCAGGGAGAGCTCATTCGCCAGCGCCTTGTCCAGAAAGTTGTTAGATTCTTCGATAATATCGGGTGGAAGATCCTGAATGTCAATTTGCTGCCGATTCAACAAAATCAACCGCTTAATGGTGTTTTCCAGCTCACGGGCATTGCCTTCCCACTGCAAATGGGACAAAAATGCAATCACCCGATTGGTAAATTTGGGTTTGGGCAGATTGTTCTCCCGGCAGAATTTCTCGGAAAAATATTCCACCATCGCAGGAATGTCGTCCGGGCGTTCCCGGAGGGGCGGAATGTGAATGGGAATGACGTTAATCCGATAATACAGATCCTCCCGGAATTTCCCTTCTTTGACCATTTCACTGAGGGAATGATTGGTGGCGGAGATCAGCCGGAAATCGACTTCGATTTCTTTTTCACCCCCCAGTCGATAAAATCGTTTCTCCTCCAGTACCCGAAGCAATTTTCCCTGCAACTCCAGTGGAAGGTCTCCAATTTCATCCAGAAAGAGGGTGCCTTCGTGAGCCAGTTCGATTTTCCCGCGGGTGGTTTTGGTCGCACCGGTGAATGCCCCCTTTTCGTAGCCAAACAGTTCACTCTCCAGCAGATGAGCCGGTAGGGCGGCACAGTTGATGGCCACAAAATTCTTATTGTAACGACTGTTTTGCTTAAAGATGTGGCGCGCCACCACCTCTTTACCGACACCGGACTCGCCGGTAATCAAGACCGGTTCTTTGCTGTCCTTGATCTGTTCGATAAGCGAAAGAATTTCCTGCATCTGCCGGCTGACGGCCACAATGTCGTCGTATCGAATATTCTGCCGCAGTTTGGAGCGCAGTTCTTTGTTCTCCCGTTCCAGGCGTTGCATGCGCAGCGCCTGTTTGACCAGGTAGGGCAGTTCTTCCTCAATGTTTTCCCCTTTGGAAAAATACGAATAGGCTCCCCGCTTCTGTGCCTCCAGCGCGTATTGATGATCCTTAAACGAGGTAACCACAATGATTTGCCAATCTTTACCCATTTTGATGATTTCGTCCAGCAGATCAAACCCGTCTTTGATGTTGGGGAGCCCCAGATCCAGGATGATCAAATCCGGCTCGAACGAGCGGCACAGCTCCAGGGCTTCGGTTTTATTGAAGGCCAGTTTAATTTCGTACTCATCACCAATCCATTTTTTGTAGCTTTCGCACCAGATGACATTGTCTTCCACAATAAGAATTTTGTTGTTTTCCACCGCCATGTCCTACGAACCCCCTTTTATTAAATAAGGTAACCGGATGTTGAAAATCGTTCCCTTTCCCGGTTTGCTGGTGACATCGATAAAACCGTTGTGCCGGGTGATGATCTGTTTGACGATTGCCAGCCCCATTCCGGTGCCCCCGTCCTGTTTGTGAGTGGTGAAAAATGGTTCGAATATCTTGTCCAGATATTCTTCGGGAATGCCTTCCCCTTCGTCCAGAATTTCGATATAAATCCAGGGACTGCGTTTCAGCTTGGTCAAAGGACGCAGCGGTCGGGTGGTGATTTTTAGTCGCTTTTCGCGGGAATTGCGCATGGCATGGATGCTATTCTCGAAGAGATTGGTGAAAACCCGCCGCATCTGCCCCACATCCACCTGGATCTCCGGCAAATCTTCCGAATAATGTTTTTCGATGAGAATGTCCGGGGGAATTTCCACAAGATCCAGGCTCATGTCGATCAGGTGATTGATTTTGACTGGCGTCAGTTTTAATTCCTGCGGACGAGCGTAGTTGAGCAGATCCTGCACCAGCTTTTCCATGTACTGAGCATGCTGTTTTAGCCGATCGTTGTTAGAATTTTCCAGCTTTACGATAGTGATGAAGGATTGAAAATCGTGCGCCAGCTGGGAAGCCAGCATGCCAATCTCGGCCATTTTCTGGGACTGAATGGTCTGATGCAGGGTTCGGATGTTTTCCAGGGCAATGCCTACCTGGGTGCTGATTATTTTCAGAAACTGAATCTGACGTTCCGATATCTTGGTCTGTTTTCGACTGCCACCCAGAAAAACAATGCCCATCAATTCTTTTTTGCCCATGATCGGGAGCACCAGGTAAACGTCCAGCCGATCCAGCAACTGGTAAATAACGCTTTCGGGAGCAAAGGAGAATTTGTTGATGACCGTTTTCTGATCTTCCAGCAGTTCCAGAATGGGAGAATGCCCACTTTCCAGCATCTGTTGGAATTGCGCACGGTCGAAATTGGTGAAGTAGGAAATCTGGTACGGAGGGACATCGTATTGCAGGGTGAGAATCGCGCATTTGTTGAATTGCAGCGTTTCCTGGCAAAAATCACCCACAAATTTCAACAGGCTTTCCTGATCGATAAACTTGACAATTTCTGAGGAAAACTCCTCAATCTTTTTGTCCAGCCCGGCATCCACATCAACTTGAAATTTACGAATCCAGCGAAAGAGCTGCTGGGTGACCAGATGGGAAAGGATGACCGTACCAATAAAAAAGGGAATACTCATCAACAACAGTGGCAGGCGCTGCGATACGTTCAGATAGTGAAACACCGCCAGGGCAACCAGCAGGAAAAACAGCATTAGCGGCACCAGATATTGGATGCGGCTGTCCGTTTCAATTATATAGAAACGCAAAGCACAATAGAATAAAATGAACGGTGGGATTAAATAGGCCAGAAAAATCAGAGGATGCGCCACCGTCCAGTAAGGAAGAATGTAGAGAATCAGGGTGGAGAGAAAGGTTAGTGGAAATATGGCAACCAGGATTTCGCGAACGTCCTGAATTTCCTGTTTGCGCCGCGACCGCCGATATTTGCTGACAATATCCACAAAGATCAGGTAAAATATGAGGAAGTAAAACAGAATGGTCACCCAGTAATAAGAGCTGAACACCGGAAAATAGTACTGTCCGGTAAAGGTAATGTCCTCGATCATCAGATTGAGCAGTCCCAGAACCGCGATCAGTGCTGCACCCGAAAAGACCAGTGTATTTTTTAATGACGGACGCGGGATGTTAGTAAACAGATCAACGGTCTTGGTCAGGTAAAAAAGGATGGCGATGATGAAACTTTCGGTAATCAGGCGAATTTTTGCAGAAAGATGAGCGGTTTCGGGATTGCGCGTGTTTAACAGAATGAGGGTAGCCAGCGCGTCGATGCTGACCAAAATGGCAAGGTAAATGTAAATGGAAAAGTAGATTTCCTTTTTCTTCTGGCTGATCAGGAGCCAGAGCAACAGGATGGGCAGGGCAACGGAGGTTGTCAGTGCAAAATTAATTAACGAAATCAACATATTGCATCAAAAGCTTCAGATCGCACTGACCTTCCCTGGATGAATTGGTTATTCCTGATTTTTGGCTTCGTCCCACAGAGCATCCATTTCGTTTAACGATACGTCCTGTAACGTTTTGTTTTGTTCTGCCAGTTTGCGTTCGATGTATTGAAACCGAGAAACAAACTTGTTAATGGTGTTTCTCAGCGCATCTTCCGCGGTGATCTGATAAAAGCGGCTGAGATTGACCAGGGAAAACAACAAATCGCCTATTTCTTCTTCCACCTTTTCCCGTGTTTGGGAAGCAATGGCCTGTTCCAGTTCGGCGATTTCTTCACGAATTTTTTCCAGCACCCCACGGGGATCTTCCCAGTCAAAGCCAACCTGAGCCGCTTTATCCTGTAGCCGCTGAGCCCGGAGTAACGCACAAAGATTGCGTGGAACCCCATCCAGTACCGACTGTCGATTCTCCTGCCGATATTTGATCTGTTCCCAGTTTTCCTTGACCTGTTCGGCACTCTCCACGGTTACATCCCCGAAAACGTGAGGATGCCGCTGGATCAGTTTTTCGTTGATATGCCGGATGACCTCTTCCAGAGTAAACCGCTGGGCTTCCTCGGCAATTTCCGCCTGGAAAACAATTTGTAGTAACAGATCCCCCAGTTCCTTTTTAAGCTCTTCCCAATTCTGGTCATCTATGGCTTCTACAGTTTCGTAGGCTTCTTCCAGAATATACTGGCGTAAACTTTCGGGCGTCTGCTGTCGATCCCAGGGACATTCCTTGCGCAGACGCTTCATAATATCTACCAGTTCGGCAAAGCGTTGGAGATACATGTTTCAAAGACCCCTTTGTTGAATTGTAAAAAATGCAACCGAATTTTTATTAATTTAGCCAAGTTATTCCCCGAAACCAATGAATATTTCGAAAATCCAGTTGCACTTTTTACAAAAATCGGAATTTGATGAAAGATTGCATTTTTTACAATTGCCATCAGCCCGGATACTGCATTAAACCCAAATAATGTGTTAAACCGCGAATCACGCGAATGAAGCCAGAAAATATCTGCAAAATCGCGAATTAACCCTGGAACCCATTTTCATCCAGATATCATCCAATGGATTTTATTGTTTTTATTCGTTTTCATTCGTGTCATTCGTAGGCTAATGCATAATCTGGGGGGATTTGTGTTCATTCGAGTCATTCGTAGTATCATGCACAAACTGGGATAAAGCCAATCGGGGAAGTATTGGAACGGTGATGGTATCGAAGAAAGGGGATTGGTTGCGCTATTGCTTTTGCCGTTGGCGGAGGCATTCGGCAAGGGCGATGCCAGCGGCCACCGAGGCATTCAGGGAGTTGGTTTTGCCAATGCGGGGAATGAAGAAGAGCTGATCACAATTTTTTTCTACCAGTGGACGCATTCCGTGTTCTTCATTGCCGATGACGATCACACATTTTCGGGTAAAATCGACTGTCCATAGAGGAGTCGTGCTATTCACGTGGCTGCCATAGATCCAGTAGTCTTCTTCCTTTAAGCGTTGAATGGCCTGTACCAGGTTGGACACTTTGCATATGAGAAGATGAAACAGCGCCCCGGCAGAGGTTTTAATCACCGTTTCATTCAATGGGACATTTTCGCGGGGGGAGTAAATGACTCCATCGGCACCCAGAAATTCGCTGCTGCGCAGGATGGCTCCCATATTGTGGGGATCCTGAATGCGATCCAGCATGACCACGCAGGGCGGATGATCGACATCTCTTAATTGATCCAGAAAGGTGTCCAGGTCAAGGGTGGTTACGGGCGAAATAATGGCCGCTACGCCCTGGTGATTTACCGCTCCGGTGAGGGACTCCAGCTTCCTGCGGTCGACGCGGGTAACGGGAATACCCCGACGCCTGGCTTCCCGGGAGATGAAATCGATTTTTCCCCCTTTGAGGTGATGGAGCAGATAAATCTTCTCAATGGGTTGATGTTCTCGCAATGCCTCGATGAGGGGATTCCGTCCATAAATCAGCAGCGATGTGGATTCGTCGCGGTGATTCATTTGTGCGATAGCAGAAATTGGGTCAGTTCCTGGTAGACTTCCCACAGGGGACGTTTACTGATCCGGGCAATCCGCTTGCACTCTTCGAATTCCGGCACCAATCGTTCCCTGCCGTTAATGATGACTTTTTTCACCTGAATGTTTCCCCAGGGAGAGTGCAAAGTTAACACTTCGCGGGGCAGTTTTTCCCGGTATACCGGAAAATAGCGAAAACCGATCGTGCTGGTTTCAGTAAACAGGATATCCCTCACCTCCGGCAGCAAAGCCGTATCGCAAATGATGGACACCAGCACTCCGGGACGTCCCTTTTTCATGATGTTGGGGTAAAACGATACGTCCTGCACCCCACACTCAAAGAGTCGTTCCATCAGGTAAGGATAAACTTCGGGATTCAGGTCGTCGATGTTGGTTTCGATCTGAAGGGCGGTTTCGGTCTGGCTGGCCATTTGAAACTCTCCCAGCCAGACGCGCAAAAAATTGGGTAACTCGAGAAGGTCGCGGGAACCCAGGCCATATCCGATTTGCTGAATCTGGAAAGATCGGCCGGTGGGAAGAGGCCCCTGCGAAATGTGTGCGATTAACGCGGCACCCGTCGGGGTGACCAGCTCGGCTTCCACATCCAGGTAATGGAGCGTTTGGTTTTTTAACAGGGCAAGGGTTGCCGGTGCCGGTACCGGTAGTTTCCCATGGGCCGCATCCACATATCCCCGGCTCATGGGAATGGGTGAGTGGTAAACCGATTGGGGCTGTAAATATTCCAGACAAATGAAGGTGCTGACAATGTCCACGATCGAATCCACTGCACCGACCTCATGGAAATGCACCCGATCGGGGGTCGTTGCATGGATTTGTGCCTCGGCCTGAGCCAGACGCTCAAATACCTGGATGGCGTTGGTCGTCACGTATTCGCTTAATGAGCTATTTACCAGCAGTTGGCGAATGTCATCCAGGTGCCGATGGGGTTCTTCTTTCCGGGTGTCCGTGTGGACAATGAATCGTTTTCCCGAAATGTGATGCCGGGTCTCCTCTCTTAATTCCAGCCGGTAGCCGTCCAGCGGAAGTTTATTTAACGCCTTTTCCAATTCGGAAAAGGGAACCAGACCATCCAGCAAGCTACCGACCAGCATGTCCCCACTAATTCCGCCAATGCATTCGATATATAAAAATTTCATGGATTCCAATCCGCTTGTTGGTTCATGATTTTTTGGATGATCGATAATCCAGAACCGGTTGCCCCGGATTCCGAATGATCTCCGGAAAGGAAGCGCATTTTCCACATCCAGGCTTTCGGCTGCTCGAACTGACGAATCCAGTCTTGATCGGGCTGATAATGATTGTCTCGTTTCCAGCGTCCATCCGTCTGGATGTGCAGCGGGGAGTGTTTGCGAATGTATTCGATCACCGCTTCCCTTAGCAGTATCCCCGTGTATGCCACCTCTTCCGGCGGGACGGTCTTGAGCAATGTCAATCCGGAATTCCCTTCCATTAAATAATCAGTGGTGGCCACCCGGTACGTCCGTTTGGGTTCCAGCGGCTTTCCGCCAATTTCCATGTAAACCACCCGTTGACCGTCAGGACGCTGGCGATTGAAAATGACTTTTCCACCGGAAATGGCCAGTCCTCTCCCCCCGCCTTTAAGTTTCTGCTCCAGAATATCCTTGATGAATTTCCCGGTTGCATGGAAGGTAACAATTTGATTGCCAAACGGCAGAACACGGAAGACATCCGCACGGGTGATGGGGCCTTTTTTCAGGTCGGCTCGAATGCCTCCAAAATTGGTGAACGCGAAATCGGCGTTGACCTGCAACCGCATGGCATCGGTGATCAGATTGTTCAATGGCGATTCCCCAATGCTGGATCGGGTCAGGGTGGTGCGTGCTTCGCCAATGACTTCTTCAAAACCCTTTTCGTAAATGGCCTGCTGCTGTTTGATGAAACGATAGATTACACTATCGGGCCAGAATTCGTCTTCCTGCAACAGCAACAGGGTGCTGGCATCTGCGGGATAGTCAAAGGTGTAAATCGTGCGGGTGGTCATTTCCACATACAGATTGATCCATCCCAGATTGCTCATGTTCCCGTAATTCTGGATGCAGATGGTGTGATTTACCGGATCAACCCAGGGTTCGGCATACCCACGGTGCAGATGTCCGCCCAACAGTAAATCAATACCCTTTACAAAATGAGCCACTTCCATGGCATTGACGTAGTGCTTTTTCAACACACTTTCCAGAGTGGTTTGTTTTAATTGAAGATACCCCTGGCGGGGGTCGTATGGCAATCCCAGATGAACCAGCGCAATAACCAGATCGGCCCCATTTTCCCGGAGTTGATCCACGGCCTTTTGCAGGGAGGGAATCTCGGGGCGGAATTCCAATCCCTTGATGTTTTCCGGGAAACTCATGTAACGGGTTCCCACGGTGGTTGCACCGGTAATGCCGATTTTTAACCCATTGCGTTCGATGATGATCCAGGGTTTAACCCATTTCCAGGGGGTGCCCGTTTCCGTATCGAAGATGTTACAGGATACCCATGCGAATTGCGAGGCTTTGATCAGTTCAATTAAATTGTCTTTTCCCAGGTCAAAATCGTGGTTGCCGGGGACACAGGCATCGTAACCCACGCGATTCATATACTCCACAACGGCTTTCCCTTTGGAAAGCGTGCCCACCAGGGTACCCTGGAAAATGTCGCCCGCATCGATGGTGATGACCGAAAACCCCTGCTCCCTGGCCTGGGCTTTCACCTTTTTGATGATCGCTGCTGCAGAGGCTCCACCTCCCAGCACCGGTGGAAATTCCGGGTTGAGAAATTCCGCCTTTTTTTCAACGATGCCACCGTGAATGTCGTTGGTAAAAAACACCGTGATGCGATGGAGTTGCGGTGACCGGGCCAGAAGCAGCGGCCCAAAAAGTAGAATGAACAGGAAGGTGCGTGTCATGAATCGCTCCCAAATCTTTCGGAAAAATATACCTGTTGGGAGTGAGTGAATCAAGATTTTTACAGATTGGATTAGTGCCCGAATCTCTGACACCGATATCCCCTGCACTGCGGTGGGCTGGATTTTATCGAGCATCCGGGATCTACCCTTACCTTTAATAGATTGGATTGCTTCACCACCACTCATACCAGCTGTTTACTGCCCACTGCCAACTGCTTACTGCTTACTGTCAACTGCTTACTGCTTACTGCCAACTGCTCACTGCACACTGTTTTTTAAGAGTGCAATTGTGAATTCAGGAAGAAAAAAATCTTCCCAGAAAATATTCCTTGCAAATTTAAATCCTTTCTTTAAATTTGCAAGCATGATTAGGCGCACGTTGGAAAATCGGGTTGTTGAATCTCTGCAACGATTTCCGATTGTGGGGATCATCGGGGCGCGACAGGTAGGGAAGACCACACTGGCTAAAAAGCTGCAGACCAGAGTGCCCAGAAGCATTTATCTGGATCTGGAACTCCCATCGGATTTGATCAAATTACAGGAACCTGAACTTTATCTGAGACAACACGCTGATAAATTGGTTATCCTGGATGAAATTCAAAGAATGCCTGAGCTTTTTTCTTTATTACGTTCATTGGTAGATCAGGATAGACGTCCAGGCCGTTTTTTGCTCCTGGGTTCTTCGTCTCCGAAAGTGATAAAGGACGCCGCTGAAAGCCTGGCCGGACGCATTGTTTATCACGAACTATCCCCTTTTCTACTGGAGGAGATTGCCAGTGGCGAACCTCAAAAAGACTTTCAAAAATTGTGGCTGCGGGGCGGTTTTCCGGAAAGTTTTTTATCCCCCGATGAAACTACCAGTTTTCAATGGCGAGAGGCATTTATCCGTTCCTTCTTGGAGCGGGATTTACCTCTAATGGGAATCCGGATTCCGCCTTTGCGCATTCATCGTTTCTGGACTATGTTAGCCCACTATCACGGGCAACTTTTTAATGCATCTCAACTTTCGAATGCCCTGGATCTGTCATCCGTAACCGTAAAGAATTATCTGGAAATTTTGCATCAAGCGTTCATCGTTCGGGTGTTGTTGCCATTTCATGCTAATGTAAAAAAGCGGTTGGTAAAAACACCGAAAATGTATTTTCGGGATACGGGTTTACTCCATTCATTATTAAATATCCGATCTTTTGAAGAATTACAATCCCACCCAATTGTAGGACACTCGTTTGAGGGTTTTGTTTTGGAACAGGTGATTCACAGCATACCAGATTTTTTTGATGCTTTTTTTTACAGAACCGCGGCAGGAGCCGAGCTGGATTTGCTCCTGATTATGGGGAATCGGTGTCGGGTCGGGATAGAAGTAAAATATTCGCTGGCGCCCAGGATGAGCAAAAGTTTTCGGAATGCATTTGAGGACGTCCAGGTAAAATTGGGCCTTGTGGTTTACCCGGGGGAAGAAATATTCCCACTCGACAATGCGGTTTTTGCGTATCCAGTAACCCGATTGCCCCATCTCGTTGATTTTTTTCATGAACAAGGGGTGTTGTAACCGGACGCTTCAGAGTCGATCAACCCGCAAAGTGGGGCCTGTTTTCATCATCGGGGTTTTATTCAGTGCCAGAAAGGCGCAGGCATAAACCTAAATAATGCACTAAACCGCGAATCACGCAAATGAAACCGAAAAATATCTACAAAATCGCAAATAAACCCTGGAACACATTTTCACACAGACACAATCCAGTGTATTTTATTAGCTTTATTTGTGTGAATTCGTGTAATTCGTAGGCTATTGCATAATCTGGGATAAAAGATATACTTCCCCATCAACTGGATTTTTACCAAACTCCCCGACTTCGATATCCCCTACACCGCGGTGGGCTGGATTTTATCGAGCATCCGGGATCTATCCTTACCTTTAATAGATTGGATTGCTTCACCACCACTCATACCAGCTGTTTACTGCCCACTGCCAACTGCCAACTGCATACTGCCCACTGCAAAACCACCAGGTTGTTTAATAAATAGTTTATGATTAATTTTTCAAGAAACATGTCTGCCAGATTTCCGTGATATGAAGAAATGCGCTCTGTAAATAAAAAGGCGTGGAGGGCTTTTATGGACAATCGAGCCAAATCTTTTATCTGGGGTGTGCTATTCCTTTTAGCAGGCATTTTATTTTTATTGCGGAACCTTGACATCATTTACTTTGACATGGAGGATACCTGGCCGGTGTTTTTACTGATTCCCGGGATCCTGTTCTGGTATTTCTGGTACATCGATCGCTCGAATTATCGCTTGCTGATGCCGGGCACCATCCTGATCGTTTACGCCCTTTATTTCTTCTTTGAACAACAGATTATGTACCGCATGGTGGATCGGTTGTGGCCTGTCTTTATTCTGGGACCCGGCCTGGGTTTCTGGGCCATGTATTTTCTGGGTTCCCGTCAAACGCGTTATTTTCGTAGCGGCGCCATTCTGGTGGGTTTCAGCGTATTGTTTTTCATTTTGTCTCTGGATGAGCGATTTTTCCTCCCGCTGTTATTGATTGGCATAGGGGTTTATTTAATGATGCGCGAAAAGTCAGGAAAGTCAACCGCGTCGGAAGGGCCGGTTACACCAACCGGGAATCCACCGGCATCGACGCATCCGAAAGGAGACGAGTAATTTGTCGGTGCCGATGGCAACGACGGGTTCCGGTGGAAATTGGCGATGGGGTTCATTCCACCGGGAACCTGCCTCTTGCCCTGAAACGCCGTCGGCAAAACTGGCATGGAAAAATGATTTATCCCAAATAATGCGTTACACCACGAATCGCGCGAATGAATTCGAAAAAAATCAACCCAAATAAAGCGTTAAACCACGAATCACACGAATGAAACCAAAAAATATCTACAAAATCGCGAATAAACCCTTGAACACATTTTCATCCAGACACAATTCAATGTATTTTATTGGTTTTATTTGTGTTAATTCGTGTCATTCGTAGGCTATTGCTTAATCTGGGCGTAGGCTATTGCTTAATCTGGGATCAACAAAATAGTGAATATATCCAGGAAAACATTTTCATTCAGATATCATCCAGTGTATTTTTATTGGTGATTATTCGTGTCATTCGTAGGCGAATGCATAATCTGGTATTAATGAAAAACAGGGAAAAGGCCAACAGAGGAACCATATGCGGATGATCTATTTACATGGTTTTGCTTCCGGTCCCGGCTCCACGAAAGGCCAGTATTTCCTGGAGCGGTTGGCAGCCGCTGGCATTCAGCTGGAGATCCCCGATCTCACCGGCGGCGATTTTGAGCACACCACCATCACCCGCCAGCTGGATGCTGTCCAGCAGCTGCTGCAGTCGTGTGAAGAAGACGTCTGTTTAATCGGTTCCAGTCTGGGAGGCTGGTTAGCCACCCTGATTGCCGAAGAATTCTCCTGTGTGACGCGCATGGTTTTAATAGCCCCGGCATTTCGTTTCGTCAGCCGACAGTCCCGCATTTTTGGAGAGGCCGCATTGGCAGAATGGAAGCGTCGCGGGTATTTGCCCGTGTATCACTATGGGACCCGCTCCACCCGACAATTACATTACCATTTTCTGGAAGATGCCCGGAAATATGAATCGATCGTTCCTCGCCGCAACATCCCCACCCTGGTTTTTCACGGCATTTATGATGAATCGGTACCCTATTCGCTTAGCGTTGATTATCTGAAAACCAATCCACAGGCCCGGATCGTGCTGCTGGCATCCGACCACGGGATGACCGATCAGCTGGAGGTGATGTGGGAGATGATGGTCGCTTTTCTGAACCTTCGATAATCCCAGAAAATGCATTTAACCGCGAATCCCGCGAATGAACCCCGAAACGAATTTTCATCCATTATAATCCCTGTGAGCGTCCAGGCCTTTGTTTCAAACCCACTTCATCGCGCATTGCGAATGGCATCCACCGAAGACGGATCTTCCAGGCTGCTTAAATCGCCGGGATCCTTCCCCAGGTACGCCGCCCGAATTACCCGATGCATGACCTTGGCATTCCGGGTTTTGGGCAATGCGGCGGCAAATTTAATCTCCTTTGGTTTTAACGGCTTTCCCAGCTCTTTGACGATGCGTTCCATCAGTTCCGTTCGCAGCGTTTCCGAAGGGGATTGTCCCGGTTTAAGGACGCAAAAGACCACCACTTCTTCACCCTTCACCTCGTGGGGGACGCCGATGGCAGCCGATTCTGCCACCGCTGGATGCGCGTTGACGATGGATTCAATTTCTGCCGGACCCAACCGTTTGCCGGCAACCTTGATCGTATCATCGCTGCGGCCCAGAATGTACCACAGGCCATCTTCATCAATGGCTGCAAAGTCCCCATGGACCCAGACATTCTCAAACCGGCTCCAGTAAGTATCCAGATAGCGTTGCCGGTCCTTCCAGAATCCACGGGTCATGCCAATCCAGGGTTGCCGAATTACCAGTTCTCCAACGGCTTCGCGGATTGGCCGACCGGTTTCATCCAACACATCAGCATCCATACCCACTACCGGACCAGAAAATGCACAGGGTTTTAGCGGCTTGAAAAAGTTGCCGCACAAAATGCCACCACTGATTTCGGTGCCACCGGAATAGTTAATGATGGGCTTTTCCCGATTCAGCACGTGCTCGAATGTCCACATCCAGGACTCTGGATCCCAGGGGCTCCCGGTGGAACCGATCATGCGCAGGCAGGACAAATTGTGTTTGCGGATGGGTTCCGTGCCGTGAGGCTTCAGGGCGCGGATCAGGGTTGGGGTAATGCCCAGGTGAGTGACCCGGTGCCGTTCCACCAGATCCCACAGTCGATCCACCCCGGGATAATCCGGTGCGCCATCGAAAAACAGCATGGAAGCACCGATGAGCAGACTCCCAAACACTTCCCAGGGCCCCATCATCCAGCCCATGTCGGTAAACCAGAACATGGTTTCGCCCGGCTTCAGGTCCATGGGATGATACATGTCCTGCGCCGATTTAATTGGAAATCCACAATGGGTGTGAACCGCTCCTTTGGGTTTACCGGTAGTCCCGCTGGTGTAGATGATCATTAAAATGTCTTCAGCGTCCGTGATTTCGGTTTCTGCTTCCGGCGATTGATCGGCAATAAAATCATCCCACCAGATATCGCGCTCCGGTTGCCAGGGAACGTCTGGAAGGCCCACCCGATTGACCACAATCACCTTTTGTACGGAGGGGACCTGTGCTAAGGCGTCATCGGCGTTGGGCTTCATGGGAACTTTCTTCCCCCGGCGGAACATTCCATCTGCCGTGAAAAGTGCCTTTGTGTTCCCATCGGCCAGTCGCGTGGCAATGGCAGTTGGACCGTAGCCACTGAATAACGGCAGGATGATGCCGCCCACTTTGATGATGGCCAGAAACGCGATGGCCAGCTCAGGAATCATGGGCATGTAAAGGCCCACGGCATCGCCCTTACCAATGCCGGCTGCCCGAAGCGCATTGGCCACCCGATTGACTGCCGCGTGCAGCTCTCCGTACGTCAAGTTGCGAATGATCCCTTCTTCCCCTTCCCATTTCAGCGCAATGCGGTCGCGCACAGCGGTCTGCTGCCACTTGTCCAGGCAGTTGTGAATGATGTTCATTTTCCCGCCAACACACCAGCGCGGGAATGGAATCCCCTGGCTCAAATCCACAATCTTTTCATACGGCTGGTAAAATTGAATATCCAGGTCTTTCAGCACCGCATCCCAGAACCAGGCTATGTCCTGAATCGAACGCCGGTACAACGTGTCGTAGTCCGGGATCTGGTGCCGTTCCATGAACCGCTGCAAATTGCTTTCTTTTATCCACTGGGGATTGGGTTGCCAGACAATGGATTGCCCGAAAGGAAAATTTTCCGAATTGGATTGGGAAGAACGCATGATTGTACCCCGCTTTTGATTCGGTTGTTACCTTCCTGTTGTTTTTTCATCAAATAAATTTTAAATAAAAGCAGTGGAAATTTCCACTTTAATCTGGATTTCTGTATCAGGGGTGCAGTGGCGGGGGGACAGAAATGTTTTATTTTTGCCCGGAACGGATCCCGTTAAACCCGGATTTCGCAATCGCTGTGTATTACACGAGTTCACACGAGAAATAATGGGATGAAAATGGGGTCCGGTGTTTACTCACTTTTTTGTTGATATTTTTGGAATAAGTGCTTGTGATTTACGGTTTTTCATGCTTAAATCCAAATAATGCATTAAACCGCGAATCACACGAATGAAATCACAAAATATCTATAAAATCGCGGATAAACCATAAAACACATTTTCATTCAGATATCACCCAATGGATTTTATTATTTTTATTCGTCTTAATTCGTGTAATTCGTAGGCGATTGCATAATATGGGTTAAAATTGAAAACCATAAATTGAAAACCATAAGGAGGGATGATACATGGAAAAGGTGATCATCTGGCATAACCCGAGATGTCGGAAGAGTCGCGAGGGATTGAATTATTTGAAGGAAAAGGGCATTGAGCCCGTGATTTTCGATTACCTGAAGGAAGGGATTCCGGCAGATGAACTGGCCGATCTGATCAAAAAGTCCGGTCTACCGGTGGAAGCGTTCATCCGGAGCAATGAAAAGGAGTACCGTGAATTGGGTTTAAAGGGAAAATCGCTAACGGCCGAAGAATTTGCGCGCATCGCAGCCAATCATCCCAGATTGCTTCAGCGCCCCATTGTTGTTTACGGGGATCGGGTGGTGCTGGCCAGACCCGCCAGTGAAATCGATAAGCTGTTCACCTGATCCCAATCATGGGGTATCATTTAATCGGTGAGAAATTCGTGCGGTCAATCTGACAAAAGCTTTTGAACATCAAGAAAACGGGTACGTTCAGCCAGCATGGTTTTTCAGAACTTTTGCAAAATGAACGCTCCTGTTTGCGCATCTATTGACCCTGCTTAAAAATAGCGATGGGTCTGCCCATCAGAGCAGACCCATCGTTTACAATCGGCAATTTCTGAATGGATTTACTTGATCAGGATCATTTTCCGGGTGGCAACATACTTACCCGCACGCAGCTGGTAAAAATATACGCCACTGGGGAGATCGGTTGCGTTGAACGTCACCCGGTGCGTTCCGGCCCGTAAGCGCCCATCGATCAGAGTAACCACTTCCCGGCCGGTGACGTCGTACACCTTCAGGGTTACCCGTTCGCTTCGGGGAATGCTAAACCGGATGGTCGTTGCCGGATTAAAGGGGTTGGGGTAATTCTGATCCAGGCGATACTGTTGAACCAGGCTGCTGGTGGGCTGGTCATCAATGCTTGTAACCTGGGTGGATAACACGGTTCCATCGGAGGCATCCACCAGCGCGGAGAAAGTGGCATCCGTACTGTCTGCCTCCGAAAAGCCTTTGTACTCCAGGTACCATAAAATCTTGGTTGGGTCATCTGGATAAGCCCAGTAGAAATTCCCCAGTTGCATCCCCAGTTCGTACACGTCGTACTGTTGCCGAAACAGGGCCCCACCGGCCTGTTCCACAATCTGAAATACGCTGTCGCTATCAATAAATTGGGTTGGGATCTCCAGGGCATCCGATGGGATAAAACTGGTGTCGCTGGTATCAATTTGCACACCGAAAGTGCCCACAGTGACCTCGGTATAATATCCTAAAGTTGGGGAGTAAAAGATGAAATACCAGTAAAACGAACGGCCATTCATCACCGAATCGACCCAGCTGCCGATGAAGAGCAGTTTTTGATCCTGGGCAATCTGCCGGGCCAGTGCGCGGGCACTATCCATCAGCTGGCGTGCCGTGTAGGGGGAGAATGATACCAGGGTAATGTCGATGCCAGTCAGGTTGCCATCCTGAACCACCACGCTGTCTTCCATGCCATCGCCATCGGCGTCGTAAAAACCGATGTAGTCGCCACTTTCGGGCTCAATGAACCCGTCACGATTGGCATCGTAGACCGCGGTAACCCAGTAGGTTCCATTCCGGACATAATTCACCGTATAATTGCCCGTTGCATTGAGAACCACGCTGGAGCTTAAGATGGTTGGTGCTCCGCTATCGGTAGTGTCCTCTTCAAAAACTGAGGTTGGGGTAATGATGACAATCGTGTTCGTTGCATCCCCATCGGGATGGATGATTGTTCCACTGATGGTATAATCCCCGTGAGTGGCGGCCGTGGTGTAATTCAGGGCAAATGGGTGGGCTAAGGTGTCACCATTCGCACTGATGGCCCAGGAAAGGATGAACACCACGTCGGTGTTGGGTGTTTGGGTGACGTCCAGATACAGGGTTTTAAAATCGGCGCTGTAGTACACACTATCGATCTGGATGGAGTCTTTTGGAGAAATGGCAGCAAATCGCACCGGCAGCATGGGAGGCGGAAACGTGGCATCCAGAGCATCGGAAAAGGTGAAACTGATCGTGGTGCTGGTGGGTACATTCACAGCGCCATCGGCCGGGGAGGAGGAGACCACCTGAAATTGTGCCTGAACAGTGGTGGCTAAAAGTAGAAACACAGAAATGGTAGCAAAAACACGTTTCATGGGACAACCCCTTCTTTTTTTGATCGGTTTTTGTTTAATTTATACTAATCTTCGGATGGTTCTGTTTTAAAATTAGGGAACAAATCAGATGGTACCCGATTTTAAATGTTCTCAAAATCCAATTGCTGGATTTCCAGAACGTTCAATCCTTTCTCGACATCACTGCAGGAAAACCTTATCTGGGTACCAAAACACAGGAGGAAGCAACCATGCCGTTTATCATAGAAGGGATCGTTGCGGGATTGGTGGGGACGTTCGTGATGACCCTGTGCCTGCTTTTGATTCACAAGTCGGGTTGGGCCAATGCCGATATGGTTCGTGCCATCGGCAGTGCCATTACGCGGTCGTATCAGAATGCGTTTCCGGTGGGATTGGTGGTCCATTTTCTGGTAGGGATCCCGATCGCTCTGGCCTACCTGACCCTGTTGAATATTTTTCAGGTGCAGGGATACTGGTCCACCATCATGGCGGCGGGGTTTCTGGGATTTGGCCATGGTCTGGTATTCAGCTTTTTGCTGCTGGCACTGGCAGAAATGCATCCCATGGAACGGTTCCAGCAGGTGGATTTACAGGTGGCATTTGCCCATCTGCTGGCGCATGTGATTTATGGATTGGGGGTAGGAGTGGTGGCGGTGAATGTGTGACCGTTCTGGCCTCACCGCCTGCTCTGGATCCATTTAATGATAAGGCTGGATAATCGCCGGGGCATGAGTCGACTACTTAACACCGACAGTCGATTCATCAGGCCGGGAATAACCATGCGCTGTCCCCGTTTTAAGCTGCGGTAAGCCACCCGGGCCACCGCCCCGGCACTCATCATGGGTAAAATGGGGAACGGTTTCTGAGGATCCTGTCCCGCCCGGATCTGAAATTCGGTTCGGGTGGGACCGGGGCAGAGGGTGGTGACGGTCACTCCGGTGCCGCGGAGTTCATCGGCCAGTGCTTCCGAAAATGACACCACGAACGCCTTGCTGGCATAATAAACGGCCATGTAAGGACCCGGTGAAAATGCCGCCGTAGACGCCACGTTCAGAATGCTGCCCTTCCCCTGTTGAAGCATGTATGGCAAAATGGCCCGGGTCAGGGCCACCAGCGCCGTCACGTTAACCTGAATCATATCCACCACCGTTTCCGGGTCCGTTTCCCAGAATGCCCCCAGTTTGCCAAAACCCGCGTTGTTGATCAATATTTCAATATCGGATAGCCGATCCTTTAACCGGTCTGTCAGGACTTTCACCGCATCCGGCCGGGCCAGATCCAGGGCAATGGGCTGAACGGAAATGCCATAATCTGCCTCCAGCTCCTTCTGGCGCTGCTGCAATAGGTTCGAATTCCGGGCCACCAGGATCAGCGAGTATCCATCGGCGGCCAGCAATTTGCTCAATTCGTAGCCAATACCGGTGGTGGCTCCTGTAACCAGGGCAACGGGATTATGCGTTGGATTCCCCATTAGTACTTCCTCCTTCATTCAGAATTTTTTGCAAGCGTTTGATGGTCAACGGCGCGGATCCCTCGTAATGATTGTTCACGTTTATGTAAACGGTGCTCCCCCGGGAAAGCAGGTCCTTCACCATCCAGGCGATGGCCTGAAGATCGTCATCCCTGGGAATCACTACCCGATCCCAGCGGTTGCCGGATAATGCCTCGATGCCTGAGCGATCGGGACCGTGCAACCGGATTACCACGGTGTCGCGGATTAATGTACGAAACTTCTGGTAAACTTCCACCACGTTTGGCATATAATATCCCTGAAGCAAAACAGGAACAATGTGGTGCCTCTGCAAAAACTGAAAAAACGCTCGATTGAGGTAATGGGGATTCCGAATCTCAATGGCATAGGTGAATGTTTGCGGAAGTCTGGGAAGGAAAGCCTCCAGGTGCTGTAGAAAAGCCCCCAGCGAGGGCATTTTCTGCCTGTTCAAATATTCAAACTGGAACATGACAGGCCCCAATAGCGGTTGCATGGGCGCCAGGCGATCCAGAAACTCCCGCGTCAGGGTGGGCGAAAGGAAGTGCGGATTGCGGATTAGAGGATCTTCCCTGCGCTGGCGATAAAAGTGGGTCAGGGTAATGCTGTTGGCGGCCTTTACCGTGAATCGAAAATCCGGGGGGACGGCGGCGGCATAGTTTTCCACCGTCTGCCTGTCTGGCAATCGAACTGTGTTTTCGGCAAATAAAGACCAGAACCACTGATCGATTTCCACCGTGTTGAAATGGCGGGCGTATTCGCTTAAAAAATGGTCTGGATTGGAGCTCTGGTAAATAATGCCCCGCCATTCTTTATATTTCCAGCTGCAGGTACCGATGCGCAATTCGGCCATGTTACTCCAGAGATGGTTGAAGGATTCGAACGGCTTCCGTGGCGGACTGGATGAGACGATCCGCCGAAATCGGTTCACCAATGGCCTGGTGCATCCAGACCTGAGGGGTGAGTCGCCCCAGTTTGCACATACGTTCCATCTCCGCTGCCAGATCTTTGTCCTGCATGTAATGGAAAATCTGATACGCAATGAGATGGCCCAGCAGGTAATCCGGAATGTACATTCCTGTATCGATGATGTGGGAGTAGATGGCCAGAATTTCCTGATCGGCAACCCCCAGCACTGGTGCGAAATACTGGTTCCAGACCTCGCGGGCAATTTCCAGAACCGCCAGTTTCAGGTCGTCTGGAGAAGCGGAGGGATGAGCATACATCCAGCGCCAGATGCGCATGTCAACCAGGGCAACGCCTGCAATCTCAAAAGCCGACCACATTTCGTGAATGGCCAGCCATTCCATCCAGTGGGTGGTTTCCGGGGAGATCCCCAGCACCTCAAAGTCTCGTGATTGGAAGAGGAAGGCAAATGCCTCGGTAAAGCCGGTGTTGGGGACACCGTGCAGGGTGTAATAATCCATTTCTTCCAGGGTGAGCACCTGTTCTACGGTGTGTCCCAGTTCGTGCATGGCGGTGTTAAATCCTTTGTAGTTCATTCCCTCTCCGGGTACCCGGGTACGCAAGTAGGCGCGATCGCCTCGCATTTCCGCACCCAGGGCATGTCCCGCCCCTCGGGCTGGTTCCACACAGATCCGGGCGGCCAGATATTCCGCCCGATCGCGGGAAAATCCCAGCCGTCGTAAAATATCCACCAATTTGTCCTGAAAGGCCCCTACCGTTGGAAATTGCTGGCGCACCTGCCGGTCCAGATCCTCTTCGGGAATCTGGGGTTCCGGTTTTAAGCCCACATACCAGATGTCGAACGGTTCCAGCGGACGCCCCAGCCGTTGCTGAATGATGCGGGCAATGGAGGGAAGCACCGGTGCAGAAAGCACATCGGTGATGAGCCGTTCAACCTCAGCTTCTGGAATTTCCCGATCCAGCAGGAACCGTCGCTCAATGAGGGAAGGGGTGTCCGGGGTATGGGCATCGATCCCGCGCTCGGCATCGAAAACGGATTTCAGATACTGATAACGGCGATTGCCCTCGGGCGGGATCGGCGGGGGAAGCGGCTTCCCATCCCGGTATACCCGATTGGCCAGGGGATCCCACTCCACTTCCGGATTGTCGATCACGATTTCCGGAATGTCCTGCTGCAGGATGCGGTTCATGATCTGATAAATGAGGCGTTGTCTGGGAAGTCCATCCGGTTGTGCGTAGAGGGCTTTGATTTCATCCCGCAATCCCCAGTGGCTGATCAGCTTCTGCCCTTCAGGAAAACCCGCTGGCTGGCCCTGGACACGCAATCGATCCATGTGGATATTGTATTTGCTGATGTATTCGTCCGCGCGGGTATAGGTCGCCGTGCGGTGTTGCAAAACCGAAGCCGGGATGCGTTGACGGAAATAATCCGCCAGCCGGGCCTCTGCCCATTGCCGGCGGCTCCAGTTTATCCCATCCTGGTTTTTCGTATTCAGGTCATAAATGGGAAAGTTTAATAAGGCCACAAATGCCAGCCGGGTTTGAAACAGATCCTCCTGCACATGAGCAAAGGGATCGTAACCGGCAAACAGACTGTCAATGGGTAGCATGGGGCCAGTATCCACGTGCAATTCCCGATGCAACTCTCGATAAATGCGATGCAGATTACCAAACAGAGATTCCAGCTTGCTTAAAAAGCGCTGAAACACCAGTTCCCGCTGTTCTTCCCGAGGGTAAAAATGCGCCCGGCAGAAGGCGTGAAAATCGTCTGCGCTGCCATCGGACGCATGCCAGCGAGCAGCAACCTGCCGCACCCCGATTTCAATGCGATGGCGATGCACCTCTCCGTTACGCTGAATTAATGCCTGAATGACTTCTTCCTGAATGGCCTTGGAAATCACCATACACGTCTCCCTATTTACACCGATCGTTAATCTAATATGTTTTTTGGGCGTTCAAAACAAAACCAATTTTTTGCTGGATGGTTGATCGTTACCGGAAAAACTGATGCAAATGGCGCTTCTGAACAGCAAAATCCGCCAAAATCATTGAAATATCGATAATTTATCGCATTTTTTCCTTTTTTTCTTTGATTTTTTCTTGACATTTTCATCTCCAGTTAGGATATTTTTGCGTTTCGTATCCAGTCAAATACATAAAGAAAGGAGTAGTGGTATGAACCGTAAAGAACTGATTGACGCACTCGCTGGTAAAACCGGTTTTACCAAAAAGGATGCTGATAAGTTTTTAAGTGCTTTCCAGGAAGTGGTGGTGGAAGCCTTAAAGAAAGGGGAATCCGTAAATCTGGTTGGTTTTGGGGTTTTTAAGGTTGTTGAGCGTCCGGCACGGGAAGCCCGTAATCCCCGCACGGGTGAAAGGATTAACATTCCTGCACGAAGAGTCCCCCAGTTTAAACCTGGCAAAGGTTTGAAAGAAAGCTTGGCCTAAAATGTGTGGAGGAAGCTGACCTTCTGGAGGAAGGTCAGCTTTATATTTTTTCTAAAAAAACATCCCTGCCTTTACCACCATTCCAGGGGGAAATTCCGTGAACCTCCCCTAATAAGCCTTCTTGTCGAAAAACATTAAAATCGAGGTTTTTAAGCGAATCCCGTTGAAAGTGAATTAGACCCAGATTATGCATTAGCCTACGAATTACACGAATGAACACAAATAAAACCAATAAAATGCATTGGATTGTGTATGGATGAAAATGTGGTCCAGAGTTTATTGACGATTTTGTAGATATTTTTTGGTTTCATTCGCGTGATTCGTGGTTTAACGCATTATTTGAGTTAAAATTTTTCATCAGAAAATGTCGGAGACGGGGACTCTTCCAGTTGATCAATGAGTTCGCTAAGCAGAAATTCAATTTCTACCAGAAAACGTTCCGAGGCACAAATCCGTTTCTTGCACTGCTTGCAGGCGATGGTTAAATGGCAGTTTACCCGCTGTTTGTAATCCTGCTCCAGCTCCTGAATGGCCAGATTCATCTCTTCCTGAAAATCCAGCCGGGAGATGTGCGTGGGCAGCGAGGCCAGCCATTTGTGATGTAAAATTTCCACAAATTGTTTTAATCGTCCCAGATATTGCCCGACGGTGGAACGCCAGACCAACCGGGCCTTTCTCACCTGGGTGATGTAATCCGACGAATCCGTCAGAAAGGTGTAACCGGCCTTTTCCACAACCTCGTCGGGTATTTTCATCAAAATGGTGATCATCTCGTAAATTTCTCGCAATTCTGCGGGATCACCGGCGGAGAGCTCCCGATACAAATCCTTTAATTTTCTTACATAAAACGATTCGATCCGCTGGAACAGCTTGCGCAGTTTCACCGATTCCTGCGGATTTTCCATGGTATGGGCGTTAGTCTTCAGGAAATGTTCCGAAAGGAGGCGCGCTTCGTGAATGGTTTTTAAAGTGCTGCGCAGTTGTTGAATCTGGGGATACCCCAGAGAGTTGAAGATGATGTCCAGATAGGCATTGATGGAGGCTTCCATTTCCTGAAGTTGTTTGCGGGCATGTTCACTCAGAGTCATCAGCACGTTACCCAGCTGTTTTTGAAGTTGCTGGGAAGGATGATGTTTTAAAATCTGCACCGCCTTTTTCCCGATGGCCTGAGGAAAAGTGGCATCCGAGATTAGCGAAAGCACTTCTTCCAGGGTCAGGATTTGGTTCACCCGCTCCTGAATATCCGGATCGGGATCCAGATGCCCCTGCACCACCGCCAGAAAACGTCCCGGTTCACTGAGGTCGCCACTGCAATATTCCAGCAATTGCAGCTTCCGCTCGCGAATAAATCCCCGGAATTCCGCGTTTAATGCCTGTCCCTGAAAATCCAGGGATTGATCCAGAGAAGACAACACCGGTTGGGGCATTCGGAAATGGATGGCCAGTTGATCCAACACCTGCCACAGGCGATGGGCATTTCCCGACTGCACAATGGCTTCGGGGTCTGGCTGCATCAGATGGGCCTGGAAGATGTCGTAATCTATGCGATAAATGGCATTCAGGGCGCTCTGTTTGACCAGGTGATCCTCGTCCAGTAAATAATTTAGAAGAATGGGGAGCTGTTTGTCGGGCGGGGTACTGGTGCTTAGCTGCAGAACCTGGGAAATCTTAAAAATGCGTTCCCGTTTGATTTGAATGTGCTGTTCCAGCATCTCCAGAATCAGATCATCACGGGGGCCAAAACCCCGTTTCAGCAGGTACTGGCGCAGGGTGTTCAGCATGGCGATCGAGATAGACGGATTGCGAAAGACGGCATCCAGCACGTCCAGATCGGATTCGAAAAAAATAAAGATTAACAGATTGGGCAACTGTTCTTTTTCGATGAATCGAATCTTATCGGCACGGGACATATCCAGCAGGGATTTGTACTGTCCCAGGTATTTCCAGTATTCATGATTCTGGGCGGCTTCACGCACCCAGGGATCGATGTCGTCGGCCAGGGCTTCGATGATTTCGGGCGTGGTTTCTGTTTCCGCCACTTTAATGCGTTCATAAAACGGCAATTTTTCGATTCGCTGGAGATATTCATCCAGCGGTTCCGCTGCTCGCACCCGGAAATATTTATCCACCAGATATTCAAAAAAGCGATTGGGAGGAAGTTGGTGGAGGGGATCCCTGTGTGCCGTATGCCTCATCCTGAGTTTATCCTTTTCACTACATCCCTGTAAAATTATGCCTGTTCGACCCATTCGGGTCGTATCCCTATCATCGGAAGATCCTGTAGATTCTTTTGTTTTTTCGAAATTTGAGGGTGGAACGAAAGGGTTCCGGGGGAAGAAATAGATTGGGAAGGGTTTTAGGTGAGAATTGTCAGCCTGGAGTACAAAGTGCTATTTGGGGAAATTTGTAAAGAAAATTACAAGCTTACGTTAAAGATAGATGAATCTTCCTACCTTTTAAATGATGCGTACCATAAAATCAAATTGTTGCACAATTGCAATGCTCAAAAAACCAATTTTGCAAATATGAAACAACAAGATTGCTTAAAGTAAGAAAAATAAATAAAAACAAACTGGCATAAAAATTGCGCAATAATCAATTAAAAATGGAGGACAGCTTATGAAAAAAAATGTCCCATTTTTATTAATCATTCTTCTAATCATTATTATCTTCGGATGTTCACCTCCACCTACCCTTGTGAAAGGGAACATTTTCCGTGTATCTGAAAAAATGAATTTTGATGGAGCAGTATTTGCGGTTCTACCTTTTAAAAGTGCGAGTCAAGGAAAGACATTCACCAACAGGGTTTCTACAGACGGCAATGCCATTTCGGATATTCTGACTTTGCAATTACTTTCAGCAGGATATAAAGTAATAGAAAGGGAAAAGTTAAATCGTATTCTTCAGGAATCAGCTTTATCGCTTTCGGGATTAGTTACTGAAGGTAATAAACTCACGGATGTCGGTCAAAAAATCGGAGCGAACTATATTATTTACGGCTCAGTGATACAATACGACCATCAACTCTCCAAAAATAGGTGGATAGTGGCAATTGGCGTAACAGCACGTTTCATCGAAGTTAAAACTGGAAATCTTGTGCTTGTCTGCACAGCGTCCAGTCAAGGCCAAACATTAGCAGAAGCCCTTGCTGGCATAAGCATGGCCATTGTTAGTGCAATGAAGGAGGAAAAGATCTATGTATGGCAACAATAAAAAGCTTATAATTAAAATTATCATTTGCATATTTGTCATCGCATCAAATATTAATGCAGGGAATCGCATACCCGGAAAAGACTTTCGAATTGGGGTAAATATGGAATCGGGACTAAAAATCATAGGCCCAAGCAATTTTCATGGTAAAATTGGTATACAATTTAAAATTAAAGAAAAAACGACATTAATACCCTACATAGGAATTTATCCTGATCAAATCACCCGTGAACATCAATACGAGGAATACAATCCCAGAACAGGTAGATATGTTCCTACTACAGTTGAACACACATATAATGAAACGATTTTAGATGCAGGTTTAACAATCCGTTTCGAAAAACTGCGTGAAATTGTTCTAAAGTCGACAGCCTTTGAATATGATTATATTGAGCAAAAATTTCTTAAGCGTTATTATTACAAACCATTCCGTCGTTTCTTTCAGTTTCATTTTGGAACATTTTTTGGTATTGGAACAGGATTTTTATATTACTTTAGTGGCAATTTTGCGCTTGGAGTGAATACGGATGTTGGCTACAATTTACTTGGCGAAAAGGGTTTCGGAGTATCTTTCAAGTTGATCATATCAACAGGAATATAAAACTTAATCAGGGTGATATTTTAATCAGCCTAACCAGTCGCACATCTATCGCATGAAACCCGAAAAGAAGTATTTTGCGGTACTAAAACCACAAATCACACGAATTAACACAAATAAAATTAGTAAACCCAAATAAAGCGTTAAACCACGAATCACGCGAATGAATTCGAAAAGAATCAACAAAATAGCGAATATATCTGGGAAAACATTTTCATCCAGATAGAATCCAGTGCATTTTATTATTTATATTAGCGTTGATTCGTGTAATTCGTAGGCGAATGCATAATCTGGGTTTAATGCAATATTTGGGTTTAATACTTATTTACATTCATCCCCGTAATTCGTGGTCTTAAGCATAATCTGGGCTGAAAACTCACTTCAGCTGAAATTTCTCTTTCAACCGTTGTTGAACGATGGGAGGGACAAAGGTGGATATGTCGCCACCAAAGGAGGCAACTTCCTTCACAATGGTGGAATTTAAATAGGTATAGTTTTCGTGGGGCATCAAAAAAACCGTGGTAACGCCTTCATTCAATCGCCGATTCATTAACGCCATCTGCAATTCATATTCAAAATCCGAAATGGCGCGCAATCCCCGAATGATCACACTGGCACCACATTGGCGCGCACATTCGACCACCAGGCCATCAAAGGCCAGAATGTCCAGCTCCGCTCCATTTTGAATATGGGCAATGGACTCACGGATCATTTCAATGCGTTCTTCAATGGTAAAGAGGGGTACCTTGGCCGGATTCCGCGCCACGGTAACATAAATTTTGTCAAAAATTCGCGACGCGCGCTCAATAATATCAATGTGCCCGTTGGTGATGGGATCAAATGTTCCGGGATAAATGGCAACCTTTGGCATTAAACCACACCCTTTCGTCCAAAAAAGGTGATCAGACTTCTATCGAACTGTTTTTGTTGAATCACCTCGTAAACATTGGTTTCCCACTCAATGTCGTGAGTCCGTTCGCTTTCCAGCACAAAGATGCCAAATTCGGTCAAATTTTCGGGTAAGAAGACCAGAGGGAGTAGCTCGATGTAACGGTTCCATTTGAATGGGGGATCGGCAAAAATGAGATCAAACGGTTGTTTGTTTTGGCGCAGAAAGGTCAGCACATCCTTTCGAACCACGGTGTATGGCTCGATCATTTTCAATCGATGAATGTTACGCCGCAATACCCGGAGGGAATTCTGGGATTTGTCCACAAAGGTCACCGATTTCGCTCCCCGGCTGATGGCCTCCAGCCCCAGATTTCCCGATCCACAAAACAAATCCAGCACCAGGGCATCCAGTACAAAATCCCCCAGCACGTTGAATATGTATTCCTTAATCCGATCCGTAGTGGGCCGAATGGACTGATCCTTGGCGGAATAAATTTGTTGTCCTTTGTATTTACCGGAAATTATTCTCATAAACGTTACGATGCTGGAATGAACAGACTACAGGTAATCCGCGCGGTTACCTTTCCATTTTGAATCACCTGCAAGTTTTCCGATCCAATGGCCACCTTTAAGAATTTCACCGATGGATACTGCCGCGCCATTCGATTTAGAAATGCCAGAATCTGGTTCCGCGTTCCACTGATACTGGCGTAATGATAAATGGTGCGGAACACACCGCTTTGTTCCTGAGTTCCCTGGCGGAAATAGCTCACCCGCACGCCGCTCTGGCGGGCTACCTGATTAAATGCCGAACGAAACTCGCCCACCGTGATCAGCTGCCCACCGCTGCTTTGAGATGCTGCCACGCGGGTCACCAGAGGAATCGAGAAGTCCACCAGCAATTTGTTTTCCCCATCTACAATCTTGGGTTCAATGCTCTCCAATTCCAGTTGCATGCCGGGAAGCGTTTCCTTAAAGCGAATCCGGAAATTGGCAATCGCATCCCGATTGTCCGCTGTTAAACTGAGGAGGATGCGCCCCGGTGTGGCCACGGCCAGTGTGGGGCCGGCACCTTCTACCCGCACATTCAACAGGTTTTGCAGTACATCCAGAATAAACAGGTTTTCCGCTTTATTGGCTGCCAGGCGAGACTGCAGCACCACATTTTCCTGACTGGGCGGTTCCGGCGCTGCGGGTTGTTCCGCAGCGGGAGGCTCCTGCTCTGCCACGGGTGGCAGGGCTTCCTCTTCGCCGGGGCGGATTAACAGGTAAACAATAAACGCCCCAAAGATAATCGCCAGAAAAATTCCCAGAATCACCAGCAGGCGTTTCTTGGGAAAGGTGCTGTCAAAGGAGGGTGTTTCCCCTGTATCCACAGATTCCATGTCGGTAAAAGAGGTGTCTTCGCTGACTTCTTCTGGCACCTCCAGATCCGCCGGAGGTTCCTCCACGGCCACTTCCGTTTCGCCAGGTTTGGGTTCATCCTGGTTCTGGATTAAATTTTCCATATCATCCAGCGAAAAAAACTCATCCCCCTCGGGAGCACCGCCCTGCTCCGGTCGGGAAGGCTCTTCCTTACGGGATGCCGAACCTTCCTCCGGTACTTCCATCATGTTAAATCGAACCATAACGAGCCTTTTCGATTTTTATGGTAATAAATTTGCAAATGGTTCGATAAATCGATGTGCATTGTATACATCCAACTCCTGGGTTTGCACATCAATTTCCCAGCGAGACGATTCCAGCGGATTTAGAATTTTTACCGGGACACCCGCCCGAGCTTCCAGCTGATCCAACCAGTTGTTTTGAAAGAAATACCCAAAAACCAGAATCTGGGAGGCAGCATACCACGTATCCTCTTCCCCACCCAGATTCTTAAAATCGCCCAACATGGATTCAAAAGCAGCCAGAATTTCCTCCTCGTTAACCTCCTGAATACTCTGTAACTGGGAGGAAAACGGGAAAAATCCGGCATGGATGAAATCTTTTTCATCGGAAAGAACATATTCAAATCCATATTCGGTGAAATTCACCAGCAGCACCTGGCCAATCTGATCCCCGAAAAGCTCGCGATACATATGATCAATTGGAAACGCATTCAAGGTGAGAACATCGATTTTAAAATGGGCCTCATCGGCAATTTTTTTAAAAAACTGGAAGAGATTTTTCCGCACGGCTACACTGAGAATTTCTTTTAACGGATCCGCCGGCCTTTCGTACGGGGGCAGATAAATGTAATAATCTTCTGCCGGCGAGGTCAGCACGTACGACAGTTCCCCACGGGCAATCTGCGCGTAGCTGCCCTGGGGAATGGCCTCGTCCACCATTACCTTTCGAATTAAACCAAATTTTGTGGGAATGGTTAAGCGGGCAACGTCCAGAGTCAATTCATTGGCCTTGGCCAGATAGTTCAGATGATTGGCAATTTGCAGAGGGGCCGCTTTCTTGTCCAGCTGATCATATTGGATGGGAACAGGCAATGCGCTTTCCAGCACCTTTTCGATGATTAGCTGGTTTCCCTCTGCCCTTCCCTGTATCCAGGTTAAGTTGTTGTCCTGGATACAAATGCTCTGGATCGATTCAGCCATCCGCGATTACTCTTGCTCCCAGCTTTTCAGTCGGTCTTTAATGTAGCCGTGATTAATGTGCTTTTTGTAAAAAATCACGTACATGCGTTCCCGATATCCATTCAACACTTCGACCAGCGATTTTTCGATCGCCTGTGCGGCTACACGCAATTGCTGCGCTTCCTGCGAATCCCCTGCCGACTTCAATTGATTCAATATATCAAAGACTGGCTCGAAAGACGGATAAAATTTCACCACCTTTGCCCGAACTCTACGGGGTAATTTAGTATTTTCGATCAAAGAATCCAATTTCTGAATTTTTGAACCCAAATAATCCATCTTTTCTTCCAGATCGGAAAAATTATGGGTCTCCAACCGGGTTGCCAATGTGTCCATTGGATTCAGAATATCTTCAATCATCGGCTTCAGCACGGAAAGACGCTTCTCCACTTTAACCGTATCCACAAAATCTTTCACCTCGCGCGCGTACTGGTAGGAGCTCACATTGAAACCCTGCAACTCGGCCATCAATTCTTTCATGTCCAGCAAGATGTCCGTATAGCGCCGAATGAAGGGTCGCACCTGATCCATGGTTTGATAGGTGGAATCCAAAACGGTATCGATTTCGCTCATATAATGGAAAACACTGAGATTGGTAACCGGCTCCACGGCCTGCTGTAATTGCTGTTGAAACTCATCCAGCAGATTGGGACATTCGATGGTCAGATGCCCACCCCTGACCACGACAATGTACGGCTTGTGATTATCCGGGCACATGAAGTTGCTTTCGTTAAAGGTCAGCAAAATGGAATCCACCTCGCTCAATTTCAACAATCCCCGCCGCTGGCTGATGGAGAACATTCCCGGAGACACATAAGTATCGTACACGCTCTGGATGTTGCCAGCGATATCGTTCAAATGGTTCACGCTTTGCTGCAGTTCCGTGGCCATCAAACGTTTAATGGCATTGTCGCCACGTGCCAGAAATTTCTTGAGTCGGTCGCTCACACTGGATACCCTAACGATATCCGTCTTTTCCACCGCCTTAACAAAGGCGTCGATGCGCGAATACAACTGGCTCCAGTATTCGTACACCGCCGCCCGTTCAATCAGCGGCAGGTAAACGCTTATGGAATCCACATATTTCTTGGCGTACAGGGCAGCATTCTGCAAGGTGTAGTTAGATATGTTGCTCTTCAAATTGGTCAACGAATCCACATAATTCTTCAAGTAACTAAAATTGGCAAACAGGGCACTGTTGTCCACCCGGGAAATATCCGTGCTGATGGCATCCTTTTCGTTGAGAATCTCCTCGTATTTCCGGAAGTAGCGTTCATTGGCGCGTAAATCTCCCTGAATCTCCGCCAGTGCCGAGGACAGGGTAGCAACTTCCCTGATGGTGGGATTGCCCAGAACATTTTGAATCACGCTGTACAACGAACGGGTCAGTTGAACAATTTTGTTTCGGGTTTGTAAGCTGGAATCACCCTGGATAAAGGTCACCAATTTTTGCAGGCTGTCGGTGTACGCTTCGTTCATCCGAAAATAATAACGCTCCGCTTCATAAATGGCGTTGATATTATATCGGCAAGTTTTGGTAAGGAATTCTTCCTCTTTCCAAATTTTATCTGGAATTAAAATTACCGCGACCAACAATAGCGCGAGTAATACAATCAACAATTCCAGTATGATGGATCCCTGATAACCCTTCTTAGCCATTGCTCCTCCAAACAAATTGTGATTATGTCGACGCCCTAATTTTTGTTATTAAACGGAGAAGTTTAATAAAATAACCTAAAAATGTCAACGGCTTTTTGAAAAGGCGATCGGCGCCAATACCTTATAAATTCTTGCTTTTTCAATATTTCCGCTTCACGGGAGAAGAACGGGGGATAAAAGGAAGGCTACCGGAGCAACGCCATCGTTGCGTTACCCCTTCCCTCGCTTTATGATCCTCTCTTAAACCAGCGGTTTGATGAACTTTTCGATCGCCTGAAAAACCATTTCCTTATCATAATCCACACTGATAATGTGGTACGAATTCTCGACGGTGAGGGTTTGCTTGATTTTGGAGGAAACGTGATTAAAAATGTAATTCATATTCTCGTAAGGCACCACATGATCCTGCCGGGAATGAATCAGAAACAGCGGTACATGAACATCCATCAAATCATCCCGCACGTGATCAATCAATTGCATTAATTGGGCCACGCTCTGCACCGGATATTTCAAATAACTGGCACTTTTTCGTTTGGCCTGCTGGGAACGAATATCGGGGCCTTTGGATTTATACTGGTAGCGAATGAAATTCCTTGCCATGGGCAACAGCTTAATGCGCCAATCCTTCAAAAACACAAATCCGGCCATGGTCACCAGGGCATCGATCTGGTTGTGCGCTGCCAGATGCAGCGCCAGCGCTCCGCCCATGGACTGACCAACCACCACCACTTTCCTGCACTGCCGCTGTAAACGTGCCAGTTGTTCCCGTGCCTTCAGATACCAGTCCTGCCAGGTCACTTTTAGCAAATCTCTGGGATGGGTTCCATGCCCCGGCAACAACGGCACCCATACGGTGTACCCCCGCTGCCCAAAATAATCCGCAAAATCCCGTCCTTCGTATGGCGAACCGGTAAAGCCGTGCAAAAACAGGAACCCCTTTTCGCCCTGGTTTATAAAAATCGGCTCTGCACCGGGCATGATTTTCTCGGGAGTGTGAGGAATCGTTCGGCCTTTCTTCTTTGGCGCCCTCATGCTATTCCATCTTTCCTGGTAACACCTTCTGGCTAACTAATTGCTTAATCTAATACCGGCACCCGAAATGTGAAAGAATTTTTTCAATCCGGGTTGTCCATTCGACGGAAAAATCCACGAATTAAGACATGAAATATCAACAAAATAGAAAAAATCCCGATTCCAATCGCATTCCATCATTAATCATCCCAAATAAAGGGTTAAACCCCGAATCACGCGAATGAATTCGATAAAAATCAATAAAATAGCGAACATATCCGGGAAAACATTTTCATCCAGATAGAATCAAGTGCAATTTATTATTTTTATTGGTGTGAATTCGTGTCATTCGTAGGCTAATGCATAATCCGGGATCATTCGATTTGATTTTTTGCCGACCTGAGCAATGAACGGCGAACGCAAAGGCCAGAAATACCTCCAGCCGGAACTTTTACCGCACTCCTGATTTCCTTATGGTAGCAGGCAATTTTTTATTTATATTTGAACCGTCATTAAAACTGCGTAAACCATGAAGGAGCCTGGCTACATTCGTCTGTACGAGACTGGCGAACTGAAAGAGCGAGTGGATCGCGCCCTGGAAAGTCTGGCCTCCTGCCATGTGTGTCCCTGGAATTGTGCGGTGAATCGGTTAAACGACGAACGAAAGGTCTGCCGCACGGGGCGTTACGCGCGGGTGTCCAGCTATTTTCCCCATTTTGGGGAAGAGGATTGCTTGCGGGGCTGGCGTGGTAGTGGTACCATCTTCTTTAGCTGGTGCAATTTACGCTGCGTTTTCTGCCAGAATTTTGACATCAGCCAGCAGGAGGCTGGGGTAGAAGTCACCCCTCAACGTCTGGCGCGAATGATGCTGGAATTGCAGGAACTGGGTTGCCACAATATTAACTGGGTTACGCCAGAACATGTGGTGCCGCAGATAATGGAATCGCTCCCCTACGCCATCGAGGGGGGATTGCGCATTCCCATTGTTTACAATACCAGCGCGTTCGATTCCCTGGAAAGTTTGCAGTTGATGGAGGGCATTGTGGATATTTACATGCCCGATTTTAAATACTGGTACCCGGAAAAAGCCAAGCGTTACCTGAAAACGGATCGCTATCCCGAAGCGGCACGCCAGGCAATTAAAGAAATGCATCGGCAGGTTGGCGATCTACAAATCAACGAACAGGGACTGGCCACCCGGGGACTGCTGGTACGCCACCTGGTGATGCCCGGTGGTCTGGACGATACCCGCGAGATCATGCGTTTCCTGGCCAGGGAAATTTCACCGCACACATACGTCAATATTATGGATCAATACCGCCCCGAAGGAAAGGTCAACGACCGACGCTACCCGGAAATCAATCGCCGCATTACCATGGAGGAGCTGGAACAGGCTTACCAACTGGCGCGGGAAGCCGGGCTGTACCGTTTTGACGAACGCCGGATGTTCTTCTTCCGCTAAAATCCCAGCGGCCACCGAATGCCGATAACCAGCGCGCGGTAATCGCTACCCATCTGGTAATATGCCTGCCAATTGCGGTAGCCCACCCCCACGCTGCCGATCGGTCGCCAGCGATCTTCCGGAAAACGGGCCAGTCCCAGTCCCACATTTAGAGAAAACGGCGACCAGCCAATCAATTTCTTCGCGTCCCGGTACAATCCCTTATATCCCCGGTACAAACTATCGGCTGTCTGAAGGAGCTGCCGTTGCAGCTGAATATGTCGATCGGCCGCCGTCTGGTAAGTCTCATAGCGGTCAAGCAGAGAATCCAGCGCAGCAATTACCGCAGAATCCCGGGTAATCTTTGCCTTCAAAAGCTTAATTTTTTTGGTTAATGAATCCACTGTGGCTCTGGGAATCAAAAAATACTCCTGTTCCTCCAGTTGAACATACCAGATGCCCGGTTCAATTTCCTGTGCTGGATAGCGACGCTGATCCACATGGATCACCACCGTTTGCGCCAGCGCCAGCCCGCTGATCCAGATGACCAGCCCCAGGATTTTGCACCATCTCATCGGTACCCCCTTTCAATTGGATTGCAACGCTTCGCGAATTTTTTTCAGAGATTCTTCCGGCCCCAGATTCTGATATTCACGTTCGATGGCCTTTACGGTTTCCCGGTAGCGTTCATCCGCGCGCAGAATGGCCAACCCCGCTTCCACCTTAGCCCGCTCCAATTCCGCTCTGGCTTCCCGGTAAGCCGCTTCGGTGAGCTTTCCTTCTGCTTTTAGCGATTCGTATTCTCGCTCCAGGTTCTCCAGTTCCTTTTCCCGCTGTTCCAGCAGTTGAAGCAATTTTTTCCGCCGCCAGCCCTGGAAACCCAGATAAGCCCCCAGCGCAAAAAATCCCAGCAATACAATCCAGGACTGTTTGCTGGTCACTTTGAATTCCAGCAAAAACAGAATGAAAATCAGGGCAAATACGGCCAGAAATATCCAATCGATATACGAAATGAATGACATCCAGGCGGTCATGATTGGCCTCCCTCAATTTTTGCCCGTCGGCGTTTTTCCAGCTCCTCGATGCGCACCAGAAACTGATGCAGCGGTTCCGTTCCAATGGAAATGGCCAGCGCCGTTAATCCATAATGCACGGCCTTAGATTCGATGATGGAAGAAATGATTTTAACCTGCGGATAGGCACCAGAAAGCAACTGGATGATGTATTCGATGAGATCAATCTTCAATGCCAGCACCAGAATCAAACTCAATCCAAAAGCAACCAAGCGCGTGATGACCCGCAAATAATTCAAACGGATCAAACGGGCGGAAAGGATGCGTCTTCCTCCGGGGACGGGCGATTCCGACACCAGCCGCCAGAACAATCGATCCAGAAACCTCTGCCACGCCTGTCCCTGACTGCCCTGCAATCCGTACAGCCTATCCAGCCGCCGGGCATATCGAACAGCCAGGCGATTCCAGACTTCTGCCCAACCCAGGCGGAACTCCAGATATTTGAATCCCGCCATGGCAATCTCGAGCGCCCGTTCCACAAAGGTGGCCAGCACCAGCACCACAAAAAAGATGTAGGTGATCAGTGTGATCACTTCCACGGTATCCATGAGCCCCTCCTATGCTTTCACCATGGGATAATTTGAAAATTCCTGAATCACGGCCTGCATATCGGGATCGGATTTCCAGAGATTCAGGTAGTGGTTGATTTTTTCGTGAAAGGCCTGATGCGGGAAATTACTGCCGGGACAGGCCTTTGGCGCCAGCTTATTGTGCGGAACAATGGCCTGATCAAAATCCACGGCAATATTGTACAGCAAAATCCAGAGAGCCACCAGCCGGGCACCCCGATCCACCTGCAGGGGCGTGGGGAACAATATGCCGTAGCGGCCATCGGGATTGGAATAGGGAACCGAAGGATCGGGTTCAAAATTTCCATGGAAGGCCAGTCCCAGAGATCGCGCATTGTAACCCCGCGTATGGTTCCCAATGCGATCCCAGCGACAGATAGTTCGCACCTGCCCATTGGCAAACACCACACTGTGGTAGCCGGTCAGCCATCCCCGCCGTTCAAATTCCTGGACGATGGCCTCGTAAGGCGCATTGGAATGCATGGCGGTGTGATGGTAAATGATCATGTCAATGGGGCGTTTGCGCAGATGGGTATATTCCAGCCGATCCGGGCGGTATCCCCCATCATACTCAAACCCGAACACCTCCAGGATGCGACTTTGCACGGGCACAATTGCTGGCGCGGGAGGTGCCGGCGTTGCGGGGACCACGGCCACCTGATCTTCCGGTTTTTGATCTGCCGGTGCTTTTCCAACCGACTGCCGGACTTCTTCCCGACTGACCACGATTTTCCGATTCAGCACAAATTTCATCAGGAAATGAACCGGCTTACTGCCCGCCCCAATGACCACCCCGGTAAGCAGGTATTCCCAGAAGTGTGGACTTCCTGCGGTTACGGATGGCTACCAGTCAAACAGCTGCCACATGGAAAATTTCATGTAGTAGCACCCGGCCACAGCCACCACAAAGCCCAGTTTTTGCAGCCAGAATTCCTTCATCACCCGGTCCGGATCATCCACCGCATAGGGCAAAATCTCAAAATCGACGTCCGGTTCGGTGGAATCGGGGTGGGGTTCAATTTCCCGGGCATCGGTGGACGTCGGCGTTTCCTCGGCCAGGATTTCTTCTTCGCGAAGGGCACGGCGGATCCGGGCCAGCTTTTGGCGTTGCCCCCCTACCACATCCTCCGCCATCAGGCTTTTCAACACAGATACGCGATCGATGATCCAGCTAAACACCATCAACACCCGTTCCACAAAAATGGACAGGGTTAACATGATGCCCAGGGCGGTTAACAATGGGCCAAGCGGGATGAATTCACCCATGGGAACCTCCTCCATTCGCGTGTTTTGGATTCACGAGACCCAACAAGCCGTTCCTGGTTGGTAAATCGACTTCCTGTCCGGGAAAAATCAAAAATTGGTAAGCTCTTCCGTTCCAATGCCCAATTCAACCAAAATATAGGCATGAAAAACTTTATTTGCCACGGAAGATTCTGCGAAATGAAAAACTTGCCCCCAATTTCGGAGAGCATTGGCGCTATTTCTACAACAAGAGGCGTCTTATTTCAACCCGTGCCCACTCCACCTCACACACAGCTACCCGATAAAACCCCAAACAACGAAAATGCGATTTATCAGAAGAATTTTTAACCCAGATTATGCATGAGCCTACGAATTACACGAATTAAAACGAATAAAAATAATAAAATCCATTTGATGATAGTTGGATGAAAATGGGCTCCAGGGTTTATTCGCGATTGTGCCGATATTTTTTGGCTTCATTCGCGTGATTCGCGGTTTAATGCATGATTTGGGTTAAATGGGAATGAATCTTCCGTGGTGTGCTGGAAATGTTTAATATAAGCCCAATATCCCGGGATTAAATAAAAAAGCCTGCGGACCGCAGCCCACAGGCGCCGCAGAGACTTGCTCTGCGGGATGAATTATCTATAAATTTACATGTTTATAAGATATCTTTCAATGTTTTTTAAACAAATATCGACCGTTGTTCTGCACCATTTACAACATAGGAATCTTGATCCCGTGCTTTTTAGCAAACCGAATGGCTTCCTCATAACCGGCGTCGGCATGGCGGGCGACCCCAATGCCAGGATCATTGGTTAACACCCGGGCAATGCGTTCGGCGGTTTCATCGGTACCATCGGCTACCATCACCATTCCCGAATGCTGTGCGTACCCAATCCCCACGCCGCCACCATGGTGCATGGACACCCAGGAGGCACCGGAGGCGACATTCAACATGCCATTCAGCAGAGGCCAATCGGCAATAGCATCGCTACCGTCCTTCATGCCTTCGGTTTCCCGATTGGGCGAAGCCACGGATCCGGTATCCAGATGATCCCGCCCGATAACAATGGGCGCTTTGATTTCGCCTTTTTTTACCAGTTCATTAATGGCCAGACCAAATTTAACCCGCTCGCCGTATCCCAGCCAGCAGATGCGGGCCGGCAGTCCCTGGAAACGCACCTTTTCATGAGCCATATCAATCCAGCGGATTAAAGCGCTATTGTCCGGGAAAAGCTCTTTCACCAGGGCATCGGTGCGGTAAATGTCTTCCGGATCGCCCGACAGGGCCACCCAGCGAAATGGGCCTTTCCCCTCGCAAAAGAGCGGCCGGATATACGCCGGGACAAATCCCGGATAAGCAAACGCATTTTTCACCCCGGCCTTTTGAGCCTGGGCACGCAAGTTGTTGCCGTAATCAAACACCTCGGCACCCCGCTGCTGCAACTGCAACATGGCCTCGCAGTGGCGAGCCATCGATTGGTAGGTCATCTGAATGTACTTCTCCGGATCCTTCTTCCGCAGCTCCAGCGCTTCCTGGTAGGGAATTCCTGCCGGAACGTAGCCGTTCAGCTCGTCATGGGCAGAAGTCTGGTCGGTAACGATGTCCGGTACGACGTTGCGTTTAACAAACTCCGGGAACACATCGGCAGCATTGCCCAGTAATCCAATGGATAATGGTCGTCGCTCCTGGCGGGCCTTCATGGCCATTTCCAGCGCTTCGTCCAGTTCGGTAATCATGGTGTCCAGGTATCGGGTTTCCAGCCTTCGGCGAATCCGCTGTTCATCCACCTCTACAATAATGGCCACGCCTTCGTTCATGGTAACGGCCAGCGGCTGAGCGCCGCCCATTCCGCCCAGTCCAGCCGTCAGGGTCAGGGTACCCGCCAGCGTCCCCCCAAAGCGCTTCCGGGCGATGGCCGCAAACGTCTCGTAAGTTCCCTGTAAAATGCCCTGGGTACCAATATATATCCAGCTTCCGGCGGTCATCTGACCATACATGATCAGACCCTTCTTCTCCAGCTCCCGAAACACTTCCCAGGTTGCCCATTTCCCCACCAGATTCGAATTGGCGATCAACACCCGCGGTGCCCAGGGATGGGTTCGGAAAATACCGACCGGTTTCCCGGACTGCACCAGAAGGGTTTCATCATTTTCCAGGGATTTCAGGGCATCTACTATGGCATCGAAGGCTTCCCAGTTTCGGGCGGCTTTGCCCGCCCCGCCGTACACAACCAGCTCCTCGGGTTTTTCGGCCACTTCCGGATCCAGATTGTTCATCAGCATCCGCATGGCCGCCTCCTGATGCCAGCCCTTACAGGTCAGTTGATTACCCCGGGGTGCTTGAATCTCACGCTTCATGGTGATTTCTCCAATTTTGCCATCCTTCTTGTTGAAAAGTAAACAGGTCGATTGGGAAAGGCAAGTTTTTATCCATCCCGTAGCCGGGCAGCGGTTGCCCTTCATGAATGCGCCCCCGGAAAGGGCCTCCGCAAATCTCTTGTTATCCCAGATTATGCATTAAACCACGAATTGCACGAATGAACACAAATAAAATTAATAAAATACATTGGATCATATCTGGATTAAAATTCGAGTCGCGGTTTTTTTGCGATTTCATTGACATTTTTTGGGTTCATTCGCCTGATTCGCGGTTTCAAGTATTAATCGGATTTATCCGGGATTCTGAGGATTAATCCTGATGATTCCGGGTTGGAGATGCGTGCATCTTTCCGGGAAGCATGAAGGTTCCGGTCGGTCGAAGGACTGAATCCCCGCGGGACAGGTACCGCTCCAGCATTCTTTCCAGAAGGGGATTTTCTTCGATTTGATCGAAGGAGAACAGGGTGTAGCCTTTTAATCCAATCTCTTCCACCAGCCGAATTTTCTGGATAACCTGTTCCGGGGACTGATTGTACAGGGAAATGCCCATGACCAGCTCTTCGGGATGCACTTCCCGCAGCATGATGCGAATGCGCTGAACAAACTCTGAATTCGCCGGTGTGTAATTCATGGGCAGCACAAAATCCAGCCACCCTTCATTCACCCAGCGATCCCAGTGCTGGTAAAACTCCCAGTGGGCACGGGCCAGATCGGGCTTCACTGCTGCGGTAAGCTGCCGCTGCGGGTATCGATCGCGAATCCGCTGTGACAAACGCTTCACGAAATCGGAAAGGCCATCCCGAAGAAACTTTGCCCAGCTGAATAAATAGAATTCATAACCCGAGCGGGTGTATTTTTGCTGGAATCGATCCGGTGCCTGTTTAAATTCCAGGGGATCAATCACATAGCGCATCCGAAACAAGCGGCGCAAATCCGGGTGAAAATCGAAATCCGGGCCGGGATAACGAATGTAATCCAGATGAATCCCGTCCACGGCGTATCGGGACAATATATCTTCAATAACATTTTGCAGATGGCGTTGCACCTCTGGCAGACGGGGGGACACATAGAATCCTTCCCTGGCCCGAAACCGATCCGGTTGCGCAAAAGCCTCGGCATTGGCAAATTGATACGGCCGCGCCAGCCAGTCCCGCCGCTGATTGGCCAGATGATTCTCCGGCTCCGGCTGCTGCGGCTTGCTCCAGATGTAAAACGCATTCACCCAGGCATGAATCCGAAAATGTGCGCGCAATGGATGGCGCAACAGGTAATCCAGAGGATCAAAATCCGGCGCCAGAACGTCCGCCCGCGGTTCAAAACGGCTATCATAATAAGCATCTCCCCGACCCCGAACCTGAACGAACAGATCGGTGAATCCCAGCCGATAAGCGGTTTCCAGAAAACGATCGATCCGTTCCGGGCGGGTCATCTGATGGCGAATAATCCACAGCCCCCGTATCGCCACCCGGGACGAGTCCCCTCCCGATGCCCATTCAGGGAGCAACAACAAACAGGCAATGAACACGAGAATGCGTTTCATATCAGGCCAAATATAGAACCAGAAGTCCAGAAGTTACAACTCTTTTCCAAAACGAAATGGGTGCTCCTGATCCACCGAAGGGACAATTTTCAGCTTGACTATTCGACCTGTTTAAGGATATAATTTAACGGTGCCAATAAAAAAACACCATTTCGGTCTCATCAAGAGGATAGGAGCTTAATATGAACATTCGTTTGTGGATTGTTCTGCTGGGAACCCTGATCAGCACGCTTGTGCCAGCTACCCAAACCATTCATCACGAATTGACCGTTCGCCTGGATCCGAAAGCCGGTACCCTGACGGTGACCGATGCCATTTCGATTCCTGAAAATCAACGATCCTCCATCCGGTATTTTCTGCTCCACGAAAATTTAGAAATTCAGTCCGTTTCATCGGGGGTGGTCATTCGGGAAGAAAACCGGACACCCCGTGCCGCCGATTTTGGACTCCCTGAAAATCGATTCCGGCTGCCGGAAACCCCTGGCGTCAGGCTGTATCGGATCGAATTCACCGAAGCACCGGAAGCGCCCATCCGCTTTACCATCACTTATCGCGGCACCATTCGGCATCCCCTGCAACAAATGGCGGAAGAATACGAACGGGCATTCAGCGAAACGCCCGGCATCATCTCCGAAGAAGGGGTGTATCTGGCCGGATCTTCCTACTGGATTCCCTGGTTCAATGCCACGCTGATTACCTTCAATCTGACGACCGAACTGCCCAGAGGATGGGACGCCGTCAGCCAGGGAAAACGCACCCTGCATGAACAGCAGAACGATCGGCAGGTGACCCGCTGGGAATGTCCTCACCCCATGGAAGAAGTGTACTTAATCGCCGCCCCCTTTCATGAATATCACAAACAGGTGGGAGCGGTAACCGTTTTTGCCTTTCTGCGCACTCCGGATGAAAGTCTGGCCAATAAATACCTGGAAACCACCGGCCAGTATCTGGAAATGTACCGGCAATTGATCGGGCCCTATCCCTACAGCAAGTTTGCCCTGGTGGAAAACTTCTGGGAAACGGGATACGGCATGCCTTCCTTTACATTGCTGGGGCCCCGGATCATCCGTTTCCCGTTTATTTTGCACTCCTCCTATCCACACGAGTTGCTGCATAACTGGTGGGGGAATGGTGTATTTGTGGACTACGATGAGGGCAACTGGTGCGAAGGACTGACCGCCTACATGGCCGACCACCAGATTAAAGAACAAAGAGGGCAGGGCGAGGATTACCGACGATCGACCCTGCAAAAATTTACCGATTACGTCCATCCTGCCAACGATTTTCCCCTGGTAAAATTTCGTAACCGTTACAGCGCCGCTTCGGAAGCCATTGGCTATGGCAAGACCCTGATGATGTTCCACATGTTGCGGCGCCAGGTGGGCGATGAAACCTTCATTCGGGCATTTCAGCGGTTTTACCGGGAAAACAAATTCCGGCGCGCCAATTTCGAAGACATTCGCAGAGCCTTCGAAGCGGTGACCGGTCAATCGTTCGCTGACTTTTTCAACCAGTGGACGCGCCGCACGGGTGCCCCTCAACTGGCGATTTCGAACATTCGGCTACAGCAAAATCATCCAAAATTTGAGCTGGAACTGACCCTGAAACAGACTCAGGAAGAGGCGCCGTTTGTGCTGGAGGTTCCCATCGCCGTGACCCTGGAGGGAGAATCCCGGGTCACCTGGAAGACGGTTCGCATGACCCAGCGGGAACAAACCTTCCGCCTGGCTTTTGATCGCCGTCCGCTTCGGGTGGATGTGGATCCGCAATTTGACGTTTTCCGACGATTGGATCGGAATGAAATTCCCCCGGCATTATCCAAAGCCTTTGGCGCCAGCCGGGTTCTGATTGTTTTACCATCGGATGTGCCCACCCCTCTAAAATCGGCGTACGAGAAACTGGCCGAAACCTGGGCCGGCGAAAAAACCGACAAAATATCGGTAACCAGCGATGCCGATCTTCAGCAGTTGCCAGCAGACCGGGCGGTGTGGATTTTTGGATGGAAGAATCAATTCCTGTCCCTGTTTCAAAAGGGTCTGGCGGATTACGACGTGGCCATTCAGGCGGATGGGGTTCGTTTCGGGAATACCCGCGTGCCATCGGAGAACCACAGCGTGGTCATTGCCACCCGCCATCCGGGCAATCCCGCCAGCGTGGTGGTGTGGCTGGCTACTCGCAATCCCAATGCTTGGAACGGCCTGGCCCGAAAGCTGCCGCATTACGGTAAATACAGCTACCTGGCCTTTGAAGGGGATGAACCCACCAATGTGGTGAAAGGGCAGTGGCCGGTGGTCAATTCCCCCTTAACCCGGAGTGTGCCCGGCACAGAGGGAGCGGAACAGATTGTTCCCGTATTCCCCAAACGGAGCGCACTGGCACAGCTCAAACCGCTGTTTTCCGCCAGGCGAATGGCACAGCACATTGCTTATTTAAGCAGTCCGGAACTGGAAGGTCGTGGTGTGGATACCCGCGGTATTGATCGCGCGGCTCAATACATTGCGGAACAATTCCAGGCTGCGGGATTGCTGCCGGGGGGAGATAACAATACCTATTTTCAGAGCTGGGAAGATGTGGCGGGACGCGACAATCGAAAGGTAGAACTTAAGAACGTCATTGGCATCTTGCCGGGTAGCCATCCCGATTGGAAAGATCAATCGGTCATCATCAGTGCCCACTATGATCATCTGGGATACGGCTGGCCGGATGTGTACCAGGGCAATGAAGGGAAACTCCATCCCGGTGCGGACGACAATGCCAGTGGCGTGGCCGTTTTACTGGAGCTGGCAAAAGTTCTCGGGAAATCGGAAAAACCCAAACGGACGATCATTTTTATTGCATTTACCGCCGAGGAAAGCGGGCTGCGGGGATCCCGTTATTACGTCCGCCATTCGGGGGACTATCCAGTATCCAAACTCATGGGTGTGATTAATCTGGATACGGTTGGTCGGCTCAAGAACAATCCCCTTCTGGTATTGAATGCCAATACCGCCCGGGAGTGGCGCTTCATTTTTATGGGGGCCAGCTACGTCACCGGGGTTGAATCGAAAGTGATCGACCAGCGGCTGGATGCCAGCGATCAGGTGCCATTCATCGAGGCGGGCGTACCGGCTGTACAGCTTTTCTCCGGGGCGCACCTGGATTACCACCGTCCCGGCGATACCGCTGATAAAATCGATCTCGACGGACTGGTCAAGGTGGCCACTTTTGTTCGGGAGGCTCTTTTATACCTGGCAGAACGAGAGGAACCGCTCACGGTCACCATTGCAGGGGCCGAATCTTCCCACCGGCCGGCTCCACCACGTGGTACTCGAAGGGTGAGCACCGGCACCGTTCCCGATTTTGCCTACAGCGGCGAGGGGGTTAAAATCGGTTCCATCGTACCGGATTCGCCAGCGGCACAGGCGGGACTTCAGGCCGGTGACATTATCATCCGCGTGGAAGACCAGCCCATAAAATCGCTGCGGGATTATTCCGACGTGCTTAAAAAATACAATCCCGGGGATACCATTCAACTGACCGTTTTGCGGGATCATCAGGAGGTGGAAGTGCGCCTGACCTTAAAAGCCCGATAGTATCGGCGGAAACGAAACAACAACACGCACTAAAAAATGCTGGAGTCCCATGAACCGGAATATGTACAACCTTGCCTGTTTTCTGCTCGTTGCGGGACTGATAGGACTTTTGGGTTGCAACCAGGGTCTTTCGCCAGAAGCTGCCGGACCTTCCATTACCGGCATCAGTGGCACCATTTATTTTAAAAACTGGCCACCGGCAGACAGCCTGTTTGATTTGCGCCTGGTGGTGTTCAAGACCTTTCCTCCAGAAAACATCGTGGAAGCGGTTGTGAATCAGGAAGCCTTTGCCTATCCCCCCATTACGCAAAAAGAAGGTTTGCCTTTGAACGTTCAGCAGACGGATTACCTGATGGAACTTCCGCCAGGGAGATATGAATACATTGTGGTGGCCTGGCAATACGGGCCCAACGTGTTTTCGGACTGGCGGGCGGCGGGACAATACGATACGGATGAGGATCCCAATCCCACCGCCGTGGATATCCAGGAAGGAGAGTTGTTGACCAACATCGATATTGATGTGGACTTTGAGAATCTTCCCCCATCACCTTTTTAATCACAAAACAGGCGTGGAACCATGGCCAAACAAACGAGACATCTGCTTTCCTGCCACTTCTGGCGAATCTTCGGGATTTTATTCATCCCATTGATGCTCCAGGGCGCCACCCAATCCGGTGCCCGCATTCAGGGTCGGGTGGTCGATGAGCATCAGCAACCCATGATCGGGGCCAACATTTATCTGGAAGGAACCATTCTGGGGGCTTCCACCAACGAGAACGGGTTCTTCTTCATCGATAACGTGCCGCCGGGACAATTCACCCTGGTGGTGAGCATGATGGGTTACCAGTTGTTCAAACGAACCATCCAGGTGACTGCCGGCCAATCGCTGGACGTGGGGACAATCCAGCTCCGGCCAGCCCCCATTCAGGCTGCCCCGATCGTGGTTACCGCCAGCCGTACAGAAGAGGTGCTCCAGGAAGCCACCACGTCCATCACCGTCATGCAGGAACGGGAATTCCGCCTGCGCAACAACATTACCCTGAATCAGGCTTTGCAATACATTTCGGGAATCAATCTCAACGGTGGGCAGGTGAACATCCGGGGGGCAACCGGGTACACTCGCGGTGTGGGAAGCCGGGTGTTGCTTTTGTTAGACGGTCTTCCCCTGTTAACGGGGGATACCCGGGAAATTAATTTCGACGTGGTTCCTCTGTTCATGATCGAACGCGTGGAGGTGTTGAAAGGGGCGGGTTCCGCGCTGTACGGTTCCGGCGCGATGGGCGGGGTGATCAACATCATCACCCGTGGCATCCAGAACACGCCCACTTTTTTCACCCGCTGGTATGCCGGCATGCACAGTGAACCCAGCTACCGTCAGTGGCAATGGTCTGACAAAAGCCGATTTTTAAACGGGCAATTGGTTGGATTTCAAAAACGATGGGGAACACTGGGCCTATCGTTTATTGGCACGCGGGATCAGGATGACAGTTATCGCCAGAACGACTGGCGCCTGCGGCATACCGGCAGCGTGAAGCTCCAATGGGATATTTCTCCGTTTCAACAATTCATCCTGCATGGAAATTTGATGGAACAAAAACGGGGAAACTTTCTTTTCTGGAAAGATTTGCAACATGCGCTGCAGCCCCCAGAAGAGCAACGGGACGATTGGGTCCATTCCCGACGCGGTTACCTGGGAACCAGCTACCGACTCATTCCCGGGAAAGACCAGGTATTCCAGCTAAAGGCCCTCTGGTTTTCCAATTGGTTTGAAGATAACATCGGCGAACAAAACAACGGGAATCGGTCTCAATCCAACCAGGTCTACGGTGAACTTCAATACTCGGTAAAGAAAGGCATTCATTTTTTGACGGCTGGCATCAGCACGAACTACGGATGGGTCAATGCCAATCTGTTTGGCAGGCGCCAGGCTACCGAAGCTGCTTTTTATTTGCAAAATGAGATGCGCTGGAATCCGTCCTGGAAGGTTACCCTGGGCATCCGCGGGGACTATTTCGACGTGGATCAATTGAACGCACAATTTCAAATCAGTCCCCGTCTGGGAATACATTATTCCCCCGGTGGAAGCACCCATCTTCGGGCATCACTGGGATGGGGATTCCGGGCGCCTTCCCTTGCCGAAGCCTTCACGACCACTTCCGTTTCCGGGTTTCAGGTCATCCCCAATTACCAGTTGAAACCCGAGACCAATTTCTCCGCCGAGGTTGGAATCAGACAGCAGTTTGGATTTGTCGATCTGGATCTGGCCGTTTTCAACAGCAACTATCGCCACCTCATTGAGCCCCGGTTTTTAACCAGCGGACAAATACAGTTTCAAAATGTTATCCGGGCGCGCATTACCGGAATCGAGGGCAATCTGAGTGGTAAGCTTTTTCAAAACCGTTTGATCTTCAATTATGGTTACACTTATGTCCATGCCCGGGATCTTACCCGAAATGATTATCTGAATTTCCGTCCCAGGCACCTGTTTTACGCCAGTCAGACTCTTCACCTGGGAACGATCCTCATAGGACTGGACTATCGCTACATCGCGAAATATGACCGGATTGATCCCCGGCTGGAGCTTCTGGTGAAGGACGTGGATCAATACGTGCCGGCACACGTTCTGGACGGCCGCATCAGCGCCATTCTGGTGACCGGAAAGTTTCCGATCCGCTTCACATTTCATGTCGACAACATATTGCAGTACTACTACACCGATCTGGTTGGGGCACTGGCTCCACTGCGGAAATATGTGTTTTCTCTGGAAATGGGCTTCCATTGATGCGTTAGGCATCGGGTTCCTGGAACGCTGCCGATCCCTTTCAACCCAGATTATGCATTAGCCTACGAATGACACGAATTCACACCAATAAACCCAGATTATGCATTAAAACGAATTACACGAATTAACACCAATAAAAATTCGGGTAATTCGTAGGATAATGGATGAACGCACTTATCATTTCAAAAAAGAATGTTGGATAGAGCCAACACTTTCAAAAAACAAGGTGTTGGTTCTAAAAAACAAGTTCAACGCAGTTCCTCCCGCCGATCGATACACCAACTGCCCATGAAATTTTTCGCAAATTTTGCAAACAATTAACGCCCCTTCCCTAACCGCTGCATTATCAATTAGATAGATCCCCCAAAATTCGCAGGCACCCAAACTTTCCGTTTATGGATTTCCCTCCATTTCCAAACATGGCATGACACTTGTCCTGATATTTCATGGATTGAATGAAGCCGTGGTTTTTCGGATTTCCATTCGGGAAAAACAATACCCCGGAATCCAGGCAAATAAACAAAAAACGCAAAATGAGCATGAAGTTATCCATTTTAATCATTCACCCGGAAGGAGAAACGGTCAAGAAACTGCGGAGAACATTAATCCAGGCCGGTTATCGAGTACACATGGCACATGACGTGGAAATGGCCAGGGAGATGATGGAACACAACAAAGTCAATTTGATCATGATTCCGCCCCATCAGGGTTTTCCCATCATTTCCCCGGAAGATTCACCATAACAAAAAATGTAAACATCCCAAAACTAAAAACTAAAACCAAACTAATGGAGGGTATCATGAAACACAATATCAAAAAATGGTTGAAGGGATGGATGTTGGTTTTATTGGTAATCGGGATTGTCTCCTGCGGGAAAGATAGCGGGACCAATCCCGAGGAAGAATCCCCTGGCATGAGTGCAAAGGTGGATGGGAAATCCTGGACGGCCGCTGCGACCAATGCGACCTATATTAGCAATGTGCTGGTCATTACCGGATCGGCCCAGGATGGTTCGAATATTACCCTTAGCTTAATGAATGTCAACGGCCCGGGGTCCTTCGACATCATCGGTCCCGACCCGGCGAATATGAACACGGCCACCTACACAGTCAATTTTACCCCATACACCGCAACCAAGGAAAAAGACGGTATCTGTAAAATTGAAAAATTGACCGATTCGGAAGTGAAAGGTACGTTCAGCTTCAAAGCCACCAGTGACAATAATGCTTCCGACGTTATTGAGATCACCGAGGGGAAATTCCTGATCCAGTTCAAGAAATAGGCATTAACAAATCGGGGATCGGCTACTGGGAAAAGGGTAGCCGCTTCCCCGGAATTTTTAACCCAGATTATGCATTAGCCTACGAATGACATGAATTCACACCAATAAAAATAATAAAATGCACTGGATTCTATCTGGATGAAAATGTTTCCCCGGATATATTCGCTATTTTGTTGATTTTTTTCGAATTCATTCGCATGATTCGTGAAAAAATATGAGAACAACACCGTCGAAGGCACCTTCAGCGCCACAGTGCAGAGCGACAAAGACCCCAACGACGTGAAAAAGATTACTGAAGGAACATTTTCGGTAACGCTTTCAGGGCAGTAATTCCATAACCCCTTCAATTGAACCACCAGGCAACATGCCGTAAATTTTATGAAAACACCCCCATGTTAATTGGCACCTCTCAATGAATGAGGGGTGCCTGTGGTTTTGGGGATTTTTTGAAAAGGTTTGTGTAGGGTTGAAGGGGAGTAAAAAACTTGATAACGACAGCGTTCAGCGGCGGCGTTTAGCCGTCCGCTGGAATGGGTTGTTATGCTATTTTATTCTTCTCTTCCAATAGCCTGGTTTCCTGTTCAATTGCATGATTGCTATGATATTAATCTCATCTTTACCAATCTGATATATCACTCCGTATGGAAACCGATTTACTAAACATCTCCTCGTATTCTTTGACATCTTTGCCCAGGCTTCAGGGAAATGAACTATCCTCTGTATAGTGGAATAAATCTCCTTCGCAAATTCCAAACCCAACCCCTGCTGACATTCCTCATAATAATCTATTGCTTCAAAGAACTCTTCTCTCGCATCAGGATGAAATGATATCTTCATTACTTATTATATCTTCTCTTAACCTCCTCAAATACTTCTTCAGCAGGAATAGTCTTCACCTTTCCATTCCTTATCTCTTTTACCCTTCTCTCTGCCTCTTGAGCCCATAGTTTATCTATTTCTTTTTGTGTAGGATGTAGAGTATTTAAAATCTTCTCTATTAACTTAGTCTTAATATCTACAGGTAAGGACTCTACCATTGCCATGAGTTCATCTGTCTTTATACTCATATCTCACTCCTTTTTTGTCCTTTATTATCTTAGCATAACATTCCAATTAAATTTATTCTACAGAATTCCAATTTTGGTTAAATATAGCTAAAAATGATAGAATATCAAAAATATTTATTTTGTATTTATTATATCGCATTGCCTCATATTAAATGTAACCGAAACGATTTAGAAAAAGCTTCGTTGCCTCATAATTTATGTTACCCAAAATTGAGGCCTTTAATAATGACCAACGAAGCCCGTAGAGAGTATTTGGAGGAGATTTTGCATTTTGCCACGTTATCGCACCGCCAGTCGCCAGGAGAAAAAACGCATCCCGGATGAATTCTGTATCAACTGTGGTTACCACCGTAAATATGCCATTCGTTTGCTTAACTCCTCTGTTAAAACGCGCCGTAAAACCCCACGCAAACGGGGCCCCAAAGCCCGATATGATGCCCCACAAATCCTACAGGTCATTATGGATTTCTGGAAACGTACCAACCTACCATGCTCGAAGCGGTTAAAAGTCATTCTGCAGCTCTGGCTACCTTTCTACCCCTATTATCTGCCCGCTCACATCGAAGAGAAACTCCACACCATCTCCCCGGCCACTATCGACCGCCTGATGAGCCCCATGCGGAAACGAGCCTCCAAAATCGGCTTGCCAACCACCAAACCCGGGAGCATCCTGAAAAAACATATCCCCATTAATGCCAATCAATGGGACGAAACCCGGCCAGGATTCCTGGAAGCCGATACCCTGGCACACTGTGGTAGCTCCGTGGCCGGCTCTTTCATTTATACCCTTAATTGTGTCGATATTGCTACCGGATGGCATATCCAGCGTGCCGTGTGGGGCAAAGGCCAACGCGGCATTATCTCCGCCATACAAAGCATGGAAGAAGCCCTGCCATTTCCAATTCGAGAATTCGACTGTGACAATGGATCCGAATTCCTCAACTGGCATCTGCTGCGACACTTCTCCAAGCGAAAACAACCCATTCAATTTACCCGTTCCAGACCCTATCACAAAAACGACAACGCCCATATCGAAGAAAAAAACTGGTCCGTCATCCGACAATACCTGGGCTATCAACGATTCGACCAACCTCAATTGCTCCCCATGCTCAATGACCTCTATAGCACGGAATGGTATGACTACTTTAATTTCTTTATCCCTTCTATGAAACTGGTGAATAAATATCGAAAAGAAGCTCAAATAAAAAAATTATACGATACACCCAAAACTCCCTATCAACGCATCATGGAATCTCACCATATACCAGAAGCAACCCAAAAAGCGTTGACCGCTCATTTCCAACAACTCAACCCTATCCATCTGCAAGAAAAAATGTTCAAAAAAATTAAACAAATCATTTTTATCGCCAATAAACATCCCGAAACCATTCACCCTTCTAACGAAAGGAATCCGTCCTATGAACAGCAATAATAAACTCACGATTTCACATTGGATTATTTCTCCTCTAAAGTTACCTTTTAATATGAGGCAACTGGAACTAAAATGTTTATTTTTAGACAATTATCGACCTTCATAACCCGCCGCAAGAAAGTTATCAAAGAACACAATAAAATGCATGGAACCTTAATTTAGAACAGACTATATACAAATCATAGGGAACTTGCTGCCTGGTTGATACAATTGTTAGGTTATTTTTTAGTAAATTTTACTATGTTCTTCGCCAATTCTCGAAAAAAATGAGTATCTTCAGCTTTTTTTAATGGAATCAACACCTTCCCACTTTCATCTAAAATAAATTCAGTATAAACTACTTGGTTAGTATGACTCGAAACGAAATATATCCAAAAACAGCCACCCAAAATAAATCGATATACTCTGTGAGCATCAACTCTCATCATCTGAGGGGGATATATCAAACCATCCAATATTTTATTTCCTTCCATTAAAATCATGACCATAAAACAAGGATAGTCAAGTTTATTTCCTGGATTTTCATTTAACAGCATATTGCGTATTTTTATCAAATGAGGTCCTAGGGCTACATTTTGAAAAAAATCCAGACTTGATACTGCTGCCCTATATAATAAAGATAATTGAAATAACTTAAATTTTTTATAGTCAATTCCTTCTATTTTTAGTGGGTTCCCGTTTGTTATGTATATTCCAGTTCCACCATAGAAAACACTTCTTACATATTTTTCATAGACACTTAATTGAACTTCACAATCTTCACAAAGCAACTTTTCACGAAGTCCTTTCTGTTTAAAATGCAATTTTTGACCCTCTGATAAGGGGATAACATTAAATCTATGTTTTTCATCATACATTGGTTTATAAAAAAACTCTGGAATTATGTGGGAATTTCTTAATTTTTTTTCTTGGCCACATAATTTACACTTCATGGCAATGTAATTATTTATTAACGACAAAGCTCACTTGCCGCATGGAGCACTAGCGAAATGCGGTCAAGTGCACCCATTTGTTAAACGGCCCTTTGAGATGTCGCCTTTGTAATCCTCTTTTTAAGCAAATAATTTGCATACGATGTTGCTATATGAAGACGAAATAGAGCTTCATCATAGTCACTAATTCCTGCATGTGCACCGCTGGTATGGAGAATCGCCCATATTGAACGTCCTAGATTCCATTCTTTATTATTAAGTAAGTTGCCTCGCAAATCATCGAGTGCAGCGTTCGGATCAGATCGAATCTGTCCACTTTGGGACTTCGCAAGTTGAATTAAAAAATCCTCCATGAATGATCTCAGTTGTCCATTACATGCCTCCCACCGTCCATCTACAAATGATGTATAGCTTTGATTATAATGTCGCCTTGCCACATCAAAGCCAAGTTGATCCAGTTTGGTTTCTAAAATTGTAATTTCTGGGCCAAGAGTAGCCGGTGCGGGTGTAGTAGGAATCAATTTTGAGCTATCCCATTCGAAACCATTTATTTTTAGGGAATGCACCAGGGGACTTTCCGAGTCAATAGATGTATGCTTAAAGACATATTCGACGAGACGTACAATGACTTTTTCAGCTTTTTTACAGGTGTCAATTGCTCTACCAAACGTACAAGCCTACCTGCTAATTCCTTAAGTGTAGAACCACTGAGTTTATCTTCAAGCTTAAATTCGTATGCAAGAATCCGAATCTCTTCTTTTGCCTGGACATTTGCAAGTGCTCGAGCAAGCTCAGCAAGTGTTCGTCGTGAAAATCGCATGTATATTTTCTCCGTTTAACAATAGCGTCAGCGGCGTGGCGTCGCCGTCCAACACCCACAGTTGGCGCATAACCTTGGCCCGAAATTCCGCCACGTTCGCGCGCAGTTCAGCCGCGTCCGCTGCACATGGAGTTAGAGCGCGTTCTATCCAAATAAATTTTCTCCATACGCTAGCTTGCCACAAGCATAGAAACTATATTTTCACCGCTACTACCAGACTAAAAAGGACACTGTAAAGATGTTGCCAAGATGATGCTTTTATTCACGCGCAGCCTTATTTTACCCAGGCTGTAATGACAGCAAATACACCACCTATTAGAGCAACCCAAATTGGAATTAGATATGTCCATCTTTCAGCCAGTCTAATTTGGCGGTCATACAATTCAACAGCAGATTGTAATAAACGACCCACAAGTTCTTCAGGCAACGGGGAACGCCGATCATTTTCGTCTCTTGGTAAGACATGGCGCGCAATCAGCGAAACAATATGTGTGCTTTCAGGAGCAACGCGGAAGAATTCCGGATGCTCTTTAGCCACTTGCGTCCAAGAAGAGGCCGATTGAGGTAACCCTTGCAATTCCTGTTGCAGGCCTTGCTCGCTTCGATGAGCAGCTTTATCCAAAGCCAACACTTGGATTAATGCCATAACATCAGCTAAACGCCCTGGTTTTGTATACTGTAGCATCTGTCTGCTGGGAAGAACTCGTAAACACATAACTCTAGCTCCGAAAGAGAAAACTCTATGGTCAATCAATGTAACCGTTCTAACGACTAAAGTCACCAGACGACAAGACGCAAACCCGAAGGGCGCAGCGGATTAGCGGTCTGGTGCACTGGCTTGTTAGGGGCCTTTATATATCTTTCGAGCTTCTATTGCACTATCCAATCTTCGATGAATAAGAGAAATTAAAGATAAAATATCAAGAGCATCTTGTTCTTCAATACGCCACGTTATTTTAGGAGCATGAGCTGTTGTGTTTCTAAACATGCCAAATAAACCTTTGAGAAGATTCATAAAGCCTTTTTGCTCACTTCTTTCGCTCTCCGTTTGAAGCGTATTTAAAGCCAAATGAGGAATGCTATTTTTGAAGGAAAACGCCTCATCTACCAATGTAGTTCCATCAGATGTTAAACCTGTCTTTAACCGAATTTTCTCTGCCACACTTTTTGTTGCCTCAAAAACTGCATGGAAATAGTTATCCACTAACAACTCTGCTTTACAATATTTTAATATATCTGAATGTACATTGCGAGATATTAAAACCTCTCGCAATTTACTTGCTCTTGCCTCGGCTTCATTTATAGTTACTGCTTTCGTTGTTCTTCGTAATTTTCCATCTTCTCCGAGAACCAATCCCTCAAAACTTAATATTTTATTTAATTTATATCGAGTATCAACAAACCACTGTTGATTATCCAAATGACGGGCAGGATTCATAGCGTGCTGTATAAAAACACAAATATTATTAGCGCAATTATCCCGTTCTTGTTTCTGTTTTAAGGCTTCATACAATCTCTTCCATTTGGTAATATCTGGGAAAGGGTCTTCAATATTACATTCATGGAGCAATTTACCAATTTGTGATCCTGTAAAACCTTGAACTGTATCACCTAATATTTTGGCAATTGATTCGATAACACTTAAATCAAATTTTTCTATTTTTGCCATACTATTTTTCTTTTGAGCACAAACGGCCTGCGCTTCACCGGAAATGCCACGCTCGAAAAAACTTTCAAAATTTCAAAAAACAGACGAGTGGAATTTTCCGGTGCAAGTGCTTGTTATACGGCTACAGATCAGAAGAATATTCAGCATCTATTTCTTTAGCCATATCGATAATTTCATTTACTTGTTTTTCAATAAAAAAGACAAAAATATTGATATCTTTATCATTTAATCTTGATTGAATGTCTTTTGAAAAATAATCAGTAACCATTTTAATTGGATAGTCAATTAAATCCAAGTGGTAGTTCAACAAATCATAGGAATCTTGAATACCTCTAATTGCTAATTCCTTCTTAAATTTATCAATGGATTCTGAAATAAACTTTATATGAATTAGACCAAACTCATTGGGCATGTTTCCATTAAGAGTTTCATATATTTTTTCAAAATAATAATTTAGGGTAAGCGGAAAACAATCAATGAGTTTATTTTCTCTATGTTTTTTCCTATGATTCATTTCATTCTCTTTTAAGATATTGATAACCTGTGTAAGAATTTCCTTAATTTTAGTTTTTTGAGTATTAATTAATTCAACTACATTAACATGTTTTGAAATATCTTTCTTTTTTTTAGGATATGTAGTCATTAATGTAAATCCTTTTGAGCATATAGATGCTCTTACAATAAAATTAAATGCATCACCTTTGCCTCTACCTCTTTTTGTCGGATGTCCGATACTATTATTTCTAATTTTTCTTATTTCATCGAGAAGAGTATCGCTTTCATATTTTATATTTAATGCTTCTGCTAAATTTCGTGTAGCATCCTGTTGAACAAATAGAATTTGTAAAATACCATATAAAAGAAGATACTTTTCACCAATACCAGAAGGTTCATCTTCAATGAGGTATTCATCTATTGCTAATTCAGTATCACCGAGAACATCTAATGAGCTACACAACTTATTCCAAGAAATTTTATCTTTTAATAGATTAGATTGAAGTCTCGGACTATTAATATAGTCACGAATTTCTGTTACAAGATTTCTTATTTCCATTACAATTTCATGCCGTATAACCTAAGTATAAGCTGCACAAGGGCTTAGACGTACAAACTATTGAATATAGTCGAAAATTTGATAAAAGCACTACGCTTAATTATTTGCAAACACTGCCCTTGTGTCAGCTTGAAGCAGAGTTATACTAAAATTCTATTAAAAATAAAATTTAAATGTAAAAACTGGTAATTTATTTA
>JAADJD010000016.1 GCA_013150955.1 Calditrichota bacterium
CGCGAATCACGCGAATGAAACCCAAAAATATCAATAAAATCGCGAATAAACCTCGAAACGAATTTTCATCCAGATCTGATCTAATGTATTTTTTTATTTTTATTTGTGTTGATTCGTGTAATTCGTGGTCTAATGCATAATCTGTGTTTAATCATTTTTATTTGTGTTCTTTCGTGTCATTCGTGGTCTAACGCATCATATGGGTTCAAAACCCCTCCCTCTCCTCCCTCCCCTGAATGATCAAAAGCACGATATGGCCCACCAAGACCTGGATGAATCCAATCGGGCTCAGAATGACGCTGGCAATCAATAAATACCCCACCACATTATTCACTTTCACCAGAAATTTTAGATGTTCCATTTCCATAATCTCTATCATTTCTAAAAGATGTTCACAACAAAAATGCCAGAAGGGATAATCACCTGTTTTTACTGGGATTACGCTTATAAAGGTAGGCGGGGAATTTTAAAAACTGTCAAATTTATTTTACACTATGCGGGGAAAGAATCTCAGCTATTTCTCTGAAACGCTGATCCCATATTCACGGATAATTTTCTGCAGCATCTGACGGGATAACCCAATGGCTTTCGATGCCCGGGTAATGTTTCCATCGTGCTGAACCAGGGCTTTCCGGATATAATTCACCATGAAGCGACGTCGTGCTTCGTCGTAAGGTTCCAGCTCCTCCCCATCCAGCTTACGCTTTAACATAAAATCCGAAGCATGAATCAAACGCCCGTCGCTGGCAACAACTGCCTGTTCAATCGCGTTTTTCAATTCTCGTACGTTGCCTGGCCAGTGGTAATTTTTTAATACCAGAAGCGCATCTTTACTGAATTCTTTCTTCCCAATGCCGTTGCGTTTACAACTATCTTCCAGAAAATGATGGCATAAGGGCAAAATGTCGTCCGGGCGTTCACGCAGGGGCGGCACATGAAACGGATACACCGCCAATCGATAGTACAGATCTTCCCGAAACTGCTTATTCTCCACCAGTTTTTCCAGATTACTGCGGGTCGCGCTAATGATCCGCACATCGATGGGGATCGATTTATTGCTGCCCAACCGCTCCACGACCAGATCCTGGGTAATCCGCAGGAGCTTTGCCTGCGCGGAAAGCGAAAGCTCTTCCACCTCATCCAGGAACAGCGTGCCCCCATTGGCAGCCTCGAATTTGCCAATCCGGCGAAAGCGGGCATCGGTAAACGCCCCGGCTTCATGCCCGAAAAATTCGCTTTCAAACAATGTATCCGGGATCGCCGCACAATTGACGGCTACAAAAGGCCCGTTCTTCCGGGCACTGTGAGCATGGATGTAACGAGCAAATTCTTCTTTTCCCACCCCACTTTCGCCAGTGATTAAAATGAAACAATTTGCTTGTGCCAGTTTCCGCGCCTCTTTTAATTTCTTTTTACTCAGGGGATCAAACACCAGAAGCTGATCATTTCCATTCCGACGGCCGTGATTTTCTACCTGACGTTGTGCCAACAGATTCTCAATGGCGGTCTTCAAGATGTCCAGATCTTCCGATTTGATAAAAAAGTCATCCGCACCCAGTTCCAGCGCTTCCCGAAAAATCAGGTGGGAATCCCAATTGGTCACAATAATGATCGGAAGCTCGGGATACCGTGCTTTGATGTCCGGCAGTGCCTGTAACCCTTCCTTTTCTGAGTTCAATCGAATGTCCAGCAATAAAACATCCGGCTGGAATTCGTCCATCTGTTTAAAACCATCGTCCAGGGTCAGCGCAGTGGCCACCTGATAATGCTGGCTTAGCATACTGCGATACATGCGCAAAAACATTTCATCGTCATCGATCATCAGTAAACGGATCTTATCCATGAGTGACTCCCTTTAGATATATTCTAAATGTGGTTCCTTTTCCAGGGGCAGATTTCAGTAATTGAATATTGCCGCCAAATTTTTCCAGTAATTTACGCGCATGGAACAAACCCAATCCGGTTGATTTTTTTGTTGAAAAATGATCCTCAAAAATTCTGGATTGAATGTGTGGTTTAATTCCCTGTCCATAATCCGTTATGAGAATTTCCACGCCATCCCCGGCGGCCTGGACGTGAACATCCAGTTTCTTCTGGGGCTGCTCCTTCATGGCCTCCAGCGCATTCTGAAACAAATCTCCCAGCACACGGCTCAATACATCCTCAGGAATAACCACCAGCGGCAGCGTCACACCGGGTGATCTTAAAAAGGTTACTTCCGTTAATTCGTGATATCGCCGGAGGGTTTGGGCAATGACCTGAGTAACGTCGCAGGAGACCGCCAATTCCGTTTGCTTCCGAATGACCAGTAATTCGCTTTTTAAATGCAATAATTGGGCTTTTAATTTGACCAAACGCTTCGGCGATATGTCCTTTATAAAATACAACTGCTGAAGTTGATGTTCAATAGTTTTTAATAACCGAATGGCCTGACGGGCACTCTCCCGGGTGGTCTTCAATTTAACGGCCATTTTCAACACGGAATGAATAAAGGGCACGGTAAACATCCGGAAATAATTCACTTCTTTCAGAAACTCGCGCAAAACATCGGGATTGTCTCCATCTTTGATGTTGCTGCAGAAAAAAATCAAATGGTTAATCTGCACCAATCCATTCCTGCTGTGATGAAACTGGCGAAACAGGTCGAACAATTCGAATTTAAATTCGCTGCCGAATTTGTAGCTGGTGTATTTTTCAATCACATAATAGGCAATGCCGCCGGCTAACAACACGAAATAAAACGGCACCAGCCAGTTCATCTGAGGATCTAAAGTGAACAACAGGATGTCCAACAAAAGATAAGTCGAAAATAAAATGGTGTTAAAAAACAGAACATGCATGACCGGCCAGAAGGATAAATACCGGATCAAGACATTGAACAACAGGAAAACCACCATGAAGGCCAAAAAGCGATAAATATGAATGCGCTTATTTTCCCGGAAAATCCACTCCTTGCCAGCGGTTATCAGCGTGTGCCATAATTGATTTACTCCAGTGACTTCCAGAATCTGATAGGTACGTCCGGGACGAAGATTAAAAGCGCGAACGATTCGGCCATTGGGAAAAAGCACCTCCACATTGTAGAGACGATCCTTCCGGACACCAAAATACGCCTGCGGGTATTTGTAGGCATTGTATCCCGTGTGGCTTCGCAGGTAACGCATTCCGGCAAATCGCTGGCCATCCCCCACGGTATCCCTTTCAAATAATCGTACCGTACATCCCAGCCCATCGCGATTGTTTTGAGCACCACCCTGGACTTGAATAATCAGGTAGGCCGGATCTTCCATTGTGTTGATGTACATCCGATCGGAACCGATCAAGTAATTGGCCATGGCCACATCCAGATCCCCGTCCCGATCCAGATCGATCACTGCCGTGGCGGTGGTGTAAGACAATTCATTATTAATGAAGGTTGTGGAATCAATCTGAAAACGTTCACCGTTGAGATTCCAGAAAATGTAGTTTTTCCCCAGCGTTCCCAGCACCAGATCCAGATCCCCATCCGCATCCAGATCACCCCAATCTCCTCCGTATGCCATAAAGCGGTAATGCACTCCTTTTTCCCGGGACACGTCCCGGAATCGAAAATTGCCCTCATTTTCGAACAATTTCAAACGGCGGTTTCGATTGGCCAGCAGGATGTCCAGATCGCCGTCGTTATCAAAATCAGCAAAGGAAACCGACTGGGTAAAGAAGAAGGGATTTCGGGTCAGCTGAGGAGATCGTTGACTGCGTTCCTCAAAAATGGGCAGTCGATTGGAATCCAGTCCCACATTTTCAAAATAACGAATCGGCCCATAGATGCTGTAGAGCACCACATCCGCATCGGCATCCCCGTCCAGATCGGCAAATGCGGGAAGATAGGAGCGAAACTGGCGGGATAGCGCCATGCTTTCCGATACATCCTCGAACCGAAGGAACCCACGATTTCGAATAAAATAATTGTGCCCCAGTTCGTTTCCCAGCACCATATCCAGCAACCCATCCTGATCAAAATCCACAAATTCAATCTGGGTAATGCGCGTGGTGATGCTTAAACCCACCTCCCGGGTGATATTGCGGAATTGATCCGATCCCACATTCTCAAAAAACTGGGTCTGACCATTCAGACTAAACAACACGGCATCCCGATCACCGTCATTATCCAGATCGGCAAATCCCAAGCCCCCATCAAAAATCCCTCGCTGGCGTTCGTATTCCAGCAATCCGGTTTTAAAAATAATGTCATCAACCTGATAGATTTGAATCCCGCCAACTTGCCGAATATTAACGGTGTGGAATTGATTGATGCGGTCAGGGATGGACAGGTAAATCAGGGTTTTTCCTTCATCGTTTATATAAAAACTCATCCCCAGTGTTCGATTATTTCCCATTGGGAAACTTTCAAAAAACGGTTTTACGTCAGATAAAGGCCTTCCCAGATCGGACGATCCATAATAAAACATCTGGTTATTGTAAAGGATCAGGTATCCAGATGAGACGGGCATGATTTTAGCAAATTTAGGGAAATCAAACAGTTTGAGCGGTTGGCCGTCATACCCGATTTTCCAGAATGCGCCCCCCTCCCAGAAATAGAACCTCTTTTCGTCCCGATTCAAAATGAAGGGCAATTTTATGTAATCTGTTTTAATCTGAAACAACAATCGGAGGGTGTCATTCTGGAAGCGGTAAACCATTCCCTTATTGGAAACGATCAATCCCGAATCGGGGTGCCAGATGTACCCTGTGTATGCCCTTCTGGGGATTTTTGCGATTTTTTCCCAATTCCCATGTGCATATTTAAGAACATAGGTCTCATTCAGGTCAACCTGCTCACTGGAACCAATCACATACAGGGTATTGGGGGAGATCACCCATAATCTGGAATAATTCATGGCTGGCAAACTGGGTAAAATCCGGGTGGAATCTCCATTAAAATAAATAAAACTCCCCCAGATGCCCACCGCATAAAAACGGAGTGAATCCACAAAATCCACTGTTGTAATTTTGTAGGGTTGTTTGGCTGCAATAGAGCGCCAGCGGTTCCCATCATAAAAAAGTATGCCGGAATGATAATAATATTCGGTTGGGGAATAGGTGATGACAAATCGGGAAGCATCGTACGGGAAAATTTCTCGAACTTCCACGGCTTCCTTTAAGGGAACGTTCACCCGCTTCCACCCCGCTCCCGTCCAGCGATAAAAATCCTTATCGCTTTGCAAAAAGATGGTAGACGGGTTTCGATAAATCACTCGGTGAATGGATACCGTATCCAGTTCCGGAAAGTAGCGTAAATCATTCAAATGAATGGCCCGACCGGGGGGCACGCCCCAGAATCCCAAAACAAAAATAACCATGCTGAACACGAAAGCCCTGACCATTTACGGCTCCCTCACTACCGATATCTGTGGGCTTTTGAGCCGATCACCGGCATCAAAGCGGGTTAGCCAGAAATAATTCCCCCAGAAGGCTGGCGATATTCCCTTGCGAATATAATCCATCTGCACATCCTGAATGGCCGCTCCGATGTCCCCGTCTTTTAACCGCGCATAAAAACGGGCGTTAAAATCCGCCGCAAACGGATCCGGCAACACCAGTGGTGAAACCAGCACATTTTCAGCGCCCTTTTGTAAAAACTGCACTGCAAAATTGGATTGCAATGCCATAGTCCCCCTACCCGCTGCGGCGGGCATCTCAATTTGACGGCACACGCTCAGGTTTACCAGAAAGGCATTCACCGTCAACGGTTCCAGTTCATACAGATACACATAGCCGTCATTCATGGCGTCCGATCGAAATTTTAAGTAAGAGAAGATGGGCTGATAGGCACTGAACTGACCATGAGTGGCCAGGTGAATCACCCGCGCCGCTGCCAGTTGCCGTTTGAAACGGGATTCCGTGGCCGCCTCCCGCACGTAAACCGCCACCTCATTCTGAAAATGACGCGCTGCCTGCTGGACTTCTTTTCCTGAATGGGGCATTTCCTCCGGGAAGGGCGCCATCCCCAAAAAATCAACCATTTTTGCCGGCAGCTTCCGTTCTTTTGAAATTACAGGCACGCTGTATCGGATTTCATAAATCTCTGTTAAATACTGCCTCCCGTCGTAAGCCATATTCCAGGGAAGAAAAGCCAGTCCATCTTCCAGCGCAATCTCAATTTCCTGCACCTGCCGGGATCGCAACCATTGATCCACCGGGGCGATGAACGCCTGATAAAATTCCTGTAGGTGATGGGTCTTCAGCCGATGTGAATTCTCTTGTAGATCATTCTCCATCAGAGCCTTCCAGAAAGCCACCCGCTGGTAAATCCGGGAAGCCGGTGTTGCAATCAGGATGGCAACGGTCTCTTCCGCTGTTTGAACCAGGTAAAGCAGGGTATCCGGGAAAATCAGGGGCACAACCATCGCCTGTGCCGGCGCAAATTGTGGAAGAAAATCCCCGGCCTTTTGCGGTGAAAACGCCTTTTCGGAACGGGCAAGAAGCTGGATATAGGCCCATTTTTCTTCCAGTTGCTTTTTAATGAACTGCAGGCGGCGGTTGACTACCGAGCGTCCCCGAACCGAGAGATTCTCATTCTGCAATAATTGCTGCAGAGCCCCAAGCTGTCGATTCAACATCCAGATGGATTGCCACACCTCGTCTGGCGGAGCCTCTGGACGAACCGTCGCGGTGTAGAAAACCGAAGCGTACTTCAAATAAGCACGAATGGCATCTTCAAGTTTTCCCTGTCGGTACCAGAAATAAACATATTTCTTATAAAATGTGCGCATTTGCTGGAATAGTTCATCGGGAGACGGGGTGATGGTGGCATAAGAAGCATAGGCAGCAGTGAGTGCCAACCCGGACTGGAAAATGGACGTTAATTCAGACCAACGCTCTTGCTTCAGGTACAGATCGCTCAGAAAATTGTACACTTCAAATAGCAGCAATGGGGCTCCCTGCGCCTCAGCCTGTTTCCGCGCCTGCTGCCCATACTTTTCTGCACGGGGCCAGTCCTTTTCCTGAAGAGCCAGTTCTCCCAGCAGGATCAAAGCCTTTAACCGATATTGTGGTAAGGCATCTTCCTCCAATTCATTCAGAAGCCGGTTCAAATATATCCGGGCCGTGTCCGGTTGCTGTTGAGCAATGGCCAGCCGTCCTTTTAATATCCAGAAATTCACTATTCCCGGGAAAAAACGAATCCGCTGCACCATTCGTTGATACCGGGTTAAGTAAGTCTGAGCCTTTGAATATTGTTCGATCTTCTCATACAGCACAATCAATTGATAAAGGGTTTGAATGTGATCCAGGTGGTTGTCGGTAAACGCACTCATTTCCAGCGATTGCTGGCATAGCGCTTCGGCCTGGGCGTATAATCCCATCTTCTCATAAATCATGGCAATTTGTCCCAGTGTGCTGCTTTTTAATTGCACGTATTGAATATGATCCTGGAGCTCCAGCGAACGGTTCAGGAAATGCAGCGCCTCGTTCCACAAGCCCATGCGCCAGTAGACTTTACCCAGTCCAAAATAGTCGTAACACATGCCGATGGAATCCTGATTGGACTTATCCAGATCCAGGGTTTTCTGTAAATACTCGATGGTTAACTGAAATTTACCCTGGTTAAAGTAAACCATGCTCAAATTCCAGAAAGCTTTGGCCAGGTTCACTGAATTCCGGTTTTCCCGGGACAGCCGGATGGCTTTCTGGAACTCCGCAATGGCATTGTCATAATCCCCAATATCCTGGGAGAGGTTGCCCAGATTGATCCACAACATGGCCTGCGCTTCCCGGTCGTGGGTTTTCTGAGCCAGTTGCAGCGCCTGCTGATAATACGCCCGTGAGGCTTCGAATTCCCCTTCTTCCTTTAACAAGATTCCCAGATTGTTCAGGATGTTGATCTCCAGCTCCGCATATCCCCTGCCCTTCAAATCGTTCCAGACCTGCAGATAGGCTTCTTTTACGTGAGCTAATTTCCCGGCGTCTTCTCTTGCCAGTACCAGATTGTACCGCGCTTTGAAGGTTAAATATTCAGCAGGAGTGGTTCGTAGAAGGTCATACGCCGCCTCATAATAATATTCTGCAGAGTCCAGCATACCGCGGTTGTAGCAGGTATTTCCTTTCCCAATCAACCGTTCGGCCTGCAGGATCTGTTGAAGCAATTCCATCTTTGATTTTACGGCGGGGTGAAGCCTCTCTGGAATCTGACGGTAACACCCCCATGCTTTTCGCCATTCCTTTTGCGCCATCCAGAAATCGCCGAGCCCTATCTGCGCGGAAGGCCCTTCCCGCAGCAAACGATCCGTCAGAATGCGAAACTGGGCACGATCCAGCAGCTGCTGTTGTGCCGTGATGTACTGAAAATACCAGCGCGGATCCCGTTGCTCAGATGGGATTCGCTCGAGCCATTCCACAAGGGCAGCATAATTTCCGGTCTTCCAGTAGTAGAATTGCTGAAGCGGCACCCGGTACACATATACTCCACTACCGGCAATCAGCAGTAGCAGAATAAGGATTGGGCCAAAGACCCGTTTTTTCATTCACCCACACCCCCACATGTAAAGCCGCAAAATCTGACGATCGTTTATTCCAAATTAACTACGCCGTTGACAGTGAATAACGCGAATTAACGTCTAAAATATGATTTTTCACATTCGGGTAAGCAGAGTTCCTCTCGGCCTGAACAATGACTCATCCCAAAACGCATCGATTCAATCCCCCTTTATTCCCTGCTACCGGATGGTCATCGCCTGGCTGCGATGAACGATTTTTCTTAATCCCAGATTATGCATTAAAACCACGAATTACACGAATAATCACCAATAAAAATAATAGAATACACTTGATTCTATCAGGATAAAATGTTTTCCCGAATATATTCGCTATTTTTTTGATATTATTCGAATTCATTCGCGTGATTCGTGGTTTAACGCATTATTTGGGTTAACAATTTTTATTTTCATCATGCTGCTTGATTCCCATTTGAAAAAATTCGTGTTCTCCTGCCCAATCCAGATGACTGAAAATGCATCACCTGCTGTTGGAGAATCTCCAGAAGGGAACCACCGGGTTTCAGAATGCGCCAGAGCTGGTGGACATTCCACAGATTGGGTGGAAAAATTCCGGGATTCTCCTTTTATTTCTCCAAAAAAATGGTAAATTTGCTGGTGTCCAATAATATTCAAAATTTTGTTAAGATTCAAATCATTTTTTATGAGTGATTTATTCTCCAACGAGGGCACGATTCTCCATTGCTTATCCTTACTGGCACGTCCGGTATATCACTGGCGGCGCTGGTTTCCGGGGATGTCCCGTCAACAGAAGCAGCGCTGTGTTCAGTTGCGTCAGCGAATTCGGAAGGCCTTCCAGGATTACAGCAGGCACGTCCTGACTCCCCCGCGCACCGAAGTCTGTCTGGATGATTATGCCATCAGCAATTATGTTCATGGTACGGCGGAGCCGGAAGCCGTGAAATCAATGGAGCAACACCTGGAAACCTGCGATTGGTGTCTGCTCCGCACCTGGGCCATTCAAAAAAGGAATGTGCGCTTGTATCATCAGATCACTCATGCGGGGAGCGATCTGGAGTCCCCCATCTGGGCCAGTGAGGTTCCGGGAGCAGGAAAGTTTGTTAAAGGAGTGGTAGGCTTCCTGTTGATTGTGGCGATATTTTTCCTGTTGTTTTTTATTCAGAAGTACAAAGCGCAACGGGGCATTACAGAGAGTGGGCAACCAATTTTCAGGGAAGAGCCGCCGGCTTCTCTGGAAATTCCGGCGGCCGTCTGGGAGAAACGGGAAGCCTATCTGCACTTCAAATGGCAACCGGTGCCGGAAGCGCAGTTTTATCGCATCACCATCTGGGATGCGGAAACGGGGAAGGTGATCGTTGAAAAGCAGTTGCGGGAGTCCCGGCTGGCGGTGCAGGTGACTCCTCATTTTTCACCCGATGGGCAATATGTATGGAAGGTGGAGGCCATCGCCTATCAGCGGGTGCTTCGGAGTTATCCTTCCATGAGTTTTACGCTGGGTGAGAATTAAGGGATACAGTTGTGGGTGATCCATGCATCTTCGGGATATGTTCCAGGGATTTGGGTTACCCGAAGGACACCGACATAATATCCAAACGCAGCGGGATAAAGTTGGATTTCGGATTTCGGATTGCGGATGTCGAATTTCAGATTGCGGATTTGGGGAGTTGAATTTCGGATGTCGGATTTCGAATGTTGGATTTGGGATTGCGAATTGCGGATTTGGGGGTGATAGCAAATCCCGGGGCTGGGGTTATTTTGCTTCTTTTGATGGAAATGCAGGGTATAACAATGGGACGATTTGCCCGAAGGGCAAAAAGAGGGTAGCCCCGCGCAGCGCGTGGGGTACAGATGGTGCTACCTTAATTCCCTGCGTTTACTGAATGGCAACGATCATCCATACTTGATTGTTCATCTCCAAATTCATATCCCGTGTTACTTATTCTGCCCCTACAGGGCGTGGGGATTGGTGAACCGTTGTTTATCCTCCCCCGGGGCGCTGCCCCGGGCTGTCCTATGGTGCCCCTACGGGGCGGGAAGGGATTCGAATTTCGAATTGCGGATTTCGGATGGCGGATTTGGGAGCCGCCTGTTTATTATTATGCCCTTACAGGGCGCGTTTGTTTTTTTGGGAATCTCTCCGATTCCCGGAGCGTTGCTCCGGGCTAACGTATTTTGCCCCTACGGGGCGGGATCGGATTGCGGATTAGGGGGATCATTTCCCGATTGTTGGTTCACCTGTTTATCCCAAATAATGCATTAAACCGCGAATCACGCCAATGAAACCCAAAAATATCAATAAAATCGCGAATAAACCCCGAAACGAATTTTCATCCAGATCTGATCTAATGTATTTGATTATTTTTATTTGTGTTAATTCGTGCAATTCGTGGTCTAATGCATAATCTG
>JAADJD010000051.1:0-68507 GCA_013150955.1 Calditrichota bacterium
TGTATTTAAATGGGTTGGTTAAAAAACCGAAAGAAAGTTTCTTACAATATTTATTCTCCATATTGCCTTTAAATATTCTCTTTATATTTTTAATGATCCTCCTCGGCGGGGTTTTTCTTTATTATTTCACCAACCGCAGTACGGAAAGCTTTTTTCTGATGCTCAACGTAGTTTTCATTATTCTGACGGTTTTTGGTGCCTTGCTGATTAGCTTTTTAAGCATCAAGCGGGACTGGCAAAATCAATTCCGTGCCTTTCAAAAAACGCGTAAACGGTGAGACGGATCCATGGGATTATTCGACTTCTTAAAACCAAAAGCAGCCAAGCAGTCGTTCCAGCTGGCCGATTTGATCGAAATCCTGCAGGACGGAATTTGCATAACCAATCTTGCCGGGGATCTCATTTTTATCAATAAAGCCGGCTATGACATCCTGGAAATTCCCGATGATTACGATTTGGGCACCTTGAACTTTTTTACCTCGTTTATTCGGGACGAGAAAAACATTGAACGAATCAAACGCACCCTGAATCAGCAGGGACTGCTTCGAAATATTGAGCTGCAACTGTATAGTCTAAAAGATCGGCTCCGCGACGTCATTCTGACTTCCAATTTTATTAGCGATTATCGGCAGCAAAACATCGGTTCCCTCTTCCTGTTTAAGGACATCACCGAGATTAAAAAGATTCAACAGCAACTGCTTCAAAGTCAGAAACTGGAGAGCGTGGGACTACTGGCCTCGGGCATCGCCCATGATTTTAACAACATCCTGGCCGCCATTATTCCGAATGCGGAGCTGATTAAAATGTCCGTTCCAAAAGATTCCGAGAACTATCGCCGCGCAGAAATCATCGAAAAGTCTGCTGCTCGTGCCTCCGATATTGCGCACAAAATTTTAACCTTTACCCGCGAGCAGGATCAGCAAAAGCGGCTAATCAATCTTAACGATGTCATTGAAGAAAGCCTGGAGCTGGTGGAATCGAGCATTCCGGACATTATCACCATCAAAACTCAATTGGAACCGAAACTTTACGGTGTGCTGGCCGATCCCACACAAATGCAACAGGTGCTGCTGAATTTGATTATTAATGCACGGGATGCCATGCCCAAGGGAGGCGAAATAAAAATTACCACTGCGAATGTGGAATTAAAGGACGATTATCAATTTGGTAATCTGGAACCGGGATATTATATCAAATTGAGTGTGGAAGATAACGGGGTAGGGATTCCCGTGGAAATCCTTCCTAAAATATTCGACCCGTTTTTTACGACCAAGGAGGTGGGGAAGGGCACCGGGCTGGGATTGTCCATGATATACGGGATTGTAAAAGGCCACAATGGTGAAATTTTTGTGCATACAGAAGAGAAGAAAGGTACTCGATTCGATATTTTCCTGCCGGCGGATAAGACCACGGTGCCGGCGGCGGAAGAAAAGGCAGCGGATGTTCAAACGCCAAAGAATCTGGAAATACTGGTGGTGGATGATGAAGAATACGTTCGCAACATTTTAGCAGATATCCTAAAATTTTTGGGGCACAAAGTACGCAAGGCCGATAGTGGCAAAACCGCTCTGGAGATTTTTCATCAGCATAAGGACAGTATTGATTATGTGATCCTGGACATGCGAATGCCCAAAATGGATGGCCGGGTAACCCTGGAGGCATTGCATAAAATTAAGCCCGATTTGAAAGTCATTATCACCACGGGCTTTGATTCTCAATTGAGTGATTCGTTAAAAGGTGTGGGCGTGGTGGGCTTTTTGCGGAAGCCGTACAGCATTCGGAATGTTTCTAAAGCACTGGAACACATTCTTACCCATCGGGCAGAAGAAGCCGGGTCGTAGGGTGGGGTGTAGTTTTTAATTGATGACAAATTTTTATATATATTTTCAAGGGTAAAAAACCCCATGCAGAGCATTTTTCGAAAGATATCCATTTCCCAAAAGCTCTGGATTTTAAGCATTAGCACAATTCTTTTTGTAGTCATTTTGTTCTATTTCTACTTTGTACACCTCAGCCGATTGCAGTTTCAGGAAAGCCTGCTTAAGAAAGCCAGCGGATTGGTTCAGGTAGCCTCTACCAATCTGGGAGCAGGCCTGTATTTAAATGACACCGATTATGTGCATCGGGTACTACAGGGACTGGAAAGTGATCCGGATGTGGAATTTATCTATCTGGTGAATCAGGCCGGGGAACGCATTTACGGATATCGGGATGCGCGTTTTGAGAAGGTCATCAAGGACTTTTTTGCCCAGGATGCGTTGCAGACTTTTACGCAGAATTATTTGCTCACCAAACAGAGTGTCTTTTTCCATGATGAATTTCAGGGATATCTGGTGACCGGATTCAATCTGGATTGGGTGAATCGGAAAATAGCGGAACAGCGGCAGAAGATTGTGCTCATCGTTTCCCTGCTTGCGATAATCTTAATGTTGTTGACCATCTTTATTTCTCACCTGATAGTGACGCCCCTGAAAACGGCCATCCAGAAGATCAGTCGGATCCCTGACCAGCACAAACGGCTCAGCATCCGCTTGCCGGAAGAAGGCAGTGATGAAATATCCCGCCTGGGTTATGCGTTCAATCGCCTGGTGGAACGGCTGGATCAAAATCTCACCGAGCTGGAACAATCGAACAAATACATCGAAGCCTTTTTCCGCCTCAGTCCCATCCCTATGATCATTACCGATCCCCAGGGCAGGGTGGAGGTGGCCAGTGAAAGCGCCTGTAAGTTTTTTGGCAAGAGCATGAACGAGATAGTGGGGTTAAATCTGGAGCAGCTATTGTCCCAGGAAGATTTTCAGGCCATTCTGAATCGGGTGAAGCAGACCGACGTGGACATTAACGGGTTCATCACTGCCATAACGATTCATGACGGGACGAAGAAGGTAGTGGAGATCAATATATCCATTCTGCATGATCAGTTTGGAATGTCCAAAAGCTTCATCATTGCGATTGTGGATATTACCGAGAATATCCAGACACAACGGGAGATTCTGGAGAACCAGGCCAAATTGCATCGAACCAATCGCGAGCTGGAGCAAAAAACCAAAGAACTGGAAATTGCGAATGAAAAGAACAAGCGCAATGCCCGCAAACTCAATCAGCTCATCCAGATCAGCCAGGACATTATTCGCTGTAGCAATATTGGCGATGTCATCGATATTCTGGTCAACAATACCCGCAATCTATTGCAGGCACAATACAGCATCATTTATTTCTGGGATCCCAAAGAGAAAAAATTAGTGCCGACACGCACGTTCCCCCAAAGCCTTGTTCGAAAGATTCAGCCGGTGTCGAAGAGCCCCGGTGTGATCTGGAAGACGTTTCAGGAAAACGATTCGTATTTTCTGAATGAAGATTCTCTGGAAGATATTGACTTTCAGCAGCTGGGGTTGCCCCGGGATGAAAGCGTATCGCTAATTGCGGTTCCCATCAGCGAAAAGGATTACAAGTTTGGGGTTGCCATTTATATTCAGAAAAAGAACCGGGTGTTTTATCTGGAAGATCTCCATTACATCACCACGCTGGTGCATCAGGCCTCCATCACACTGGATAAAATTTATTTGTTGCAGGCACTAAAAGAGAAGGCACGGCATCTGGAGAAAGCCTACTCCGATCTTCAGAAATCGCAGCAGCAGGTGATTCAATTGCAAAAGATGGAGAGTCTGGGTACCCTGGTGGGCGGAATTGCGCACGATTTTAATAACATTCTGGGCATCATCATTCCCAACATCGATTTGATCCGCATGCGGGCCCGTAACGATCGGGATATCATGAAGCGGATCATGATCATCCAGGATACGGTGGAGCGTGCAGCCGATCTCACACGACAGTTGCTCATGTTTTCGCGGGATCAGGATGTCCAGTTAAAGCCCATTTCTCCCAATCAACTGATTGTTCGGCTGGCGGGAATGTTCCGCCGAACACTGGGCAAACACATTGAAGTGCTTACGGAGCTGGATCCCAACATTCCGTTCATCAAAGCCGATGAGACACGGCTCACCCAGGTGTTGATCAATCTGGCCGTGAACTCCAGGGATGCCATGCCGGATGGCGGCAAGTTGATATTGCGTACAAAATTGGTGCCCTACAGCCCCGATTCTTCCATGAAAAAAAAGAAGTATGTTTGTATCAGCGTCACCGACACCGGTGAGGGCATTGCTCCCGAGCACCTGAGCAAGATCTTTGATCCCTTCTTTACCACAAAAAGTGTGGGCAAGGGAACGGGATTGGGATTGTCGGTGGTGTACGGGATTGTAAAGAGCCATAATGGGTTTATTGATGTGGAGAGTGAGCTGGGCAAGGGTACCACTTTTTACATTTATTTTGAACCGTTAAAAGAAATTCCCAAGGAACCTCCGCGCAAAGAAGAGGATGATTTCCTCTACGGCGATGAAACCATTTTGATTGTAGATGACGAGGAAATGATTCGCGAATCGCTGAAGGATATTCTGGAATCCCTGGGTTATCACATTTATACCGCTGCGGACGGGAAAGAGGCGCTGGAGATTGTGCAGAAAAATGGAAAGATTCACGTGGCCATTGTGGACTACGCCATGCCCGGCATGAACGGTATCGAAACCATTCGTCACATCCGCAAGTTGAATGCATCCATTCGTATTTTGTTGTCATCGGGATATGCGGAACGGGAGCAGATCATGAATCAAAATGTGCAGATTGACGGATTTTTGCCCAAACCGTATCACATCAAGGAGCTGGCCCGAAAGATCAAAAAGGTGTTGCAAAGTCAACCCGCAGTGGTGAACTCCCGGAACGGCTAATATCTCTCCCCTTTCGACACCAGGGTCTTTTCAAATACAGATTTTAAACCTAATAATGCATGAAACCGCGAATCACGCGAATGAGACCAGGCCATATCCACAAAATCACGAATATACGCCGAAACAAATTTTCATTCAGATTTAATCCAATGTATTTGATTGTTTTTATTTGAGTTCATCCGTGCAATTCGTGGTTTCCTGCATAATCTGGATTTAAAGATTTGCTTCGATTATCTGGTCGATTCGGGTAAAATGTTTTACCTTTAATTTTATTTTTCAAGTGTATATCCTTGATTTTGCTCAACAATTAGTGTAAATTCAAAAAAATTAATGGGGTGAGATTTTATCCCGGAGCTGGAGGGATGGTCATCGATTTTCGGGGGATGAATTGATTGATTAAATGAGTCAGGGACGGTATGCCAATCACGGAGAAATTATATTATAAAAATGCCTACCAGCAGGAATTTGACGCGCAAATCATAGATTCTTTTGAAAAGAATGGTTGGGTTTATGTGGGACTGTCCGCCACGCTCTTTTATCCGGGGGGAGGTGGGCAGCCGAAAGATCGCGGTTGGATTCAAGACCAGCCGGTGCTGGATGTGTACGAACAGAATGGCATCATTTATCACGCTCTGAAGGCTTTCCCGGACAAAGAGCCTGTGCAGGGACGGATCGATTTTGACTGGCGATGGGATGCCATGCAACAGCATACCGGGCAGCATATTCTATCTGCTGCTTTCTTACAAATCGCATCTTTACCCACCGTTTCGGTACATTTCGGAGAGGAGACCACGGCCATTGAATTGGATGCATCGGCGATACCCGAATCCGTGATTCAGGATGTTGAATCGCTCGCCAATCGGATTGTTGGACAGAATCGGAAGGTGGAGGCCCGTTGGGTATCCCACGAAGCGGTGGATCAACTTCCTTTGAGGAGAAAACCGCCACGCATGGATCGGCTCCGGGTTGTTGAAATTGAAAATTTTGACATGACCCCCTGTGGCGGAACTCATGTCCGCACCACCGGTGAAGTGGGGTGGATAAAATACACTGGAAGTGAAAAGATTCGTGGGCGCTGGCGTCTGCACTGGAAAATTGGTCAGCGTGCCGTTCGCGATTATCAGCAGAAGATTGAATTGGTGAAACATCTGAGCAACCTGTTGACCTGCGCTGAAGAAACCCTTCCTTTGCAGGTGCAACGTTTGAAAGAACAGATCAAACGTACCACTCGGCAGATGCGTCAGCTCCAAAAAGATTTACTGACGTTGACCCTTGAGAACATCGAACGGCAGGGGATGCCGTTGGGGGAATACCGCATTCTGGCCACGGTTGTGGATTGGGATCGGGAATTTACCAAGGCACTGGCGGAGCAACTGATTCAGCAGCCCGATCTAATCGTCTTGCTGATTTGTGCATCGGATGAGCGGCTGTACTGGTTCGCGGGTAGCGGGGAAAACGTTTCGGTAGATATCTGGCCCATTTTAAGCCCATGTTTGCCCCTGATTGAGGGCAAAGGGGGTGGAAGAGACCGTTTTTATCAGGGTGGGGGACGACGCACCCCGGCATTGTCCGATTTCTTAAATCAGTTTGTTCAACGGTTGAAGGAGGAGCTTGCCCATGCGTGATGTTCGAGGACTGGTGTTATTGTCCCGCATTGAATTCTTGGAGAACGAGCTGGATGGCAATGCCATGAAGCAACTGGCAGATATGCTTTCGCCTCAAACACGGGAAATGGTCACCGAACAGATCTTTCCGGTTAATCGATACCCGTTCTCGGTGCTTAAGGAAATTGATCAGGTAATTCCTCAGCTGGTTTCCCTTCCGCTGGAGGAATTGTTTCGGAAAATCGGGACGCATTTTGCTCCCATCATTGTGGATCGCTATTTCTACAATTACATGGTGGCCCACCAACCGGACAAATTCCTTGTCCAATTCAAAAATCTTTATTTGCATCTTTGGGGCTTTGGGGAGTATGCCTATGACTTCCAGGATCGACATCGGGTAACGCTGTCGTTCGAATATGAAGAGGACATTCACAAACCGTACTGCTGGTTTGTACAGGCATTTTTTACCGAAAGTATTCAATTGTGTGGCGGAAAGCAGGTCGTATTAAATGAAATGGAATGTGATGCCGAAAATGGTGAGAGGTGTGTGTACAAAATAAATTGGCAGGAGCAATGAAAGGAATTCCCAATCGACAGAAGAAGTTTGTACAACCGCGGGAGTTTAAGTTTATTCAGCGGATTCGACCGGGAATTCTGCGGAAATCCAGAACCGTTAAGAAGCTGGATGGCGTAATGAAAAAATCATCATAAATTGGAGTGGGGGATATGGATGCCGACAGGCGATTGTATGTTGTTGTGATTGGGGATATTCAGGGTTCCAAACGGCTGACCGGAAACCACCGGTATCAGACGCAATTGTTCATTAAATCTTCCATCATCCAGGTGAATGAGGAGTACCATTCCCTGATTGAGGCACCGTTTACCATTACCAAGGGGGATGAGTTTCAGGGATTGTTACCCAATCTGGAGGTGGCGTTTCAGACGATATTAGCGCTGGAACGGATCACCTTCCCGGTGCAGTTGCGTTTTGGAATCGGGGTGGGCGAGGTGTTGAAGATGGGCGGCCGCTTACCGATTGAAATGGATGGGCCGGCTTTTCATCGGGCAAACGAAGCCCTGCAGGTTGCCAAACGAAAACGCTGCTGGATGTCTTTGAAATCCCACGATCACCAGATGGACCTGTTGATCAACACCATCTTCCATTTGATTCAGGCCATTCGTTCCAAGTGGAATGATCGCCATTTCAAGCTGTACTGGAAGTATAAAGATCTGGGTACCTACCGGGAGGTCGCGGCAGAGGAAGGGGTAACGCCCCAGGCGATCGGGGACATTTTGAAAAATTGCCGTGCGGTGGAGGTTAAACAGGCGGAGGAAAACTTGTTCCGCTACTTCCGCTGGCTCAATCAACAAATTTTTCAGTCCAATCCTCAGCTGGTTGGTGGGGAGGAAGAAGGCATTCCCCTCTGATAAATTTGATCCAGGTATCGGATTCCCCAGTAGAGGATGAATATTGCCGGTAAAAGGATGACCGGGGATACCTGACCCTTCCATTCATACGCCGGAAAGGTTTCCGGTACGTTAATATTGTAAAAAATGAGTGCCAGTGTATTGTTAATGGCGTGACCAATCATGGAGGGCACCACGCTATTGGTGCGCCAGGCCAGGTAGCCCAGTATAACCCCGATTAAAAAGATTTGAATGGCCCAGTAAAGGATGCCGTGGATGAATGCCCAGGCCAGACTGGAGTAAATTACCGCCCGGGTGACCGGAATGTATTTTTCCAGGGATATTTGCAGCAAACCTCGAAAGAGCGATTCCTCCACCACGGATGCCAGTACCACGGCTCCCAGAATCATGATGGCCAGTTCGAAATGGCTCTGAAATTTAAAGAATTCCACCAGCTTTTCCACCATGCCTGGCATGGGAACGATGAGCTGAATGAGTCGATCCAGTTGATCCCCCACAATGCTTAAGGAAACGCCTAACGGAATACTGACCAGAATAACCGGGAGAGGAACCGATCGAAAGCGGAACAAATCCTTTAACAGATAACCCCGAAATTTTAAAAACAGGATGACAAACGCCCATAAGCCCAGTTCCCCAAACACCAGGGAAAGTTTTGAGATCAATCCCGGGGAAAGGCCATCCTGATTTTTAGCCCAGTTCATCAGAATGGCCCCGACCAATCCGGTAACCGCAATACTAAAAATGAAGCCCAGAAAAATTAACAATCCCGAAAACAACGGCGTTGGCGTTTTCACATCCTTCTGCATACCTTAACCCTTCTTACGGTTTAGAATTTGATTGGCAATGTGGTTCATTAATATTCCACCGGCAACGGCTACGTTTAGTGATTCCGCTTCCCCAAATTTCCAGATCCGTACCAGTAAGTCCAGTTTCTTTTCGATTTCTGGAGTAAGCCCCTCCGCTTCGCCCCCCAGAACCAGCGCAATGGGCTTTTTTAAACGAATGGTTTGAAGTGTTTTCCGGGCCCGCAGGGAAGCCCCCAGGGTAAAGAAATGATTCTTTTTTAAAATGTGCAGGGTGTCCATCAGGTTTTCAACCTCCAGAACCGGAAGGTGAAAAATGCTCCCCATGGTTCCGCGGATGGCTTTGGGATTGAAAGGATCCACGCAATCGTCGGAAAGGAGGATGAGATCCACACCGAACCAGTCCGCCGTGCGAATCAGCGTGCCCAGATTCCCGGGATCTCGTACACTCTGCAACACCAGCACAAATTTTTTATTGCTCAGGTTGATGCGTTCCAGATCGGGATATTTTTCGGCAACGATTAGCAGAATTCCCTGAGGGGTGGTGGTATCGGCCAGCTTTCGAAAATTCTGTTTGCTGATGACGCGATAAGGAATTTCGCGCTGCTGAAAATATTCCTGGAATTCCTTCCAGTGATCACTGGTCTTAAATTCTTCGGTAAGGTAGGCTACTTCCACGTCCCAATCCGATATCAAAGCCTCACGGCAAATCCGAACCCCTTCTACTATGAATTTCCGGGCTTCGCTGCGACCCTTCTTTTTGGTCAATGGCAGGTATTTCCGCCAGCTTTCTTTCATTTACGATCCTTTCTTTTTCTGCAGTAAGGGTGCCTTCCGGTACCAGCGCATCAGGTCGTCGCGGAAAATCACTCCCAGTAATTTTCGGGGATTTCGTCGACTGGTAACAGGTAGCATTTCGGCATCCGTTAAATCGAACATGCGTAGCACGTCTGCAAGCGATTGATTGGGGGTGATGCTGAAATAGTCTTCCCGCGCCACATCCTTGGCAATCAAAAGGGGGTAAAGGTGTTCATCAAACAAATAGGGACGAATGTCCCGAAGCGAAATGATGCCCACAATATAGCCTTTTTTATCCACCACGGGAAATGTCGAATGGGCACTGGTTTTCATCAGCTTTAGAATGTCGCGAAATCGCATGTTTTCGGGAATGGTTTCAAATTCCCTCTGAATGTGTTGCCGGATGGGGATGCTTTGCAGAAGGGTGAGATTGCGTCCCTTAAAGATGTATTCTCCGCTCAGGGAGATGGCCTTGGTGTAGATATTTTCTTTCATCAGCAGCCGCGATGTAATGGTGGCGACGATGGTGCCCAGCATTAAGGGAAGAATGATTTGATAATTGGAGGTGATTTCAAAAATGAGCAGCAGTGCAGACAGGGTAGCGTGAGTGGTGCCGGCAATGAGAATGCCCATGCCCACCAGTGCGTAAGCGCCTGGAGACGCCGTAATGGTCGGAAACAGCGCGTTCACGACGCTTCCAAAAAAAGCACCAAATGCCGCACCAATGAACAGGGATGGGGTGAATAAGCCCCCCGTACCGCCTGAACCCAGGGAAAAGGAGGTGGCCACAATTTTTACCACCATTAGCAGAAACAGCGCGCCAATGCCGGTATGGGCCAGCAATGCACTGTGGATGGCGCTATCATCAAAGCCATAAATTTCGGGAAAGTACAGAGCCATCAATCCCACCAGCAAGCCACCAATGGCCGGTTTCACATATTCCGGCAGGGCTTTGAGTCTGGCAAAAAATTCTTCGACAAAATACAGAAAGTTGGTGAAAGACACCGAAACCAGGGCACCAATAATGCCCATCAGGAAGTAAATGGGGTATTCGTAGGCACTTTCCAGGTAGTAGATTGGGATCTTCAATACAGGGGAGCTCCCGATAAGGTGGTGGGAGATGGTGGTGGAAATGACGGTGGCAAAAATGATGGGGCTGAATGCGTTCAGGCTGAAATCGGCCAGGATGACCTCCAGCGCAAAGAGGACGCCGGTAACCGGGGCGTTAAACACGGCCGCCAGGCCCGCGCCGGCGCCCGTTGCCACCAGCACTTTCAGTCGCTCCGACGATACGCTAAAAACCTGCCCGATGGTCGAACCAATTGCCGCCCCGATTTGCACGATTGGCCCTTCTTTACCGGCAGATCCACCGGAACCGATGGTCGTTCCCGCCGTAACTGCGGTGATGATACTGACGCGGGGACGAATGTAGCCCCCTCGATTGGCCACCGCCTCAATCACCGAAGGCACGCCGTGGCCCCTGACCTCCCGCGCAAAGTGGTAAATGATGATCCCCACGGCAAGGCCGCCGATGGCAGGAAACAGGGCCTTTGCCCAGGACGCCACCGCCGTTTCCGTGAAGACCTGGTGAAATTGAACAAATAGCAGATGGTGTACCAGATTAACCAGTAGATTCAGCAGATAGGCACCCAGACCGGCCAGAACACCGATAATTCCAGCCAGAAAAAGCATGTAAAAATCTTCCGGGAGATTGATTTTCTGGATGAGTTTTAACAGGAGGATGCGGTAGTGTGCCGGATTCAGCAGTGGACGGCGTCTTTGTGGAATGTGTTTTCTCCCTCGTGTCATGTTTCAGATACTGGATTGTGAACCGAATGCCATGCCATCGTGCGTCGGTTTCACGGTTACATTAACATCCCGATCATCCGATTGTGCGCATCAACCGAAACCATTCCCGAACAGCACGGGGATGTTATCAGGAATGGTTTCATTTTAACAATCGTTGCAAAGTTAATATAAAATTGGCTAAAAATAGAACTGCAAATCTGAAAATCTCCCCGCTGTATGGATAAGGAAGGTTAAATGTGGTCAATCATGGATTCGATGATTTGCAGTGCCTGAGCGTAGTGGGACTTGGGCACCAGGATGAAAATCATATTGCCGGCAAGCGATTCTCCGGAAATGTTCAGCGCGGCGGTGATTCCAGCGTTTTTTATCAGGTGTGGAATATTTTCCTTTTTCAGCACCTCAGAAATCATCTCCGCGTAATTCAAGCTGGGCAGCGGGCCAATTTTTTTCAGCTCTTCTGCTCGAGGGTTCATGGTTATCCTCAATTGTCCGGCTGGAAAGGTTTTCGAAAACCGTACACCTGTTCCACCGGGATGACAAACAGAATCCCATTTCCCGGTTCACTAAGCGATCCCACCACCCGCTCAATTTCCCGCACCACCTTTTCGACCATCTGATCTTCGATAACCGTGATGATGGTCTTATTGGCCGGACGGCTTCCCTGCATCAGGTTTTTAAAGCCGGCAAAGATGGGAATGTCGTGGGTGATGATGGCACCCATGCCCACACTGTCCAGAATGGTTGCACCGGGAATGTTGAGTTCCAGAAAGGCCTCCAGAAGCTCCTCCAGAAGCTCTTCTTTATTTAAAACAAAGAAAAGAAGTTTCATGCATTAATCTCAAAAAATTTTGCTTCTTCTTCTTTGAAAAATTGATAGATGCTTTCCGGGGTGGTCAGCTGAAGAAGCCGATTGCGGGTTTCTTCTTTGGAAATGATTCGAGAAATACGACTCAACAGGCGGATATGTAGGCCGGGTTGATCCTCCGGGCCAACCAACAGAAAAATGATGCGTGCCGGTTGATTGTCAATGGACTGGAAGTCGACTCCCTGAGGATGGATCCCCAGGGCAATGGCGAACTGCTGGCAATCCGGATGTTTGCAATGGGGAATGGCCACGCCGTTTCCCACACCGGTGGTCATGATCTTTTCCCGCTCCAGAACGGCATCCAGAATGGCCTGCTTTTCCGGGATGACTTTATTGGCGCTCAGTACATCAATCAACTCCTGGATCACATCCACTTTGCTCTGTTTCTGGAGTGGGTATTTGATATATTCCGGTTTGAGCACATCAATCAGTTTCATGATTTCTCCACCTAAACAAATATGGGTTAATTTAACAAAATTGCCCTTTAAAACAAGACTGGAATTTTAAAGTACATCGTCAAAGGGTGCAATACCGGCTGATTATCAGGAAGGCGGTAAAAATGCCAAAGACCGAAAATCGGCTTACTCCGCCACGGCAGCTGCTTCATTTTCGGGGATTAATTGAACTGACGCCCGACAACCGCAACGGCAACGAAATTCAATGCGTTTGATCTCGCCATCTTCCTCAACCACAATGATTTCTGGTGAAATCTCCTGAATCTCTTCGGGAGAATAAGCTTTAATCCGCTCCTGGTATTTTTCCACCAGTTCTTTTTTAATGATGGCAGAATGGCTCACAGCCCCATTTCTCGAAGGTTCCACCAGCATTCGGGGATTGTCCAGGAAGGACACAAAATCCTTTTTCATACGTCAACATCCTTGTTTACCTGTTCCTGATCTATTATCGACGGCGGCAAATTTAGGTTAAAGATAAAAAAATAATCCACATTCTGGGAAAAATTATTATATTCTCCTATACGCATGGTCAGATATTCTGGGATCTGTGAAACCAATAATAAGGAGATTTCCCATGAGAAAGGTCGTTGGCGTTGTGATCGCGATGATTTTTTGTTTTTATTTTATGGGATATTCCCAGGCTTTTCCGGATCCGTTTCGGGAACCGGATCAGAGTACCCTGGCCGGGGGATTGGGATTAACCTGGATTGATGGACAGCCTTACACCACCTTTACCATCGCACCGGATATCTCTCTGGGAAAATTTGGGATTGGCATCTACCTGCAATTGCTGCTGGACAATCAGAACAAATTTACCTTGCGAAAGGATGAATATCAGGATGGCGCCGGCATTCTGCGAGCCATTCGCTACATTCGATACGGAAAGAAGTACGATCCGTTTTACGTGCGGGTCGGTATGCTGGAAATGGCCTCTCTGGCCAATGGATTCTTGATGTGGAACTACAACAACGGCTCCAATTACGATAAACGAAAAATCGGGCTGGAACTGGATGTGGATGTGGGCACCTTTGGTTTCGAAACGGTGGCCAGTAACCTGAATAAGCTGGAACTGGTGGGAACCAATGTTTTTGTACGCCCCTTTCGATTTTTTATGCCGGATGCCCTGTTGTTAAAAGATATTCGGGTGTACGGTACGTTTGTGATGGATCGGGGAGTGGCCGTTGATCAGAACACGACCCGCGATGTGCAGGCGTACGGCTTTGGAGCCGATTTGCACTGGCTGGATTATCCTTTCATCAAAAGTTTTATTTATGCGGACTATGGGAAATTTAAAGGGTATGGCTCCGGCCAGGCCATTGGTATCACGGCGATTGTTCCCGAACTGGGTGGTCTGCTGGGGTTGGCCGCCAAATTTGAAAAGCGATTTATTAAGGAACAATTCATCCCCAATTTTTTTGGCCCCATGTATGACCTGAGCCGTTTCCCCACCTCGACATTGAATGTGTTTCAGCGACTGGAAAACGCGCCCAAGTCGGAAGGATACTTTGGCCAGCTGGCCGGTCACATTGCACAAAAAATACGGCTGATTGGAAATTTTCAACGGTTGAATGGCCGCAAACATAGCGGAATCCTTCACCTGGAAGCTTCCGCACCCGATCTCATTCCCAACATTAATCTGCGTGCCTATTACGACAAATCCAACATTGAAAGTTTTCGCGATGTGCGAACCCTGGATATTTATTCCATTTCCACGGTGGAAATCTCCTATCAGTTAAACCGGTTTATGTGGTTAACCGCCATCTACCGCTGGTACTGGATTGAAACCATTGAAGGGGGGATTAAGAAGTATCGGCCGGTTGAACGATTTGAACCCCGAATTACATTCAGTTATACGTTTAAATAATGTCCGAACCTGGCGGGTGATCTTTTGAGACGGATCACCCGCTTTTTTGTAGCACCCATGCGGGAAGGTGGAATGTTGCAGGAACCCATTCCCCTGCGAAAGGTGCAAAAGCCTGTCCACAGGCTGTGAACCTACCGGATGTTTCATGAAAAAAGGATCGATCCGCTGTTCTAAAATTTTTCCTTTCGTATTATGCACGATATTCGTATATGGAACGGGCTGGCAGCATTCGGAAATCGTCTGCTGGATTTACTGTTTCCCCCGGTTTGTTTGCATTGCCAGCAGCCCCTGCATCAATCCGCTCCCCTGAAATTGTGTCCCCTCTGTGAAGATTCCATTCCCCGTTTGCCGAATCATTTTACGCGCGAACATATTTTGAATCGTCTGGAAAACTGTGCCCTGGAGGCCTTATGGATTCCTTTTGGGTTTAATCCGGTAATGCGTAAATTGATTCACAGTGTGAAGTACGATCACAGGCCCCGATTGGGAGCACAGATAGGTGAATGGGTAGCCCGGCAGTTGGTTGTGAACGATGCCATTCACATCCCGGAGCCGGCTCTTCTGGTAGCGGTTCCTTTGCATTCCGTACGGGTAAAGGAGCGGGGATACAATCAAAGCGAATGCATTGCCCGTGGGATTTCCCGCATCCTGCAATTGCCCTGGAGATCCGATCTGCTGAAACGCATTCGTTATACGCGATCGCAAACCCGACTGAATCGGAGCCAGCGCCGGCAAAATGTTGCCAATGCCTTTACCCTTTCCAGCCCCGATTTGAACGCCTTTCGAAGTGTTGTTCTGGTAGACGACCTGGTAACGACCGGGGCCACCATGAACGAATGTGCCCGGACGCTGAAGCAGGCGGGCGTTCAGCACATTCTGGGAATGGCTGTGGCCACCCCCGTGAATCTGGGAGATGAGGCACTTGAGGTTTAGTGCAGAGCGGACAAAGGATTCAGGAAATTCGATCGACCTTCACTCCACCCGTTCCAGCTCTTCTTCCAGCAACTGTTTTTCATGAATCCAGGCATACAGGCCCTTTTGGGCCAGCAGCTCGGAATGTGTCCCCTGCTCACGAATCTTCCCATCTTCCAGTACCACGATCTGATCACAATGCTGAATGGTGGATATGCGATGCGAGATGATGATCACCGTGCGGTCTTCGAAAAAAGCTTCCAGGTTTTTCAGAATGCGTTCTTCGGTGTACGTGTCCAGTGCGGAGAATGCATCGTCCAGAATAAGGATTCGTGGATTGCGCAGCAGGGCACGGGCAATGGCCACCCGCTGTTTCTGTCCCCCACTCAGGTTTATGCCTTTTTCACCCAGCAGGGAGTCGTAACCATCGGGGAATTCTTCAATTTCTTCGTGAATATGGGCCATCCGGGCCGCCCATTCAATCTGTTCCTGGCTGGCCTGAGGCACCCCATAGGCAATATTGTTTCGGATGGTGTCCGAAAACAGAAACGTTTCCTGCGGTACATAGCCGATCTGTTGCCGGAGATAGGAAAGAGAGATGTCGTTAATATCCACTCCATCGATAAACAGGTAGCCTGCTGGCAGGGGATAAAAATGGGGCAACAGTTTCACAAGCGTGGATTTTCCGCTTCCGGTGGGGCCAATGATACCCAGGGTGCTGGCCGCTGGAATATCCAGCTGAATATCCTGTAATACGGGACGATCCGGTAAATAGGCAAAGCGAAGATTTTGAAACCGGATGTGCCCTTTAAAAGGTTGGGGACGGCGTTGATGGGGATGTTCCTGGATGTCCGGCTCAGTATCCAGAATGCGCTGAATGCGCTTGAGCGAGGCAGTTCCCTGTTGGAACAACCCGATGACCCATCCAAGGGCGATTGACGGCCAGATCAAGATGCCCAGATAGAGCAAAAAGGCGGTCAGCTCCCCAATGCTAATGACATTTTGAATGACCAGGTTGCCGCCAATATACAAAATTAACAACGTGGCAATGCCAATGATGACCATCAATGAGGGATGAAAACCAGCATATACTTTGGCATAATCGATGTTACGTTTCAAATATTCCCGGCTTTCTTTTCGGAAGAGTTGAATCTGATAATTTTCCTGCGCAAACCATTTGACTATCATCATGCCAGATAGATTTTCCTGGGCCCGTGTGCTGAGCACAGATAGCTGGGCCTGGATGCGTTCAAATCGGCGGTAGATGGCACGCCCCACCCGAAACACCAGGATCACTGTCAGGGGGAAGGGAATCAGGGCAAAGAGGGTGAGTCGCGGGCTGATGATGAACATCATGGGGATAATGAAGAGAAAGGCGATGAAGGTGTTAAAAGAATACGCAATGCCCGGCCCCAGGAGTGATCGAACGGCGTTTAGATCGTTGGTGGCACGGGACATAATGTCCCCGGTGGGCATCTGAAGGTAAAACGAGGGGGGCAATATTTCCAGTTTGCGAAAGATGTCGTTTCGCAGATCGAATTCGATTTCACGGGAAGCCACAATCAAACTGCGCCGCATCAGGAAGAGAAAAATGCCTTCAACCAGGGCAATGCCCACCACCAGTGTGGCGTAAACCGCCAGTTCTTTTAAGGAGAATTCTTGCTTCAGATAGTCAATGGCCTGCTGGACTACTCGAGGATTGATGATGCGGAACACGTTGGTCAGTAAAACAAAGAGTACTCCCAGAAGATATTTGTTTTTATAGCGTCGAATGTAGGGGTAAAGATATCGGATGGTCTGGATCATGCATCATACCGCCAATGTTTCGAAGTGCTACTGGGCAAAGGACTCATCGGTTGACGACCCGATGTACAGGGACACCAGGCGATACCGATACAGTTGTTTAATAAATTTCACGGTTCGTTCCCGGGATGGCTTCACGCTTTCTCCGAATTCCTGCTCCAGTTCCTGGCAGATTTGGGCGATGCTGGTGCGGCCATCGCAGCGGAGCCAGATGAAACTGCCTTTTTCGTCCAGTTTAATTTTGATGTAAGGATTGGGATTGAAGAGGGCGATGACTTTTCGCAGCAGGGGATTGCGAGCACGGGGCACCTGAAGGGTCACCAGTCCCTCGTCGTTCTGATAATAATCGCATTGTTGCCGTGGTAGCGCCCGAAGCCATTCTTCCAGGCTATATTGAGATTGTTTTTTTCGCCACATGAATGATGATCTCCCTCTGTTCCGGGATTCGAATGAAGAAAACCCGATTTGGGTGTCCGGTATCTCTGGAATCGCTACGTTTAGCGGAAGATTCACACCCGGCTTACAATTGCAGGCGGATTTCAATCGGGATTTCCTGACGCAACTGCTCCAGCCATTCCCGGAAAAGGCGTTCCCGCTTTTCCTCCAGTGCCCACTGACGGATCTGTTCCCAGTCTTTTTCCAGAGAAATCTGGCGCTTTTCTGTCCGTTTGTTCAGACGAACAATGTGGTAACCGAATTCGGTTTTAAAGGGTTTGGAAATGTCTCCGGGTTTCAGCGTGTCGGTGACGGCTTTAAATGCCGGAATTTGAAAGGCACTGGCGCGGAATTCCCCCAGGTGGCCTTTATCCTTCTCTACGTTAGGATCGTCCGAATATTTCAGGGCCATCTCTTCGAAGGTGGCTTCGCCCTTCAGGATTTTTTCCCGAATTTCCAGCAGTTTTTCCACCACCCGCCTTTCGTCTGCCTCGGTGGGACGCATTTGAATGAGAATATGCCGCACGTGAATTTTCTCTCCACGGCGTTCCAGCAACTGGATGATGTGAAATCCAAACTGGGTTTGAACAATGTCCGAGATTTCGCCCTCTTTCAGGGAAAAAGCCACTTCTTCAAATTCCTTGACCAGATCCCCCCGGCTTACGAATCCCAGATCGCCCCCACGCGCCGCACTGCCGGGATCTTCCGAGTATTCCCGCGCCAGGTCGGCAAAATTGGCGCCCTGATTCAGCATGTCGCGGATTTTCTGGATCTTTTCGTAAGCTTTCTGGTAGCTTTCCTCGCTGGGTTTGATTTGCATTAAAATGTGAGAAATGTCCACCGTGGGTTCCAGTGCGGGGATGCTGTCCTTATAATGCTGGTAAAACGCTTCCACTTCCCGGCGGGTGATTTTAATATTTCCAAAACGCTTCTGCCGGAGCTGGGTGATTTTGTACTGGTTCTCAATTTGTTTCCGAAACTCCTTCTTGATCATCACCAGGGGCGCGTTGTAAAATTGTTCCAGGGCCTGCTGCGACCCTGCCTGTCGGATCATGGCCTCGATTTGCTGGTTCAGCGTCTGTTCGATTTGTTCCTCATCCGCTTCGATGGTGTCTTCCTCGGCCTTGATCAACAGGAGCTTTTCATCGATCAGCGTTTGTAAAAACCGCTGGCTAAGCTGTTTGAACAGCTCCGGGTTTTCGAACACATTGATCTTGTTTTGAATGCTGTATTGCATCAGAACGGTATTGAGCTCCGAGTACAGCACCACCCGATTGCCCACCACAGCCACAATCCCATCGATGAGCTGCTGAGCCTGCCCAGCCGCATTGAACAGCAGTAAAAAGAGCCCAACCCAGATGAATTTTCCTTTCATTTGCATCTCTTTTCGTTTCATTTAATTCATGTTCAGATGATTAAAATGGGTTTCGATTGGTACTTTTTCCTTTAAGCTTTCGATCAGTTTCTTAATTTCCTGGTTCCGCTTTTGAAGTTTGATCCGGGCGGCAATTTCCTCTCGCACCATGTCCAGGCTCCGAATGCTCCCCTCCGGTTGTCGATCCAGCAACTGCAGGTAATGATAGCCATCCCGGGTACGGATGGGGCCGATGATTTCCCCGGTCTTCCGATTGCGCAGGGCGCGTTTAAATTCCGGGCGCAGATGGTCGTAAATTACATACCCCAGATCGCCGTTGGGTTCCAGTAATGGCGTTGCCCGCTGATCCAGATAGTTTTTTTCGATGACCTCCAGCAACGATTTGGATTCCCGGATATCCTTCTCGATGGCCCGATCCCGTTTTTCCAGAAAAAGATGCACCAGATGCACTTCCGCAAAATCCCGTTTAAATTCCTCCTGATTGGCCAGGTAGTATTCTTCGATTTCCTTTTCCGTTACTGGAATCAGGTTGCTGATTTTTTGCTCGATGTATTTATTGCCCAGCATGTCCAGCTGAACCCAATTGGCTTTATACTGTTCTCCTGGAGAAAGTTCCAGCCCTTCCTTCCGTGCCGCCTGTGCCAGCACCTGGGCTTCAATCCACTGGTTAACCAGCTTTTGCAGGTAACTGGATTTTTTCTCCGGTGGCAGGTTTTCCGGAATGAGTTCCTGAACCACATCCCGGGTTAGATAGGCATCGCCAACCCGGGCGACAATCTCCGAAGGATCCGGTGTTTCCCGCGGACAGCCCGCCAGAACCAGGCTCATGCCCAGCAAGGCAAATACCCGTAGCCATGGAGTTCGATGCATTCCCGTCATATAACCTATGCCATTCGTCTGAGTAAGGATTCGTTCACCCGGAACAAATGTTCCCGGCGCAGTTCTTTTAACAAAGAATCTTTGACATTCTTTTGTTTCTGGCGTTCCAGGTCGGATTTGACGAACAGGCGTACCCGCTCCAGCGGCTTGACTTTCTGAGATTCCAGTCGGCCGGTCTTGATGACATAATAGTACTGGCCGGATTTGAACGGTCCCTCGATTTGATCCGGTCCCGCCTTAAATGCGCGTTCCACGATGGCACTGAAGACCGAATTGGTGGACTGCATACCCAGGTAACCCTTGCGCCGCTTAAAATCTTCGCGAACGTTGTACGTTTCGGCCAGCTTCTTGAAATCAGCACCCCGCACCGCCCTTCGGGCCACCTGCAGGGCTTCTTTCTCGTCTTTAAAAGAAGTCACCCAGATCTCGATGCGTGTGGGTTCCATGTACTTGCTTTTGTTGCGTTCGTAATACTGCCGGATTTCTTCCTCGCTGACGGCGGCTTTCTTACGAATGTATTCCCGGTTGAGTAAAGCCACCAGCTGGCGTACCCGATATCGTTCCATTTCCCGTCGAATGTCTTCTCGCCGATCGTATCCCCGTCGGCGGGCCTCTTTGACCCAGATGTCGAAGTTCATCCGGTTATCCACCAGCTTTTTGATGAAATCGAAGCTGCGGAACCGATGATAATTTTCGTGGAACTTCCCATCGTATTGATCGATGATGGTCCCTACGGTAATCGTCCGTCCATCAAACTCGGCCAGCACAATGGCGCGCTGTTTTTCGGTAAAATCGCTGTCCTTTTTGGGTTCCTGTTTGTCCCAATCCTGAATCAATTCCTGAAAATATTTCATGTTGTCTTCGTAGAGTCGCGCGTGGTACCGTTCGTGGAGTTCCTGAGAGAATTCCTGAAATCGCTTGTTGGCATCTTCCATGAAGTAGGTACTGACCAGGCGGCGCTTGAGGTTGACCGGATCGTTTGCCATTCCGTTGCCGCTGCTCAGGCGCGTTTTCTTAATCACTTTGAAGATGGCAAATCCGCGGCGCGTTTTAATAGGACCCAGCAGCTGGCCTTCTTTTGCGGTGTAGACCGCCCGATCCGCTTCCACCCCCAGATTTCCGATGCGATAGGGTTTTAGCATGCCATCCCGCTGTTTGGTGCGCAGGTCATCACTGTATTGTTTGGCCAGTTCGGAAAAATCTTCTCCGTTTTCCAGGCGATCCCGGAGTTCCCGGGCCAGCTTTTTAGCTTCGTCCCGGGTGCGGGTGCCTCGATAAGCGGCGGCCCCTTTAAATCCCACCAGCAGTATCTGCGCGGTAACGTCATACTGGCTCCACTCCAGGTAATCTTCGAACAGGTCATCCGGGATCACATAGTCCATGACTTCGTTTTCGTAAAGTTTGCGGGCCAGCAGCCGTTCCTCGTGGCGCTGGACGTTGAGGGCGAATTTGGGATCCTGATCCAGCCCCAGCTCCATGGCCTTCAGGGCCAGCAGCCGCTGGTCGATGAGTTCATTCAACAGCTTTTTGCGCAGGTCCATGGAAACGTTTTTTACATCGCGCATCTTGTATCGTTCGTGAATGGCCTGGCGGAATTCATCCACCGTGATGATCATGCGATCCACCTTGGCCACCACGTCATTTTTCTTCCCACAGCCCGTAAACCCAATCACCAGGGCAATCAGTCCCGCCATCCAAAGCATTCGCCCAATCATGTTCGCCTCCCTTACTTGCGTTCGATGAAATCGTGGTTTTTGACGATGAAATTTCAAATTATTTCCAATCTATAAATTTAGCAAGAAGTTTTTAGCAAAGCTAATCCGATCCAGATCGCTGCGGCCTTTCAGATGAACGGTAACTTTCAGCTCCTTTCCCTGAGAAAAGAAGATATTGGCCATGTTCTGATTGACGAATTTGGGCAACACCTGCTCGATGAACAGCTCTTTTTCGGTGGCACGTTCATCAAAAATGAGGATCATTTTTTGTTGATGAATTTTTACCTGCTTGATGTACAGCTGAGAGGCCAGCTTTTTTATTTTAACCATTTCGATGAGCTTTTGGGTGGGTTCCGGCAAAGGACCGAACCGATCTCGTAGCTCCCGCACCAGATTGTCAATCAGGTGAAGATTGTCCAGGTTCAGCAGGCGATGGTAAATCATCACCTTTTCGTTGGGAGAGTTGACGTAATCGTCGGGCAAATACATTTCGGTGTCGATGTCCACTTTGGCATCCACTTTGGGCATGCGCGTTTCCAGGTACGCATCGGGAAGGGTTTCCTGCTGAAGATCTTCCACGGCTTCCTGAAGGATTTTCTGGTAAAGGTCGTATCCCACGGCATTGATAAATCCGCTTTGTTGATGGCCCAGCAGGTTGCCGGCTCCCCGGATTTCCAGGTCGCGCATGGCGATTTTTAATCCGGAGCCCAGGTCCCCAAATTCCTCGATCGCGTAGAGCCGTTTGATGGCCGTTTCGTTCAGGCGTTCCTGAGGGGGAATGATTAAGTAGGCATAGGCCTGTCGGTCGGAGCGTCCCACCCGGCCCCGCAGCTGGTACAGCTGCGCCAGCCCAAACTGATCCGCCCGATTGATGATGATGGTGTTGCAGTTGGGAATGTCCAGCCCGTTTTCGATGATCATGGTGGCTACCAGCACGTCGTACTTTCGGTGGTAAAAGTCATTCATGATTTTCTCCAGCTGGCGTTCCCGCATCTGGCCGTGGGCAACTGCAATGCGGGCCCTGGGCACGATGTTTTTCAGCATGGCGGCCACCCCATCAATCGTTTGCACCCGGTTGTGTACGAAGAAGACCTGCCCGCCCCGTTCAATCTCGTAGGTGATGGCACGGTAAATTAAATGCCGATCCCAGGTGGTAATCTCTGTGATGACCGGATGCCGATTGCTTGGGGGCGTGTCCACGTTGGACAGATCCCGTGCACCCATTAACGCCATGTGCAATGTGCGCGGGATGGGCGTGGCCGTCAGGGTTAGCGTGTCCACTGTAACTTTGATTTTTTTCAGCTTTTCTTTGTGACTGACCCCGAATCGCTGTTCTTCATCCACAATCAACAAACCCAGGTCTTTGAATTGCACGTCATTGGATAGCAATCGGTGGGTGCCAATGATGATATCGATTTCTCCGCTGGCCAGACGCTGCAGGATGTCCTTTTGTTCCCGGGGCGTGCGGAAGCGGGAAAGCACCTCGATGTTCACCGGAAAGTTGGCCATGCGTTCCCGAAAGGTATGAAAGTGTTGCTGGGCCAGAATGGTGGTGGGCACCAGCACGGCCACCTGCTTGCCATCCATCACCGCCTTAAAGGCCGCACGGATGGCGATTTCCGTTTTCCCGTAACCCACATCCCCGCAGATGAGTCGGTCCATGGGTTTGGGCGATTCCATGTCTCGCTTGACTTCCTGGGTGGCGCGGATCTGGTCCGGGGTGTCTTCGTAGGGGAAGGAAGCTTCCAGCTCCTTTTGCCACAGCGTGTCCGGGGAAAAGGCGTGGCCTTTCTGGGCCATTCGTTGGGCATAAAGCTGAACCAGCTCGCGGGCAATATTCTCTACTGCTTTCCGGGTGCGCTTTTTCACCCGTTCCCATTCCGGGCTACCCAGGCGGGTCAGTTTGGGCTGGAAACCTTCTTCGCTTACGTATTTCTGGATCCGGTTCAGATTGTCCAGGTTGACGTACAGAATGTCGTTGTCTTCGTAAAGAATTTTGATGACGTCACGTTCCCGACCGGCTATCTGAATGCGTTCCAATCCCATGTACTTGCCAATGCCGTAATCCACATGTACTACAAAGTCCCCGTAGTTCAGACTGTTCAGGCTGCGAATCAGGCTACCCGATACCCGAATGCGGCGTTTTCGTCGGCGGGTTTTGAGCCGGTGGAAGATCTCGTGCTCCGTTAGCACTTCGATGTGGTAGGAAGGCAGGTAAAATCCCTGGTGCAATTCCCCTTCAATAAACTGGATGGGGGGCAGGTAACCCAGCTCTGCCTCCAGGATGTCTTCCAGCCGTTCCCGGGCTGCCGGCCCTTCGTGAAGAACAAACAGCTGTCCCCTGGATTCGTTACCGTGGGGTTGTAGAAATTTTTCGATGTGGGACAGGAACAGTTTCATGTTCCCGCGAAAAGATGCCGGTGGATTGGCGTTGAAATGCACGTCTGCCAGTTCCATTTTACCGAAGTGGCTGTGCTCAATCTGACGATACCGTTCCAGCCGGGAAAGTAACGAGGCCAGTGGAATGTAGTGCTGTTCAATATCGGTAATGTCCAGTTCCTGTCGCCGTTCTTCGAAGCGCTCCGTTGCCTGTTCCCACCATTCCTTGAGGAGCTTCCGGACCTGCTCGCTGTCTTCCCAGAAGATCAGGCTGTTATCCGGAAAATAATCCAGTAAACATGCGGTGGCGTCGGTTTGAGGGGATTGTCCCACCAGGCGGACGCTTTTAATTTCCCGGGTGGACAGCTGCGACAAAACATCGAATTCGCGAATGGATTCGATGGTGTCCCCAAAATATTCGATTCTTACCGGGACGTCGGATTCAAAGGAGAAGACGTCCACAATGCCACCGCGGGCGCTGAATTGCCCCAGCTCTTCGATGGTTCCCACCCGCTCGTAGCCGCTGTTGATCAGCCAGTCGATGAGCAGTTCCCGTTCCAGATCTTCGCCCACGTTCAGGTGCAGGATGTGTTGTTTCAGGGCGTCGGGTTGGGGAACGCGCCGCAGGAGTGCCTGGGGCGTGGTGACCAGGATGCGGGCCTTGTTTTCCACAATGTTGGATAAGGCATTCAGCCGCATGCTGTACAAAGCCGGGGTAAACAATCCCCGATCGAACGGAACGACTTCGTCCGAGGGTAAATAGGTGGTCAGGGAGGGATTGGTCAGGGTTTGCAGGTCGTCGACCAGTTTTTCCGCAGCATCGCTGTCCGGGGTAATAACCAGTAACGGGGTCTCAAACGTGTCCTGAACGTATTTTACCACGAAGGCCAGAAAGGAGCCGTAGATCCCCCGCAGTTTAATGCGCTGTTGGGAAATGAGCGCCCGGTAAAAATCGTTGAATTCATCCTGGCCGTAAATCAGCGCCGCCAGTTTTAGCATGGTTTTTAAGGCAAACTTTTCCATAAGAAACCTTAAAATATAAGCTGAAAACATCTGGAAAGGTTCCCAAAAATAAATTCTCTCGATCCTGTGGCAGGAGTCTTTCATCTGGTAATGCACCCAGATGACGCCCGAATTCGCGAATCATGCGAATTCCTGACATTCACAGGCGAATGCATCATCTGAGATGAAATGGATCGTGGGGCACGTCATGCTTCCGACTGAACCCGGTTCACATGGAAGGGGAAGAAACGATTCCGTATCTTTTTTAGCCGACAAAATTTTGATATTTGGGGAATTTCCCGTAACTTTTTCTGTTCGATGTTTGTTGGGGAAAAAGCAATGGCAGGGGAACCATCCAGACGGCACCATCGGCGGGATTGGCGTCGGTAATACCTTCCTTTCTGCACCTGCAGTGAACTGCGGAATGCCCTTCGGAATTGCACAAAACCGTGGGTTGTTGCCTGTTCGGCAAATCGATTCCTGATTTTAAGATTGGACAGAAAATAAAATGCTTTCCCTTCACCAAAACACAGGGGGCATTGTCATGGTTAAAAAATATGTTGTCAGCGTTATCGCTATTTTTGTTGTCTGGTCGGTACTGGATTATATCATCCACAGCCTGATTCTGAGTCCGATTTATGCGCAAACGGCGCAGCTGTGGCGTCCCATGGGCGAAATGAAAATGGGACTGATGTACCTGGTGACCATTTTGAGTGCCATTTTCTTTGTGGGCATCTGGGCCTTTCTCATTCCCCAAAAAGATCTGACTAACGGATTGAAGTACGGGTTGCTGTTCGGGCTGGCTTTTGGCATTTCTATGGGATATGGCACCTATTCCTTCATGCCCATTCCCTACGCGCTGGCCATTGGCTGGTTTCTGGGAACAGTGTTGGAATTACTGGTGGCAGGGGCGTTACTGGGCGTCCTTTTCAAGGCCGATGCGGAACCGGCTACGCAGGGCTGATCGTTTTCCTACCACACCTTTCGTTTCAGGTGGCTGTGATTTTAGCCAGGGGCATCTCCGGCCGGTCTGACGGTTCGAGGAAAAGAAAAAATTTTTCGTTTTTTTCAGAAAGGTTCGTGTGTATATTGGAATCCGAATTTTGGAGGAAGAAAAGGAAATGATCCGGTTCCATCAGAACAATCTGCATCATCACCATTGTCATCATCATACCCGTCTGCGTGATGGAACCGGAGAGCTCCGTATGATTTAGGGAAACCAACATTTTTTGATGACGAAAGCCCGGTTCCATCAGGAGCCGGGCTTTTTTATTGGGTGAAATTTCACGGATGGGCATGTATGCAAAATAGCCGTAAAGGAAGGTAAAATGATCATTGAAACGGACGAGGGCAAAATGATTACACTGGCGCTTCAGAAGTCGGGGCGATTGAGTGATCGCAGTCTCACGCTTTTAAACGAGGCAGGAATTCATTTAGAAAATGGGTCGTCCAACCGATTAAAGGCCACCGCCAGCAATTTTCCGGTGCAGGTTCTGTACTTACGGGACGATGACATCCCGGAATGTGTGGCCGACGGGGTTGCGGATGTGGGGATTGTGGGGCTCAATGTGGTGGAGGAAAAAGAACGGCCGGTAACGGTGGTGGAGCGCCTGGGATTTGCCCGCTGCCGGTTATCCATTGCGGTGCCCAGGGAATTTGCGTACACTTCGCTACAATCCCTGAATGGATTGCGGATTGCCACCTCGTATCCGCGCATTTTAGGAAAGTTCCTTCAGGAGCATCAAATCAAGGCTCAGATTCACGAAATCAGTGGCTCTGTGGAAGTGGCTCCGGGAATCGGGATGGCCGATGCCATTTTCGACATCGTGAGTACCGGCAGCACGTTGATCAGTAATGGACTGGTGGAAGTGGAAACGGTGATGCATTCGGAGGCGGTGCTGGTGGCGTCGCCAGACCTGTCTGCCGAAAAGTCCCGGATACTGGAGTCGTTGTTGTTTCGCTTTCGGGCGGTGATGAAGGCGCGTCGCTATCGCTACATATTACTCAATGCCCCCAACGAAGCGCTGGATGAAATTGCCCGCATTCTTCCGGGAATGAAAAGTCCCACGGTCATGCCCCTGGCCCTTCCGGGCTGGTCTTCGGTGCATTCGGTGATTCAGGAGGAAGATTTCTGGGAGATTATTGAGAATCTGAAAGCCGCCGGGGCACAGGGGATTCTGGTGATTCCCATTGAGAAAATGATTGTATGAGGTGTGGTCCATGAAAGTTTATCGAACATCCGATCCGATGAATTGGCAGGACATTTTGAAGCGTCCGGTGCAAAAGCAACCGGAGATTGCCCGGCAGGTGGCGGACATTCTGGAGGCGGTGCGCCGCAGGGGCGATGCGGCCGTTCGGGAATTCACCGCCCGATACGATGGTGTGACGCTGGAATCGTTTGAATTACCCGAAGAGGAGTGGCAATCGCAGGCGGAGGCGGTTTCTGAAGCGTTGCGGCGGGCCATTTCCCGGGCGGCAATGAACATCCGCTATTTCCACCAGGCGCAATGGCAGCCGGAGGTGCTGGAGGTGGAGACGTCTCCCGGCATCGTGTGCTGGCGCCGCCCGGTTCCCATCCAGCGGGTGGGGATTTACATTCCGGGGGGCAGCGCACCGTTGTTTTCCACCGTGCTGATGCTGGCCATCCCCGCGCAACTGGCCGGCTGCCCGCAGGTGCTTCTATTCACACCCCCTGCAAAAGGCGGGCAGGTGCATCCCGCCATCTTGTATGCCGCAAGGCTGGCAGGGGTGCACCGGGTGTTTCGCATTGGTGGAGCCCAGGCCATTGCGGCGATGGCCTTTGGTACCGAGACGGTGCCGGCGGTTGATAAGATTTTTGGGCCGGGAAATGCTTTTGTTACCGAGGCCAAATCCCGGGTCGCCGCGGAAGGCGTGGCCATCGATTTACCCGCCGGACCGTCGGAAGTGTTCATCATTGCCGATGAGTCCGCCGATCCCGCCCTGGTGGCGGCCGACCTGCTGTCCCAGGCCGAACATGGGGCCGACAGTCAGGTGATTCTGGCCACCCCCCATGCCGATCTGGTGACCCAGACCCTTGCCAGGCTGGAAGCACAGCTGAAGCAACTACCTCGAGAATCCATTGCCCGGCAGGCCCTGCAACACGCCCGGGCGCTGATCACCCGGAATCTGGACGAGGCGATGGAACTGGCCAATGCTTATGCCCCGGAGCATCTCATCCTGATGGTGCGGCAGCCAGGGGAGTGGGCCCGAAAGGTCGTCCATGCGGGATCGGTTTTTCTGGGAGCCCACACCCCGGAAGTGCTGGGCGATTATGCTTCCGGTACCAATCACGTGCTGCCCACCGGTGGTGCCGCCCGGGCCTATTCCGGCGTGAGTGTGGAAAGTTTTGTCCGCTGGATCACCTTTCAGCAGGCCAGTGAAGCCGGCCTGCGTTCCCTGGGCCCGGATGTGGAAATACTGGCCCACGCCGAGCAACTGGATGCCCACGCCCGGGCCATCTCCCTGCGCCTGAACACCCGGAAAGCGGAGAAAACCCCATGAAGGTGCAGCAGTTGATCCGTCCCGAAATTTTGCGGGTAACGCCTTACCGATCGGCCCGGGAGGAATATCGCGGGAAAGAAGCCATCTGGCTGGATGCCAATGAAAACGCCTATGATATCCACCAGAACGGCCTGAATCGCTATCCCGATCCGTTGCAGTGGGAACTGAAGCAGCGCATTGCCGCCTGGAAAGGGGTGTCGGCCGATCAAATCTTTCTGGGCAATGGCAGCGATGAAGCGATCGATCTGCTGATTCGGGCCACCTGCCGGCCCTTCCGCGATGAAATTCTCATCACCCCACCCACCTACGGCATGTACCAGGTGCTGGCCGAAATTCAGGGAGTGGGTGTGCAGCGGGTAGTGCTGAATGATCGGTTTCAACTGGATTTACCTCGAATCCTGTCGGCTATTTCGTTTACCACCCGGTTGATCTTCCTGTGTTCACCCAACAATCCCACCGGGAATGTGCTTCAGCGGGAAGATGTGGACACATTGTTGAAGAATTTTCCGGGATTGGTGGTGATCGACGAGGCGTACATCGATTTTGCAGACGACCCGGGCTGGCTGGCCGGATTGAATGACCATCCCAATCTGGTCATTCTGCAGACCTTTTCCAAGGCCCTGGGACTGGCGGGGGCGCGGCTGGGGATGGCGTTTGCCCATCGGGAAATCATCGCCGTACTGAATAAGATCAAATTTCCCTACAACGTGAACGAGCTCACGCTGGCGGCGGCGCATCGGGCGCTGGATCAATTGCCAGCCATGCAGCGCACCCTGGAGTACATCCGAGAGCAACGGCAGTGGTTGTACGTCCGGTTAAAAGCCCATCCAGATGTGGTAACGGTGTACCCGTCTCAGGCCAATTTTTTGCTGGTGCGCTTTCGTCATGCGGCATCCATTTTACGGCATCTGTTGCAACGGGGCATTGTGGTACGGGATCGTTCCCGGCTTCCCCAATGTGAGGGGTGCCTGCGGATTACCGTGGGAACGGAGGAAGAAAATCGCCTGTTGATCCAGGCATTAAACGAATGGGAGCTTGTCCAATGAAACGCGTTTTATTCATCGATCGCGATGGAACCATCATTCTGGAACCGGAAGATGAGCAGGTGGACGATTGGTCGAAATTGCGATTTTATCCCGGAGCCATCACGGCTCTGGCCCGCATTGCAGCGGAGTTAGAATTTGAGCTGGTCATGGTGACCAATCAGGATGGGCTGGGAACGGAATCTTTTCCGGAAGAAACCTTCTGGCCCATTCACAACTTTGTGCTGGATACGCTGGCGGGGGAAGGGGTTCGATTTCGCGAAATCCTCATCGATCGATCGTTTCCGGAGGAAAATCGCCCTACCCGCAAGCCGGGAATTGAAATGCTGCGCCACTATTTGACGGGTGAGTTCGACCTTGCCCATTCTTATGTGATTGGCGATCGCGAAACCGATGTACAGCTGGCGCTGAATCTGGGGGCGCAGGCCATTTTCCTTTCGGATCACTCGCATCCCGAGGCTGTACTGACCACCACGGATTGGCATGAGATTTACCGATTTTTAAAAGGGCGGGATCGGGAAGTGCACCTGCAGCGGGAAACGCAGGAAACCCGGGTGCGATTGACTCTGCAGCTGGATGGCCAGGGGAACTATCGGATTCAAACGGGACTGGGATTTCTGGATCACATGCTGGCTCAGCTGGTGCGCCATTCGGGATGTGATCTGGTGCTGAATGTGCAGGGCGATCTGGAGGTGGATGAGCATCACACCATCGAGGATACGGCGCTGGCCCTGGGTGAGGCGTTTCGTCTGGCCCTGGGACGGAAAAAGGGCCTGAGCCGCTATGGATTTGTTCTACCCATGGACGAAGCACTGGCCCGGGTGGCGCTGGATTTTTCCGGAAGAAGCTGGCTGGTGTGGGAAGTTGCGTTTCGACGGGAACGGATTGGCGATGTACCCACCGAGATGTTTCACCATTTTTTCAAATCGTTTTGCGATACGGCGGGACTGAATCTGCACGTGCAGGCCAGCGGTGAAAATGATCACCACAAAATCGAAGCCGTTTTCAAGGCCGTGGGACGCGCCATCCGCCAGGCCATTCAACGAAATGCAGATGTCCGGGGAATTCCCAGTACCAAGGGGGTGCTATGAAAGTGGCCATTCTGAAATACAATGCCGGCAATATTTATTCCGTCCAGCTGGCGTTGAATCGGCTGGGCTACCCGGCTATCCTGACCGATGAGCCACAGGTTCTGGAGGCAGCGGACAAAATCATTTTCCCTGGCGTAGGAGAAGCCCGTTCGGCAATGGCCTATTTGCAACAACGGGGTCTGGATGCCTGGCTGGTGCAAACCCGTCAACCGGTACTGGGAATTTGCCTGGGCTTACAGCTGCTGTGTGAATTTTCGGAGGAAAATCAGACTCCGGGATTGGGCATTTTCCCGGTGCGGGTGCGCCGATTTCCCCCGAAAGGAAAGGTGCCCCACATGGGATGGAATACCATTGGCCAGCTAAAAGGCCCGTTATTCAATGGCATCTCTGAGGGGGCCTACGTGTATTTTGTGCACAGCTATTATCCGGAATTGACCCCATTAACCACGGCACGAACGGAATATCTGGTGCCATTCAGTGCCGCTATTGAAAGGGACAATTTTTTTGGGGTGCAATTCCACCCGGAAAAAAGTGGAACCGTGGGAGAAAAAATATTGAGGAATTTTCTGGAACTATGATTCGCATTATACCGGCAATCGACATTATGGAAGGCAAATGTGTCCGCCTGCAGCAGGGTGATTTTCACCGCCAGACGGTGTATGCGGCGGATCCGGTGGAAGTGGCCCGACAATTACAGGATGCCGGGGTGCAGTATCTGCATCTGGTAGATCTGGATGGAGCGCGTAACGGTCGGGTGCAAAACTGGGCGGTGCTGGAGGCCATTCTGGCCCGGACCTCGTTGAAAGTGGATTTTAGTGGGGGCTTGAAAAATGATGAGGATCTGCAGCGGGCATTCGATCTGGGAGTGCATCAGGTGAGCCTGGGATCGGTGGCGGTGATTTTTCCGCTGAAGGTTTACAAATGGTTGCGCGATTTTGGGCCACAGAAAATTATCCTGAGTGCGGACGTTCGCCACAATCGAATTGTGATATCGGGTTGGCAGGAGGAGACCCAGATTTCTCTCATCCCATTTCTGGAAAGTTACCAGTCCATCGGGTTGAGGACCGTAACGGTAACGGATGTGTCCAGAGATGGGATGCTGGGAGGACCGGCATTCGATTTGTACCGCCAGTTGAGCCGACAGTTTCCCGGTTTGCGGCTGGTGGCCAGTGGTGGCGTCCGCACCATTCAGGATATCGAGGCCCTGGATGCGCTGGGGCTGGATGGGGTGATCATCGGGAAGGCGCTCTACGAAGGCCGGATTCAACTGAAAGAGCTGGAGAGGTTTCTATGTTAACACGGCGGATTATCCCCTGTCTGGATGTTCAGGACGGACAAACGGTCAAGGGCGTGCATTTTGTAAATTTGCGTCGGGTGGGCGATCCGGTGACCCTGGGACAGTTTTACGCCCGCCAGGGGGCGGATGAGCTGGTGTATCTGGACATCACCGCCACGGTAGAGAATCGCCGGGCGTGGGTGGAGATGGTGCAACGGGTGGCTCAGAAAATCAACATCCCATTCACCGTGGGTGGGGGGATTCGGACCATTGGCGATGTGGAAAAGATGTTGCAGGCAGGGGCCGATAAGGTCAGTGTAAATTCGGCAGCGGTTCAGGAACCGGCGCTGGTAAATCGAATGGCCCGGGAATTTGGCAGTCAGTGTATTGTTATCGCCATTGATGCCCGTCAGGAAGGAGGCGAGTGGTGGGTTTATACCCATGGCGGCCGTCAGCGGACGTTCTGGCGGGCCATTGACTGGGCCCGGGAAGTCACCGAGCGAGGTGCCGGCGAAATTCTGCTGACCTCCATGAATCACGATGGAACCCGGAATGGATTTGCCCTCGATATTACCCGGCAGCTGGCTGAAATGTTGCCGATTCCCGTCATTGCTTCGGGTGGGGCCGGACGCATGGAGCATTTCCTGAAAGTGTTTCGGGAGGGTAAGGCCGATGCCGCCCTGGCGGCCAGCGTGTTTCACTTTGGCCACTTTACCATCCCACAGCTTAAACAATTTTTGAAAATGAACGGGATTGAGGTACGCTTATGAACATCGATTTCGAAAAATCGAGTGGACTGGTACCGGTTATTGTCCAGGATAGCCGCGATGGACGGGTGTTGATGCTGGGATACATGAATCGTGAAGCCTTTCAACGCACGTTGCAAACCGGGAAAGTCACCTTCTTCAGTCGCTCCCGAAAGCAATTGTGGACAAAAGGGGAAACCTCTGGCAATGAGCTGCTGGTCAAGAGCATTCAACCGGATTGTGATGGCGATGCATTGTTAATTCGCGCCATTCCCACGGGGCCGGTCTGTCATACTGGCGAATCCACCTGCTTTGGGAACCACACCAATCCGGGATGGGGATTTCTCTTTGAGCTGGAACGCATCATCCATCAACGCAGGCAGGGTGGCGATGCCCAATCTTATACCCGGCGGCTACTGGATCAGGGGACGGCTGCCCCGGGTCGCAAGCTGGTGGAGGAGTCCACAGAAGTCCTGATTGCCGCGCTCTCCGAAGGAAAAGCACGGGTGGTCGAAGAAGCTGCAGATTTGCTTTATCATTTGCTGGTGCTTCTGGTCGATCAGGGGGTGGAATTGCACCAGGTGGAGCAGGTTTTGCGTAAACGACATCAAAAACGATCCCGGCAAAACACGCCCTGAGTTTGAGATCTCCTTCGCCGTGGAGATCATCCCTGAACGTCCGATCAGACGATGATTCTCCGGAACCCATTTCTGAAATCGAATGGGGTAAAGAGCGGAAAAATACCCCGGAGTGTGTTTGCCGTAACAATCATGGCAAGATAAAGTTCTTACTTTATTTAACGACTATGAGAGGAACGCAGCGAAGAGGTGATTACAATTTTCACAGGAGGATATATGAAAATCTACCTGTCTTGGTACACGTTTCTGTCTGTCGTCGCGGTTTCCCTTTTTGCCGGTGAGCCCAGCCGAATTGTCCTTACTGTGGATCCGGGCTATGTTTTTTCCCATTTTGAATGGGACGAGGCCGGGGCTCAGGTGAGCATCTCGGTGTTCGATTCCGCCGGGAATGCAGTGCCCGAAAACACCCCCATTGCGATTGTGACCACAGCAAGCCGCACATTACCGGATACCATGTACAGTTCTCAGCTGTTTAAAGTGGATTATGATCCCAGTTACCGAAATGTTTATTACTTCTGGACGGATGCGCAGGGCAAAGTAACCGCCGTTTATCGGCCAAGGGTTTATGTGAGTCCGGGAGACAGTCTACTGGTGTGGGTCAGTGCCCACCGGGTGGTTTTCTCCGATCCGGCCGATCCATCCACTGCTACCCGTTCCGGGGGAACCATTCTGGATGAAGCAAACAGTCTCATGCCCATTCTGGTGGGAATTACCAATTACGAGATTACCGTGAACGGTCGGTTTGGCGATCATTACGTGTTTGAAGGCTACCAGTTGTTCGAGGTGGATTCCACTCTCATCCGCATCCGGTATTTCGATGCAATTGGTCGGGCCTTGCCGCCGGGGGTACCGGTGGGGATCAGCATTATCAGGCCGAAAATCTGGGGAACGCTTATCGGACAACAGATTTTGCACCGGGATACCATCCCCCAATCCATTGGTTTTCCGGAGGAGCACCGGTACTATTTTCGCACAGATGCCCGTGGTGAGATTGAATTTATCTACATACCGGCAAATGTGGGGGCGGTCGTGAATGGCCGGGGCGACAGTTACAGTCCCTGGCATTATTGGTACGAGATGAACAAGGATTATTACAATTCAAAAGAAGAAGCCTTTCAGGAGTGGGAGCAAGCGCGAACCGTTCGCATGGAGATTCGTAGCGCTCGTTATCAAGAAAACGATGAATGGAGAATCGGCGGCATTTTATCCAGTCGTCAGGGGAAACTGCCGGTGCTGGTAGGGCCGTCGTTGATCAATATACAAACCACAGGAGAAATTTTTGGTAGCCGCTATTTGTTTACCAACAAAACCCGGGTGGAGCGTGCGCGCGTTTCCCTCACGCTGCTGGACGATCTGGAACGGCCGGTAATGCCGACCACACCGGTTACCCTGGTGAATGCGGTCATCACCCGAGATGCCAGCAGTGGAGATTGTTATCCCTTTATTTTCGGACGATTGGTTGCCATAAATGGGCCTGCGGTTACCTATTTACCAAATGACTGTGGTGACCCCAATTTCTGGGCCGTTGTGCGGGTGGGGCAAAACGGCCAGGTCGATTTAAAAGTGGAGCCGCCCTATGCTTCCCTGCGTTCGGAAAAACCCCACTGGGGCAATTATAACGATCCCTACCTGGAACCCCGCCTCTATACTATGGATGGGAAATTTACCATGTTGACCCTGGATGATAATGCCCAACTTCCCGTTTTAACCAGTGCTTACGATGTGTTTGTATCGTTTAAGCCATCTTATCTGGGGCCGGGCAAGGTGTTTTCGCGCGCCCGTATTCGGGTGCACGACACGCAGGGACGACCGGTGCCGAGGGGCGCCACCCTGCGCTTTCAGGTGGACAGGGGAACGTTGTTTGGCACCTATTCCAACGAGGTGGAAACATTCATCATGCAGCCGGGACGCATTACCATCCCCTATTTTTCGCCCACGCGCAGTCTGGCCTCCCAGACCACCGCGACGTTGAGTGTTTTTAAAACCATTCGGGATCCTTTTGGTCTGGGCTTGAAATCGCCTCTGGGAACCGGCACCATTATCCTGGAAGGAATTGCTTACAGCCCGTTTGATCCCAGTCTGGGTAAATTGATTTTCGGTAAATCGTTTTCGGATATTTTGGCCGATTTAAACCCGCTGAAGGCCCTGGGCAGTATGCGCAAAATGGCCGATCAGGCAGCCGCGGCACGGGAATCGCGGAAACGGTTGCTTCAGCTGGCTGCTGATTCGGAAGCTTCCGATGAAGAAATTCGGCAAGCTTATCAGGATTTCTGGAACAACTTCAACCATTTAAAGCAGACCATCGGCGAGTTCATTCAGGACGTTCCTGGAACCAGCTTCGATCCCAATTTCCCCATCACTTCCCAGGGTACGGTAACAGACATTCTGGAAAAGGGGATTCGGCGCTATTATCAGGATGAGATCATGGGCAAATTAAAATCGGAGCTGGAGGGACAGGTCAACGATTTTATCCAGCATCAGATCCTGCGGCCCTTTTACAACCCCAATAATGGTGTGCAGGTTCAGGCCGTATCTGCCCTGCAGGTGCAGGCACCGTATGTGTCGGTGAAACTGAATACGGTACTGCATTTTCTGGATGGGGAAACGGGAATGTTCAAAGTGTATGCCTTTACGTTTCGGGTGACGGGATTTCGGGATACCCCGGCCGAATCCCTCTTTGCCGCCACCGATCAGTATCCATTGTCTCCCTATTTATTTCCGGAGGAGATGTTTCGGGATCTGGCCCCCGGTCAGCCGGTGATTTCACCCGGAATCGTGGAAGTGGCCGAAGTGGTGAATTCGAATCAGGTAGAAATGGTGGCGCTGGGGGTGGTTTGTGCCAGCGAAAACGTGATTGCCGAAGCGGTGTTAGAAGCCACGGCGTGGGACACGGCCGCAACACAGCTGGAATGGCTGGACGGAAATGGAGTGCAATTGTCCGGCACGGCAGTGGATTTTAACAGCGGTGTGCTGGATTCCGTGAAGCTGTTCATTTTAAAAATGACCCCACCCTACCCGGTAAACGAAACCGACAGCACGGTGATTCATGCGGCATATGCACTGGGACATTTCACGTTACCGGATAGCAGCATCCAGCCGCTAACTTTTGTCCAGCCAGGTGTATTCACCATTGATCTGAACGCCATTGAACCCGATTCGTCCCTGCTGCCCGCCCGGTTTAAACCGTTTCGTTATGATCCAACCTTACAGACCTGGGTGGAGCTGCCACCGCTGAACAGCCCCGATTCCACGCTGATCATGTTTCAGGTGGAAGGGACCGGTATTTATGGCGTTGGGGGAAAGACCGCCCAGGTGCCGGTGACCGACCTCCCCAACCAAAAGGAACCGGTGGCCGCCCCGCGCCAGTTCATGTTGTTGCAGAACTATCCCAACCCATTTAATGGGGTGACTGTCATTCGGTATTATTTACCCCGGAACACATCGGTTCGTTTGACGGTGTACGACCTTCAGGGCAGACGGGTGGTGACTTTGGTGGATAAGAAGCAGACCCGTGGCTGGCATCGGCTGGAATGGAATGGAAGAAACCATCAGGGATTGCCGCTGGGTTCGGGGGTATATTATTACGAAATGCGGGCAGCGGATTTCCGGATGGTGCGGCAGATGTTCTACATTCGGTAAGGCATTCGTATAATAGGGCAGTCCTTAAAAATTTAAAACGGGTTCATTCCCACATTACCGGGGAAAGAGCCCGTTTCTTTGTTTCTTGAACCCAGATTAAGCATTAGCCTACGAATGACACGAATTAAAACGAATAAAAATTATAAAATTCATTGGATGATATCTGGATGAAAATGTGTTCCAGGGTTTATTCGCGATTTTGTAGATATTTTTGGTTTCATTCGTGCGATTCGCGGTTTAACGCTTTATTTGGGATAAAAATATTTTCTGGCAGGAAAAATCATGTGAAACAGGGCTTGCCGTATTCACGAAGCCTGACAAGCCCTGTAAGATTGTTATTCCAGCGTTATGCGGCCCAGGCCAACGTTCTTTCCTGCAACAACCTGGACACTGTCTTTGGCAAATTGCCGTTTTAGAGTGTCTTCGATTGCCACTCGATAGAATCCTTCCGGTAGATAAGCCAACATAAAATATCCATCCTGTTCGACAAACGACGTGGTGATGGTATCATTGGCAGTGGTGATGGCATAAGCTACCGGACGGTGCTCTGGATTTGCGATCGTTCCCGAAATGGAGCCAGTCATTGCTCGAGGGATAACTCGAAGGGTTGGTTTTAAAATGTACTTATTGGGACCGTGCGGGGGACCGGTTACGACAATAGAACGGTAGGCATCAAAATCAAGTACCAACTCGTAGGTGGAACCGGCAACAATTTCGAAATTGATTAAGAGTTTTAAACCAGATTGGGCACCGCTGGGTACAAAAAGAGAATGAGTGATACCATCGATGGTAACACTGGCTTCCTCAATTTTCAGGCGAATCTGAGTATAATGGCCTTCCGGGATTTCCGCTGTGCCAATTATGATGGATTTACCATTGTTCCATTGCAACAGGTCGACGGTGATCGGTTCCTCGTTGCGGATCGAAATCCATTGTCCATCAATGTGTGCACTGATTTCTGAAAAGGTAATCGTCACACTTTCATAGTCAGCGGGAGCATCTGTTAAGTAAATGTTTAAGGTTCCGGACGATTCAACGCTATCGGTGTTGGAGCTGCATCCAATTAAGACAAAGATAGACAACATTCCAGATAATAGCAGATGAAGAAAACCTTTCATAACAACCTCCTTGTTTTTGATTCAATTTCGTCAAATATTGTGCCAATTTTAATTTGAGATGAAAATCTAAGTTTTTCATTATGGTTTCGATTCATTCCAAATTATTCAATAGCCTACGAATTACACGAATGAACACCAATAAAAATAATAAAATGCACTGGATTCTATCTGGATGAAATGTATGCCCGGATGAAATGTATGCCCGGATGTATTCGTTATTTTGTTGATTTTTTTGAATTCATTCGCGTGATTCGTGGTTTATCGCTTTATTTGGGTTCATTTATTGCTCTTTTCGTGTGATTTATTGTAAAATATTCCCGGTGGTATGCATAATATGCTCAAACGGCATTCGGGAATTGAAATGATCCCAGATTATGTATTAGAACCACGAATTACACGAATGAATTCCAACAAAAAAAATAAATTGCACTTGATTCTATCTGGACGAAAATGTTTGCCCGGATATATCGTTATTTTGCTGATAGATTCGAATTCATTCGCGTAATTCGTGGTTTAACGCGTTGTTTGGGATGATTCAATCGGTCAAAAGAGGTTCCCGTCATTTTCCGTTACGCGTTTAAAAAAGTTCATTCAATGAACCGGACATTGGAAACCTAACATCAGCCATGTTGATAGCCGCCTTTATATTTTACTTAGTTCTGATGCTGCTCATTGGGGAATGGGTGGGTCGGTACAAAATTAAAAGCGATGATGATTATCTGGTAGCCGGCAGGAAGCATGGGGTGTGGTGGATCACCGGCACTTTGAGTGCCACCGTGGTCGGGGCCGGGTCGACCATCGGTGCAGCAGGAGTCGCTTATTTTGTGGGGATTTCTGCGGCCTGGTATTTGTTATCCGCGGTGATTGCGCTTTTGCTTTTATCCTTTACATTTGCACCGGCTTTGCGGAAGCTTTCACTATATACCGTTCCTGAATACATTGGCAAACGTTATGGATCCCGTGCCAGGTGGGTGGCGTCGGTTCTGGGTGTGGTGGGGTTAATTATGTTTCTGGCGGCTCAGCTTTATGCCATGGGGGAGATCATCGTGAATTTAATGGGTATGCCACTCAATTTCGCAATATTACTTGCCGCTTCGGTAGCCATATTTTATACCTGGCGGGGCGGGAATGTTGCGATTCACATTTCCGATAATATCCAGATAATCTGGATTGTTATGGGGTTTCTGTTCGTGTTCTTTTTTGGCCTTTCTGAACTACGGGAAAAAGCATACGCGTCTTTTGATCCCCCTTCCCTTATTTACGATGGGAAAATCATGAACCATTGGTTTAATCCTTTTACCCGGAAGGCCGTTTCCGGTTTTGACCTGCTTGCCCTTGGAAGCACAGTGGTGGGCTGGATCATTATGTCAATTACCTGGCATTTTACCATGCAATCGACGGCTCAGCGGATTCTTTCTTCCCGGAGTCCAGCAGTGGCGCGTATGGCCTGTTTGCTGGCAGCCCTCTTCTTGATACCTTTGGCGTTAATCATTGCAGCATGCGGTATGATCGCCCGGTTTCTGGTTCCTGACCTGCCAGGTGTGGAAGGCGTTGCTCAAACCCAGGCGTTACCGGCACTCATTCAAGTTCTGCTACCCTCTTTTTTCGGTGGAATCGTCATTGCGGCCCTTATTGCGGTTATGATGTCCACGGTAGATAGTGCCCTGTTGGGTGCCAGTACAATTTTCGTGAATGACATTGCCCAAAGACTGAATCATCATTCCGTTCCGGTACTCACCCTGGTTTTTGGTTTATTATCCCTGGGGTTGGCCATCTGGGCAAAGTCACTCATAAAAATGTTAGAGGTGGTTGCGGGCGTCTATTGTATTGCAACCTTTGTACCCATTTTGTTGGGGCTTTACTGGAAAAGAGCCACCGAAAATGGAGCCCTGGCGGCCATGGGGGGATCGGCTTTGAGCACTCTATTCTGGCGTTTCTCCGGTTTGGAGACTTCAACCGGCATTCACATGTTAACAGTTGGCCTTCCCCTTGCCTTTTTAGCCATTTTGGGCATTTCTTTGCTGGACGTTAGGGATGAAAAAAATGATTCGTAAAATCGATTAGTGGAATCCTTCCAGAAACGGTACATATTCGCGGCATTCGCTGTCTAAGGTTTAGGTTAAACCCAGATTATGCATTGAACCACGAATGACACGAATGAACACCAATAAAAATAATCCCAGATTATGCAATAGCCTACGAATGACACGAATTAACACAAATAAAACCAAAGTGCATCCACAAAAAAGCGAACAAATCACGAAACCCAGTTTTCGTCCACATACAATCCAATTCATTTTATTAATTTTACCCGTTGTGCGAATTAGACAACCCAAACCGTTAAAACGGTTCTATAAACTATTGTTACTATAGGAGTTGTCCACCCAGATAAATCTGGGTGTTAATGAATGATAATTTCGATTAACTCCTGGCTTTAGCCAGGAGAATAGATGACGTAATCGATTGATTCTTAACCGTTTTAACGGTTTTTCTAAATACCTGTTTTATCCTGAATTCGCACAACGGGTTTAATCTTATTTGTGTTCATTCGTGTAATTCGTGGATAAGTGAAAAATCCGGATGTATCTTTGTGCATTCGTATCATCTGCGGTCGAACGTAGAATTTTGGGTTAAATCGTTTCCGGCAGGGTGTAAGTGCGTCCCCGATTCACGTTTTTCAGGTAATCCATCAGGGGAGCAAAATATTCCACCATGGCGCGGGCACTCATTTCCTCGCCCAGCACGTCCTGTAACAATTCTCGCCAGTCCCTGGTTGCCCCCGGTGCCATCAACCGTTCCAGAAATGCTCCCACCTCTTTGCTGCCGTAGTAATTGGTTGCGTGAGGATCCTGCTTCAGGATGTTTCGCGCGATGTAGTCATGCAGTTGAAACAGCAACACGAACGAGAGCGCGTAGTCATAATACTGGGCGGCATCGTTGTTAATGTGCGTTTTGGATGCGGCATCACAGTAGGTTTCGTCGCGGGGTTCGGGGGGCACAATCCCCTGATATTTTTTCTTGAGTTCCCACCAGGTCTGGTTGAATTGATCGGCGGGCAGGTTGTCGGCATACAGGCGTTTTTCGAACTCCGTCATCACCCCGGCAGACCAGGGGATGAAGACAATATAATTCAGCGCTTCTTTCAACAGCAGTTTAATCTCATCGGTCTGGCTGTCTTCGGGAAGCAGGTTCAGGTGGGCCAGGAACGGCTTCTGCATGGCCGCCAATCCCATCAAACTCCCCATGGCCTCGTGGAAGGCCCGATTGGCGCCACTGCGTAACAGGATGGGCACCTGCGGTCGGCTATAGGCCATGAAGTAATACACATGGCCCAGTTCGTGGTGAACGGTTTCGTACCAGGCCGCGTTGGGGATCACACTCATCAGACTGCGAACGTCCCTGTCCAGATCCAGATGCCAGGCGGAAGCATGGTTGTTTTTCTTGTAGGGCGCGTCCTTGGGCAGGGGATACAGACTGGAACGTTCCCAGAATGTGCGCGGTAATGGGGGAAATCCTAGACTGATGTAAAAGCGTTCGCCCTGTTTCACGATCCATTCGGCGGATTTCTGCGCCAGCACCCCATCCAGATCCAGCCCTTCCACCTGGATCATCGCATTCCAATCCTGTCCCCAGCGATTGGGCAACCAGTGGGCCGGCAGATAATCGGGAACCTGGCGCACCCCATACCGTTTGGCCAGCTCGTATCGAGCATAAGTATGCAGTTCCCGGTACAGGGGCCATACCTCCTGGATCAGTTGCCGGGTTAACTGCAACATCTCTTCGGTGGTCATTCCGTATTCCGACACCTGGTAGGTGAAGTAGTCCGGATAATTTAGCGCCTGCACGGTTTTATTCCGCAATTCGCGCAGTTTGATCAGTCCTTCCTTCAGGGGCTTGCCCACTTCTTTGCTGGCCTCCCAGGCCTTCAGGCGCTTTTCCAGGTTGTTTTCGGTGCGCAGTATTTCGTCAATTTCGTTGGTGGTCACCGACTGGCCATCGATTTTAAAATCAAACCCGAACAGTTTTTCGGTCTGTTCCGTTTCTGCTTTGATGCGTGCCTTCACCACTTCGGGAACGGTCTGAGGGTTGTTGGCTGCCATGTACAGCATGGCTTCCAGCTGGCGCACCTGAAGCGGGGTCAGCTGATTCCTGTGTTTAAGAAATTGTTGAATTTTCTGAATGTTTTCCACACTACCGGTGAAAGCGGCCAGCGCTTCGTTGGCCTTACGGGTGGCAATGGCATTTGTGGAATCGCCCTCGATGATCATGGTGTTCGATTTCCATTCCGCCTGTGCCGCCGCGTAATATAATTTCTGGAATTTCTCCGTGTACTCATCAATGAACGCCTGGGCTTCTGGACGAATGTCCTTTTGCGATTGACAACCCAGAATTCCCAGAAGCAACAGTGCGAATAGACCCATTCGTTTCATGTTGGCTCCACCTTCTTTTTGGTTTCTTCGATAAGTAAGAATTTACGCGGTTCGGGGAAAATTTCGAAATGGTAAGTGAAAAAAACGGCAACAGAGGTGGGAATCCAAGTGTGGATTAACCAGAAATGCCCGGTGAATGGGCTTGAATAGGAACGGCAACCGCTTTGGGGGATTTGCGGACAAAACGCTGATGACTGGAGAGGTTTTCCGGAAGCCATCAGGTTGTGTTACGGGATGGGTGCACTCCATTTGGTGGCCGTCGAAAAATTCTTTCCCTTGCATTGCGAACAAATTTTCCCGTACTTCTGCGGGTTTAAATGAAAGATAAGGAGAAGCTGTGCACGCGATTCGAAATGTGGCCATTATCGCTCACGTGGATCATGGCAAAACTACCCTGGTGGATCAGTTGCTGAAGCAGAGCAATGTGTTAAAAAGCCATCAGGTGGTGGAGGAGCGCATTCTGGATTCGGACGATCTGGAGCGCGAGCGGGGGATTACCATCTTTTCAAAGAATATCAGTGTGTTTTACGTGGATGTAAAGATAAATCTAATTGATACACCGGGACATTCCGATTTTGGCGGTGAGGTGGAGCGGGTGTTGAAGATGGCTGATGGGGTGCTGTTGCTGGTGGATGCCTTCGAGGGGCCCATGCCGCAGACCCGCTTCGTTTTGCAGAAAGCGTTGCAGCTGGGATTGTACCCGGTGGTGGTATTGAATAAAGTCGATCGTGAAGACAGTCGTCCCCGGGAGGTCTTGAACGAAGTCTACGATCTGTTCATTGAGCTGGATGCGGATGATCAGCAGCTGGAGTTTCCGGTGCTGTATGCCAGCGGCCGACAGGGATGGGCCGTTCTTTCGCTGGATGACAGTCCACAGGATTTGCAACCGCTGTTTCAGACCATTGTAGAACGGATTCCGCCACCGGAACAGAAAAGCGGCCCCACGCAGATGCAGATTACCACGCTGGATTACAATGATTATCAGGGTCGAATTGGCATCGGTCGGGTGTTCCGCGGAAATTTGAAGCGGGCGGATCGCCTGGTGGTGATCACCCGCGAGGGAACCGTTCAGCCCTTTACGGTAAAGCAATTGTTTGTATTTGAAGGCCTGGAACGGCGGGAGGTGGCGAGTGTGGCCTGCGGGGATCTGTGCGCACTGGTTGGCGCCGAGGACATTCACATTGGGGATACGGTTTGCGATGCGGAACATCCCGAACCGCTTCCCATTCTCACCGTGGACGAACCCACCATTAGTATGACGTTTATGACCAACAACTCCCCCTTTTACGGCCGGGAAGGTAGATACGTGACCAGTCGCCAGCTGCGGGAACGGTTGTTTAAGGAGTTACAACACAATGTGGCATTGCGGGTGGAAGAAACCGGTTCTCCCGATCGGTTTAAGGTGTCTGGCCGTGGCCTGTTGCACCTGTCGATTTTAATTGAAAACATGCGGCGAGAAGGGTATGAACTGCAGGTGGGACAACCGCGGGTCATCTACCGCGAAGTTGGGGGACGAAAAATGGAGCCGGTGGAAATTCTGGTGGTAGAAGTCCCGCACGATCATGCCGGTAAGGTGATTGAAATGGTGGGCCAGCGGCGGGGGGAGATGGTTCGGATGGAACAAAAGGGCAACCTGACCCGCCTGGAATTTCACATCCCCACCCGTGGCCTGAAAGGGTTGCGTACTCGTTTGCTGACGGTGACATCCGGCGAGGCGGTCATGCACCATCGGTTTTATCAGTACGAATATTTTAAGGGATCGATTGCGCAGCGGCAAAGCGGGGTGCTGGTTTCCATGGGTACCGGCCCGGCCACCGCTTATGCCATCGACGCACTGCAGGATCGCGGGAGATTTTTTGTGAAGCCCAGCGAGGTGGTGTACCAGGGGCAGATTGTGGGAGAACATGTGAAAGAGGGGGATCTGGAAGTTAACGTGCAGCGAGAAAAAAAGCTGACCAACATGCGCGCCGCGGGAAGCGATCGGGCGGTGCGCATTGCCCCGGCAGTTGAACTCTCCCTGGAAGAGGCACTGGAATTCATCAATGATGATGAACTGGTGGAAGTGACCCCGCAATCCATCCGCCTGCGTAAGCTCCATCTGGATCCTCACGAACGCAAGCGATTCAGGAAGCAGGAACTGGCTTCGGCTTAATGTGCTTCAAACGGGAGGGTTCGTCCTTCCTTCCTCGATTGTCATCCATGGCCCCGGCTCCCGATCCGGAGGCCATGGATGGTTTTCCACAAGCGTGCCAGGTGCTGGCGGATGTTACGGGATGTACCCGTGTTCCAGATTGAGCAGGGATTCGCGATCATCAAACTGATTGTTCCAGGACTGATCGATGGAATAGACAAATCCAAACTGAATGCGGGTATCGCTTTCGCCGTACAGTGCCCGAAGATCGCCGTTGAATTGGCGAAATTGCACCTGAGCCACCGCATCGAAATTGTCTCCCAGCCGGTAAAACAGATTGGCCACCAGCTGAAATTGATCCGTTTTGTTTTGCAGATCGGGAAAGGTTTTGTAGCCGGCGGAAAGGGCCACCTGGAGTGCCGGACGTTCCAGTTTGCGCAACAGGTAACGGAAAGAAGCAAACGTGGCCAGTGCCCGTGCCCGCGTCAACGTGAAGAAGTCGGTCACCTGTTTGACTTCTTCGAAACCGACATTGTAAATCGCCTGCGCGCGAAAATCCACGAAATGAATGGGATCGGGCTTCAGGTTTATAACGAAAGAGGTGGTCACGTTCTTCAGGGCACGATCCCAGCGACTCCGGTAGCCCGGCCGATCGGTTAAAAAATTGTTGAATCCGATACCCACCTGTTGAATAAGCGGGCGATTCCAGAGCTGGGTGGGGGGTACCCGGTATTGCAGCGAAAATCCAATGGCGTTTAAACTGAAATCGGTTTCCGCAGTGGCGGGTGGTTGCGGCGTCTCCGTAAAATGTTCTCCGTGGATACGCAACCAGACGCGCTGGTTAAAAATATGCGCGTATTCCAGGACGTTTCCGTATTGGTGATCTTCCGTGTTTTCTCCCGAGGAGAAGGGATTAAGCACGTCGGTGAATTCCAGCGCATCGTCGTCGCGCAGGGTGGGGAATTCAATCATGGCGCTGCGCACGCGCGATCGCCCCAATTTAATAATGTTAGACTGATCCTCCAGCAGAATAAACGTCTGGTGGAAAAACAGCTGTCCCAGATCCGATTCCGCATCCGGGAATTGGAATCCAATCACCAGTTGACCGCGGAATTTGTTGTACAGCTTCTGCCGAAAACCGGTGAGCAGTCCCGTATCCGAAAAATCGTTCACCGCAGTGGTGGTCTTGTGGGCCAGAATGTCCGTGTTAAACGACACCACGCCCCTGGCACCCAGCTGAATTTCCGGATCCACCTGGGCGGAGGCCCCTGCCCACACACTTAACATCACGAACAGCACCAGCAGGTGCATCTGTTTTTTCAAACGCATTTTTCTTTCTCCTGATTATTCATGGTTACACGTTACTCATCCAGGGCCACGTTGGGAAGATTGGTCAGGCCCATCTTTTTCGCCATCATGTTCAGTTCGGTTTCTTCGACGGGGAGGTCTTCGTAAACCAGGGCCAGCAAATTACCGCCGGGATACAGACCGTTATTGGTAACCCGCGAGGTGTCATGATCGTGGAATGTCCAGATGCCCCGGTTTTTTCCTTCGATGATGATATCCGCAGTTTTCCCCGGACTCAATCGCATGGTGTTCATTTGCCAGGGTTGTGGAATGGGCAGCCCGTCGTCCGCTACCAGCCAGAAGTCATGCCCGTGAAGGTGCAGGAAATATTCCAGTTGCCCGGCGTTAATCAGGCGCACGCGAATGGTTTCCCCGGTGCGAATGTACAGGTTGGGCGTCATGGGATATGATTTTCCATTCACGGTAAACCAGTTGGGCTGAGGCAGATCGGATCGCGAACGGCGACTCACCACGTATGGCGGCAGGTAGCCTTCCTCCACCGCTTTGACGAATTCTTCTTTGGTGTTGAACACGGCAAATCGTTTCTTGTCGAAACGACCGGTTTTCATCAGGTACATGCGTTCCTTCATGCGCTCCAGCATGGCGTTCAATTCGTTGCGGATGAAGTTGCTGTCGTGTGCGGAGTAAATCAGGGTGTATTCCCTTTCGTAGGGAAACTTTTTTCGGATGGGATCATCGTCGTTTTCGATGATAAAGCTTCCGTACATTCCGGACTGCATGTGTAGCAAGGTGCCCCAGTGGCAGTGGTAAAAATGGGTGCCGTACGGTTCGGCCACAAACTCGTACACAAATTCCTGACCGGGCATGACGGGCATCTGGGTTACGTAGGGAACCCCATCCATCCGCCAGGGAACGTGCAGGCCGTGCCAGTGAATGGTGTGGTTCAGTTCGGTCTTGTTTTTAAAAATCACCCGAACCTTGTCTCCCTGTTTCACCCGAATCTCCGGGCCGGGAATTTGATTGTTGAACGCCAGCGTGTGAAACCGAAAACCCGGAACTACCTCGTGCTGAAAAATGTCAATGAACAGGTGGAATTCCTTCACGTCGCCGTCCATTCGGGGTTCCAGTGGTGTGGGGAACCGTTGTGTGTTGGCGGCCCGGACTTCTTTGCTGAGAAGATAATTGGGCATCAGCATGGCCGCCGATAACACCGTGGTGGTTTTTAGAAAATCGCGTCGATTCATAAACTATTCCTCCTATGGAAAGTGATGAATTTGATTCAAATTACGGATTTTAACTTTGCGATGCAAATTTTTGTAGTCAATGGACTTAAATAGGAAATATGGAGCACGCCCCATGGCCGAATGTATCCGGGGAAGTCCCGCCGACACCGTAAGGGGTGGCCTTTTAATACGCAATTACTCCTTTTTTCCTTTGACAGATTTAAAGCCGGATTGTATTTCAATATTTGTGCCAGTAAATCTTCTTTGCGAAGTGTGAAGGAATAGCCGCGTTTTTGGGGGAATCCGCTCCAGGGGATCCATTATTTTGTTGGGATATTCCACAGAGGCGGGGTGAGCCTGTAGAATAGTCTACACAGGCGGCGGGGGTGTTGGGATTTCGGATTTCGGATTTCGGATTTCGAATTTCGGATTTGGGGAGGATTTGGGGATTTCTCGGGGTGTTGCTATGGGTTGATGTTGTTTCGCGCTTTCGGGGCGGATGAATGTGCCGGAATTTCAGTGGGAAACCATTTGCCCGAAGGGCAAAAAGAGGTTAGCCCCACGCATCGCGTGGGGGAAACATCACATGTGGGATTGCGGATTACGGATTTCCGATTTCGGATTTCGAATGTCGGATTTTGGATTTGGGATGTTGGTCAGGAACTGCGGCTCATGTAACGTGTTAACTGACGAATGCACACAAACACAAATGGGCACCAATCATTACCAATCCCTTGAAAACGAGCGCTCCTGATCTAAAACGAACGAATGCGTAAACCCAATTTTTTACATACAACCGCGAATCCCGCGGACTTATCCTGAAAATGTCATCAAAAACAATGACACAAAACCCATTTTCATCCAAATAGAATCAGATGGATTTTAACCCAAATTATGCTTTAGACCACGAATTGCACGAATTAACACAAATAAAAACAATAAAATCCATTGGTTCAGATCTGTATGAAAATTCGCTTCGATGTTTATTCGTGATTTTATTGAAATTTTTTGATTCATTCGCGTGATTCGCGGTTTAATGCATTATCTGGGTTTAATTCCTATTATGAATTCGTTCACGAATTGCACGAATTAACCCAGATTATGCCTTAGCCTACGAATTACACGAATAAACACCAATAAAAATAATAAAATGCACTGGATTCTATCTGGATGAAAATATTTTTCCGGATATATTCGCTATTTTGTCGATTTTTTTCGAATTCATTCGCGTGATTCGTGGTTCAACGCATTATTTGGGTTTATTCGTGTCATTCGTGGGCTATTGCATCATTCGGATTGAACACTATCCCCGAAGCATGCGTAGACCGCTGGCAATGACGGCCAGTTCACTGAGTTCGTGCCCCAGCACGGCCACGGGCAAATGGAATGCTCCGGTAACCGCCCCCACCACCAGAGCCGCAATCACCAGCGAAGAGAGGATTAAATTTTGCCGAACAACCCGTTGATGGCGACGGGCGAGTTGCAGGGTGTAGACCAGTTTTTGCAGATCATCGGCCATCAGCACCACGTCTGCGGTTTCCATGGCCACATCGGTGCCGGCAGCGCCCATGGCCACGCCCACATTAGCCTCCGCCAGCGCCGGTGCATCGTTGATGCCATCGCCTACCATTACCAGGTGTCCCGATTCGTGGCGCAGTTGCCGCACCAACCGGCATTTGTCCTCGGGAGACAATCCCGCAAACACCCGATCAATCCCCAGCTCCCGTGCAATCGCTTTGGCGGTGCGTTCATGATCCCCGGTTAACATGACAACCTGTTGAATCCCCAGCCGGTGCAATTCCTGAATGGCTGTGCGGGCATTGCTTCGAACCCGATCTTTCAGTCCAATGCAGCCGAGAATTTGGGTGGCGGTGCCCACCAGCACCACCGTCTCTCCCTGTTGCTGATGCGCCTCAACCACCGCTTGAATTGTCCGATCCAGAGGGATCTGCTGTTGTTGGAAAAATGTTGGGCTGCCAATATAATAGGGCGTATCGTTTACCACTGCACGGGCGCCGGCTCCTGGATAGGCTCGGAATTGCTGCGGCTGCGGAATGGTGAGATCCTGTTGTTTTGCTGCAGCAACAATGGCTCTGGCCAGGGGATGTTCGCTCCCGCTTTCGATGCCGGCCGCCAGTTGAAGAAGCTCCCGATCGCCCAACCGGCCATCAAAGACCTGGATGGTTGTGACCACAGGCTGCCCGCGGGTCAGGGTACCGGTCTTGTCCAGAGCCACCACGTTGACCCTGGCCAGTTCTTCCACAAAAATACCCCCTTTGATTAAAACGCCATGCCGGGCCGCGGTGCCCAGGGTAGCCACCATGGTGATGGGAATGGAAATGACCAGGGCACAGGGAGCCGCCGCCACCAGGAAGACCGTCGCGCGAAGGGCCCAGGTTGACCAGTCGGCAGAGAGCAAAAGAGGGGGCAGAGCGGCTATGAAAAATGCGATCAGCAATACGGCCGGACTGTACCAGCGGCCAAATCGTTCAATGAACCGCTGGCTGTTGCCTTTACGTTCCTGGGCAGCTTCCACCATTTGAATGATACGGGAGAGGGTGTTTTGGGCGAAGGTATGAGTGGCCCGGATTTCCAGCATCCCCTGCTGGTTCAGACTGCCGGCTAATACCCGGTCTCCCGGCGATTTCTCCACTGGCAGGCTTTCCCCGGTAATGGGGGATTCGTCCACGCTGGATTGCCCGGCAATGACGATTCCATCGGTGGGCACCGTTTGTCCGGGTTTGACAATGAAAACGTCGCCCACCTGGATGGCCTCTGCTGGAATTTCCTGCTCCTGGCCATCCCGTTTCACCACAGCAGTGCGGGGAGCCAGTTTCATCAACGCCTTGATGGCGGAGCGGGTTTTTTCCTCCGTGTAGCCTTCCGCCGCTTCCGAGATGGAGTACAGAAACACCAGCAGTGCTCCCTCGGCCGGTTGACCCAGCAGGGTAGCGGCCAGCGCCGCCAGCGCCATCAATAATTCAATGCCCACTTCTTTCTGGTAAAGAAGCTTCTCCACCGCTTCGCGGACAAAATAGTAACCGCCAATAACCATGGCCATCAGGTAAAGGCCCAAGGAAAAGGACGTCCCCAGCCGGCTTCCCGAAATCCAGCCTGCAAGCAGCAGGATGCCCGCACAAACGGAAAACACCACTTTGCGATTTTTCCAGGGCGGCGGTGGAGAGGGAATGCCGCTCCCGCTCAACGGCGGAAATCCCAGCTGATCTAATTTTTTGCGGATGATGGATTCGTCCAATAATGCCGGATCGTAGGTGATGTCCACCCGCGCCGTGGCCGGGAAAATACGCAGCTGCTGGATGCCCCTTAAGGATTGCAGTTTTTTCTGCAGAATGGCCGCCTCGTGCTCGCAATCCAGATTCGCCACTCGCAGGGAAAGTGTCCGGGAGATCGATGGGTTGCGCTTCATTTTCTGCCTAACAAATGGGTTTTCTGAATCCCGATGGTACAGCGACCGTTTGTTCGCAGTTGCAGGCGTTTCTCGAGCTCGGCCAGGTCACGTTGGGTGATATCCGTATCCAGGGAAGCAATGGCCTGCAGTATGGCCTCCAGAAAAGGAGATCTGGATTCCGGTAACCGAAAATACACCCAGCGTCCGATTTTCTGGCGATCCAGCAATCCTGCCTGTACCAGCACTTTCAGATGGCGAGAGATATTGTACTGGGATACTTCCAGGGCGTCGGTGAGTTCGCAAACGCAAAGCTCTTCGCCGGATCTGGCCAGCAGGTGCAACATGCGAATGCGCGTTTCATCGCTCAGGGCTTTGAATAGGGTTGCCGCGGATGACACATTCATCATAACCTCACTTGCTTAGTTGCGTAATTATGCATATAATATATAGTCAGTAAACATGAATGGCAAGTGATTTTTTGAACCCTGATTGTGCGTTAGAATCACGAATTACACGATAAAAATAATAGAATGCACTGGATTCTATCTGGATGAAAATGTTTTCCCGGATATATTCGCTATTTTGCTGATGTTATTCGAATTCATTCGTGTGATTCGTGGTTGCAGGTAAAAATTATGTTCAAGCATTCGTTCGTTTTAGTTACGGAACGCTCGGTTTCAAAGGATTGGTAATAATTGGTGCTAATTTGTGTGCATTCGTCAGTTAACACGTTACATGAGCCGCAGTTCCTGACCAACATCCCAAATCCAAAATCCGACATTCGAAATCCGAAATCCGAAATCCAACATTTGGCATCCATCGGCAAATTGGTCTCCCCAGATTATTGTTGCCCTACAGGCAACAGAGGGTATGATAGTGGTGACGTGATAGTCGACCCCACGCGATGCGTGGGGCTAACCTCTTTTTGCCCTTCGGGCAAATTGCTTCCACCGTAATCCCGGCGCATTCATCCCGCCCCGAAAGCGCGAAACACCATAAACCCATGGCAACACCCTGAGCCCCCAACATCCCAAATCCGCAATTCGACATCCGAAATCCGAAATCCCACATGTGATGTTTCCCCCACGCGATGCGTGGGGCTAACCTCTTTTTGCCCTTCGGGCAAATTGCTTCCACCGTAATCCCGGCGCATTCATCCGCCCCGAAAGGGAAAAACAACATCAATCCATGGCAACGCTATCGGAAATGCCTCTCATCCCCTCAAATCCGAAATCCGAAATTCGCAATCCGAAATCAAATCAACTCCCCATTCTCCTAATCACCCTTCAGTTTAAAGTTCAGCAGGCGCAGGGCATTGGCAACTACCACCAGGGTGGAACCCTCGTGGAACAGAATGGCCACGCCGATGCTGGCGTATCCAAACAGGGTGGCGATGATCAGGAAAAAAATCACTCCCAGCGAGACGGCCAGGTTCTGCTGGATGATTCGTCGGGTCTGGCGGCTCAACGCTACCGCAAACGGCAGCTTGCTCAGGTCGTCTGCCATTAACGCGATGTCGGCCGTTTCCAGCGCCACATCGGAGCCACTGGCACCCATGGCGATGCCCACGGTGGCATTCGCAAGAGCGGGGGCATCGTTCACTCCGTCGCCCACCATGGCCACTTTGTGATATTTTTGAATCAGGTTCCGAATGGCCGTCACCTTGTCCTGGGGCAGCAGGCCGGCCTGAAATTCGGTGATGCCCACCCGTCGAGCAATGGCCATGGCCACCTGGAGATTATCACCGGTTAACATGATGAGCTGCTGTATGCCCAGCTTGCGCAGGGTTTTTAAAGTGGGTGCGGCATCCGGTCGAGGCTGGTCAGCCAGGGCAATGATCCCCACAAACGTCCCGTTCCGGCGCACCAGCATGGTGGTGTAGCCGTTGGACTGTAACTCCTGGTTCTGGCGAGCAAGATCCTCCGGCAGGCTTTGACCGGACTCCTCAAACAGGCGCTGATTGCCAATCTCCACCGTCTGGCCATCGATTTTGCCAATCAATCCCCGCCCGGACACGATCTGTACCGCTTCGGCCTCCGGAAACGATAGATTCATTGCCTGGGCTTTGCGCAAGATGGCTCTGGCCAGCGGATGCTGCGAACGGCTTTCCACCGCAGCGGCAATGCGCATCAGTTCCTGCCGATCGGTCTGGTTTAAGGGAATGACCTTGACCACTTCGGGTCGCCCAATGGTGATGGTACCGGTTTTATCGAAGGCAATGGCGTGCAGGGCACCCAGATTTTCCAGATGCACTCCTCCCTTGATCAGCACGCCCGTATGTGCCGCACGGGCAATCCCCGATAAAATGGCCGATGGCGTGGCGATGGCCAGGGCACAGGGAGATGCAGCCACCAGGATGGTCATCGCCCGCAGGAAGGCACTGCCCCAGTCCAGCCATCCCACCAGTGGGGGGAAAAAGATCATGATCACCACACCCCCCAGGACGATGGGTACAAATACCCGTTCGAACTTTTCGGTGAACAATTGGGTGGGTGATTTTTGCGTCTGGGCTTCCTCAACCATCTGAATCACGCGCGCCAGGGTGGTGTCCCTGGCCAGGCGGGTTACCTCCACTTTCAGGGCGCTTTCGCCATTGATGGTTCCGGCGAAAACATCGGCCCCTTCGCCCTTATCCACTGGCACACTTTCTCCGGTGATGGGACTTTCATCGATGCTGGAATGCCCTTCAATAATCTTCCCGTCGATGGGGATGCGTTCCCCAGGACGCACAATGACCACGTCCCCCCGCTGAAGCTCTTCCACCGGCACTTCAATTTCCTGACCATCCCGCTGGACGCGTGCAGTCCGGGGTGCAATTTGGGCCAGTGCCCGAATGGCATTCCGCGCCCGATCCATGGCAAAATGTTCCAGGGAGTGTCCCAGACTGAACAGAAACAGCAGCAACGCTCCTTCTGCCCATTCTCCCAGGATGGCTGCACCCACGGCGGCAACGACCATTAAAAAGTCGATGTCGAAGCGCAGCTTTAGAGCGGCTCGCACCCCGTGACGGGTGGCTTCGTACCCACCGGTCAGATAGGCCAGAACGTACAAGAGGATGGACGCCTGATGAGGTAAAAAGCCAATCTTCTCCCCGGCAAAACCCAGACCCAGGAACAGTCCGGATAGAAGAGACAGTACCAATTCGATATTGCGCTTCAGCCAGGATTCCTGCCGTTCCTCTTCGATGCCGTATCCCAGCTCCCGCACAAACGCCCGTATCTGCCGCTGAGAAATCTTTCGAGTGTCGTATTCGATCCGCATTTTTTCGGCCGCGTAGTTGACCGTCACCGCAATCACACCCGGCTTGCGCTGCAGAATGTGCTCGATGCTCAGGGCGCAGTCCGCACAATCCATCCCGGTTATGTGAAGCGTTTCGTGATTGAACTGGCGGCTGATCTCGACGCCGGCCTGCTTGGCCAGTCGCCGGAGCTGTTCGATGGTGGTCAGGTTGGGATCGTAATGCAGGCAGAGAACCGCCTCCCCATCTTTGCGATCGATGTGAACCTGCTCCACGCCCCGTTTGATTTCCAGTCGCTCAATCAGCCGCTGTACGCACTGATCCCGTTCGTCTTCAATATGCGGAAGCAACAGCGGCAATTCGATTTGGAGTTTCTTTTCCATGGCATCTTCTACCGTTTGATGGTCATCAGAAAGGATGATACTCACCTCCTTTCAGACGGTTCACGCACGTCCCGGCCCTGGCGTCTAATTTTATTGATTCAGCTCGGCCTTTATTCTGGCCACTTCCTCGCGGATCTGGGACACGATGCTGCCGGTCTTTTGCAGTTTAAGAAATTCCTCAAAACACCGGAGAGCTTCTTGATTGTTTTTCAGGAAATAGCGGTAGGTCACCCCCAGCTGTAGCCAGCCATCGGCGTAGGTGGGGAACTTCTGTACCGCTTCTTCCAGCTTGGCTTTGCCTTCCAGGGGATTGTTCCCTTCGCGCAGGGCAATGCCCAGATCCACCAGCGCCTCCGCCGATTGGGGATTGACGATGATCGCCAGTTCGAAGATTTCGGCGGCGTTGTCAAACTTGCGGGCTTCCAGATAGGCATGTCCCAAGGCCATGAGCAGGTTAAAATCCTGGGGATCCATTTGCAGTCGGGTGCGCAGATCAATGATGCGCTTTTCCAGTTCGCTTTGCGGAGATTCTGCCTCTTCCGCCGTCTCCTCATCGGGATGTTCGTGTGGATGGGAAGGTGGCCCCAGCTGCTGAACAAACAGGTAGCCAGCAAAAAGGAAAAATATGGCTCCAAGCATTAACAGAATCTTGGTGGTCGTGGTCATAACCCGGAGTCTCCTTTTTTTGTTTTACTCGATTTTGTCAATCGGCCATCGTTTTACGATGGTGCCCTGCCTTGCGGGATGTGCCAGTGCAGGTCAGCAGCTGGCGGGCGGCATGGGATGAAGCATCATCCGTGGCCGCTGAAGTAATCCCGCAAATGCAATTTCTCAAATTGACTCGAGGTTTCAAAATATTTTTTTCGTTTGCTGGCTACCCGGTTCATCTGGAGTCAACTCTTTCTTCACAGGTTCCACGACCCACCTCAACAAAAATAAATTTTTGTATTCCCATGGATCCCTGTCGTTTGTTGACCGATGCCCACCTGCGTTTTATCTCATTCTGTCACGGTTGGACACCCAGGCGTATTCCAACCACGCTTTGTCGGTCGCATATGAATCCGCCAATCATAATGCCCGCTTTCCCACCGCCGGGGAAAACGGGCACCGGTATTTACACGGCGGCGTCTCCCCGTTCGCCGGTGCTGATGCGTACCGCCTGTTCGGCATCGCACACGTAAATTTTGCCATCGCCTTTCAGGCCGGTATGTGCTTCCCGTTCGATGGTGGACACCAGCTCGTCCACCATGTTGTCGGGACAGAAAATCTCGATCTTAATATGGGGGACAAAATCATAGAGCTGATCTTCCAGCGAGGCTTTCTTTTCTGCGCAACGACCAAATCCTTTCACTTCCAGCACGGTCATCCCTGGAAGGTTTTCGATCTTTTGAAGCGCCAGGGTTACCGGACTGAGTTTGTGCGGTTTTATATAGGCAATGATGTGTTTCATGATGATCTCCCGAAATTTTCGTTTTTATTTTCACATCAATCCAGCTGACGTTCACTTTCGATGTTGATGGCGAACCATTTGTAAATGGCCGGAATGACCAGCAGCGTCAGCAGGGTGGATGTGATGAGTCCGCCAATCACCACCGTTGCCAGCGGGCGCTGCACTTCGCTGCCCACGCCGTGGGAAAGCAGCAGGGGAATCAATCCCAGCGCCGTGGTGATGGCGGTCATCAGCACCGGACGCAAACGCAGCATGGCACCCTGTACCGAGGCCTCGTCCATGGGAACGCCATCTTTTAATAACTGATTCAGATAGGTGACCAGCACCATGCCGTTTTCCAGTGCAATACCAAACAGAGCGATGAATCCCACCGATGATGGCACGGACAGGTTCTGTCCCGAAATCCACAATGCCACCACGCCACCCACCAGTGCCAGCGGAATGTTTAGCAGAATCAGAAACGAGTTTTTCAGTGAATTGAAGCTGGAGAAGAGCAACAAAAAGACGATGAGCAGGGTGATGGGAATGACCACCATCAACCGCTTGTTGGCCTCCTGCTGCAGCCGGAATTGCCCGCCCCAGGTGACCATGTAGCCGGGTGGAAGATCGACCTTTTCCGCTATGGCTTTTTGCCCCTCTTCCACAAACGAACCGATGTCCCGACCCACCACATTACACTGGATGGTAATGAACCGCTGGCTGTTTTCGCGGGTAATCTGGCGGGGGCCAACAATTTCTTCGATGGTCGCCAGCTGGGACAGGGGAACATGAATGCCATTGGGCGCCTCGATGAGGATTTCCCCGATGGCTTTGGGGGTGCTGCGAAATTCCGGAGCGAACCGCACCAGGATGTCGAATCGACGGACGCCTTCGAAGATTTGTCCTGCGGTCTCGCCGCCAACCGCCGCCCGGATAACCTGCTGAACATCCTCCACATTAATCCCATAACGTGCGATGGCATGCCGGTCGACTTTGATCAGGAGCTGGGGCGTTCCCGTGATCTGATCGGCCTGGACGTCTGCTGCACCGGGAATTTCACTAATTACCTTGGCGATTTCATCGGCCTTTTCTTTCAACACTTCCAGATCGTCCCCAAAAAGTTTAATGGCCAGTTCTGCGCGTACTCCTTCCAGCAGCTCATCCACAGTCATCTGAATGGGCTGAGTGAAGTTGGCCAGAACGCCGGGAATTTCGCCCACTTCTTTTCGGATAACGTTTTCCAGTTCCTGCTGAGTTTTTGCCGTGCGCCATTCCTCGCGCGGTTTTAATAAAATGTACATTTCGGCACTGTTGATGGGATCGGTGTGGGCGCCCACCTCACCGCGTCCGATGCGGGTCACCACGCCGGTCACTTCAGGGATTTTCATCACCCGCCGTTCCACAATCTGGGTGATGCGGGTGCTTTCTTTCAGGGAGATGGACGGTGCCATGGTCAATCGCAGCACAATGGTGCCTTCCTGCAGGGTTGGGGTGAATTCCGATCCCAGCTGGGGGAAGACGATGGCACCGATCAGCATCAAGACCACCGCCAGCGCAACGGCCAGCAACCGCCGTTTTACGAAAAAGGTAATGATGGGCCGGTAGGCTTTTTGCAATTTTCGCACCAGCCAGATGTTGGTGGATGTTTTGGGATTGTCCGTTTCCTTTGGCCGGCGCATCAGCAGGCTGGACAGCACCGGCGCCAGGAACATGGCAAAGATCAGCGAACCCAGCATGGCCAGTGCCACCGTGTATGCCAGCGGTCGAAAGGTTTTCCCTTCCACGCCGTGCAGGGTGAACAGCGGCAGAAACACCACGATGATGATGGAGATGGCAAACAGAATGGGACGGGCCACCTCCCGACAGGCACGGGCCACCACGTGGATCAACGGTTCATCCCGGCCCGACTGACGAAGCATGCGATCCACATTCTCGACCATCACGATGGTGCCGTCCACCATCATCCCGATGGCAATGGCCAGGCCACCAAACGACATCAAATTGATGGAAATGCCAAAATATTTCATTCCCACAATGGCAAACAAGATGGAGAAGGGAATGGAAATGGCTACCACCAGACTGGGACGGATGGAGCCCATGAAAATCATCAGGATGAACACCACCAGCATAATTCCCTGAAGCAGCGCGCTGGTCACGGTATTCACCGCGGCTTCTACCAGGGTTTTTTGTTGATAGTAAGGAACGATCCGCACGCCGGGTGGCAGAATCTTGTTGATCTCCTTCAGTTTTTCCTCCACCCGTCCAATCACGGTAGATGAATTGGTGCCGTATAGTTTGATGACCATCCCGGCCACCACTTCTTCCACTCCGTTTCGCGTCTGCACACCCCGTCGAATGGCACCGCCAATTTTTATATCTGCCAGCTGCTTTAAGTAAATGGGGGTACCATCGTCCGATTTAATAACGATGTTTTCCAGATCTTCGATGCTGGATGCCAGTCCCACAGATCGCACGATAAATTCTTCGGAATTTTTCTCGATGAACTGGGCACCCACGTTCAGGTTGTTGGCCTTAATTTTTTCAATGACTTCGTTGACGGTAACATCGTAGCGGAGCAGGGCGTTTTGATCCAGCACCACATGGTATTGTTTTTCCCATCCACCAATGCCCAGGACTTCCGTTACACCGGGCACCGTCTGCAGCTGGTACTTGATCAGCCAGTCCTGAATGGTGCGTAATTCGGTCAGTGAATACTGACCGGTGGTATCTTCCAGGTAGTAAAATAGCACCAATCCCATTCCGGTGGAGATGGGCCCCATTTGGGGATCGCCGAAGCCCTCCGGGATTTGCTCCCGTGCTTCCTGCAGCCGCTCATTGACCAGCTGGCGGGCAAAGTAAATGTCGGTGCCGTCTTTGAAATACACATTTACCACCGAAAGCCCAAAGTTGCTGACGGAACGAATCCGCTCCAGATTGGGCAATCCATTCATGGCCACTTCCACCGGGAAGGTAACGTATTTTTCAATCTCCTCCGGCGCCAGCCCTTCAGTTACGGTGAATACCTGTACCAGAGAAGGCGATACATCAGGAAATGCGTCGATGGGAAGCTGTTTATAGCTATAAAACCCACCTGCCAGGATCAATACACCCAGCACAAGCATGAGCAGGCGGTTTCTTAATACAAAGTTTATAATCCCTTTCATGGTTGATTGTCCTCGTTTTTTACCGCGTTTTTACAGTCAACCGAATCCATTGTCGCACAGGGGAGCGTTTGTCCCCCATCGATGGAATCTAGCAAAAGCATGAGTTAACGGAAAGCGAAGAAACCGTTTAATGGCCGTGTCCGCCGCTGAAGGCTTCTTTCATCAATTCCGCTTTCAGGGTAAAACCGCCTTTGGTCACGTAGGCTTCACCCGGTTCCAGGCCAGAAAGCACCTCCACGTACAAATCGTTTTCCCGTCCCAGTTCGACCGGTCGCGGCACAAAGCCCTCTGCCGTTTTCACAAACACCACCGTTTGGTCTTCATAGGTCTCGATGGCCGTTTTGGGCACCACCACCGGGGCGTTTATCACGTCCACAATCACCTTGGCGGTGATGAACATGCCCGGCAACCATTGCCGGTCGTAATTAGGCAACACCACACGGGCAATGGCGGTACGGGTGGCCTCGTCCACCACGGGACTGATGTAGGAAATCCGCCCTTCTGCGGTCACCGGTGCGGGACTGGCCGAGATAATGGCCTTCTGACCGATTTTGACCCGTGGCAGATCCTTCTGGTATACGGTGAGATCAGCCCAGACGTAACTCAGGTCCGCCACGATAAAGGCGTGAGTGTTGTCGTTGATCACCTCGCCCCGGGTGAGGTGCATTTCAATGATCACCCCATCGATGAGCGATTTAACTTCGTAAGGGGCCAGGCTTTCGTTACTTTCAATGACGGCCAGGACTTCCCCTTTCTTCACTTCGTCACCAATTTTCTTCCGCACCTCTTTCACAATTCCGGGGAATCGTGGAATAATGTGGGCCAGCCGATCGGGATCGATCTTGATCTCCCCGGTTAAATCCAGGTGGATTTCCACCTTCCCGGGCCCAGCCGTCCCTACTTCGATGCCGAACTCTTCCATGACCTCCGGAGAAAGGGTCACCGCTTCCACATGGGCTTCTTCGGCTTCATCGTGATGCGCCTCTTCCGCCTCGGCACGGGTAGCCAGTTCCGCCTTCTGTTCCCCACAACTCATCAGAAGCAGGGAACCGATTCCGATTCCCAGAACGATGATCAGGTTTTTCAGTGTGTTACTTAACATGTTTCTATTCCCTCATTTTGTTTTTTTCCTGCGTTCAAACGGTTATTCAACCGAAACCTCGGTTAACGGCTGATTGATGAGCGTTTCCACTTCCGCCACAGATGCATGGTACTGTTGCAGCGCATCCAGATACCGGGCTCGCACCTCGAACAGCGTTCGCTGTGCGTCCAGCACATCCAGAAAATCAAACTTCCCCATCAGGTAGCCTTCCTGAATGGTATCGAAGGCCTTTTGGGCCTGGGGGAGAATCTTGTTTCGCAGAATCAGGACGTTGCTGTGGGCAATTTTCAAGCGGGCGTAGCTTTCCGCCAGTTGCGATTTCAGCTGGATTTCGGTAGCGCGTTTCTGTTGCCGGGCCTGTAGCACCTGGTACCGGGCCGCCTGAATCATTCCCTGGTTGCGATCGAAAATGGTTAAGGGGATGGATAGTCCCATGACAAATGCCCGGGTGTTGATTTCGTTCAGCTGGCGAATTCCCGCGCTCAGAATACCGTCTGGAATGCGATTGGCCCGTTCCAGAGCCAGTGTGGCCTGCCGCTGTTTGATGGCCAGCGCCTGGCGAACCATCAGGGGATTTTGCAAAAGGAGCTTCTCCAGCGCCTCCTGAGGTGGCAGTGTTGCCGTGATGGTGTCCAGTTTGCCGACAACGCGGTCAAACGCAGGCCTGTCGCTTCCCCAGGTGGCTGCCAGTTGCTGCTTGGCTGCCGCCAATTCAATGCGGGATTGTTCCAGCTGCAGTTCTGTGTTGGAAAGGGCTACCCGGGCACGGGCGGCTTCTGCCGGGGAAATTTTCCCCGCGCGCACCCGCCGATCAATGGATTCCACAAAGGCCTGGGCAATCCGTAACAGCTCCTGATTTAACGCCACTTTTTCCTGGGCTGCAAGCACCGCCACGTACGCCTGCACCACATCTTTAAAGATCAGGGTGCGCATCACTTCGTATTCCTGTGCAGCCAGATCGGCTTCCAGAACGGCCGCACGCGTGCGCTTGGCGCGCTTGCCCGCCAGCAGGATGAGCTGGCTGATCTGGAAGGTGGTCTCGGTTGCCTCAAATCCCTGCACGCCTTTACCTCCGGCAAAATTTTCGACCTCGATGTCCAGTTCAGGATTGGGCAGCAGAGAGGCCTGCAGGGCCAGCGCCTCGCGTGTGCGGATTTCGTAAGAAAATGCCTGCAATTCTGGATTTTTCAGCAACGCCAGGGACAGGGCCTGTTTCAGCGTCAGCGTGCCCGTTGGCTCTTCAAAGGTCAGGGTATCTTTAGCTACCGGCTGATGTGCAATCCCTGCCGGGACGTACTGCGAAAGCAATGGGCCAGGTTCTGGTTGTTGAACCGTTGTTTGGTAACTGGCACAGCTAAGAAAAATCCATGTGCTCATCAATAGCGAAAAAATGCTCAATTTCCGCATCTGATTCCTCCGTATAAATTTATCCCATCCGCTGTCGTTCAGCGAACAACAGGATACTCTGTTGAATATCCAGATGTTGAGTATTCAACAAATGGTTTAATTAAAGCGGGTCAATTTAATCCGGAGGTTCAAATAAGCAGAACGGTAGTCTCAACCGTTTGAATAATTGGATTGGCTATGTGATCGGAAGGATGTTCACAGCATACGGTTGGTGTGGATCGGGCATTCATCAGAATGGGATACAGAACCACCTGCTGAATGCCGTTAAGAAATAGCTTGTTTTTTGCAAGGATGAATTGGTATCCAGCATTCTGATAGAGGGGGATGTCCAGGCAATCGCTGGAGTAAGCCGGATGTTTTTCCAGCAAACCAACCAGCGATTTGTGAGAAACTTCCAGGCTCATTTCGCAATGGAACCAGGATTCCTGAGACTCCAGTGCCATGTGACCGTCGCTGCCCAAACACACCACCAGATCGGGGAAAGATACCTGCGCCGATAAGGTGTACAGGGCAAAGAGCACCAGAACACTGATGGTGGTAATCCCCCGAGCGATGTTTTTCCAGTTAGGACGCATGATTATTTATGCTCGTTCGTTCACGTGTTCCTGAGCCTGTTGGATCAGCATTTCAATGTGGTCGTCATCCAGAGAATAATAGGCCATCTTGCCTTCTCGCCGGTATTTCACCAGCTTTAAGTTTCGCAACAGCCGAAGCTGATGCGACACCGCCGAAACCGACAGGTTGATCAGGGTCGCCAGATCACAAACGCACATCTCCTCGATGGCCAGCGCCATGAGAATCTGAATGCGCGTGGGATCCGAAAGCGCCTTGAACGTTTCCGCCAGCGCCTGAATGGTCTCCGCATCCGGCAGCTGATGCTGCACCGCTTTCACTTTTTCCAGATTCGCGACCGTAACGCTGCAAATGTCTTTTGTTTCCACCGCCATGCAACTCTCCTACATTTGAGCAAATGCTCAAATGAATATATCGTCCATCAGGCCCATTCGCAACAGGAAAAAAATTTTCTTCGAACGAATGGTGTGAACCGCTGAAAGTTCTGAAGCATTGGCAAGGCCGATCCGGGCAGGGGAATCAATCTACAGTGAAATCGAAAAAGATGAATTTTTTTGTGAAACCCCGTAGTATGGTACGGGACATTTAACCCTTATGACCGTTAAATTCTGGAGGTAACATGATGGCAGCATCAAAACAGGACGGGGGTACTCGATGGGGTATCCTCGGGGCGATCTTTTCGGCCGTGGTGGCGTCCATTTGTTGTTTGGGGCCTTTCGTGGTATTGTTGTTAGGGGTAGGGGGCGCATGGGCTACCCAATTGACTGCCCTGCAGCCTTATCGACCCATTTTCATCGGATTGACGCTTCTGTTTCTGGGGTACGCTTTTTATCGGGTTTACGGGCGTTCACCCGATCATGCCTGTGAACCCGGCCAGCCCTGTGCCGATCCGCGCGTGCAACGGCGGAATCGGTGGATATTATGGGTAGTGACAATCCTGATTGGCATAATGTTGTTGCTGCCCTATGGGATTTCCAGTTTCCATACGTCCGTACCTCAGACCGTGTCAAGCGCATCCCGATGGGTGACGCTGGAATTGCAAAACATGACCTGCAGCTCCTGTGTGGTGGCCGTGGAGAAAAGTCTGACGTCTCGGGATGGAATTGTCCACGTGGCAGTAACCCTGGATCCCCCACGGGCGAGGGTGCAGTTTGATCCCCGGCAAATAACCGTCGAGGAGATTCAGCAAGCCACAACGGAGATAGGTTTCCCCTCTTCCGTTCTGACGTTACCGCAAACCGACAAACAGGGAGAATGATCATGGATTGTTGTCAAACAAAACCCCATTTTCTGATTATTGGGGGCGGATCGGCGGCATTCAGTGCAGCCATTCAGGCCATCGAGCTGGGTGCGCGGGTTACCGTAATAAATGCGGGATTACCCGTTGGAGGTACCTGTGTGAATGTGGGGTGTGTGCCTTCCAAAACGTTGATTCGCGCAGCGGAAGGGCTTTACCGGGCGCAAACCCAGCGCTTTGCGGGTATACACACTCAGGGACGGTTAACCGATTTTTCCGCGTTAATTGAACAAAAAAATCAGTTGATTGCCAATCTGCGACAGACAAAATATCTGAATATTTTGAAGGATTCCCCCGACTTTCAGCTGGTAGAGGCGCGGGCGCGTTTTGTGGATGCCCGAACGGTGGAAGCTAATGGCCAGCGGTTTACCGCTGATAAGATTTTGATCGCCACCGGTGCCCGAACCCGGATCCCCAACATCAAAGGGCTGGATAAAGTGAAATATTTGACTAACGAGACTGCCTATCAGTTGTCGAATGTTCCCGAGTCGCTGATCATTCTTGGAGGCAACTTTATCGGCCTGGAAAATGCCCAGCTTTTTGCTCGCCTGGGAAGTCGGGTCACGGTGGTGGAAATGCTTCCCCGGATATTACCGGCAGAGGAACCAGAAATTGCCGAAGAAATTACCCGCCAGTTTCAGGAAGAAGGCATTCGGGTAATTACCGGGGCCCGCGTGCATGCGGTAACACAGGCAGGCGATCGGGTTACTCTGGAACTGGAAGTGGGTAAACAGGTTCAGCAGATTACGGCAAAATCCTTATGGATTGCCACTGGAAGGCACCCCAATACCGATTCGTTAAATTTGGAAAACACGGCGGTACAGCGGGATGAGAACGATTTTATTCAGGTGAACGATTATCTGGAAACACACGATCCCAATATTTTTGCCGCCGGGGATGTTATTGGAGATCCCATGTTCGTGTATACTGCGGCATATGAGGGGAAGCTGGCGGCTATCAATGCGCTGAGCCCGGAAAGGCGTCCTCGACGGTACGATCCGCTCCCTTGGGTGGTTTTTACCGATCCCCAGGTAGCAGGCGTGGGAATGGACGAGACCCGTGCCAGAAAGGAGGAATTTGAGGCACAATCGGTGACCCTGCCGCTATCGGAGGTTCCCCGTGCACTGGCCGCTCGCGATACCCGTGGGTTCATTCGGCTCGTCCGGGATGTAAAGACGGATCGTTTGCTGGGGGCTCGTATCGTGGCACCAGAAGCCGGAGAGTTGGTCATGATGCTATCCCTGGCCATCATGGAAAAATGGACCGTGAAACAGCTTTCAGAAATGTTGTTTCCTTATTTGACGTTATCGGAAGGCATTAAACTGGCAGCTCTGTCGTTTTACAAAGATGTGCATGCCCTGAGTTGCTGTGCAGGATAATTGTACCCGGGGAGAACATGGGTTACCCCGGGTACTTCAGGCCCAAAAGAGGCCTTTAGCCGAGCAAGATGGTATTGTGATCAAATTTACCAGGGGCAATCCCTGAACAGGATTGACCCCTGGCGTAGGAGGCCTAAGAAACAGGCCTGGAGGCATAGCAGGGCCGTGGGGTGCAAGCATTTTCCTTTTCGCATCCACCGGAATTATCGCGGGCAATCCCGGTGGATGCATTGTGGCAGGGGAGATTCGTTTATTTGACAACAATTCCTCGAATCACATCCCGTTCCATTTCTGTCTGGACCTGGATGAAGTAATGTCCACTGGTAAAGTCTGCCGGAATTTGAATGTTGTGATAACCCGGATTGAACTTGCGATGATTCACCCAGACCCTTTGACCCAGTATATTGTAGATCGTGATATTTACGTCAGACGGTTTTGGTATGGCCACCCGAATCATAAAACTACCATTCGTTGGATTCGGCCAGAGCCGGACGATTTCGAAACGTGTGGGGATCCGATTGCCGGGAGAATTAATTGAGGTGACCCGAACACTGAAAAAGTGAGTGTCGCTAACCGCAACGTTTCTGGCAAAATCCCAGGCCTTTACGTAATACGCTATTTTATGATCGGAAGTATCGGTCGCCGGAATCTCACCCACAAAATGGTCCGTTTTCCACCGCATGGCACTAGAATCCCAATCCGTTTGATCGAATTGGAAAAAGAGGAATACGGAGTCTACTCCACTCACTTTATCGGATGCATACGCATGTACCACAAAAGGACCGAAATACATGGTGGTGTCTTCCAGAACACTGACACTGTCGATATTGGGAGTTGAAATATCCACGCCGAACGAATCAATATTTGACCAGGGCGAGATGTTCCCAGCGCCATCAAACGCCATCACTCGCCAGTAAAATCGCCCTTCATCCAGTACATCCTGATATTGATTCGTTTCGGTAGTATCGTATATGACGGATGCGGTATCTGTTTTAACCTCGATTATATAAGAAACAGGTGTCGCCAGTGGTTCTTCTGGAGACGGTGATGGTGCATTTTTTCCGAATTGATTGGTCTCCAATGGTCGTCGAACCATTTTCTCCTGTGGGGTGGTTGCTGGTACCCATCCCGCAATGCTATTAGAAGTATTTTCAACATTGGTCCATAAAAATTGAACCGCCTGTTTGGCCAGCCAAATCCCTTTCGTTGGGGATTCCAGATCGGGAGTGTTCGGTGCTTTGGAATCGATTTCAAACTTTCGAACTTCACTCACGCTGCGATTTTCTGCCGAATCGATTGCCGTAATTCGCCAAAAATAAACCGTATCCGGTAAGGTACGAACGTATACAGTATCTACCGTAATAACCTGTTGCACATCTTCCGAAAAAAGGCTGTCCGGGCTATATTCCAGGAGAAAATATTTTAATCCCGATGGGGCTTCGTTTACTTTTTGCCAGCGAAACGTTATGGATTGCTTGGCAAAAATGGCTTTGTTAAGTGGCTCGATCAGCTTTGGCTGTTCGGGTGGGCTTACGTCGATCCCAAATTCCCATCTATATGTAGATGCGTGCCCGAAATAATCTTGTCCGCTTATTTCTGCGGTATGCCAGCCATCGGAGAGAGGAGATGAAATCAGATAGACAATGGTTGTGTCGGTAAAACGCAACGGTTGTACAGGTTGACCGTCCAGTTTTAATGTAACCGAAGATGTATCCAGTCCAATGCCCGCATCTTTATATTTGACTATAATTTTTGGCTGATTTATGTTGAGCCATTTTCGGTTTTCTGGATATTCATCGAAAAAGTCAGGGGGCAAAGCATCCTGTGTCGAAAAGGTCAATTTTGAGGGACGGCTGGAATAATCACAGCTACGGCCATAGACCCGGTAATAATATGTGACACCATCTTGTAGATTGGTGAAAGTGTAAAAAGTGTCGGTAATGACAGGGCTTGTAGCAACAACGGTGTAAAACATGGAGTCCACTGCTGCTTCAAATTGGTATCCATCGCTTCCATTGTTGCGACAGTATACGGTATTACTGGTGCCTTCAGTGTAAGCCGGTTCAGGAATCAACGCTGGCGCATCCAGGGTCATCACTTCGGTGTCACTTAAAAACACATCCCCGTTCCAGGCTGTTCCAGCAAACAGCTTATTGCGTTTGGATTCCGTACTTAAAAGAAGGCTTAAGACATCAGAGGCATTTGCCAGGTCTCCGGTAGCTACCCAATTTTGGCCACCATCTTCTGACTTATAGACATCGCCATTATGGTCTGTACCTGCAAACATATTTTGACCGAAAACAACCAGCGAATATACTTTGCTCCACGGTTGATAAAATCGGGTCAAATTGCTCCACGTTTGGCCACCATCTTCCGTTTTCCAGATTTCCCCGTTGTCGTAATCGGTAGAAATGTAGCCTTCGGTACCGCAAAAATCGACGTCGTACACAAAGGTAGGACCATAAATTTCTGTTCCTCCGGTCCGAAATCGATAGTTTGCTTTAAATACATCGCCAAACCATTCTGTGCCAATAAATAACCCCTTTCCACCTAGATGATGAATGGAAAGAACATGTGATGCGCCTTTCGGTTTTAATACATCTGTCCAGCTGAGTCCTCCGTTCTCACTTCTTTTCAGAAGGGTAGGGCTGTCCAAAGCAACGAAGATTGTATCATCAACCCAGACAATATCTGTAGCAAGGGAAGCATCGGAAAAATTCTGCCACACTGACGCGGTGTTCGTTTCATCGATTTTATATACTTCGCCATTGGTATGGTTGGTTAAAAAGTAAACGTTGTTTTGATGGGTTTTTGCCTGGTATACGTACGTAGGACCATATATGAACTGACCACCAGTACTGTATTGCCAATTAGACAGGAAAACATCGCCCTTCCAGTCACTACCAAGGAAAATTTTACCATCGGAACGCTTCATGAAACTTAACACTTCTGAGACTCCATTGGGTTTAAACCCATCGTTCCAGCTATTACCCATATTTGTGCTTTTTTTGATAGGACTATTACTATCTGTACCCACGTAAATAGTGTCTGCATCCCAAATAATGTCGAAGGCGACAGAAGCATCACTGAAAGTAGCCCACTTTTGTGTACCATGGGAAGAGCTTATTTTATAGACTTCACCATAATCATAATTGGTTGAAAAATAAACATCAGGCCCCTTGGGTCTGGCAGAAAAAACATAGGTTGGACCATAGACGTATTCTCCACCAGAGGAAACGTTCCATGTAGCTATAAAAATGTCACCATAGGTCCAGCCCGTTATGGTCCAAAGTTCGTTGTCAATGATCTCAAATTTGTAAATTGCATCAGCGCCTTTGGGGCTATAGACCGGTATCCAATTTACTCCTTCATCAGCGGATTTATAAACTAAATATCCTTTATCGTCATAACCCCACAACCCTATATATAATGTATCATTGTAAACGATAACATCTTCACCTAAAATGTAATTTGATGAATGGGACCATTCGCCAATCTTTACCCAATTAATGAGATCTGTGGATTTGTATACACGAGCAATACCTGAGGAATCCCCAATTATATAATAAGTTGTATTATACTTCTCGACCTCATAGACTTGTGTTAATCCCACAGTGCTGATAAAAGAAAGGGCATTATTATCGAGGTCATATTGATAAAGACGTGAATTATTGTTACTTAAACTGTTTACGAATAAGTAAAGTTTATTATTATTTTCGTCCACAAAAAATTTTCCAATCAAATCAGCATCATTAAATGTATAAATATATTCCCATTGCCAAAATGAAGGGTCATCGTTTGTAGTATTTAACCGGTAAAATTTTATCGACCCGACCGATGATTCATTTCCTCCATAATATACGTAAGAATTATGAACTAATATATGAAAAGGCATACCTATGCTGTCTATACTCGTGGGGTATGAAACACCATGCCAGTTATTACCATCATCTATGGAATAATATAACCCATCATCCAGATTTCCATCTTTCATTTTTCCAGAAACCCAGATTCGATACTTTTTATGGTCAATGGAAAAATCAGTAAAATAGTC
>JAADJD010000051.1:68512-71651 GCA_013150955.1 Calditrichota bacterium
TGAAAATTGAAAGACCAGTTGTTTCCCCTATCACTGCTTTTCCAAATTCTGGCATAATAGGTACCCTCACGGTCAGCTCCACATGCAAGTATAATATTTTTATTCCAAGGCAATTGAACTATATCCTTGAGAAAGCTTGCATCGGCAAGATTCGATAAAACGCGCCACTCTGGAACAGATTGGGGAAAAGCTATATTTATTAAAATAATTGTAAAGGCTAAAATAGCCCACCTCATTCCATCGCCTCCAATTTAAAACTATCTCCAATTTGTGGGGCTAACGTTTTTAGAGTGCTTAGGTGCTGACTGCATTTCTTCGTTTTTGGCTTGGAGGTTCTCTAATGATTGAACCTGTGATGCGATTTTGGAAATTGTGCCTAATGTAACTGAAGATGTGTTTAACATTTGTACATCGTGAATAAAAATGCGGATGGCGTCCCGATTATAATCTTTACCAAAAACATACAGTTTACCATTATTTTCTGTCAGACGCATAATGTAATTTAAATCCGGGTATTGCATAACGAATTCCCAGTACCAATTGTCGGGATCATGATCTGAAATGTCTAAGCGATATAGCATAGCGGAATATATCCACCAATCATTGCCATTTTCAGTTCTATTTTCTTCAAATGCAACATAAAGTTTGTTATCGATTAATGCCATTCCGTGGATTCCTGCTTGTGCACCCAAATTGGTAGGATGATAAATGTAATTCCAAGTTTCACCTAAATCATCAGAATACCAAAGTGATTTCCAAGGTAGGTCTTTATAGTCACGCGATATATTTGATATGCACGCAAATATGATATTTTTTTTATCATCAAAAATCAATTGACGGACTCCTTCTTTTGTATAATATTTCTTTAATTTTAATGACCAGGTTTGCCCACCATCCGTACTCTTCCAAATACCCATTCCCTCTCCACCATATCTTCCTCCAGCTAAGACTATTGAAGTATTTGGAATTTCTAAAAACGTCCAAATTTTTTCAGCTTGATACAAATCACCCATGGGTAACCATGCTGGACCTTCCTGTGCAAATAATCCCATTACCCATAGGAATAGAATGAAAATCACCACACCAATTTGTTTTAGATGTTTCATTTTGTGCACCTCTATTATTATTTTATTGATTCTTTTCGTGTGTGTACTACAAAGTACATGCCATAACTTTTTCATTGATTTTTCCAATCTTTTTTGAAAAGTTGTGGCACATTATACCACATTTTCATCCTGTGAATGTTGTTCAATTTGCCACAAAATAAAATTAGGATGTAGGAATTTTGTTACTGAGAACCGGTTTATTTTTTTAGATCCGGCTGTATTGATAGTTTCCTAAATACAGGGTCCTGCCATTATCTGTTATGGAAAAGGGTTCCGTATAGCTGTCAATGTTTCCAGGATATTCCGGATTAAAAGTAATTTCCATGGCAGAAATGTCCACCTGGTATGTTCCCCGTTCAGTTGTTTCCTTGAATCCTTGTATTTCTATTTCGACTGTGTATTGACCATTGCGAGAAAATGTGACGATTATATTGTAACCCACATCAGTGGTGCGTTCCCAACTCCCAATCAGTAAGTCGGCAACGTTATACCCACCTCCTTCCAGTTCTCCGCTGCCGGAAGTGGTCCTACCATAACCAAGCGCATCACCACCCAGCACACCAGAGGGATCTAACAGACCGGATTGACCGCAACCCAGAATTGAAAAAGTTAGAGTTAAAAGTGTTAAACCCAATATGTATTGATATTTTCTCATGGGACACCTCCTCTTCATTGGTTAATTACATTTCATAAACAAGCGAAATTTTATTAGCAATAGGAAAGCTTGACCCGCTGACAAAGTTGGGGCCATCAAATAAAAGAGATTCGTTTATTGAGAGATCAATGCGGAATCCCCCGAAATGGATCCCTAGGCCGAGTGTGGTTTTGAAACCGCTTTGGAATGTTGATTGTGAATTTGAAGTGCCACCGATCTTTTGGGTTTTTGTGACTTTTTGATAAACTTGTACTGCTCCTAAACGAGCAGTTAACCATGATTTTAAGGAAAGCTCTACGCCCGCGTAAAATGCAGGAAAAGTTAGAACTGTAACCTTGTTTTCAAGATCTTCGTCACCGGATTTATTTTGTTGTATTCCTAAGAGTTCCGTTCCCAGAATAAAGAAATTTTTTGAATCGATTTTATAATGTGTGCCTAAACCCACTGCAAAACGTAAGTCTCGGTGGCTGGTTTCAAGTATGGGTACACCGGTGACACCATAATCAATTTTAGAAGTGGTGGGTCCAAAATAGAATTGGCCAACAGGAATAAATTGCAGATCTTCTGTAAAGTCATATTGGTACCTCCCGCTTATTCCGAAAGCAATCCCTCCCCAACTTTCTTTGGCACCTTCGAGTTCCCAATTCATCCCTGGAAGTTCAATCATAACCCCGATATCTGCGTTCATGCCCGAAACTCCAGCAGCAAGCTCAAAATAGCGTGCCGATTCTTTTTCTTCTGGATCACCTCCAGAATTGTACCGGTCAAACGCTATAGAAAGCCTTAGACCATAATTAATGTTGTCTAACTGCGTCCCGAAGAGGAAGGACAATTTGTGATTAAGCGAGACCTGATCAATGCTTTTGAATGAAGGAAGGTTTAGGAAGATTGGAACATTCAGATAAATCGCAAAAATTCCATTGGCAGTAGAAAAGTGTGCTCCAAATGAATTAAAATCTGTAGATTGGCCAGATCGCAGTTCCCCAACAAATAATTTTGGATAATTGTTTATTGTGGCTGGAAAGACGAAAATATTTGTTTCATCTTTAATGAAATAACCTGTTCCGCCTAAGCTACTAACACGAGTTTCAGTAGCAACCAGAGCAATTGGAATAAAAAACGAAAGTAATACGATCTGGTAAATCTGCCTTACCTTCATAGTCTTTCCTCCCACATTTTAATTGAACCTGACTTTAACATATTGAATGGCTTCTGGCGCCCAATTCGGTTATTTATTGTTTAGTTAATAAAAAATTGGAATTTCTATGAAAATTTGTTAGATATTTTTGTTGATAATTGGTTCAATATGTAACCAATTTAAATTATTCTTTCTTTCTCATGTCAAAAGACCTCTCCAAGTGAATGGTGATTTACCTAT
>JAADJD010000058.1:0-10740 GCA_013150955.1 Calditrichota bacterium
CAGCCGGTTGCTTTTGGTAGTTTTTCTGATTCCTTCGCATGGGAGTAATCAAGAACAGGCGATTCTCTTCAAATAATTCCAGTTGCAAGGGATTGCTCAGGTAAGCTCGATCTCCCAATAGAGTACAATTCGGGTAATAATGGCGAATATCTTTAAAATACTCAATATCATGGACATGGGCTTTAGAGAGATCAAAATGAGTCATAACGCCGTTTACAGTAGCAACCCCATGAAGTTTATAACCAAAGTAAGGTTGATTGTGAGCCGCACAATAGCCGAAACTGGGTGCGCTTTGATAATCTTCTCTGCAGATTCGCGCTCTTTTTGCCCGAGAGAATCGTACGATTGGCAGAGGCATGGAATCAATGAGAAAAGAGTTTTTATGTTTCACAAGTTGTTCCACTATATGGATGCGAAATTTCTCGATTAAATGGTGAAGTTGTTTTCTTCGGCGATTGAAGCGGGAGCGTTCAATTAAGTTAGGGAATTGTTCTTTGTAATTATTATGCAACAACTTGAATAAACAGTTTTCACTGTCAATCATCAGACTCTCGGAAAGCAGACTCAGGGCAATGACTTCCACATCGGAGAATTTCGGTTTTTTGCTTCGTCTGGGTAAATTTCCGTCCGGATCAAGAAGATTCTTTAAAAATTGTTTGACAATGGCTGAAATTTTGTCGAACTTATTACGGAGATTGTGCATGGCATTATTCCCTGTTTTTGTTAACTTTATCAACTCAATTATAAGGAAATATAATGCCATTGCCAATCTACTTTTTTATTAGCACAACGGGTTATTTTTATATCTATTCTCCCTCTCCGGCCATTCTACCACAAAAATAACCTCCACCAGGTAAAAACACAATAAAAAACCTCTGCATTTTCGAGGAAAAACCAATGCTTATTCATTTTTCATGATAAAATACATGATGGTAACCCGTTGTGCTAATTCAGGATAAAGCAGGTATTTAGAAAAACCGTTAAAACGGTTAATCATCAATTGATTATGTTATCCATTTCTCCTGGCCGAAGCCAGGAGTTAATAGAAATTATCACTCATTAACACCCAGATTTATCTGGGTGGATAACTCCTATAGTAACAATAATTTATAGAACTGTTTTAACGGTTTGTGTTGTCTAATTCGCACAACAGGTTATTTTTATTTATGTTAATTCGTGTAATTCGTTGTTTTATGCATAATCCGGGTTTATTTGTGTTCATTCGTGTCATTCACGGTTCAATGCACTATTTGGGTTAAATCCCCCTTGGTAAGCGCCGACCATTGGAATTATATTGGCGTTAACAAACACAAGGGAATCCCATGGAGCGAATCTTCCAGGAAATTATTCAGACATTGATTTTACCAGGCCCAACCCCTCACGCATTACCGTTGGTGGATATCTCGCGACAATTTCAGACCGCCGGATTCGACGATAACACCGCCGCGCAAGCGCTGAATGCCGCTTTTCTACTGTGGCTTTCCGGTCAATCGGAAAGGGCTGCCGAAGCCAGGCGGCTGCTGGAAAATAAAGCCCAATCCGGTAAACACGCAGCGATTGCCCGATTTTATTTACGGGCGTATCGAGAAATTGAGCAGGAGCTGAATGAGATCTTTCAAAATCAAACCGATCTGGCCGGAAAATTCCAACGTTTAAGGGACTGGTTGCACCAACAGGGACCATCGGCCTCTCCCGATGCCCTGGCCGAACACCTGTGGGAGGTTTTCTTCCCGGAAGGGGTGGGCATCCGTGGAAATGAGGACGCTCGCATTCAGGAACTCCGCCAGCGCCGCATGGTCACCGTCACCCGGCCGGCACCAGAATCCCTTCAACACCCGGCCCGGCAACTCCTGTTTACTGCAAACGTGCTCCTGACCATTCCCATGCAGGAAAACATCATCGATACCCTTCCCCTGAACGCGGATCTCAAATCCCGGCTCAAAGCGGCTTGCCGGGAGGATCAAAAGTACTGGTACGATCATCCCATACCCGTGGGCGTACCCCCTCATCAAAACGAGGTGATTTATGGCCTGCGAGGCCTGGACGAGGCACTGGCGTTTGAATGCCGACGGGGCAATCTGGGAGCGAATGAGCGGATTCCCTGCGTCCTTTCCATTTCCGTGACCCACGAGGGGCTGCACCCCATTGCGGTACCTTATTTACAGGAGGAATTGCGTCGCGCAGGCCCTTTCAACCATCTGGACATTTACGTGTTTTCCGAACGGGAAACCCGCGAGGTCGTCGAACGGGTTCTGGCTCCAGCCGCGGAAACGTTTTTAAAACAGGATGCCCGGCAGGCCCTGCATCAGGTATTCGGGGTGGACGGTGAATATGGTCGACATTTCAGCTTTTTGAAGGCCATTGCCGCCCTCTGGCAAATTCTAATCCATCCGGACATTCAGGCCACTTTTAAGATCGATCTGGATCAGGTGTTTCCCCAGGAGGTGCTGGTGCGCGAAACCGGTGCTTCTGCCCTGGAACATCTGGCCACCGGCCTCTGGGGCGCCGAAGGCCGGGATGCCCAAAATCGGCCACTGGAACTGGGGATGATTGCTGGCGCCCTGGTGAATGAAAAAGACATCCACCGCTCCCTGTTTACCCCCGATGTGCCTTTTCCCAAACGTCCTTTAAATCCCGACGAATACATTTTCTTCAGCCCTCTACCTCAGGCCCTTTCCACGCAGGCGGAGATGATGACCCGCTACGGGAATGATCCGCTGGACGGCCGCACCACCTGCCTGCAACGGGTGCATGTCACCGGAGGCACCACCGGCATTCGGGTCGATGCGTTGCGAAAATATCGCCCGTTCACGCCGGGATTCATCGGACGTGCCGAAGATCAGGCATACCTCCTGTCCGTTATGCAAAATCACACGCCACGACTGGCCTATCTGCATAAAGATGGATTGATCATGCGTCATGACAAGGAAGCGTTCGCCAGCGAGGCCATCAAGGCGGCTGCCATTGGCAAACTGGTGGGCGATTACGTCCGCATCCTTTACTTCTCTGCCTACGCGCGTGCCCTGACCGAAGACATTTCTACCATCAAAAATGAAGTCGATCCCTTTACCGGGTGCTTCATCTCCCGCCTTCCACGAACGGTCACCCTGCTGCGATTCGCCTTAAAAGCCGCCCACTTTTTTGAACAACAGCAGACCTCCCGGGGGCAGGAATTCATTCAAATCGGGAGCCGCCGGCTGGATCAGGCGCTCACATTCATTTCCGGTTCCCCCAGTCCACTGGTTGCGGAATTGGAGCGGGAACGGCAGGGCTGGCAGCTATACTACGATGTGCTGGACGCGCTGGAAACACACTTGCAGAAAAGCGATCCCCGAGCAATCGCCCTGCAAAAGCACTTTCAGGCCATATTAAGCCGGGTTCATGTGAACCGGAACGGATAGCCACGGGTTGACCATTTAACCCAGATTATTCATCAGGCCACGAATTACACGAATTAATACTAATAAAATTAATGAAATACATTGGATTATATCTGGATGAAAATGTGTTCCAGGGTTTATTCGCGATTTTTTCGACATTTTCGGTTTCATTCGCGTGATTCGTAGAATGTATTATTTGGGATTAATCCGCACCATTTCGGTACCATCCATTTGCTGCTGACGGCTCTGTTTCCCTTTCGTCCCCCTTCTTTCAGGCCCTACCGGCCGGCAGCGATTTTAAGAAGAATTGCATTTGAAAAAAAAAGAATTAAATTAACTCCACAAATGAAAGTAAGAAAGGATTGCGAAACCATGGCTAAAACAAATAAAACAGTGGTCAAGGTCGATGATGTGACGGTTCGGTTTGCGGGTGATTCCGGAGACGGCATTCAGCTAACGGGCAAACAGTTTACCCGAACCACGGCGTTGATCGGGAATGAGTTGAGCACGTTCCCGGATTTTCCAGCGGAGATCCGGGCACCTGCGGGAACCACCTACGGGGTATCGGGATTTCAGATCCATTTCGGCAGTCACCCGATTTACACCCCTGGAGATAAAGTGGACGTGCTGGTGGCCATGAATCCGGCCGCACTAAAGGTCAATCTCAAGTATTTAAAACCGAACGCCATCATCATCGTTAATGTGGACAATTTCACCGAGCGGAATTTACGGCTGGCAGGATACACCCAAAATCCCCTGGAAGATGGATCGCTGAAGGGCTATCAGGTGTACCCGGTGCAGATCACAGAATTAACCCGCAAGGCGCTGGAAGAGCTGGAACTTTCACAAAAAGAAAAGGATCGGTGTAAGAATTTTTTTGCACTGGGCGTGGTGTACTGGCTGTACAGCCGTCCACTGGAACCCACCATCGAGTGGATTCAGAAAAAATTTGCCAAGCGGCCGGAGCTGGCTAAAGCCAATATTCTGGCGCTGAAAGCGGGTCGTAATTTTGCCGAATCCACGGAGTTGTTTGCCTCTCACTACAAGGTGGAGCCGGCCAAAATCAAACCGGGAATTTACCGGAACATTACCGGAAACGAGGCGCTGTCGCTGGGCATTATCGTTGCGGGACGCAAGGCCGGTCTGGACATTTTCGTTGGTAGCTACCCGATTACACCCGCCAGCGACATTTTGCACGAATTGTCCATCCATAAGAACTTCGGGGTGAAAACCTTCCAGGCAGAAGATGAAATCGCAGCCATTGGTGCCGCGCTGGGTGCCTCTTTTGCAGGCAACCTGGGGGTTACCGCCACCAGCGGACCCGGCATGGCCCTGAAAACCGAATTCATGAATCTGGCAGTGATGACCGAACTGCCGCTGGTGGTCTTCGATGTGCAGCGGGCCGGTCCCAGCACCGGCATGCCCACCAAAACGGAACAGGCCGATTTGCTATTCGCCATGTACGGTCGTCCGGGCGAATCGCCGGTGCCCATTGTGGCGCCACGGAGTCCATCGGATTGCTTTTATGCAGCCTACGAAGCGGCCCGCGTGGCCATCCAGTTCATGACGCCGGTGATTGTACTTTCCGATCTGTATCTGGCCAACGGCGCAGAACCCTGGCTCATCCCGGACCTGGAGACACTTCCTCCCATTTCGAAAAATCTGGCACAAACTGATGAGGATTATCTCCCCTACCAGCGCGATCCCCAGACCCTGGCCCGAAAATGGGCGCTGCCCGGAACACCGGGTCTGGAACATCGCATCGGTGGGTTGGAGAAGGAGGAAAACACCGGGAACGTCTCCTACGATCCGGACAATCACGAAAAGATGGTCAAACTGCGTGCCGAAAAAATTGAGCGCGTCCGGGACATTCTGACCGAACCCGAAATCGATGGCCCCGACGAGGGAGAATTGCTCATCCTGAGCTGGGGCAGCACCTACGGAACCATCGTTACGGCTGTTAAAGAATTGCGTGACGAAGGCAAGGACGTGTCTCATTATCATTTACGCTGGTTGAATCCCCTGCCCCGAAACCTGGAGTACTACATCCGCAACTTCAACAACGTGTTGATTCCGGAAGTTAATCTGGGCCATCTGAGCCGCATCATTCGGGATCGTTACCTGGTGGATGCCATTCCATTCAACCGGGTAAAGGGGCAACCCCTGATGGTTCAGGAACTCAAAGAAACAATCGACCAAATTTTAGCGAGGTAAATCATGGCAACTCAACCATCCAATACAATTCCGGTAAAAATCCGTAAGCAGGACTTTTCCTCCGATCAGGAAGTTCGCTGGTGCCCGGGCTGCGGGGATTACGCCATCCTGGCCACGCTGAAGCGCGTGCTACCCGATCTGGGCATTCCCCGGGAAAAATACGTGTTCGTATCCGGTATTGGTTGTTCCAGCCGCTTTCCCTATTATATGAACACTTACGGCATCCACAGCATTCATGGACGGGCACCCACCATCGCCACCGGGATTCGGCTGGCAAATCCTGAACTTTCGGTCTGGATCATTACCGGGGACGGTGACGGCCTCAGTATTGGGGGCAATCATCTGATTCATATCATGCGGCGGAATGTGAACGTCAACATCATCCTGTTTAACAACGAAATCTACGGCCTGACCAAAGGACAGTACTCCCCCACTTCGCCTAAAGGGCAGGTCACCAAATCGTCTCCCTACGGCTCGATTGACAATCCGTTCAACCCTATCAAGGTTGCTTTGGCCTCCGGTGCAACCTTTGTGGCACGTACGGTGGATCGCGACACCAAACACATGGCGGAGGTATTTCGTCAGGCAGCACAGCACAAGGGCGTTTCCTTTGTGGAGGTCTACCAGAATTGCGTGATTTTCAACGATGGCGCCTTCCGGGAAGTGACCGATCCGCAGGAAAAATGGGAACATGCCCTGTATCTGGAACACGGCAAACCGCTGGTTTTTGGAAAAGAGAAAAAGAAGGGCCTGAAACTCACCGGCTTTCATCTGGAGGTTGTGGAGCTGGAAGATCCCGAACAAACCGATGGCATTCTGGTTCACGATCAGTTCAATCCGGATACCGCCTATGCCACCCTGTTGGCGGAGTTGACGGACAAACCGGACATGCCCATTCCCCTGGGAATTTTCCGCAGCATCGAAACCGAAACCTACGAAGAGGCCTTCTTCCGGCAGATTGAAGAGGTAAAGAAAATGAAGGGTGAAGGGGATCTGAAACAACTGATGCTCACCGGCGATACCTGGAAAGTGGATTAATAAGATTTTGGATGATGCGCTGTCAAAATTCCCCCTGTTCCTCATGTCGGGCAGGGGGATTTTATTTTTCAGCCGGTGCCTTCTTGCATTGGCCCACGAATGACCCGCATTCACACGAACAAAAGAACATTGAACCCAGATTATGCGTTAGCCTACGAATTACACGAATGAACACCAATAAAAATAATAAACACAGATTATGCATTAAACCACGAATTGCACGAATTAACACAAATAAAAATAATCAGATACATTGGATTAGATCTGAATGAAAATTTGTTTCGGGGTATATTCGTTATTTTATGGATATGGTTTGGTTTCATTTGCGTAATTCGCGGTTTAGGGCATTATTTGGGTTAAAATCGATTTTAGGTTAATGTTTTTCATTGGCTTATTATTATTCAAAGGCTTAAATTACCGATTGACGTTACGGATATTGCATCCATGGAAATACCGCTTCTAAAAGACATCGTCATTCTTTTTAGCCTTTCTGTAGGGGTACTGTATTTGTGCCACCGATTTGGTATTCCCACCATTGTGGGATTTCTGGTCACCGGCATGGTGGTGGGGCCTTATGGTCTGGGGCTCATTCATGCCATGCACGAAGTGGAAATGCTGGCGGAAATTGGTGTGGTGCTATTGCTCTTCACCATAGGCATTGAATTTTCTCTGGAAAAACTACTCCAATTGAAAAAAACGGTGTTGATTGGCGGCACCCTGCAGGTGCTGATCACCACCTGGGTGGCCGTCATCCTGGCCAAACAGTTTGGATTCGGTGGCTTTACCGGCGAGTTCATCTTCCTGGGATTTCTGATGGCGTTGAGCAGCACGGCGGTGGTTTTAAAATTGATCCAGGATCGCGCAGAAGTGGATAGTCCCCACGGACGCATCACCCTGGGAATATTGATTTTTCAGGACATTATCATCGTCCCCATGATTCTGATCACCCCATTCCTGGCCGGTAAATCCGATCAGGTAGACATGGCCATGTGGCCATTGCTGGTCAAAGGGGCTCTCATTATCATTCTGGTGATTGTTGGAGCCAAATGGCTGGTGCCTCACCTTCTGTACCAGATTGCCCGAACCCGTAATCACGAACTTTTTCTGCTCTCCATTGTGGTGATTTGCTTCGGGGTAGCCTGGTTGACGGCACAGGCTGGCCTTTCCCTTGCACTGGGCGCCTTTCTGGCTGGGCTCATCATTTCCGAATCGGAATACAGCCACCATGCCCTGGGGAATATTCTCCCCTTTCGGGATGTCTTTACTACGTTCTTTTTTGTTTCCATCGGGATGATGTTAAACATGGGTTTTCTGTTTCAACAGGTCATCACCATCCTGTTGATGACCCTGGCGGTTCTGACCATCAAATCGCTGATTGCGGGACTGGTAACCCTGTTGCTGGGTTTTCCGTTACGCACGGGCATTCTGGTGGGTCTGGCACTGGGACAAATTGGCGAATTTTCTTTTATCCTTTCGCGAGTGGGACTGGAGAACGGATTGCTTTCCGGTGATATTTACCAGCAATTTCTCTCGGTGACCATCCTGAGCATGGCCAGTACCCCTTTTCTGCTGGCACTGGCACCGCGTCTGGCCACCCGACTGGGACGTCTCCCACTGCCGGATTGGGTCACTCGCCCTGCAGAGGAAACCCGCACTGTATCTAATCTTCGGGATCATCTGATCATCATTGGTTTCGGGGTGAACGGACGCAACGTGGCCCGCGCCGCCCGTGCCGCTGGCATTCCCTACATCATCATCGAGATGAATCCCGAAACCGTTCGTCGGGAACAGGCCAGGGGCGTGCCCATTTTTTATGGAGACGCCACGCGAGAACCGGTATTATCGCGTGCCCGGGTGGAACATGCCCGGGTTGTGGTGGTGGCCATCAATGATCCCACGGCCACCCGTCGCATTACCGAAGCGGTGCGGCGCCTGAACCCTTCCGCCCATTTAATCGTGCGAACGCGCTACGTTCAGGAAGTTCAGCCCCTGTACGAACTGGGCGCCAACGAAGTCATTCCCGAGGAGTTCGAGACCTCGGTGGAAATTTTTACCCGCGTGCTGGCTCAATACCTGATTCCCCGGGACACCATTGAAAAATTAGTGGCCCGGGTGCGTGCGGATGGATACCAGATGTTCCGCTCGCTCTCTGCCCCGCTACCCGCGGGCGATTTGAAGCTGCATCTGCCGGATGTGGAAATCAGTACCTGCCGGATTCCCGAGGAATCCCCCGTCATTGGCAAAAGCCTTGTTGAGCTAAATTTGAGGCAACGTTTCGATGTTTCGGTGGTGGCCATCCGCCGTGATGAGCAGCTCTTTTTAAATCCCGATCCCCACCTGCGTCTGCAATCCCAGGACTTCCTTATCCTGCTGGGAAAACCCGAGCCCCTGAACCGGGCCATGCGTTACCTGGAAGGAAGCATGGATGGTTAGCCCCCCGAAACCGGCGATTATTGTCCCGGAAGATTTCAGGCGGTTGAGTAAAAGTGAAATTTCATCAGGATTGGATCCATTTCCCGCTCACATAAACCCAGATTATGCAGTAGCCTACGAATTACACGAATGAACACCAATAAAAATAATAAAATGCACTGGATTCTATCTGAATGAAAATGTTTCCCGGGACATATTCGCTATTTTGTTGATTTTTTCGAATTCATTCGCGTGATTCGCGGTTTAATGCTTTATTTGGGTTAATTACATTTGTGTCCATTCGTGTCATTCGTGTTCGAATGCATAAATCGGGTTAAAGCGGGATTAATAAATTTCCACGTAATAATAAATGAGCGAAATATGTCCTGATATGAGAAAGAAAAGCATGGATTCACCCGTTGATTAATTTTACTCTGCAAATGAATAGGGTGTCGCATCCGGGAAGTGAATGCTTTCAATAATGCCCAGCACTAACCCGTCTTCCCCCTCGTGGAAAAATCGGCGTTCCGGGCAGATTACGGTGACAATGCAAAAAAACATATCGTTATCTGAATTCAAAAAGGGTCCCCAAACACTTTGCAACACCACCTGCCGCCGGGTCCCCTCAACGGTCGGGAAATCCCTTACAAACGCACAAATGGACTGGCGGATTCCTTGCTTATTTTTGAAGATATAAATTTCTAAAGAATTTTGCTTCAATTTATTGGTAAATCGGTTTCGTTCCAATGCCTTATCGGCATAAAACATGGATGGTATGGCGGAAAAAGTGTCGGATATTAGAACGTTGTATTTATCAAAACTGACCATGATTTTCAGGAAGTCGAACTTGTTTCGGGTATAATTCTTACCCAGAACGATCTTTCCCTGATATTCCGATTCTTCCCGGGCGACTTCAACAACGTCCTCTGGTAATCGCATATTGAAGGGATTGTTTAAAATCCTGAATGTCCATTGATTGTTTTCCGGCAAAACCTGTGGAACAATGGTTTGTTCTATTGGGCCGGTTGGAGTCAAAACTTTAATCCGGTATTCAGAAGGTTTTTCATTGTCCTCCAAAATCACGGCAAGATAGGTCAATTTCGGTGCGCATTGAAACAAGAAGATTAACAAGAAAAGCCAACCCCAATAAAACCGATTCATCCTGTCCCTCTGTTTTTGAGGTATGAAATACAAGCCGTATGCCACATTCTGTTTTACTCGATTTTTCGGCAGGGACTGTGTCAAAAGGGGGACAGGACTTAAAAACAGGCGTGTCCATAAGCGGACAGACAGTAAATTCAACCGGGAACGGTTAAATTATCGAAGTGGCAAGACGGTTCCCATGTGCTGGAGGAGCATGGTGGCCATCCAAAAATAGACCCAGACAATGCATCAAACCGCGAATCATGCGAATGAAACTAAAACTAAAATAATATCCAAAATCGCGAATAGGCCCCGACACAAATTTTCATCCAGATATAATCCAATGGATTTTATTGTTTTTACTTGTAGAAACCTTTGATTTAATCGATTAAAAATTTTCTTTGCAAAACAAGCAAAAACCCCGTATAATTAAATAAAAACAACAAGATAGGGGGGACGAACCGGTGATTGGCAAACCAAAATCTCAGCTTTCGCTTCTCGACAGCGCTTTTAACAGCCGAACGAAAAGAAGTCGCAGTGACCAGCTACTTAA
>JAADJD010000058.1:10826-11666 GCA_013150955.1 Calditrichota bacterium
ATCATTTATTCTTTGAAATGTTTGTTTCTTCAATATCTTTATAATTTGAGCGACCCGCAACTGGAGGATGCTTTGATTGATCGTCTTTCTTTTCAACGGTTTTTAGGGATTAGTTTTGAGGAGGAGATACCGGATTTTACGACCATCTGGCGCTTTCGAGAACGATTGGCGAAGTCGGGTGTATTGGATAAGCTTTTTGAGCATATCCTGAACATGCTGGAAGAAAAAGGCCTCATCCTGCGCAGAGGTACCCTCATAGACGCCAGTATTATCCAGTCGGCGCGGCGTCCCCGCACGAAAACACCCGATAGTGTGGATAATGAGGGTAATAAGGGAAATGAGGAGAACTCCTCTGCGCAGCAAGACCATGATGCGGATTTTCAGAAACGGGGCAATCGCAGCTACTATGGGTATAAGGCTCACATTGGGGTTGATGAAGGTTCGGGGATTATCCGCAAGGGCCGTTTTACGTCGGCCAGCGTTCACGATTCCCAGGAGTTTGAGAAATTGCTTTGTGGGGATGAAGCTTCGGTGTTTGCGGACAAGGCTTATGCAGACCGTTCGCGGAAGCGGCAGCTTCGGCGCCAGGGCGTGTATTGTGGCATATTGGACAAGGCTTATCGGAACCGGCCGTTGTCGACTCGTCAGAAGAAGCGCAATCACCAAAAGAGCCGCGTGAGAGGGGTGGTAGAGCGCGTCTTTGCCCATTTCAAGAGGCATTACGGATTTTCCAGAGTCAGGTACGTGACCCGGGCTCGCAATGAGGTGCAATTTAAATTTCTTTGCATGATCTACAACGTGAGGCGAGGGTTAGCCCTAATGCCTGCGTAAATAGGGTGA
>JAADJD010000025.1 GCA_013150955.1 Calditrichota bacterium
ATTCTCAACCCACCATAAGTAAGTAAGAGGGACAATCCCATGTCAAAGAACCACTTCCAATGCGTCGTTTAAGTTAATACCTTTTCTATATTCAGTCAATAACGTTTTTATTTTGCCTCATCCTTGAAGCCTTTGCTCTCCCTGAGCGGCGCAAAATTTATCGGCATTTTTTATGATTATCAAGAGAAAAAATATTTTATCGAAACGGCGTTATTTTAAACGCATATAAAGGCTTCCAGGTTCTGTTCATATATACTTTTTGAACCTCTCCACGGATCCATGCTTCCAGACGATTGGCATAAAATCGGGAAAACGGATTCCCACTATTTCCACCAGGAAGCATGCTGTAATAAACTTCCGGCTCCCCCCAATCCACGACAAAACGCATGGAGGGCCCCAATACCACCCCAAAGGGATCCGCGTATCGATAGCCCGCCACGTTCACAGTAAAAACCGAACCCGCTACCGGATAAGGCCCAACATTAAATATTCGATCCAGCGCCCAGACCTCCCCCAGTGCATGCTTCAAATACAGTTGATGCATTCGCCCCCATCGCCATTCGGCAACATCCCTACCCAGTTCTTGCTGAAGGGCTTCCACCGCCTTTTGGAAACTGTGCTGGATCAATGGCCGCTTCCCTCCCAACGGATGCCGGGTAAACCATGACGAGTGTTCTCGTTTCATCAATCGATGAAAAATCTGAAAGTAAAACGTAATGTTGTCTGTCAATAGCTGCATCCCTTCTTCCCCGATAAAAGGCGAAAACAGCTCCCGAATCATTTGATGCATCCAATACTCGAATATCGTCGCGGCAATGGACTCGGTGTCCATGCGATAATCCCAATTTTCAAAAATCTGCAGAATATCTTCCAGAAGCGATTCTCCCGCCTTCCACTCCATCGCTTCCAACGCCTCCAGCCATTCCGGAAGCAGGTCTCGCGCCAGCAAGTTGTCCACATCCAACTGGATTCGCACCATGTCTGCCACATCGAATCCCTCCTTTTGCTCCAGCAACATTTGGGTAATGCGCTCAGCCCGAAACGGCGGCTCCCAGATCTGCGAAATGTAAAAGGTATGATCGATTTTGTTATTTGCGGTCACAATGAATCCCCATTCGGGATTGTACAGATGGGGCAATTGCTGGAAAGGTCGATATCCCTTCCAGCGAAAGGCCTCGCGATCTCCTGGAACCGGAAGCAATCCCGTGGCATAACTTCGCACCGGTATGGCCCCACCAAGCTGGTAACCGATATTTCCCATCTGATCGGCATACACAAAATTTTGTGCAGGGGCCCAGTAATAAGCAATCGCCTGACGAAAGTCCTCCCAGTCCTGCCCACGTGCCAATCGAATGAATGTTTGCAGTTCATCAGACAGATCCCAACCCGTCCATTTCACACTCAAGGCAGGTAACTTCTGTCCTTCTGGCAACAAACTGTTCACAATGGGGCCATTGTCGGTAAAGTATACCGTAAATTTCTCCACCCGATTTTTAATGCGAATTGGAATTTCCTTCTGTTTTAACGGCCGGGGTTCACCATTCTGGACATACGTTTGTTGCTGCCAGTCTACACGCTCTAAAAAGAAGTCCGCATCGTCGACCATGGCATTGGTCATCCCCCAGGCAAAATGTCGATTCCGCCCGATAACAATTCCGGGGGTTCCGGGAATGGAGAATCCAGCCACTGTCCACCGGGGGCATTCCAGGTGCAGTTCAATCCAGATGGAGGGAATCGAGAGAAAGAGATGGGGATCGTTGGCCAGTATGGCCTGACCACTACGAGTTCGCTTTCCATTGATGACCCAATTGTTACTACCAAACCCCGTTTCGGCGATTCCCCAAAACCGATATAATTGCTGTTGCGTTTCATAAAGTCCCTTCATTAAAGATAGAACAGCCTGTGGCTTCTGAAAAATGGTTGGGGTATAGGCTTTGTCATCCGGCAAAAGGTCGGTGAACAGCTCGGGTGATAATTTTTGACTGAGCCAGAAATAAAGATAATCCGCTCGCCAGCTAATGTTCAAAATCCAGGCCATAACCCGCTCAATCATTATGCTATGTTGGGGGAGCCAGGGCTCCGCTTTCAGCTGAAGGATTTGAAATTCCAGCGGCAACTCATCCCCCGCCGCCTGTATGTACGCATTGACCCCTTCGGCGAACCATTCCATCCACTGGCGAGATTCCGGAGAAGCGGATTGATACAGCCGATCACTCAAGCCTTCCAGATCAATCATCTTGAAGAGCCGATCAATTTTCAGGGTCGTATCGCCAAAAATCTCGGAAAGACGACCACTTCCAGTACGGCGCATCAATTCCATTTGCCACAATCGTTCCGATGCCACATAAAATCCCTGCGCCTTGATCAGGTCGGATTCGTTTTCTGCAAACAGGTGTGCCACCCCGGCGCTATCGATCTGCACCGTGACCGGCGAATTCAGCCCCGGGAAGACGTAATCCCGCTGATAATCGGGTCTCAGTTCCCGGTATTGAAAATAGAGGAACAGCGCAACGATCGCCGCAATACCAATCAGCCCAATCAAAATACTGGAGAGAATCGTTTTTCGGGTCATCCCGGTCTCCTTTTCTAACCATTTGCTGAAAACAGGCGAACCTTCTCACGCCTTCAGAGTTTATTAAGGAAGTTAGGGATTTTTCAAGAATTTATAAATAGTTATCGGTTAATATTTTTGTTGATTGCTTACGATAATGAAACTTGATTGAGGAATGGGAATGGGTTATATTAGTTATCGGTTAAGAATTTTTAATCTAACTCAACTGGAGCTTTAAATATATGTTAGGATTTTCGATGCGAAATAATTTTACCAGCCGAGTGCAGAAAGTCATCCGGTATTCGAAAGAAGAGGCGATGCGTCTGGGTCATGATTACATTGGCACGGAGCATCTGCTATTGGGCATATTAAAGGAAGGCGAAGGCATTGCGGTAAAAATTTTGCGGAATCTGGGGGTTGACCTGGAAAAACTTAAACAGCGTCTGGAGGAAGCCTCTGGCCCGGCCGGGGGCATGATGACCCTGGGGAATTTACCCCTCTCGAAACGTGCCGAGAAGGTCTTAAAAATCACCTACCTGGAAGCCAAAAATTTCAAATCCGATATCATTGGAACCGAACATTTATTGCTCTCGCTCTTAAAAGAAAAGGAGGGCCTGGCGGCCCAGGTGTTAATGAGTTTTAACGTGGACTACAACCTTGTATACAACGAATTAAAAAATATATTAGAGGGAAAACCATCTATGTCGTATGCATCACAACCCAGCCAGAAGGTCAAGACACCCGCACTGGATCATTTTGGCCGCGATTTGACCCAGCTGGCCATGCAGGGTAAGCTGGATCCCATCATCGGTCGCGACCAGATCATCGAACGCGTGGCACAGATTTTAAGCCGCCGGAAAAAGAACAATCCCGTACTGATTGGGGAGCCCGGTGTGGGGAAAACCGCCATCGCCGAAGGACTGGCCCTGCGGATTATCAATAAAAAAGTGCCCCGGGTGCTACACAATAAACGCATCGTGGCACTGGATATGGGAAGCATCGTCGCCGGCACCAAGTACCGGGGACAGTTCGAAGAACGCATGAAAGCCATCATGGCGGAGCTGGAAAAAGCAAAAGACGTCATTCTTTTTATCGATGAGTTGCATACGATTGTGGGTGCGGGTGGGGCGTCTGGCTCGCTGGATGCATCCAACATGTTTAAACCCGCTCTGGCTCGAGGGGAATTGCAATGCATTGGCGCCACCACGCTGGATGAATATCGCATGTACATCGAGAAGGACGGAGCGCTGGAGCGCCGTTTTCAAAAGGTGATGATTGAACCCACCACACCGGAAGAAACCCTGGAAATTTTACGCTGCATCAAATCGAAATACGAAGAACACCATCGAGTCCGGTACACCGACGAGGCTCTGGAGGCCACCGTGCGGTTATCGGAACGTTATATTACTGATAAATTTTTCCCGGACAAGGCCATCGACGTGCTGGACGAAACCGGATCGCGGGTACACATTTCCAGCATTGTGGTACCCAAGGAAATTCTGGAACTGGAACAGCGCATCGAGAAAATCCGCCAGGAAAAAGAACTGTATGCTAAAAAGCAGGACTTTGAACGGGCTGCAAAGCTACGCGACATTGAACGACGCCTGCAGGAGGAACTGATCTACGAGCGCAACAAATGGGAGCGGGAAGAGGAGTCGCACATTGCCACGGTGACGGAGGACGACATTGCCGAAGTGGTGGCCATGATGACCGGCATCCCGGTACAGCGGGTTGCCCGCAGCGAATCCGAAAAGATCCTGCACATGGAAGAGGAGTTGAAAAAGCGCGTCATCGGACAGGACGAAGCCATTGAAACCATCAGCCGGGCTATTCGCCGGACACGAGCCGGCCTCAAGGATCCCAATCGCCCCATTGGGTCGTTCATGTTCCTGGGGCCCACCGGGGTGGGGAAAACCCATCTGGCAAAGGTGCTGGCGGAGTATCTGTTCGAACGCAAGGACGCACTGATCCGCATCGATATGTCCGAATACATGGAAAAATTCTCCGTATCCCGTCTGGTGGGATCGCCACCGGGATATGTGGGCTACGAAGAGGGTGGACAGTTGACCGAAAAAGTGCGCCGTCACCCCTACTCGGTCATCCTGTTTGACGAAATTGAAAAGGCTCATCCCGATGTCTTCAACATCCTGCTGCAGGTGCTGGACGAAGGCCAACTGACCGATAGTCTGGGACGACGGGTAGATTTCCGCAACACCATTTTGATCCTCACCAGCAATGTGGGAACACGGGACATCAAAAAGAACGTGGCCTTTGGCTTCAGCGAGGATCGTCAGGAAGATGATCACAACATCATGCGGGAAAAAATTGAAGCCGAACTGCGGCGCATGTTTAACCCCGAATTCCTCAACCGATTGGACGAGCTCATCTTCTTCCGCAAGCTGCAGAAGAAGGAAGTGGTGAAGATTGTGGAACTGCTGATTCAGGAAATGGCCGACCGTTTAATGGAACGCAACATTACCCTGCAATTGACCGAGGGGGCCAAGGAATTTATCGTGGAAAAAGGATACGATCCCATTCTGGGTGCCCGTCCCCTGAAGCGTGCCATTCAGCGCTACATCGAAGATCCTCTGGCTGACGAAATCCTGAAGGGACGCTTCTCGGAAGGTGCGGTGATAAAAATCAAAATGAAAAACAAAAATGAGCTGAGTTTCACCGAAGTAAAGAAAAATATCGATATCAACGAAAGCGAAAATTGATTGGAAACAACCAGCCATTGAAGAAAAAGCCCGAGCCAAACGGTTCGGGCTTTTTGTTTAAAGGATTTCACCACGCTCAAGTACACACACTTACAAATTCAGCATACGGAATCATCCTTTTCCACGACTCTGGATGCATTCCCGTTATTCCCAAATAATGCATTAAACCGCGAATCATGCGAATGAAACCAAAAAGTATCCGCAAAATTGCGAATAAACACTGAAACAAATTTTCATCCAGAAATAATCCAAAGGATTTTATAATTTTTACCCGTTGTGCTAATTAAGGATAAAGCAGGTATTTAGAAAAACCGTTAAAACGGTTAATCATCAATTGGTTACGTTATCCGTTCTCCTGGCTGAAGCCAGGAGTTAATCGAAATTATTATTCATTAACACCCAGATTTATCTGGGTGGACAATTCCTATAGTAACAATAAATTAAAGTACCGTTTTAACGGTTTGGGGTGTCTAATTCGCACAACAGGTTATATTTATTAGTGTTAATTCGTGCAATTTGTGGTTTAATGCACAATCTGGCTTAATCGCAGTCAAAAATTTTTACGCATGCTTGCCTGGCGAAATTGCAATTCAGTCGTTTGGAATCGAACACCGCAATTATCAGGAAAACGGATCTCTTTTTCGAAACAGATTTTTGAAGAAATCCTGCCCAATTCCCCAGTGCTTGTATCGATTCCGCAGGTAAAAATAGCCAACGACCATCCCACCCAGATGGGCGATGTGCGCAATGCCGTCCTGGTTATACATAGAAAGAAATTCGATGGCCCCCAGGATGATGGCCAGGTACTTCATCTTTATGGGGAATAAAAAATAAAGGTAGACATAACGATCCGGGAAGAAGAGCGCATACGCGGCCAGGATTCCGTAAATCGCTCCCGAAGCCCCGATGGTAGGAACGTATGATCCCCAATTCCACAACAAACTGGAAATTCCGGCAGCGATTCCGGTAAGGAAATAATATTTTACAAACTCTCGCGTTCCCCAGGTTCGCTCCAGCTCGGAACCAAACATCCACAAGCCAAACATATTGAAGAAAATGTGGCCGAAGCTTCCATGTAAGAACATGTAGGTCACCAGCTGCCAGATGTACAGTTTAGAGATCACATAAGCGGGTACCAGCCCAAAGATATCTGCCCGCACGAAGAAGGGCAATAAAATCTGGGCCACAAAAACCACGATGGTGGCCATCAGGAGGTTTTTTACTCCCGGCCCCATCCCCATAAATCCAAACGATGAACGATAGTACATAAAGGGATCCCCTGTTTTGATCCAAATTTAATATGCCCTGGCAAAAACCACACGCCCCGTGGATGGCTGACCGCAATAAATGCATTTTCCCGTTTCCTCTTCGCGGTCAAACGGAATGTTTCGAATGGTAGCCTTGGTCTCCTCTTTAATCTTCAATTCGCATTCGGTGTTTCCACACCAGTGGGATTCGAGAAAAGCCCCCTTTTCCAGAACGTCCTGAAACTCCCGATAATCGTCCACCCGAAAGGTATTCTCCTTGCGCATCTTCAGGGCGCGCTCAAACAGGCTCTTTTGAATGGTATCCAGCAATTTCTCCGCTTCTTCCATTAGTCGATCCAGCCCAACAGGAATTTTCTCTCGTGTATCCCGCCGAACCAGCACCACCTGATTGGCATCCACATCCCGGGGGCCAATTTCCACCCGAATGGGAATACCCTGTATCTCCCACTCGGTAAACTTGTATCCCGGTTTATACTGATCCCGGTCATCCAATTTCACATCGAATTTCTCTTTGAGTTGGCGATACACCCTTTCGCTGAACTCCAGCACTTTTGTGCGCGTGCTTTCCTGCCAGATGGGAACAATCACCAGCTGCGTGGGAGCAATTCGTGGAGGAATGATCAATCCCTGATCGTCCCCGTGCGTCATGATCAATGCCCCAATCAATCGCGTACTGACGCCCCAGCTGGTGGCATGAACGTATTTGACCTGTCCATCTTTATCCTGGAATTTCACATCAAACGCCCGTGCAAAATTTTCGCCCAGATAATGAGATGTGCCCGCCTGCAAGGCCTTTTTATCCTGCATCATGGCCTCGATGCTGTAGGTTCGCACTGCTCCAGCAAACTTCTCATTCTCCGTTTTCTGCCCGGTAATCACCGGCATGGCCATGTAATCTTCGGCAAATGAGCGATAAATTTCCAGAATGCGGCGCGCTTCCTCCTCGGCTTCTTCTTCCGTGGCATGAGCCGTGTGCCCCTCCTGCCATAGAAATTCAGTGGTGCGCAAAAACAGCCGGGTGCGCATCTCCCACCGCACCACATTCGCCCATTGGTTAATCAAAATGGGCAAATCCCGGTAAGACATGATCCATTTTTTATACATGCTCCAGATGATGGTCTCCGAAGTGGGACGCACATACAGGGGCTCTTCCAGCTCCTCTCCCCCGCCATGGGTTACCACGGCACACTCCGGCGCGAACCCTTCCACATGTTCCGCCTCTTTCTTCATGAAACTTTCCGGGATAAACAGGGGGAAATAAGCATTCACATGGCCCGTTTCTTTAAATTTTTTATCCAGCACCTGTTGAATTTTTTCCCAGATGGCATATCCATTGGGACGAATCACCATGCAACCTTTTACCGGGGAATAATCTGCCAGCCGGGCCTGCAACACCACGTCGGTGTACCAACGACTATAATCTTCACTCCTGGGGGTAATCCGCTCAGCCATAATTTTTCACTCCCGCTGATATTTTTTCTAATGAGCTTTTAAATTAAGAATATTTAAATTACTTCTGCAAATTAATAATGATTTTTCAGCCATTTGGATGGTATGGATGAATACCCTAAAGAAACCGGGTTGCCAGTGGCCATTATCCAGCGAACCGGTGATTGCTGGTTACTTCAAGAGGTAATGAGGGGTTAATCGGCTTGAAATCGGATTTTCCCGGAACCCTGCAGACAAATGCGCATTGAAGGATGTATACTTTAAAATGCCGGGGTGGCAGATGGTCAATCAAAAAACGATTCTGGGATGGTACTGGTTGGTGGGGTTAATTTTAATCATCGCATCCGGCATGTGGGCAAATGAAAACAAAAAGGACGTTCGACAAACATTGAAAGATATCCGCCAACGCCTGCATATTCGTGCCCCGGAACTTCCCACCCATTTCCAGTGGCTAAACGTTTCCCGGCCGCTTACTACCGAAGACTTACGGGGACGGGTGGTTTTGCTGGATTTTTGGACGTATTGCTGCATCAACTGCATGCACATACAGCCAGATTTGAAATATCTGGAGCGAAAATATGCCGATCAACCCTTTGTGGTCATCGGGGTGCATTCCGCGAAATTTTACAACGAACAGGACGTGGAGAACATCCGGCAGGCCATGCTACGGTATGAAATTGAGCATCCGGTGGTGATCGATCAAAACTTTCAAATCTGGCAGCAATACGGGGTTCAGGCATGGCCCACGCTGGTGTTGATTGATCCCGACGGATACATCGTCACCTACTTATCCGGCGAAGGCCATCGAAACAAACTGGATCTGTACATCCGCATCTTACTGGACGAACTGGAAGGGCACGAAAAAAGCAACACCGCTCCGTTGCCCATCCGCCTGGAAAAACATTACACACAAAAGCATTTTCTTCATTTCCCCGGAAAGATTACTGGAGATCCCCAGAAGGGCCTGCTGTACATTACAGACAGCAACAACCACCGGATTGTGGTTGTGGATACAGCCGGATACCTGCAAATGATCATCGGCTCCGGGCAACCCGGTCTGCAGGATGGGGATTTTTCATCCGCACGTTTCCGCCGTCCCCAGGGTGTTACCCTATACACCCCGGATATTTTGTTGGTTGCCGATACAGAAAACCATGCCATCCGCAAAATCGATTTGAAACAGCGGGTGGTTCGCACCATTGCCGGCACCGGTCAGCAGGGATTTTTTCGTAACATCCGGGGAAGTGCCCGCAAAGTGGCGCTTAACTCTCCCTGGGATCTCACCACGATTGGCGATTCCTGTTACATCGCCATGGCGGGTTTCCACCAGATCGGGCTCCTTCATTTGAAAACGGGCGAGTATCAGACGTACGCGGGAAGCGGTCAGGAGGCCCGCCTGGATGGCCCCCTTCATCGCGCGGCATTTGCCCAGCCTTCGGGTATCACCCACGACGGGCAATACCTCTACATTGCTGATAGCGAAATCAGCTGCGTGCGCCGTATCGATCGGAAGACCGGGATGGTGGAAACCCTTGTTGGAGGCGATCTGTTTGATTTCGGTGATCGAGATGGAATCGGCAACCAGGTTCGCCTGCAGCATCCCCTGGGTATTTATTTTTACCAGGACTGGCTCTACCTTGCTGATACGTATAATCATAAAATCAAACGAATATCTCCCACCACCCGGAGGGCAATGGGTTTTGCAGGAACCGGACAGCGGGGTTTTCGGGATGGAAAGCAGGCCCAGTTTTACGAACCCGGCGGCGTGTTTGCCATGGGAGATTACCTGTATGTTACCGATACCAACAATCACCGGATTCGGCGGGTGCATCTAAAAAGCGGTGCGGTTCACACTTTGAACATTCGGTTTGGATCCAAACCCTGGACTCATGCCGGGCCGCTGCTGGTGGCCAATTTCCCGAACATTCAAACCCAACATCTGCCCACACAATTGTTATCGCCCGGCAATGGCACCATTGAAATCCACCTTCAATTGCCCGCAGATCAAAAACTGAATCCCGACTCGCCCATTCAATATGTGTTGACCACACCGGACAGTTTTATTTCCAGCCCTGTTCTGGGGCGAATCCAGACCCTGAACGAACAACTGCTCAAATGGGAAATTCCCATTCATGTGGAAGAGTTGCCGCGGAAAAGCCAGCTGGATCTGGAACTGCTTTATTATTATTGTGATAAAGCCTTCGAAAATAGCACGTGCAAGGTGCGGGCCGTACACTATCGCCTGCCAATCCAGTCGGGACCCGGTGGACATTCGAGAATCGTCATCACCGATACCGTTCAATGACCAGAACGCGGGTGGCTTCACCAGTAATTTCAGGCAATTCTTTGATTTTCGGCAATGGCAATATAATTTACCACCCAGATGATCGTTGACAAGGAGGGAATCCCCATGGCAAAGTTTGATTTATCGAAAGCGCATTTTGCCACCCTTTGCGTACACGGCTCCGGCGGTGTCGATCCCCAGACCGGAGCATTATCCACGCCAATCTATCAAAGCTCGACTTTTGCATTTAAAAGTGCCCGCCACGGCGCCATGCTCTTTCAGGGTGAAGGCGAAGGCTACGTTTACACCCGACTGGGCAATCCCACACAGGCAGCTCTGGAACGGGAGATGGCCTTTCTGGAAGGAGGCGAGGCCGCTCTGGCGTTTTCTTCGGGTATGGCGGCCATTGCCGGGGTCATCCTCAATCTTTGCCGTTGCGGAGACAATCTGGTCTCCAGTGATACAATTTACGGCGGCACTCACAACCTTTACAAAGAATCCCTTCCTCTCTGGGGCATCGAGGCACGCGAGGTGGATGCCACCGATCCTTCGAAAATTGAGGAAGCCATTGACAGCAAAACCCGTTTGATCTTAATTGAAACCCCGGCGAATCCCACCCTGGAAATCATCGACATTGAGCGGTGTGCGGAAATTGCGCATCGGCACCAGATTCCCCTGGTGGTGGACAACACCTTTGCCACCCCCTATTTACAACGGCCACTGGAAATGGGGGCCGACATTGTGGTACACAGCGCCACCAAATATATTGGGGGACATGGCGACACCGTGGCCGGCGTGGTGATCGCCAAAAAAGATTTCATCGATGAGCTGCGTGCCCGGATTCTCCGCGATCTGGGTGGGGTCATCAGTCCACTCAACGCCTGGCTGTTGCTGAGGGGATTAAAAACCCTGCCCGTCCGAATGGATCGCCACTGCAGCAACGCCCTGGAAATTGCCAAATTCCTGTCCTTTCATCCCAAGGTAAACTGGGTGCGCTATCCCGGCCTGACCACTCACCCACAGCACGAACTGGCAAAGCGCCAGATGCGCAATTTTGGGGGAATGATTGCCTTCGAGGTAAAAGGTGGGCGCCATGCGGGCGAAAAACTGATCGACAATGTGGGTTTAATTACCCTGGCCGTTAGCCTGGGAGATTGCGATAGCCTCATTGAACATCCGGCGTCGATGACTCATTCCACCTACAGCAAAGAAGAACTGGCTGAAGTGGGAATCACCGAAGGGTTAATCCGCCTGTCCGTGGGGTTAGAAGATCCAATCGATTTAATCGAGGATTTAAAACAGGCGCTGAGCAAAATTTAATCCAAATTATGCGATAGCCTACGAATTACACGAATTAACACAAATAAAACCAATAAAATGCATTGGATTGTGTATGGATGAAAATGTGGGCCAGAGTTTTTTCGCGATTTTGTAAATATTTCGCGTGATTTGCGGTTTAATACATTATTGGTTAATTCCACCCTGACGTGATCGAGCGGGGATTTAATATGAAAGCCCGTTTATTTCCAGTGGAAAATACCCCAGCTATTCCATGTAACCTGAGCGATTTTAAACTTCGGGGTGGGGTAACACCCATCATTCAATATCCACAACCAGGCAGGTAGTGGTATCGCGGACGCCATCCAGATTCTGAATCTCGGAGAGGATCAATCGGCCCAATTCCTTAATGTCTCCCGCTTCCACATAAGCAATGCCATCAAAAGGGCCGGTAACCGCATGGGCCTGCAAGACCCCTTTCATTTGCTGGACGTGCTGGATCACTTCTTTGATCTTGTTGGGATACATCCGGAATAAAACATAGGCCTGCACTTTCATTGCCTATCCCTCCATTTTTTCAAAAAATACACGCCCTCTATGGGATATGCAATAAAAAATCTGGTGGCAACATATTTATCCCAGATTATGCAATAAACCACGAATTACGCGAATTAATCCCAATAAAAATGATAAAATTCACTTGAGTCAATCTGGATGAACATATTTTCCCGGATATATTCGCTATTTTGTTGATGTTATTCGTATTCATTCGTGTGATTCGTAGGATAATACATTATCTGGATTTAATTGGGTTCATCAGACCTTTGTTGGAGAGATAACCGCCATCAGAGATTAGCGGATGAGCCGGTCTTTGTTAAATGCGTAGGGAAGCAAATCGCGTAACGGGGCCCGGCGCACGTCTCCCGACGCCCCCACCATGATGACCTCGATGTCGGGCGCATAATCGAATAACACCTGACGGCAGGCCCCACAGGGGGGGCAGGGCGCATCATCATCGCTCATGATATAAATTGCCTTAAATTTCCGGTGCCCTTCGGAAAGGGCTTTAAATAAGGCCACCCGTTCCGCGCAAATGGTTAAACTGTAAGAACTGCTTTCAATATTGAAACCGCTGATTTCTTCCCCGTCCTGAGTAACCAGGATGGCCCCAACGTGGAAGTTGGAATATTCCGCCAGCGCGCGAGATTTAATCTGTTGCAGCTTGCGAATGATCGTCTCCATAACGTCCCCTGATTGATTTTAGAGAAAAAAAATCCCTCAACATTGTGAGGGATTTTTTTATCGAGACATGAATGTTTACATCAGCAAATTTATTTACCCTGTTCCTCCAGCAACTGCCGCAATTCTTCCAGTTCCTTCTCGGCCTGTTCGCGCTCCCGACGCAATCGCTTCAGTTCTTCCTCGATGGTACGGGCTTTTTCTTTCTCCTTCAGCAATTTTTCGAAGAAATCAACTTTTTCCCGGATGGTGGCACCTCCGCCTACCGAGCGTCGCGCCCGTTCTGCACCCTGATTTAATACGAATCCCATGCCCAGGGTCATTCGCCAGGAGGGATAATTGGGCAGGGTTAAATTTCTCACCGGATCCGGCAATGCAGGCGCGGACTCATTCTTATCAGGAGAAATTCGGATATCCAGAGCCAGGTCAAAGTTCAGCCACCAGCGGGGTTTAAAACGAACGGAAGGCGTAACGTAAACATAATTTTCCCGGCTATAAGCCATGGAATCGGGTTTGGAAATGAAATTATTTCCCCACAACTCCAGATTGATGTCAAACATTTCGGTGGGATAGGAAAATCCCAGCCCAAACCGCAATGCGGTGGCGTTGTTGCCGGCGCGATATTCCCGAATCACCTCGCCCTGGGGATTCAAGCGCTGATACAAAATTTTCCCAGCGTCGTTGTGGTTATACCATCCCAGGTTGGCGTGAATGCTGATATCGCGATCCGGAAGGAAGGGATCCTTGTAATAAGAAAACAATCCGGTTAAGCCAAATTCCAGTGCACCCGCTGTATACGGTTCAAATGGATAGTTGTGAACTTCGCCGGTGGGAAAGCGGAAGGACAGAATCCCCCCCACCTGAATGCGATCATTCATGAAACCAAAGGAACCGCCTTTGATGTCCAGAAAAATGTCATCAGGGCTGTTGTATTCGTTCTTTTTATGCGTATCCTGATACACGCGGGTCATTAAGGTAATATCAAAGTTATTCATTACCCCAAAGCTCAACAGGGCATTCCCTTGCACCAGCCAGTAATTCACCGCGGTAAAATCTGCCGGTTTGTTCTGCCCCAGATAATCACCCACCTTGGAAAAGAATCGCATATCCGATCGGAGTTCCAGTCGTCCGGGCTTTAATGTGGATGCCTTTTGTACATGTAACAAGCTTTTGCTGCCGAACACCGCACCCAACACAAAAGATGGGATGAGCAAAAGAACTACGAGCAATGCGTAAGACTTAGACATATGCGCCCTCCGCGTATGTTATATAATTTCATAAAACTTACTAACTATTCAAAGCAGAAGCAAGTATCAATTCTTCCCAATTTTGCCGTTACCGAATACGCATTGCCAGCACAATCACATTGGCAATTATCGCCAGATCTCGCATCACACCCACGATTCTTCCAAAAATATCGGAAATACTGCCAGAAACAATAATCACATCGCCCGGTTGGAGGGGCACCAGCAGATCCCGGTTTCCCGTTTTGATAAATTCTTCAATGTTTACGGTAATCACTTCCTGATTTTCCCGAATGATGCGCACGTCATTCAATCGGGCCGTCTTTAACGGGCCACCAGCGGAGGATAACAAATCGATAATGCCGAAATTACTGGGAATGCTGTAAATACCGGGTTTTTTGACATGCCCCCACAGGTTTACCGTAATCAACAGCACGTCTTCGCTACCCAGAATGTACTGGGCCGGGCGATCACCGTACTGAACCGGAAACTGAATCTGGGAATCCTGAGCATGCAGACCAAGAACCCCAGCAAGTATCAAAGAGCCTATTACCAATTTCCAGTATTTCATCATAGCTTCGCTTACGACCTTTATTTAACCACAAAGAATTCCCAGACCGACTCGGATCCCTGATATTCCATCGATCCCACATTATCTATTCGCCAACGATACCTCCCTGTAGGTAATGGGGTGGAAAGCCCTTCCTCAGACAACCTGGACAAACTCCAGTCTTGATTTACTTCATAATCGGTGATATTGGTGATATGTTTAGTAAAAAAATTAACATAGATGTTCTGGGTAACCTCCCGTTCTAACCGGAAAATAAAGCTTACCGGAAACCCGCTCGCAAAATCCCACTGAAATGTCCCGTTACCGCCATCAAATTCGGCATCTCGAATCGGAAAATGCAGATCTGCCCAGGGAATTAACGAGTACTTCACCACCTCCGAGGGATCTCCCTCCTGCCCAGCTTCATCTACAGCGGTGACGTAATAGTAATAATATTTAAGATTGGGCGCCACGTTTTGATCCAGATAAAAAGTATCCTGCACCTGGGCGATGCGGACAAAGTCCCGAACGGAATCCACTTCACTGCGATAGATACGATATGCCACAATATCCTCTTCCTGCAAGGGGTACCATTCTATATAAATGCCATTTGCCACAATATCCCCATCCGGGCCGGGAATGGCCTCGGCATCGATGCCGCGTTCCTCAACCGCATCTTCTGCCGATTTTTCCACAAGAATCACTTGAGATGGTGGTAGATCCTGGTTTTCGACCCCGCTTTCGCAAGCGACCAAATTTAAAATAATAATCAGCAAAAGACAACATTTAAATTTCTGAAACATATTAATTTACAACTCCTATAGTTGTATGGCCGTGCTGATGCGATGACTCCCACCCAATTCGTGTCCCTTAAACGCATAATCAAAACGAAATATAGATAACCGTAACCCGACACCTGCAGTAAATTGCCTGTTATCAATCCCGAATCGAATGGCCAATCGGTCGTAGTACACGTATTCCATGCCAAAATGATGGGTCCGTTCAAATTTAGAGGCCAGCGTATACGAAATCAACAACTGACTGCGTACATTGGGAATGGGCTGGAAATAAGCAGCGCCCAGGTACCAGCTCCGTTTAATCCGATCCACATGGCGCGAATCGGTATCCCAGGTGATTTTGGTGTTCCAGACATCCTTTATTGCATATGCGAAAGAGATTTTCCCCAACCGACTATCGTCCATCAAGTCATCCAATCCAAATTTAAGCATGGCCCCCAGATCCATTCCCACACCAGAAGCCTTTTGCTGAAACAGCGATTGCCGGATAAGCTTGAAATTAATCCCCAGGGGGATGGACACGGGGAGCACAAAATATTGCCATCCAAAATCTACATCAATGGTGTTTAGCTTGGACAGGGAGATGATCAGGGCATCGTTCTGAAAGTCGGAGTATCCCAGGGGCAAGTCGGTCAGACCGATTCCCATGTTCTGTAATTCCTGCCAGGTTTGGGCCCGCGTGCTTTCCGCAATCCGTTCTCCATAACTTAAGTTAAGATTCTCTGAATCATAATTGGCAATCGAGGGTACCGTAAAGCGAATCCAGTTTACCGATATCGCCCCGGCTCCGTAGAGGGGACGCGAAAATCCGATTTGAAAATGTTTGGCCAACGATTTGAAGATGGCGGCGTACATGCCGAACACCTCCGGTCGCAGCATGGTGGACACACCGGCGGGATTCCAGTAAAAGGCGGAACCATCGTCAGCCACCGCCACATATGCACCGCCCATGGCCATCGCACGCGAACCAATGCCCAGCTCCAGGAACGCCCCGGCATACCGCGTTTCTCCATGGGCCAGCAGGGGTAAAAACCCCATCCCAAAAATCAACAATCCGATGATAAAAATCCGTTTCATTTCAACTTGGCCACTTTTAAGATGGTTTCTTTAACTTTCCCCTGATATTTGGCGCGAATAAGGGCAAAATACACCCCATTGGCCACCTCGTTGCCCTCTTCATCCGTTCCATCCCAGATCAGTTCGTTATATCCACTGGCACGCGCCCCATGGGGTTGATTGATGGTATTAATATCTTCCGTAATCACCCGTATCAACCGCCCGCTGACGGTGTAAATGCGAATTTCAAACTCATCCAGAACATCCGGACTGACATAATAAGCAAATATTGTCTGATCCTTAAAGGGATTGGGATAATTCCCAAAAACGTGGACATCAAATTCATCGCTCACCAGCAGGTCATATTCCTTCTCGGCCAGATTACCATTCACATCCTTTGCTTCCACCTTCATCCGGTGCTCTCCCACTTCCAACTCCGGATAAAGGGTAATGCCCAGTACATTGCTTTTCTGAACGGAATCCGGAATGAAGATTTTATCCTGCGGTACCGGTTTCCCATCGATGGTGATGGAAATTTGTTCTGGATGGATGATCAATCCGCTTTCATCTTCAATCACCAGGTGCATGACCGGATTGGAAGACACCTGCGCCCGGCTCTGAAAGGGGCGACCGTCAACGGTCAATTCAATCCGTGGCGGTTGCAAATCCCCCGATATAAACGGAGCAAACCATCCATCTCGATTGGCATGGGTCATCACAACCCCGGCATCCGTATCGACCTGCGTATCCACCGCCACCCATGGCTGGGACATCCCGGTCTTTCGATAAATGACCACCTCTTCCAGCGGAGAATTACCGTAATTGGCAATCGGGCGGGGTTTAATTTGCAAATAAAATGGCTGCACCCATTGCGCGGCCGGATTGCGCAAATGGATTTCCACCGCGTGGTATTGATCCTGAGCCACGATTGGAATCAATTGCAGGCCTTTTTGATCTTCCGGCGGTTCCGCCGTTTTCAATCGAAACGTCAGCACACTGGGCTGGCTGATTGCTCCCGGCGGGACATACAGCGTGACGTATTCTCCCAGACTCAGCGTATCGGTGGAAACCCCATCGTAGGTGGTGCCCAGTTCCGGGGTTACATTAAAAACCGTGGGTTGCAGGGAAATACTATCGGCATTATTGTTCCGGTTAAAATCGGGGATGGTTTCTGTGGGATCGGCCACCACGTAAATCCGAAATTGAGATTGGGCCAGGTTAAAGGGAAAATCGGCGGTAACATGCACACTGTCCCCCGGCGGAATGTCCAATGTTTTGGAAGCAAAATGCACCTTATTCCGAAAGTTGTTCCGTCCCTGATAAAAATTCACCAGCACATTGCGGGCCACAGATCGCCCTTTGTTCCCCAGCACCGCCACCACCGAAACCCGTTCCTGCCCGTCCAAACGGATGGAACCTTTTTCCACAAACACATCGGGCCGATCATCCAGAATGGTATAACTGCGATTGCGAAACACACTCAGATTGCCATTGCTGTTCCGAACGTAAACACTGAAAAACACCGTCTGCAAAGCAAAAGTTGGGGGAATGGCCCGAATCGTCCGATACACACCCGGTTGAATTTCACGGGTATCGATGCGTTGTCGGATATTGGCCACCAGCAGATACACCTCCTGAATCCCCACCGGATCCTGCACATAAATCTGTAGATGAACGCTGTCATCGGCAGAGGGCTTTTCGGGGATTAGAACGATGGAATCCAGAACCGCATAATTCACTCCGATTGGCACCACTCCACTGGCGTCCTGTTGACCATCCGAGAGGTAGGCCCGCACCCGACCGGTGCCTTCGGGGAAGGTTGCCGGTATCTCCAGGGGGAAAGTCTGCGTGGTGCTACTGGTGTAAATAGGCACCCGATTGATCACGTTATTCGCATAGTCGGCCAGTTCCAGATACCCCTCCGCAGACGCAAACGGCGCCCGGATGGTGACCTGAACGGTATCGCCGGGTTGCGGCAGGGAATTATCCAGACTCAACTCCAGCGTCCGCGGCACCGTCTCGAAACGGATATAGGGATCGCCAATCAGATTGTACTGGTGCACCATGTCCTTATACAGATAGTAATATCCGGGGGCGGTAAAAAGCGTGTCGTTGACAAAGTAATTGGCCCGGGAGGTGAGGTAGAAAATTTTGCCCAGGGTAACGGCTTCTCCCACCGTAAAATCCGGATTAAACAAAAATTGCCCCACTGACCACAGCATGGCAAAATCGTTATAGGCCCAACCCAGACCCGAAGATGCCAGCACGCCGATGGCCCCTTTTTCCTTTGCCAGAACCAGCTTCTGGGCCAATCCCATATTGCCGGGATTATCGAACGATCCGGTAAAACAGGTCATGCTGGTAATGAAGGGATACATCCCCTTATTGTTTAACCGATCCACATCCCGCAAATTAAACAGATTCACATCGGCCCAGATGGCGCCTCCACCATGACCCAGGAAATTGATGTAATACACCCCGTCATCGAAATATTCGATCAAATCCGTGGTGCCGCCAAAATTGGGGTCATAATCCTTGTTGGGATCCTTCACCGTGTTCAACCGATAGGCGGTGTGATGTTGCGGCAGAAGCACTTCCAGCATCCGCGAATTTTGCACCCGAAACAGCGGCCGGTTCCGGTAATCGAATTCGAATGTGGAGGCATCGTTACCGCTGATAAATAAAGCCTGATTGCGCCAGGGCCCCAGCACCGGATTTTGTTCGTATTCCATGATCTTTTCCAGAATCACCGTAACATCGCTGGCAACCATCACGGGAATGCGACCCAGGAACACATCCGGGATGAGATCATCCCCAGATAACAGGCTATACGGATAATCCGTTGCCGCGGCGCCAAACTTGAAGGTTTGCAAGAAAAATGTGGGCACGAAGTCCGTAAACAGCGTGGATGTGGATTTGTAGTCAAAATTGGCGTCGCCCAGTAACAGGACGTATTTTAATTTGCGATTCTGATTCCAGTTGTAATAGACGTATTTGAGGAATTTCTGAATGGCCAGGGGCGACTTTATGCCATAATTAAATTCATCGTAAATATCCTGAACCCGCACCAATTCCACATCCAGTCCCTGAGAACGCCGATAGTCCCGCAGCTCCAGCGCGTTCCGATAGAAACGATCATGGGTAATGATCAAATATTCTGCCGAGTTGGAGGGATCCCGCAGAGTCAATTCCGGTCGCTCGGGATCAAAGGGTTCATCCAGCTCGATGCGCACAGGCTTCTTTTTCAAATCTTCCGTGATGGCAATGTACTCAATATCATCGGCAATGATATGATCCTGAAAAATGACCTTGTAGATTTTGCGCCCCTTAACCTCTTCGATCTCCAGTTTGTAATTGACAATTTTACCAATCCCTTTCTTGTAAATCTGGATGTCCGATCGGGTAAATCCGTCAATTTCAAACTGAAACAGGTTGATGTTGGGGAAAAACACAATGGAGGGCTTTCGAAATTCGATCTGATTGCGATAGGCCCGATATTGGCGATCGTAGGTAACTTCAAACCAGTTTAACAAAACAATATCCGTTCCCACGGGAGGTTTCACCGGAAGCTGAACGTCCAGCACATTTTCTCCATGACGCAGATCCAGGGTGCGAATATTGGATTGTCCAATGTTGCTCACCGTGGCCGTGTCCTGATTAAACCAACCCGGTCGCGCGGTGCCGACCAATCCATTGTTTAACCAGACCATCACCTGATGCGGTGAGCCTCCAATGGACTTGCCGGAAAACATGACCTTCACTTCAACCGGGTTGAAAGAGGATGAATCGGGATAAATCAACTCAAAAGGATATTGCTTTTTGCCAATGGACTTGATTCCGGTATCAAAGAACCAGAGATCACGCGTGTAGGACAGGCTCCCCACATTGCCAAATCCCAACCGCTCGAAGTGGTTATCTTCCTCCACGTGCACCGTGTAGGAATAAAACGGGGCCGGGTTATAACGGGTAGGATCGGTGGTAACAATACCACCGCTTTCTTCCACCATCCGCACCCCGGGATTACCGCCCCACTCCAGCCAGTACACATTGTCATCGGTAAATGGATCTTTATAAACATCGGGATATTCTTTCAGAAACGTGCCATAATTGGGCTCTCCCAGAAACTCGATATAATCCTCGGGATCAAAACGTCCATCCTGTTCACCATATAAAAGGAAAGGAACCTCACGGCCTTTGTTGGTCAGCCGGAAGGTGCGCGGATCCAGTTGATTCAGATCGATGCCATTCTCTTCCAGATCTGCACCGGTCACTTTATACACACCTTTTTCCCGAACAACAAATCGAATCCGCGGCTTAAAAACGTACGCCTGAGGATCCGTCTGTTGAACACCGAAGGTCTGATATCGGGTTTCCACAAAGCCGCTTAATTGATCATTGGCGATAAATTTTTTGAGAAGGGGCAGTTCCGATGCCCGGGCCGCCGTCGCCTGCCCTTTTCCCGAACCGGTCGCTCCCTTCAAACGAATGGTAACCGTAAATTTGGTAAAAAACCGTACTCCACTTCCCGTGGCCTGTACGGGAAAAACCTGCAGCGCATATATGGGAAAATCCCGAAACAATCCCTGATAACGAAGCTGAACAAATCGGGAAGGATACGGATAGGTAACCGGCTCCGGTGCACCAATTTGCAGGCTGTCGTTTCGGTGAATTGGGGGACGGACACCGGCAAACACCTTTTGCTTTTGAACCGCAATGACCGGGGGGCCTACTCCCCTGGGAAGATTGAGAGGCACCACTAATAGCGGAAGAAGCGGTTTGTTGGGTTCATAATTATAATTTAAACCGGGAATTTCCACACGAGTCCATTGACCATCGGGGTGGGTGACCATCTGGAGATCGGTAAAATCAAATTCCAGAATAATTTTATCGGGCCCCTGGGTTTTGACCGTGTAATATTTTGAACTCGCCGCCTCACCAACCAGTACCGTTCCAATCAGCACCCAGAAAAGAATCCATTTCCTCATACAGACCCAGTCCGATAAATTTTCGTTACCATTTGATTTCGCAAAATTTATATTGGGTTGGAGGCCTTCCCAATGATTTTTTTAGAAAGGCGACAATAGCCAGACTATTGCCGCCTTTCCTGAAAAAATGGATGCGCTTATACCTGTGTCTATTTCATGTAGATCATCTTTCGCACCTGTCGGAAACTGTATTCATTCACTGTGAAGACGAAATAGTACACCCCATTGGATACCGCATTGCCAAAATCATCCCTGGCATCCCAGGTAAATTCATCGTACACACCGGGTTCAAAGAACCGATTCTCGAAAATCGTGCGCACCTTCTGACCCAGCACGTTGTAAATCACCAGACTGGCCTTGCTGGGTTTCGCCACCGAGAACTTGAACCGGGTGGACGGGTTGAATGGATTGGGATAGTTCTGGGCAATCTGGAAGACCTTTGGCAATGGCATGGGTGTAGCACTGACTATTGTCGCGTACTCATGAATTTCACCCGTAAAATCCCGGGAAACCAGCTTGTAGTAGTAGGTCTTGTTTCCTTCCACGTCCTTATCCACGTATTCATAGGAAGAGCTTTCAGTCGTGTTGCCCTTACCGGGGATAATACTGGAATTGATCTGAACATATTCGCCACTGATCTCTTCCGCACGGTAAATGTAGAACCCTTCGTTGTTAATTTCCGAACTGGTTTCCCACCGCAGGATGACCTTGCCATAATCTTCTTCCGCCTCGAACAATGAGAGCGTTACGGGCAGAGCATTGTCCTGACCGCCGGCGGCATCATCCCCAAAGGTGAAGTAATTTCCACCGCCAACGACCGTTGTGGAGGTGATGGTTCCAGAAGAAGACGTACCGGTTCCATCGCCACCAATGCTCACCCATTGCGATCCATCCCACTGGGCCACGTCCAGCGCGGTCAGATTGGTAATACCATCGTTGGAATTCCAGGTCAAGGTAATGGTTGGGCTGCTTGGGGTTCCACCAGCTCCATCGATCAGCCAGTAGCGCACGGTGGAAATCGCACTTAAACTGGTATTGTCGATGGCGCTACCCACAGCAGTATGGGGATCTTCATTATATTGTTCCACGGTCACCGAGTAAGCGGCGCTCACGCTGGCAAAATTAATGGTAACGGGGAGATATTCACCCCCCTTTCCGGTCGGGAATTCGAAACTCACATTGGTGGCCGCAGCATCAAAATCTTTCACCATTCGACCTTCGATGTAGCTGTTGGAACTGGCACCCGAAACGGTTGCCGAGGTTCCCAGCGTGAGGTAATTGCTCCCCGTGGTTACCACACCGCTGGTGAGTGTGAGTGTACCTTCCACTTTCGGATTCTGGCTCAGCGTAATGCCATTGGAGTTATTTACTGTTAAATTGTAGAAGGTAATGTTCGTGGTACCGCTGATGGTCTGTGCGGCGGTACCGTCCAGAATCACCGTTCCGGCAGTGCTGCTAAACGAACCGCCATTCCCTACCAGATTCCCCTTGACGTGGGTGTCGGAATTGGGCGTGATGGTACCCGAGGTCAGCGTCAGGGTACCGTTAAAATTCACCACACCCGTTCCGGTAATGTCCACATTCGCATTGTTATCGAAGGCGGCAAAGGAGTGCGTTCCGCTGCCTCCCAGCGTGAGGGTACCGGAATTGGTGGTCGTCCCCGAAACGCTGATGGCACCGGTGCTGCTGGTGGCCAATCCACCATTGTTCGTCATATCGCCACCCACACTCAGCGTACCGCTGGTGATGGTTACCGAAGAGGCGTTGGAATTGTTTTTCGTGAAATTGTTGTTTACGGTAAAGCCAGACACGCTCAGATCGCCAACGGGATCCAGGGTCAGGTTACCATAGGTTTGCGCCTGGAAACCCAGGTAATTGGCCGACCAGGTAAAGGAAGATCCTGACGCGTAGGATTGCTGGGTCACATCCAGGCTACCTCCAGCGCCGTTTCCAAATCCAAGATTGTTCGCTCCGCTGAAGGAGATGCTGGCACCACTGCCCACGCTCACCGTTCCCGATCCGGTGACGTCAATCACCCGGCCCTGAGAGGACGGATTGGTGGTGGCGTTCAATTGCGAACCGGTGCCCGTAATGTTTAACACGGTACCGCTGCCACCGTCCAGGGTCAGCGCCGGAGCCGCCGTGGTCGTAATGGTTACCTGCGCCCCACCGGAGATGGTGAGGGTACCCCAGGTAAAGCCGGTATCGATATTTACGGTATAATTTCCGTCAATGGTCACCGCATCGCCGGCACCGGGTACAACATCGGGATTCCAGTTGGCTGCCGTGCTGGCGTTATTGTCTGCACCGCCACCATCCCAGGTGTAGGCACCCTGGGCTTCAGCAACCGTGAAGTTCAACCGGGTCGCATCCGGGGTCACCGCATCCGCTGTGACCAGATCATTGGTCGTATCAATGGTTGGCGTGGAGTCAATATCTTCCCAGTTGGTGGAACCGCTGGTTCCGCGCAAAATCCGCATGAAACTTTCATTTCCGATCGTAAAGCCGGGATCGGTGTACACCAGGGTAATGTTGTACTGGGTAATTCCCGAAGTATGGCTAATCGTCCATTTTCGGGTATTAGAGATACTCTTGATGCCGGCTGGTGTGTTGCCCACCTGCGGATCCGCGGTCTCATAAGTAACGGTAACACTTCCGGTACCGCTGGTGACATTCACCGTGGTAGGCCGATACGCCGTGCCATCACCGACGGGAAATTCAAATGAACCCGTGGCGGCATAATCCTTGGTCATGGTACCGGAAAAATAGCGCGCGCTGCTGGCGCCCGAAGTGGTACCGCTGCTACCGATGGTCAGGGTATTGCCTGAACCAGACAAAATTCCATTAATAAAGGTAAGCGTTCCGTTAACGGTTAAGTTCCCGCCAAGGCTTACACCACTCCCATTATCAATGTCCAGATCCTGAACCGAGCTGATGCCCGCCGGAATGGTTTCGGCGGCGGATGTTCCGTTGAACACCAGCTTACCATTAATCGTGTAGGTTCCAAAACCTGCCAGAGAGGTCCCATTGGTTTCCAAGGTTGCTCCAGAAGCCACGGTAAGCGTGTTGCTACCGGGGAGGCTTAAGCTGGCACCATTCATCTGCAACGTTCCGGCCTGCACATTAATAGCCGATCCAGTTCCCAGCGTCACCGTGCCACCGCCACTGGCGAAGGCCGCTATGCTACCGGACTTATTGACGGTAATATTTCCGTAGGTAATCCCGGTTTTAATCGTTTCGTTGGTGGATCCATCGAAAATAATTTCGCTGGAAGCATCCAGATTATAGGTATCAAAGCCTGTAATGTCCACCCCACCGGTTTGCATCTTACCATTGGCTCCCATGGTCAAAATATGGGTACCTGTACCGGTTCCGGCCAGGGTCAACTGCGTGCTGGAACTGAATACCAGCGTTCCAGTGGTAATCGTCAGGGTGCTGTTGTCAGCCGCAGAACCCTTGTCCATCTTCAAAATTCCACCGCTCTGAACGGTTACCGTCACCGATGCACTGGCCTTATTGATAGTCAGGTTCCCCACCGAAAAACTTTCCGAGATGGTGATATTGGTGGAGCTGGTACCGTTCAGCACAATGGTCCCCCGCGTACTCACGCCGTAAGAACCGGAACCGCCTACAATATTCCCATGAACCGTCAGGGTGCGACCGGCTTCGGCGTGGACCAATTCCCCGTTGGTCAGGGTTAAATCGCCGTTGATCTCGCGATCCCCTGCCGTACCGGTTCCCGCAATGGTGACGCCGGAAGCATTATTAATGGTCACATTGGGTGGATTCAAAGTGCTGGTCCATTCATCCCCGGTGGTCTGTGCCGAAGAACCGCTGTAAACCAGCGTTGCCGAAGAACCATAGGCAAACGTACCACTGGTAATAGTGAGCGTCCCATTGGAACGGGTCAGCGTACCGGTCACGGTAATGGAGGCGGAGGAATTATTAATCGCAAACGATCCGCCACCGCTGAGGGTTAAATTGGTTACCGAACGGGTGGCCGCACTGCCAAACGTGATGGTTCCCGTGGTGTTTACTTCCACGGTGTAAGGCCCGCTGGTGGAGGGCCATTCATCAATGTCGATGGTGCGACTGGAACAGGTATACAGCAACTTTCCGGTTGCCCCATAGGCCAGGGTGGCATTGGTCAGGGTAATCTGGGCACCCTCAATGGCCTGTTCCAGCTGGGTATTAATGGTAAACGTCACCGTCCCGCTGAACTCCAGCACATTGGTGTTCGAACCCTGGGAGTTAATCTTAATCGTTTCAAATGTGGCATTGATTGAAGAAGAAATGGTAACCGTTGCAGCCACAAAATTGTCGAAATCATAGCTCATGTTGAATTCGAACACGCTACCGCTCTGTGGCGAAAAAGTGGTACCGGCTCCCAGAGTTAACACGGTGCGGGCCTGTCCGGTTACTGTGGTTGTGGAAAAGGTGTTGGACGGAGCGAAGGTCCCCGCCGTTAACGTCAGGGTGCGATAGGTAATCTGGCTCATGGTGTTGGAAAGCGTTCCACCAGATTTATTGATTGTTACATCCCGGAAGGTAACATTGGTGCTCCCGTCGATGCTCTGATTTCCGGCCCCGTCAAAGGTTGGGCTAATGCGCCCCGCCGTGGTGGCCCAGGTTCCATTCACCGTTAACGACCCTTCCAGCAATAAAGTAGAAATTGCCGCCGCAGAAGACTGCACCGTTCCGTTGGCATCCACCGTAAAATTCCCGGCAACGTCTGCCGTACCGCCATTGAATTCAAACGTACCGTTGGTTACAGTAACATTCCCTCCTACCGTCAGCGTATTGGTATTCAGGTCAATCGTACCGGTGTTGGTCCCGTCCCCGATGGTCAAGCTCGCACAAGCCTCGTTGGCCGTTAAGGTAACCGTAAACCCACCGGCAATTGTTACCTGATCATCCGCATCGGGAATACCATCAGCATCTGTACCAGATACAATAGTCCAGGTAGCTTGATCGTTCCAGTTCCCGGTCGCCGCCGCCGAAAAGGTTGCCTGGGCGAACGAACTGGTTACTATACCCAATAGCAAGAGGACCAAAGGCAGCGTCATCCAGATCCGCCTTTTATGGTTAGATGTAGCCCATCGCTTCATATGCGTTCCTCCAGTAATTATTTTTGATCTTTCAAAATTTATCATCAGGCTTCCTCTCCCCAGCTAAGCGATTCACTAAACATTTTTTTCTTTTCGATCTTGGGGGCAAAGGCTTCATTCAGGCGTTTTCGTAAACTTTCTTCGGTTAGACCGCGGGTCAGGACACCCGTTTCGGCCATGGAAATCATCCCAGTCTCCTCGCTCACCACCAGGACGATGGCATCGGTTTGTTCGGATAATCCCAGTGCGGCGCGGTGCCGCATGCCCAGGGTGGGATCCAGTTTGGGATTTTGCGTCAGGGGAAGCTGGCATTTGGCCGCCAGAATAACATCGCCCTGGATAATGACAGCGCCATCGTGAAGGGGGGAACGGGGGTTAAAGATGGAAAGCAGCAGCGGTTTGGATACCCGGGCGTTAATCGGGATCCCCGTCTCGATAATACTTTTGATTCCCGTATCTCGAAGCAACACGATTAAGGCCCCAAAATTTTTGCGCGATAAGTCCATTACGGTGCTGATAACCTCCTCAATGAAGCGCGGTGTTTCCACATGCACCAGCTTCTGAAGCACCGGGTTCTGCCCAATGTATAATAACAACCGGCGGAATTCCGGCTGGAAGATGATCACAAACGCAATGACCCACACCGTTTTTAAATTGGAGAAAATCCACGAGCTACCTGCCATATTTAAAATATCGGCCAGTACCGACAACAATAAAATGAGTAACAGGCCCAGCATCATTCGGGCCGCCATGCTCCCGCGAATGAATTCGTAGACCTTGTAGAAGATATAAGAAACAAGGGCGATATCCAGAATATCAATGACCGTAATCGACAGAAACCCTATCTTAAAAAGCATACAGCTTCCCCTTGATTGCCAACATTATCGAACGGTTTTGCTAAAACCTTAATAATTTTTTACATAGCTTTAAAATGGGAAACGCCCTCCAGAATCTGCAACGTCTGTCGGGTTTCTTCCACATCGTGAACGCGAAAGATCCGGGCGCCGCGGTGATATGCCGCCGCCACCGAAGCCATGGTGCCCACCACGCGCTGCTCCGGTGGAAGATCCAGTAAACGTCCGATAAAAGATTTCCGCGATGGGCCAATCAGAATGGGCCACCCCAGCCCGCGAAATTCCTCCAGCCGCCGGATGAGCTCGTAATTATCCTCCCACCGCTTGCCAAAGCCAATTCCGGGATCCACAATAATCTGATGGACGCCCCCGGAACGGGCATCAGTCACCTGCTGTTCCAGAAAGGCATAAACTTCGTCCATTAAATTGGTGTAAGTGGGATTCTTCTGCATGTCCCGGGGCGTACCCTTGATATGCATCAGAATAACCGGTACGTTATGGGAAGCCACCACCTCCCGCATCTGCGGATCAAAGGTCAGCCCACTAATATCATTCACCACGTGGGCTCCATGCTCCAGCGCCCGACGGGCAATTTCACTCTTATAAGTATCCACCGAGATGACAATGTCTTCCTGTTTGTTCAGTCGGTTCAGAACCGGCGCAAGGCGCTGCCATTCTTCTTCCAGAGGAACGGGATCCGAACCCGGCCGGGTGGATTCGCCACCAATATCAATCCATTCAGCCCCCTGTTCCCGCATCTCCATCGCCCGCCGATAGGCAGCCTCGGGCTCAAAGAACTTGCCCCCGTCGCTGAAAGAATCCGGGGTGACATTCAACACCCCCATGATAAGGGGACGATCGATAGGAAGCGGCTTCCCCTGTGCCTGAAATTGCCAGCGCTCACAGCGGGCATTTTCCAGAATTCGCGAACAGGATGTCCCCACCTCCTGCAAAACGGGTTCAGAAGACTGGCTTAACTGCTCCAGAAAACTGCGCTGCCGGGTTGCGGGCAGGGCAATAATGATCTGCACAGAAGCTTCTGTGCGAGACGGCTGAGCCAGTATCGCGCCACAATGTTGCGATAGAACCTCCCCCAAGGTGGGCAAAAAACGGGAAGGAAATCCCACGATTTTAAAAAATAGGGTTCCCGGTTCCAGATAACCGGAAACATCGGATACGGTAATTCGGGGATCGATCTGCTGGAGTTCCTGCTGCCAGTCTTTTTCATTCAGGCCGCGGAGAAGCCTTATTACCATCAGACGCTCCTGCTTCTGGAATTGGAATGTTAAGCGCTTCCAGGCATTTCCGGATTCCCTTCATCGCTTCCAGCGCATACTCATCATCGGGCCCGGTTTTATGGGCCACTCGATAACGAAACTCCTTTAACGCCTTTTCGTACTCTCCCCGCTCTAAATAAATTTCCCCAAGATACAGGTGCGCATCCAAGTAATCGTTGATGGCAATTGCCTTTTTGAAGTACGCCTCGGCTTTATTCAGCTCTTTTAATTTATGGTACACCACTCCAATATTGAATTGAATCAAGGCATTTCCTGGATCCAGCGAATCGGCCTTAAAAAACGCCCGCAATGCCTCCTGATTTCGAAAGGTCAAATAATAAAACTTCCCCAGCAAATTCCAGGCAACCGGCGATGCCGGATTCAATGCCAGATATCGTTGCAGGTAATCCCTTACCTTTAATGGTGGCTCTCCGTGGATAGGACTAATTTTTAATAATCGTTCGACAAATTCAACCAGAATTTCCTCGTACAACGGACAATATATTAAAATCTTTTCCAGAATACCATTTTTTCCGCTGAATTTTAAATCTTTATAGCGGGATGGATGCAGATGGGACAAATTATCCAGGATCTCCACATCAAAGGGATTATCCGCATAGGCGCTTTTCAGGAAGACTTCGGCATCTCCAAATTTTTCTTCAAGAATGAAGCTTTCGGCAATCATCATATTCAAATAGGTATCTCCCACATACATTCGGGTATTTTCTCGCAACATCAGCAACAGGCGATTTCGTGCCTGTCGATTGATTTTTTCCCAGGGACGTTCCCGGAAATCGAACGGATTGCGCTTCTCACCGCTCAGCGCGCGCAAATGCTCGGCGTAGCGAATTCGCGCATAATGCACCCACTTCAAACGTTTGTCATCGATGCCCAACATCTTCAGTGATTTCTGATACAGTGAAATGGCTTTCTCCGGTTGCTTACGAAAAAAATGATCCCGTGCCAGCGCAAACAGGGAATCATCGATAACCTGATCCATCTGGAAGAAATACTGCGGAATGAATTGGTGAATCCACTTCATCACCGGGGACAGTTGCTCCCCGGGGTGCAGGCGATTGATCACCAGCCGATTTTCTGCCACCTTTCGGCGTCCCCGATCTTCGTAATACTGCAGGACAAGCTCGGTGTTTCTCCCATTGCGTTCGATCCGCCCCAGCACAAAACGGTGAATGGGAATCTTCTCGGCCAGCCGGTAAAACAGGGAATCCGACAGTGGTTGTGAAAAGTTGGCCAGGTAAAACCAGCGCTGCGGAAAGAAAAAAGACCGGGCACTTTCAAACGGCCGTGTCCGATCCGACACCTCGTCCCGGAAAAAATAGGCCAGCCAGCGATCCTGCGGACGCTCCGCAAAAAACACGATGCTGTATCGCTTTAACAGTTGGGGTGGGGGATGCTTGATCCATATCAGAGCGTAGATCAGGGTGAGCAAAAGCCAGCTCCCCAGAAACCAGAGACGGAAATGCTTTCCGGTAAACAGTTCGCTGGTGCGGTAAAAATAATAAAAAATGAATAGCAGGGTAACCAGCAGCAGAAGATACAGGCCAATTCCACCGGGCACATTCCCGGAAAGCAGTGTAATCCATTCTTTCATACGCCGCCAAGCCGATTATTCGTTTCCACGCAGGTACCGCGTTATATTTATGGCGTCCAGAGGGACTTCTCCACGCACCACCTGGGTAACGGTTTGTACTGCTTCCTTGCGCAATCCCCGCATGGCCACGCACAACTGAGTGGCCTCCACCAGCACCAGCACTCCACGGGGCTCCAGCGCATTCATGATCGCCTCTGCAATTTGATGGGTCAATCGCTCCTGAATCTGGGGCCGTCGGGAGATCACTTCCACAATCTTAATCAAGCTGGAAAATCCGGCAACTTTATGATTTTTGGGGAAATAAAACAGGTGAACCTTCCCAAAAAAGGGTAGCAAATGATGTTCGCACATGGAATAGAAAGGAATATTCGTGATGGCCACCAGGTCTTCCTGAATGTCGGGATCGTTAAAACCCACGTGCAATTCCGGCTGTTGATTGACACCGGCAAAAATTTCCTGACACATTTCCGCCACCCGCCGGGGCGTATCTTTTAATCCTTCGCGGTCGGGATCCTCGCCGATGCCTTCCAGGAGCAACCGAATGCCCTGCTCAATTTTTTGAAGGTTCATAAAAATCCTGACGCTCCGTTGTACTTTTCAGACAAAAAAGAATCGGGTTTTGACCAAAACCCGATTCCAATATAAAAAAAATTTTTTCAATAAACTATAGTAAATACGAGAATTTACTTCCCCGTGGGTTTGGGAGGTGGATCTACGGGAGGGGTATCCACGGACGACGCTTTGTCCTGAGAAACTTCCTCCGCCGGGGTTTCTTCGGGCGCTTTCTCGGTAGCCTTTTCCGCCACCTGAGGTGCTTCTTCATCCTCTTTGACTTCCGTTTTTTCCTCTTTAGACCCGTCCGTCTTCGATGGAGTGTATTTACGCCCCTGATTCCGTTCGGGCAGTGGCTTTCCTTCCAGCACCAGGTCAATTTCCTGACCATCCAGAATTTCGCGTTCCAGCAGCGCCTCGGCCAGCCGATGCAACTTATCGATATTCTTGGACAGCAGCTCTTCTACCTTTTTCTCGGCATCGGACACAATGCGGCGGATCTCCGCATCAATCTCTTCAGCGGTTTTTTCGCTAAAATCACGATGGGTGGCAATTTCCCGTCCCAGAAAAATTTCTTCATCCTTCTTCCCGAAGGTCAATGGCCCGATCTTTTCGCTCATGCCCCATTCGCAAACCATCTTGCGAGCAATCTCGGTGGCGCGTTCCAGGTCGTTGCCAGCGCCGGTCGTCAATTCGTTTAATACCAATTTTTCCGCCACCCGTCCGCCCAGCAGATGGCACAGCATATTCTCCAGATAACTCTTGGAATAATTGTGCCGCTCATCGATGGGCAGGTAAGCGGTCAATCCCAGTGCCCGTCCCCGCGGAATGATGGTAACCTTGTGAACGGGATCGGAACCGGGAATTAATTTGGCCACCAGCACGTGACCGGCTTCGTGGTAGGCAGTGATGCGCTTTTCTTCTTCGCTGATGATCAGGCTGCGCCGCTCAATGCCCATCATGACTTTATCCTTGGCCATTTCAAAATCTTCCATGGTTACCTTATCGCGATTGTTGCGGGCGGCGTAGAGGGCGGCTTCGTTGACCAGATTGGCCAGTTCGGCGCCGGCCAGTCCGGGCGTTCCCTTGGCAATCACTTTCAAATCCACGTCCTCCGCCAGCGGGATGTTCTTGGTGTGCACCCGCAGAATGCCTTCGCGACCGCGCACATCAGGCCGATCGACCACAATCTGTCGGTCAAAGCGTCCCGGTCGCAACAGGGCGGGATCCAGCACATCCGGTCGGTTGGTGGCGGCCAGAATAATTACCCCTTCGGCCGTATCGAACCCATCCATTTCCACCAGCAGGGCGTTGAGGGTTTGTTCCCGTTCGTCGTGGCCACCGCCCAATCCTGCACCGCGCTGACGACCCACTGCATCGATCTCATCAATAAAAATAATGCAGGGCGCATGACGACGCCCCTGTTCAAACAGGTCGCGCACACGACTGGCGCCCACACCCACAAACATCTCCACAAAGTCCGCACCGCTCATGGAAAAGAACGGCACTCCGGCTTCGCCCGCCACCGCACGAGCCAGCAGCGTTTTGCCCGTTCCCGGCGGGCCCAGCAACAGGGCACCCTTGGGGATTTTCCCGCCCAATCGACTGAACTTTGCCGGATTCTTCAGAAACTCAATAATTTCGCGCAGTTCCTCTTTGGCTTCGTCACAGCCGGCCACATCATCAAACGTTACCTTGGTCTCATTTTCCATCAGCATTTTGGCACGACTTTTCCCGAAGGAAAAGATGTTCCGACCGGCGCCACCTCCCTGCATGCGCCGCGCCAGAAAAATCCAGAACCCGATCAACAATACCCAGGGCAGAAAATTCCCCAGAATCAGCAGCCATTGACTGGACGGCTGGGCAAATTCAATGTCGATTTTTTTCTCCTGCCACAATTTGACCGTATTCTCGTCCACAAAAGGCAGGATGGTCTTAAACTTCTGGTAGGTAACCTTTTTCCCGTTGGGCAATACATCGGTGAAAGGCTCTTTCAGCCAGCCAATGAATTCGTTTTCTTTGATGATGACCTTGCCCCGGAGGATGAGTTCGTTGTTCAGGAAATACAGATACTGGGAATAGGGCACCTCCCGTTCGGCTTCCCGACCCAGAGGCAAGATGGTCGAAATGAAAATCAACCCCAGCAACAGAATGATCCAGAAAAGGATCGATCGGGAGCCTTTTTTCCATTGAAACTCATCGTTATCCGGCGGGCCTTCCGGTCGGTTCTTCTTAAAAAAATTGTTTTTGTTTTCTGCCATAAAAAAACACCAGCCTCTATCAATACGTTTATTTTTCTTCCACCAATTGATAAATGGCGTTTAAATTCCGTTTAATTTGTTTATAGTCCAATCCGTATCCGATCACAAAGCGATTTTCAATTTCAAATCCAATGTAATCAATCTTTAACTCGACTTTCGCCGCGCCTTTCTTTACCAATAATGATACAAATTTCAGGGACGATGGTTTCAGGCTGTTAATCCGGCGCCGGAGATATTGCACAGACAGTCCGGAGTCCACAATGTCTTCCACCACGATCACATCGCGGCCGTGGAGATCGGCACTGAAATCCTTGATCATGGTGATCTCGCCGGAAGAGACCCGCGCATTGCCATAACTGGAGATTTTGATGAAATCCATCTCGCAGTCAATGGACATCTCGCGAATCAAATCTGCCAGGAAGATGGACGCGCCGTTTAAGACCCCCACCATGATGGGAATGCGTCCCTGATAATCCCGCGAAATTTCTTCTGCCAGTTCCCGTACCCGGCGCTGCAAGCGCTCGGTATCAATTAAAATTTCAAATCTTAAATTGTCGATTTCAATAACTTTTTCGACCTTCATAAGCGATGAATCTCTATTTTTAAAACATTCCGGGTTTGTGGAGTTACTTTATATTTTTCACTGATGCGGTAACCCAGGACGGCGACAATATCGTCCCGATTTACCAGAACCAGTTGATTTTTCTTTCGAGCACCGGAGATTTTTTGTTCCTGAAGGAAGTCGCTGACCCGCTTGGTACCGGCCAGCCCCAGCGGCTGGAATCGGTCACCCGCCTGCCAGCACCGTAAACGCAGAGGGAACACCATTCGGGAGGCATCCACAAATTCCACCCGATGATTGGAATGAAATTGCACGACTTTCTTATCCACCTGTTGACATTTAATTTTAATTCCCAACTCCGGGATCGGATATTCCCGATCCGGATAGATTTCAAGGTCTATTGATACAATTGCTTCTTCTCTTTCAAAGATCAACCGTCCATCCGCTACCCGCACGGCAACGTTCCGGGTGATCTGAAACGGGCGCCCCGGCCGTTGCCGCTCCAGCCAATCCAGAAAATCTCGAAACTTCCGATACCCAAACCGAAACTCCGTTCCAGCCAACTGCTGGACAATCCGCTCCACCAGCCGAATTTGAATTCCAGAAAAATACCCCCGGAACGGAGACAATTCAAGGTAAAATTTATTTTCGCCAGCTTTCTGTACGGCTTCCTCAAATGCGCGATCCACCTGCTGTTCAACATACTGCACCCAGTCGGCCACTACAAAGCTCATATTTAAAAACGGCTCCAGGGAACGCAGATGGAATGTGTCTTCCAGAAATGGCAGCAACCGGTGGCGAATTCGGTTTCGCAGGTAGCGCAGGTCGCGATTGGAGGCATCTTCGCGAAAGGTCAATCCCCGCGATCTGGCATAGGCCTCAATTTCCCCGCGGCTGGCAAATAGCAGAGGACGAATAAACCGCCCTTTCTCCCGCCAGATGCCTGCCAGACCTTCGAAACCCGTCCCCGTCAGCAGGCGAAGAAAAATGGTCTCCAACTGATCATTCAGATGATGAGCAGTGGCAATCCGTTCGAACGCCTGTTGTTCGGCAATGCGGTTCAGTGCCGATTCCCGCAGTACGCGCCCGGCTTCTTCCAGAGACAGCCTGTGCTCCCTGGCAAAATCCCGCACTGGAACCCGTTCCTCATAAAATGGTAATTCCAATTTTTGGGCCAGTTCGGCTACAAAACGGGCATCGGCATCCGCGGCTGCCCCCCGCAGTCCATGGTGCACGTGGGCCACCCCCAGCCTTAAATGCAACAGCGGTTGCCATTCCAGAAAGAGGTGCAACAAAACGACGGAATCGATCCCCCCACTTACCGCCACCAGCACCGATTGCCCTTCGGTAACCAGCCGGTATCGTCGCAGGAATTTCAGGAAAGCATGTTTAAGCGATGTGCTCATGGAAATGGGAGGTCAAAAAAGTAGTGGCGGCGCAGGGATTCGAACCCCGGACACGCGGATTATGATTCCGCTGCTCTAACCAGCTGAGCTACGCCGCCATTTCGATTGTTTTCTCTGACCAAAAAAGCGTCGAGAGGGATGCGCTCTCTCGACGCCTTTTCGGGAACCTTTGTAGCGGGGGCAGGATTTGAACCTGCGACCTTCGGGTTATGAGCCCGACGAGCTACCAGGCTGCTCCACCCCGCGATCAATTCAAGCACAGTTAATATAATATGACAAAACAGTTTTGTCAAATACCATTTTATTTTTGCCGTCTCACTCACCATATACTCTAACCCCAACAGGAAGTTCCCCTTTTCTCAAACTTCCCGCGGCAACCGGGACAGGATTCCTTCCAGCCAGTTCACGAATTCCGGGAAACGATCCACTTCCAGTCGAATTTCCAGCACGGCAATGGACACGCTTTCCAGAATTTCCCTCGTGAAGTATTCCTGAATCCGCACCAGATCTTTTTCGGTGGTGATCCAGTGCCGAATTCCCCGGGAATGGGATACCTCCAGCATCCGGTTCACATCCCGTTGCCGATAAACGTGATGATCCGGGTAAGCGAACCATTCCTCCGGGGAAATTCCCAGCGCAATCAGCGTTTTTCGGAAATGATTGGGATTGGCAATGCCGCAAAATGCCAGCCAGGGCACGGCACGAAACACTTCGGAATCGATTTGCTTTCCCGATGGCCATTGTCGTATGGCCACCGGCCGAATCTTCCCGCGGAACACCGGCGCGGGTGTGTGCCCGGCCAACCACTGGCCAACTCGTTCGATCGCTTTCTCCTGCCCCTCCCACCGGGTTAAAATCACCGCATCCACCCGCTTCAACGCGTCGGGTAGGTCGCGCAGGAAGGTGAAAGGAAACAGCAGCGGCCAGGGGTGCCATCGGGACACGTCGATTAGGCAAATCTCCCCATCCCGAAACAACTGCCGGTGCTGCAATCCATCGTCCAGCAGGAACACATCCACATCCTGTTGCTGAAGCAACTGCATGCCCACGCGATAGCGGTGCCGTCCGACACCCAGGGCTCCCTTGCGCAGGCGCTGGAAAATCAACCAGGGTTCGTCCCCCACCATTTTCCAGTCTATTCCGCTCCGGAACTCACCGGCGACCAGAACCACATCCGAACGCTCCCCTTTCCGGCGATAGCCACGGCTCAACACACCGACCCGGTATCCCTGGTTTTCCAGATATTCTACCAGCGCCATGACCAGCGGGGTCTTACCGGTGCCACCCAGCTGGATGTTCCCCACACTGATCACCGGGCGGGGCAAACGAAACGTGGGCAGCACTCCCCAATCGTACAATTTGTGACGCAACCACAACCCCAGCTGGTATCCAATAATTAGCGGGAGCAGTGGCCAGCGCAGGATGTTAAGGAGCCAGGGCATGTTGAGCAATTTCATCCATTCGATTCAATCGTTTTTCCAGCAACCCACTCCATTCTTTCAACTGGGTCAGCGACAGATCAGGGGGCACCTGAAAGGGCTCATCAAAGGCGACGACCACCCGGGAAAACGGGTAGATCAGCCGGAAACGATCCCAGCTACCCAGGCGCCGGTAGCGGGAGGCGGCAATTCCCATGGCCACGATGGGCACCCCGGTTTCCGAGGAGAGGCGAACCGTGCCCAGTTTGGCCTGTCGGCGTGGCCCGGTGGGGCCATCTGGGGTGATGGCCACCGAAACCCTTCCCCGGGATAGCAACTCTCGAATCTGCCGATAGGCCTCCTGCCCTCCACGGGTGCTGGAACCCCGGATGGAGCCAAACCCGAGTGTCCAGAGCACCCGGGCAATGACCTCGCCATCGAAATGCTGGCTGACCAGAGCGTAGATGCGATGGCCACGCATGACCCACAGCGGCATCAACAAATTCTCGTGCCAGAGAGCCAGAATAAATGGCCGACCGCTGCGCCGGAATCCCTGAACCACCTGCCAGTTCCGCAATGTAATGCGTAATGACCCAAAATATAGCGCCAGCAGGGGATAACTGAAAATAACCGCTGCAAATAAAATCAGTTTTTGAACAATGCGCTGTCGAAACGCTTTTGCCATCGATTCCCCATTTGTCCCACGGGTCACGGATCGGCATTCCTTTTCTTCCGGCATCTGCAACCGGAGGCCACGGCTTTTCTGCCGATGAAAACAGAGGAAGTCTATTGCTACCCTTCCCAATCCGCGACACTTTTCCCGAAAATTGAATATAAAAAATCCCATCTGAAAAAGCTTGCAAAATTGTTTAATCCCAGATTATGCATTATCCTACGAATGACACGAATGAACACAAATAAAACCAATAAAATACTTTGGATTGTGTCTGGATGAAAATGTGTTCCGGGGTTTATTCGCGATTTTGTAGATTTTGTAGATATTTTTTGGTTTCATTCGTGTGATTCGCGGTTTAATGCATTATTTGGGTTAATTCCCGGCACCCAACCCATGGGCTGTTCTCCAACCACTCCATCCCCCCTGAATTCCGCGGATCAAAAAAGTTTTCATTCCCCCAGCAAACTGGAAAATCGCTGGCAGCGGATTGGGCAAACGCATCCTCCATGCAGGACAGCCTGTTCTACCCTACCCATTGCCTCACCAGATGGCCGCCTGCTCATTCGAACGTTTCTTCCAGACAGGTTCATTTTTATTTTTTAAACGGAGCAACTTACCACTAAATTAACCGTAAAGCATGAGACGTAAATTTACCGGATCTACTAAATACAAGGAGCTTTACCCGATGAAGAAAGCAGCGATCGCGGCATTGATGCTTTTGAGCATAATCGTACTCTCCTGTAGTAATACATCCAGCAAAAGCTCCGCTGAAAGAGCCGGAGCAGAAAAAAGCGAACGCAAAGGAATGGCCCGGGGTGAACGGTCGGGGCGAATGGGAACGGCATCGGCCATTCCGGTGGAAATTTCGTTTGTGGTTAAAGGCGACATTTCCAGTTATCTGATGTACAGCTCCACCCTGGAAACCGAACAGACGGTCAACATTTATTCCCAGATTGCGGGTCTGGTTGAGAAGCTGTTTGTTGAAGAGGGGCAGTGGGTGGAGAAGGGCCAGCCATTGCTGCAGCTGGAACAACGGGAATATCTGCTGGCGGCCGAAAAGGCAAAAGTGGCTTATGAAAAACAAAAGGCCGATTTTCAACGATTGACCGCATTAAAAAACAAGAATTTGCTGAGCGATGAAGAATACGAAAACGCCCGCCTGACCCTGAAACAGGCCGAACTGGACTGGAAGCAGGCCGAACTGAATCTGGATTACACCATTGTGCGCTCCCCCATCAACGGTGTGGTGGGTGAACGACTGGTGAATCTGGGGGATCGAATCCAGCCCACAACCAACCTCTTCGTCATTTCCAACCTTTCTCAAAAAGTGGTGAAGGTGTTTGTGCCGCAAAACGAGATGGCCAAAGTATACCGGAATCAACCGGCGGTCATCACCAGCGATGTGTTACCCGAGGTGCAGTTCACTGGCTGGGTAAAGCGCATCAGTCCCATTGTGGATGCCCAGAGCGGCACGTTTAAGGTTACCGTTGGCGTGAAAGATCCGAAGGGACAATTAAAACCCGGCATGTTTGTCAACGTGCAGCTCATTGTGGATACGCACCGGGACACCCCGATCATCCCCAAATCGGCGCTGATTTACGAAAATGAACGCAGCTACTTTTTCATCCTTAAAAACGATACGGCAGTAAAGGTTGAATTGCAGCGCGGATTTGAGGACGCCGAGAAGGTGGAAATCCTGAATCCCATTCCACCGGGTACCCCTGTGGTGGTGGTGGGACAGAACGGGTTAAAGGATGGGAGCCGGGTGCGGGTTATCGATGTATCGCGTTATGCCTGGCAGACCAACTGGCCGGAAGCGCTGGCGTTGCAATACAGCCGGCCGGCTGGCAAACCTTCCGCGAATTCATCTGGCGAGCGGCGTCCTTCTTCCGGGAAGCCCTCCCGGAAAGCCCCCGGCTCACAATAATCACGGATCGACAGGAATCACCCTAAAAACGACAGGAACGCTGTATGGCTGATCATACATCCATTCATCGGAGCATTTTCAAATTTACCACCACGCGACCGGTGGCCATCTTCATGATCGTCACCGGCATCATCGTTTTCGGCTGGCTTTCCTACAATCAGCTTTCGCTGAATTTAATGCCGGATATTACCTACCCCTCGCTGACGGTGCGCACGGAATATCCCGGTGCCGCACCCGAAGAAGTGGAAACCACCATTACCCGCCCCATCGAAGAGGCGCTGGGCGTGGTGACTAACCTGGTATCCATCAGCTCCATCTCCAAGGCCGGGCAGTCCGATGTGATCCTGGAATTTAACTGGGACACGGACATGAACCAGGCCATCACCGAGGTGCGGGAGAAGCTGGATCTGGTATTTCTTCCTCAGGATGCGGAAAAGCCCATCATCCTGCGCTACGATCCTTCGCTGGATCCCATCATCCGACTGGGGCTTACCGGTGGCCCGGACTTGTTCTTTACCCGTTACGTGGCCGAAGAGACCATCAAACGGGCGCTGGAAACGGTGGATGGTGTGGCCGCAGTCAAAGTGATCGGGGGGCTGGAAGAAGAGATCCGGGTGGAGCTGGATGAGCAGAAAATCACCCTGATGGGACTGGACATTCAGCAAATTCGGCAGCGCCTGGCACAGGAGAACGTGAACCTGGCCGGTGGAGAATTAAAAGAAGGCCAGACGGAATACATCGTGCGCACGCTTAACGAATTCCGCTCCATCGAAGAAATCGCCGACATTCGACTGGGCTTTCAGAGTGGCCGGGAACTGCGGTTAAAGGACATTGGGCGCGTGTACCGTACCCATAAGGATCGCCAGATCATCACCCGTCTAAACGGTCAGGAAAGCGTGGAGCTGGAAATTTACAAAGAAGGCGATGCGAACATTGTGGAAGTGGCCCGGCGGGTGAAGGACAAGATCTTCGGGACGCCTCAGCAGCGTGCCTACGTGGCCCGATTAAAAGCCCGTGCCGATCAGCCCGAAAAACCGGAAGAGAAAAAAGCCCGTCCCGGAACCCGCATGACCCGCGAAGAACGGCGCAAAATGTTCCGGGAACAGATGATGAAGCGTGAAATGACCAATTTTATTCAATACAACCTGCCCGAGGGGCTTCAGATTCATCTGCTGACCGATCAATCCATCTTCATCCAGAGCTCCATCGACGAGGTCAAAAAGACCGCCATTCAGGGGGGGCTGCTGGCCATCCTGGTGCTATTCCTCTTCCTTAATAATATGCGCACCACCCTGATCGTTGCCCTGGCCATACCCATTTCCATCATCGCTACCTTTGCCCCCATGCGCCTGTTCGATGTGTCCCTGAATATCATGTCCCTGGGAGGTCTGGCGCTGGGCATCGGGATGCTGGTGGACAATTCCATTGTGGTCACGGAGAGTATTTTCCGCTGTCGGGAAGAAGGCGATGACCTCATCACCGCCGTCATTCGGGGAACCAGCGAGGTTGGCGCTGCGGTGACGGCATCGACGCTGACCACCATTGCCGTCTTCTTTCCCATCGTTTTTGTGAAAGGCGTGGCGGGCCAGATTTTTCAGGATCTGGCATTGACGGTGGTCTTTTCGCTGCTGGCCTCTCTGGGCGTGGCCCTGTTTGTCATCCCCATGCTGGCATCGCGCAATTTTCAGCTAACCCCCATCGCCACGCGCGAATCGCCTGCGGATTTCCTGAAACACTTTTCCAGCATCCCGCAATTTCGCATGGCCTGGACAACCCTGCTTCTATCCCTGAAAAACGGTCGTCCCCTGCTTCGGCTACTGCGAATCCTGCTCTTTCCCTTTCGGGCTGGCTACATCCTGCTGCGCTTCATCATTTTCTTTGCGCTGAACCTGATCAGCAAGCTCATCACCTTAATGCTGTTTGCTCTGGGACTTCTGATAAAAGGCATCCTCTGGCTGTTACAAACCGTGCTTTCCCCTCCCACCCAATGGATTTTAAAACATTTCCAGAGGGGAATGCAGCGCATTTACGCCATTTACCCGCGCATGATTCAGTGGGCACTGCAAAATAAATTTCAGGTTATTCTGGCTGCGCTGATCCCGTTTTTCCTGGTGCTGTTTGTGTTGTTGCCCCGCCTGGGGAGCGAGCTCATCCCCGAAGTGCATCAGGGAGAATTTAACGTGGAAATCACCCTGCCCGTGGGGACACCGGTGGAAACGACCGTGCAAACCATCGCCCCCATCGAACAGATGATACTGGAAGAACCCCACGTGGAAAAAATTGCCACCGTGGCGGGATTCGATTTGACCAAGATTAACGATAGCGAAGCGGGAGAACATACCGCCAAAATCACGGTGACGCTGAAACCGGGTGGGGATCGCATTCAGGCGGAGGAAGAAACCGTGGCAAACATCCGTGAAAAGCTCAATCAACTTAGCGGTGTTACCTACAAAATTTCCCGCCCCGTCCTGTTCAGTTTTAAAACGCCCATCGAAGTGGAAATCAAAGGCTACAACCTGCAGGCACTGGCCAGTTTGAGCCGCCAGGCGGTGGAGATCATGTCCCGGATTCCGGGCATATCCGACGTTAAATCCAACATTCAGTCCGGCAATCCCGAAGTCCAGATCATCTACGACCGCCAGCGCCTGGCCTATTATGGCTTGAACATCTTGGAAGTGGCCAACATCGTTCGCAATAAAATTCGCGGGGATGTGGCCACCCAGTTTAAGCAGGAAGATCGCCGCATCGACATCCTGGTGCGCCTGCGGGAAGAGGATAAGGCCTCGCTGGATCAACTGCGGCGCATCAATGTCAATCCCAATGGAGATATTCCCATACCGCTGGAAAGCGTGGCCCAGATTGTGGTGAACGAAGGCCCCAGCGAGATACGCCGCATCGATCAACAACGATCGGCGTTAATCCTGGCCAATGTGGTGGGTCGCGATCTGGCCAGCGTTAGCGCCGACGTCTACGCCGCCCTGCAGCAACTGGATCTGCCCCCGGACTTTACCGTGGACATCACCGGGCAGAACAAAGAAATGGAGGTGTCCCTGAACAGCCTGAAGCTGGCGCTTTTACTGGCCATTTTCATGGTCTACATCGTGATGGCGTCACAATTCGAATCCCTGGTGCATCCATTCGTCATTCTCTTCACCATTCCCTTTGCGTTGATTGGGGTGGTGCTGGTGCTGTGGCTGATGGGAATTCCCTTAAACATCATGGTGTTCCTGGGGCTAATCATGCTGGCAGGGATTGTGGTGAACAACGCCATCGTCATGGTGGATTATATCAACCAGCTGCGGCGGCGGGGACTCCCGAAAAACGAGGCCATTCAACAGGCAGGATTGGCCCGCCTGCGCCCCATTCTGATGACCACCGCCACCACCGTTCTGGGACTATTCCCCATGGCACTGGGACTGGGCGATGGCGCCGAAATTCGCACGCCCATGGCGGTCACGGTCATTGCCGGGCTCATCAGCGCCACCGTGCTAACCCTGATTGTCATTCCAACCGTGTATGCATTATTTGAAAGGGGAGACTAATGGGACGTCCATCGTTTTTGCCACAACTTGCCATCAAACGGCAAATTACCATAGTTGTCTCGCTGCTGGCCATTCTGGTTGTGGGCTTTGTAGCCTATCAGCAGATCCCCATCGAGTTGTTGCCATCGGGATTTAGCCCGCCGTACCTGGGGGTCTGGATTCCCTATCAGAACGCCAATCCGCGAGAGGTGGAAGAACAGATCGCACGGCCGGTGGAAGAACAGGTGCGCACCATTCCGGGAATCCGCAGTGTATCCTCCTACAGCCACAGCAACGGATGCTGGGTCTGGCTGGAGTTTAACTCTGGTACCGATATGGATCTGGCGTACGATCAATTGCGCGACCGAATGGAACGCGCCCGCGCCGTATTACCCGATGACGTGGAGCGTTACTTCCTGCGCAAATTTGGCCGCAACGACGCCCCCATTATCTTCCTGTCCATTTCGCTGCCGGAATCGGTGGATGACCCGTACTACGTGGTTGATCACTTTGTGCGGCGCCCCATCGAACGCATTGACGGGGTGGCCAGCATCGACATTTACGGAGCGGAAGAAAAAATCATCGAAATTCTGATCGATCAGGATCGCGTGCGGGCATATGGCGTCAACCTGTTCGAGTTGATTGGCTACCTGCGCAGTGAAAACTTTGCCATGTCCGCCGGATGGATTTACGAAGGGGATAAAAAATTCATTGTCCGATCCATCGGGCGGTTCCGCACGCTGGACGACATTAAAAAATTGCCCATCAATCAAAAAGGGCTTCGGGTGGAAGACATTGCCGAAGTCCGATACGATGTTCCCAAACGCAACTGGTACCAGCGGGTGAATGGGCGACCTTCCTTCAAGCTGGAAATCTTCAAGGAATCGCTGGCCAACACCGTGGCACTGAGCGATCGGCTCCGCCAGGTGATCGATCAGGAAATCCGCCAACATCCCCTGCTAAAAGATGCCGATATCACCATCCTGTTTGCCCAGGGCGATCTGATCCGCGACTCCATCCGCAATCTCATCGATACCGCACTCTGGGGTGGACTGTTTGCCATTCTGATCCTGTACTTCTTCCTCCGCCGCCTGCGCATGACGCTGATCATGACCCTGGCCATTCCCATTTCCGTGCTCATCTCCCTGACGGTCACTTACTTCATTGGCTGGACGCTGAACACCATCACCATGATGGGCCTGATGATTAGCGTGGGGATGGTGGTGGACAATGCCATCGTGGTGCTGGAAAACATCTACCGCAAACAACACGAAGGCTTAAAGGCCAACGATGCCGCCATCTGGGGCACCAGCGAGGTGCTACTGGCGGTTACCATGGCCACTTTGACCACCATCGTGGTCTTCCTGCCCATGATTTTGATCAAAGATGAACTGGGATTTTTCAATTTTTATCTGAAGCGCATCGGGCTACCGGTGATCTTCGCCCTGCTGGGGTCTTTATTTGTGGCGCTGGTGCTGATCCCCCTGGCCACGACCAAGCTCTACTCCCCCAAGCCAGTAAAAGAACTGCGCCTGATCACCTGGGCACGAAACCATTACAAACAGGCACTGACCTATGTTCTGAACCACCGGCTGGACACCGTTCTGGTACTGGCGGGCATTATGGGGATTACCTTTGCTTTCCTGATGCCCCGCACCCCCAAAGCCGACATGCAGCACGGGGGAATCAGCGATTTCCGCCTGATGTTTGAATTGCCCCAGAACTACCGCATCGAAGACACCGATCGTTTTTTCCGGGAAGTGGAAGACACCCTGTTTGCCAACGCCGAGCGCTACAACATCAAGGCCATCGACACCCGCTTCCGCCGAACGTTTGGACGCATTCGGGTGTTTTTGAATCCCCCCGAACGCAGCCAGTGGTACCACACGGTTTACCGGGCCATTGGAAGCTGGCTGGGCTTTTACAATCAGGAGACTCTGGATCGGAACGAAGTGCTGGCGGATTTGAAAAAGCGCCTGCCGGAAAAGCCGGGGGTCAAATTCCGCACCTCCTGGCGCAGCATGGGCGAAGGTAGTGAGGAAGGCACCGTTTCCATTTTACTGTATGGGGATGACACCGAAAAGCTGGCCCAACTGGCGGAAGAAGTGGAGCGGCGCATGCGGTTGATTCCCGGCGTGATCAGCGTGGAGACGGATCGGGAAGCCGGCGGCGATGAAATTCAGATTTCCATCGATCGTGCCATCGTGGAACGGAATGGGATTAATCCCAATCAGGTGGCATTTACCATCATGTATGCCCTGCGGGGCATAACGCTGCCGCGATTTCAGGCACGGGACAAAGAGATCCAGATGCGCATTCAGCTCAAAGAAGAAGACCGCCAGAACCTGGAGCAACTGAAAAATCTGACCTTCATCAATCAGAATGGGAAGCCCATCCCGCTGTACGCCATCGCGCACTTTTCCATTAAAAAAGGGTTTGGGCAGATTCCCCGGGAAAACGGAAAAACCTTTTTAGCCGTAAAGGCCAAAACCACCATGGAAGATCTCCCCCGTATCTCCCGCTCAATCGATCGCGTGATGCAGGGATTTGAAATGCCCTACGGCTATAGCTGGCAGAAGGGCTCGCGTTTTCAGCGCTTTCGGGCACAAACGGCCAGTTTTCAGAACGCCATGCTGGTCTCGGTGATTTTCGTATTTTTATTGATGGGCATTTTATTCGAATCGTTCATCCTGCCGCTTTCGGTCATGATTGCCATTCCCCTGTCCCTGTTTGGGGCATACCTGGCGTTGTACCTCACCCGGACGCCTCAGGACATTATGGCGGGCATCGGAATGATCATACTGGTGGGCGTGGTGGTGAATAATGCCATTGTGTTGATCGATATGATCAATCGGCGCCGCAAGGAAGGATTGGGGCGCACCGAGGCCATTCTGGACGCCGGACAGCACCGCCTGCGCCCCATTCTGATGACCAGTTTTACCACCATCGGTGGATTGATCCCCATGGCACTGGGATCGGCCAACCTGCTGGGGGTACCGTACGCACCAATGGGGCGAGCCATCATTGGCGGCATGTTGACCAGCACATTTCTCACCCTGCTGGCGGTGCCGGTTCTGTACACGCTGTTTGACGATATGAGCCAGTATTTGCAGAAGGTCTGGAGCTGGTTGCAGCAAAAGTCCTCTCCAGCATTGGGTGCACCGGACACCGAACCCGAGGATGCCACCGGTTAAGGCTTTCGAATGATGGCGTGGCGATTTAGCGATTCCAGAGGTTAAACCCAAATTTTGCATTAGAGTACGAATTACACGAATGAACACAAATAAAACCAGATTATGCATTCGACCACGAATGACACGAATTAACACTAATAGAATTACATTGGATGATTTCTGGATGAAAATGTGTTTCGAGGTTTATTCGCGAATTTAATTGATATTTATTGTTTTCATTCGCGTGATTCGTGGTCTAACGCATTATTCGGGTTCATTCGTGTCATTCGTAGGCGAATGCAAAATCGGGGATTAAACAGGAGAAAAATCCCTCAGTCCTGATAGCCCAGCACATCTGCCCACTGGAAATTCGGTTTCCGTTTCCGCAGCAGGTGCAGGTACAGCCTCTGGTATGCCCGCACCATGTGGGAAAGATCAAACCGATCCTGCACAATCCGGCGCGCGGCGATTCCCATCTGACGGCGCTTCTCCGGATTCGCATATAACTGGTACAATCGTTCGGCCACCGCTTGCGGATCATTGGATGGCACCAGGTACCCATTCACCCCGTGCTGAACCACTTCCGGGTTTCCACCCACCGCGGTCACTACCGCTGGCAATCCACAGGCCTGGGCCTCCAGCAAAGAAAGGGAGAGTCCCTCGGAAAAAGAGGTTAGCACAAAGACATCAAATTGCCCCAGAAGCTTGCTCAGATCATCCCGGATCCCCAGGAACACAATATGCTCTTCCAGCGCCTTCTCCTTGCGGAAACGATGCAATTCCCGAATCAACGGCTGCTTCGACTCCGCGCTATCTCCCACGTCACCGCCAATATGATACAGCCGCACATGCGGTATTCGCCGGCGCAGGTGGTCAATGGCCTCAAACAGGCACCGCAGATTCTTCACCGGCACCATCCGGCCCACCGTACACACGCGAAAGTGATGGTTGCCTTCCGTTTGCACTGATGAGTGGGGTTGTTCATTAAACTTGCGCGTGTCCACACTGTTGTAAATCAACACCGGGCGCTTTGCTCCCCATTCCCTTTGCAGATAGCGCCGGGTCTCCGCCGAGCAGGCCACGACTGCATCGAACAACGGGATAAAGGTATGGCGCAACAGGCGGCGGATCCGATTCTTGAACGGACGGGACTTCCGGGTCAATTCGTATTCCATCCCCTGCTGAACGTGTACCAGGGTCAATCGGGGATTGAACAACTTCACCACGGCGCCTTCCAGAAAATTCCCCCAATTGTGAACCTGCAACAGATGCAATCCATCCCGTTGTACCTGACGGATCATTCGCACCCAGCTGGACACATCCCGTCCGCTTCGCCGATGCAGATGGACAATTTTCACATCCGGCTTTAATTGGCCTAAAAAGGCCGGATCGCTCTTATAGTGAATATAAATATGGGGTTTAAATAAACCGCGATCCAGCTGATTTATTAGCATCAGAATAAACTTTTCCATTCCACCGGGAACAAAATAATTCACAAAATATCCGATTTTTATCCGTGGCTGTTCCATGGAATTATCCCCCTGATGTTGCACCCACCAGCGAATGCCCCCAAACTTCCTAACATTGAATGAACGATCTGAATAAAGGCAATTCCGTTTTCAGCAGAACTTCGCCGGTCGAGGTGCCATCGTAAATGGTTTTCAAAGTACAGAATCCTTACCGGTTGCCATCTGGGTTAAAACCGGGCTCTTTCGTTCCACCCCCTGAACAATCACCATCCCCCCAAATGGGTGGGATTCGTTTTTTTCTGTAGCAAAAGATTCCCATTTTACCCATTAAAAAATTCTTCAAGATTTTTCCCCAACCTCAGTCAGCCCCTTATGGCGGAAACACCCCATTTGCCAGATCCCCATCCTACAAACCAGAAGTGCTTTACAAAAAATATGCCACTAAAAAAACGAAAGGGATTTATCCCGGAACCCCTTTCCATTCAACCCCAATTGTGCTGTAAACCGCGAAACACGCGAATAACCCCGGAACACATTTTTCCTCCAGATATCGCCAAACGGATTTTACGATTTTTGTTCGTGCGAATTCGCGTCATCCGCAGGCGAATGCATCATTGGGATTCAATGATTCACTTCAATAGGGTAAATATTGCAACATTCGGCGATTTCATTTGTGGTAATCTTGCCACAATCCCATTTCAGCCGGAGCGATCGTTTGGCGACTCCTGGCGCTTTCCCCGTTTCTCAAGTTAATGTCGCCCATCTAACCCATTTAAAAAGTAAACCGTTAGGCGGGAGACGTGAAGGAATATGACCCAACATTCAGGTCAATGGATGAGACGTGATATGTCAATATTTCCTGGCACAATTTTTGAAGTAATTCTGTCACTGCGAGAAAGGCCATGATATGGCACTCAATGAGCAAACGTTTTTTAAGGTGATTTTAAAAAAGATTGACAACCATTTAAAACGGCAGGGCAAAACGAGAATCCGTGTCAGGATTGAACAGAGGCCAATCATGAGAGTCGGGATGAACATACAGGCATTCGTATTGGGAAGCCTGCTCCTTCTTTTTCCGGCAGCGATCAATCCACAACAGCAAGCCGTGAAACCGGTTCAAAAAGGAAACGTTTCCCCTCCGGGGAATAGCGAGATCTGGAAACCATGGAAACAACCGGCCCATCGATTTTATCCCCCTTCGCTGCGGAACCCCTTTTTACCCCGGTGGGAAAGAAAACTTCCCCATCCTCTGGTTCGCCCCCGGAAGCAAAATGGGTTCATCAAAAACCTGGAGACCCAAAAGCCATCCACTCCGGAAGTTCCCGACTCCACCCTCGCCCCGCCAAAGCGGTAGGGAGAGCTTTTCTATCGATGATCAATACACCCGATTCTATAAACCCAGATTAAGCAATAGTCTACGAATGACACGAATGAACACAAATAAAATCCCATTGGATTACATCTGGATGAAAATTTGTTTCGGGATTTACCCCGGATTATGCATTTGCAACCGGTTCATTCATGATTTAATCCCAGATTATGCATTAAAACCACGAATTACACGAATGAACACCAATAAAAATAATAGAATACACTTGATTCGATCAGGATGAAAATGTTTTTCTGGATATATTCGCTATTTTGTTGATTTTATTCGAATTCATTCGCGTGATTCGTGGTTTAACGCTTTATTTGGGTTTATTTGTGTTCATTCGCGTCATTCGTAGACCAATGCATAATCCGGGTTAAAAATCAGGGAAATTCGATCCGGGGTACAAATGCACCACTACTCAATTTGGTCAGAATCATTTCATAAATTTCTTTCTGAGTGAATCCCATGACCTGGGTGCCCACATCTAACAGAAATTTCATTTCGATATCCCGGATCTTCCCATCCGCAAATGCCATTTCAATCAGGAAATTAAACATGGGGTGCCGTTCGCTGGCATCCAATGAAAGTACCCGCGCAGCACTTTCCACAAAGACTTCAAACAATTCATCACCCGACTGGATTTCTGCCAGAACCTTCTGAATATAATTCTGTGGATACGGTCGAAAAATGGCCAGGGTTTGGAGTATTTTGTCCTTTTCTTCCGGCCGTATTTCTTGATCCAGTGTGGCGACCACCATACCACCAGTCACAATGAACAATTGCCGATAATAATCCAGCTCACTATCCTGACGCGCTTCTAACAATACGGTTAACTCGTCCATCTGGCGTTGCAGATCGGGATCTGGTGACATAGCCCGTTTCCCAAATTGGCGCACCAGTTTGGATTGGCTAAATAACTCCAGCGCCCGCACGCGAATTGCGGGCAATGGATGGGTCTCCATTTGCCTTACGCTATGGGTGTCGATGTGCTGGAGAATCTTACGATTCCGATCAAGGTAACGGGACAGGTCAAACCGCTGAAAATTTAAATTCACCCCGGAAGCCAACTTAATTAAACTGGTAATGCAACTTTGTAAATCGCCACAGGCCAGATACCCGATTCGATCCGCCGAAATCTCGTGAAACTTGTACCACAGTTGAACCAGATTCCGCAATGCATAGGATAACGTGGTTCCCCCTTTGTAGGCCAGATTCAGGGTGCGTTGTAACCGGTAGGTACCGAACAAAAGATGACCCAGTTCATGCCCAACCACAAATTGAAATTCAGCAGGAGACAAGATCTCGATCAACCGGGAATGAAAAAATATCCCAAACCGTCCTTCTGGATCCTGCTCCATGGAAGTAAACGCATTCATGGTGGGCTGGCTTAAAATGTAAAAATCCACTTCCAGTTGACACGACAATCGTTGGAGCACCCTCTGAATTTGTTCCCACAATTGGGGCGTAACCTGAGGATGCAATTGCACGCCCTGTCCCATAATCACCACATCGCGAAAAAAATGCCGCCGATGCAGAGCCATTTGATCCCCAAGCTTTAGAATAATCGGCGCATGGAGAACCGATTCCAGCATACGGGTTAATTCCCGTTCTCGCTGAAATCGAATAATTTCCCAGGGAATGGATGGTGCCATTGAAGGGATCCTCCATTTTTGAGTTGACGGATGACTTTTCGTCCACTGAACTGTCAAATTTTGTTGACACCTGCCGGTTAAAAGACCAGGAAAACCTCCCTGTACAACACTCCCAATTTCCTTGCCTGTTCTCCCTCGGTTTACAACGATTTGGGACTATCCCTAAAAAATCAGAACGATGGCATGACACCCTATATGTGGATGGGTACTCTATAATAACGGTTTTCACCCCTCTCCGTTCACATGTTACCTGGCATTTGTTTTGCGAATAAATTTTTGCAATTTATATGCCGATTGAACAATCCGCAAATGGTGGGCTTTTAAATTTAATCCCAGATTATGCATTCGCTTATGAATTACATGAATGAACACCAATAATAAACCCAAATTATGCAATAAACCGCGAATCACGCGAATGAAACCAAAAAATATCTACAAAATCGCGAATAAACCCTGGAACACATTTTACCCTGGAACACATTTTCATCCAGACACAATCCAATGTATTTTATTGGTTTTATTTGTGTGAATTCGTGTCATTCGTAGGCTATTGCATAATCTGGGATAAAATGTACTTGGTCCTAACTGGATGAAAATGTTTTCCTGGATATATTCGCTATTCTGTTGATTTTTTTTCGAATTCATTCGCATGATTCGTAGTTGAATGAATCATTTGGGTGAAAAGGTAGACATATTCAAATTGACGAGGATCGAATGTGGGGTTTCGAGAATGTTAAAAAAAAAGAAGTTATCAATAATATTTTCAACAGGTTAAATGTTATTGAGATCCTCGACATACCATCAACATCAGGAAAAACAATGATTTAACTTCAAATCGAAACTTGACAATTTTGGGCCAATTTCGTATATTGGGGGAAAATGGGGTGAGGTCCTCGGAAACCGGTGTTTCGGGCCTTATGGGACAAGGGTTTCAGAGGCCGCTGTTTGAAATGGGCCTGTCGGCAGGCGATTGAGACGCAGCGTGCCAAGTGTCACCCAGCGCGTCCTGATCAAGTTTGAAATGGGCCTGTCGGCAGGCGATTGAGACTTGTAAACGGGTGCCCGGTCCAATTGACCACCACCGCATGTTTGAAATGGGCCTGTCGGCAGGCGATTGAGACTCTATGGCCACTTCCGTGCGTCCATTTAACTGATCTCGTTTGAAATGGGCCTGTCGGCAGGCGATTGAGACACTGCAGACGCGGTAGAGTTGGGAGAAAAGACTGTCGCCCAGTTTGAAATGGGCCTGTCGGCAGGCGATTGAGACCTTTAGCGCAGCCTTGCGCTCGCGACGGGCGGTCTCCGTTTGAAATGGGCCTGTCGGCAGGCGATTGAGACCAGGATCCAGCCCTTATCGGTTGTCGGACTGCCTTCGCGTTTGAAATGGGCCTGTCGGCAGGCGATTGAGACAGCCGCAAGATGTGTTTTCCCCGTGCCCACATCTCCAGTTTGAAATGGGCCTGTCGGCAGGCGATTGAGACATGGGCACTGGCCGCTCATCCGACTTCACCACCGTCGGTTTGAAATGGGCCTATCGATAAAACAAACGGAAGCTTGATTCTTGTCCCTTGCCCCTTGCTATCTTGATGGGGCCTGTCGACAGGCGATTGAGACCGCATGAAGTCATCATCTATCACCACGTCCGTATGGTGATAATTTGTTTGAAATGGGCCTGTCGACAGGCGATTGAGACAAAATTTCAGAAATCAGAAAATTCATACCGTTCCGCTCGTTTGAAATGGGCCTGTCGACAAAACAAACGGAAGCTTGATCCTTGTCCCTTGCCCCTTGCTACCTTGATAGGGCCTGTCGGCAGGCGATTGAGACAGTAGGCCGAATTGCGCCCGGCCGGGGACTTTGACAATCTGTTTGAAATGGGCCTGTCGGCAGGCAATTGAGACGGCAAAATGCGTTCTTTTTAGGTTAGAACCTCCCCGGTTTGAAATGGGCCTGTCGACAAAACAAACGGAAGCTTGATCCTTGTCCCTTGCCCCTTGCTACCTTGATGGGGCCTGTCGGCAGGCGATTGAGACGGAAGCACCACGTCGCCAGATTCGTCGGCTAGTTCAAGCAGTTTGAAATGGGCCTGTCGGCAGGCGATTGAGACAAAACTCCACTTTCACTTCCACATCAACACTAACATTCGTGTTTGAAATGGGCCTGTCGGCAGGCGATTGAGACCTTCTGTGAAGCGGGTCATATAATATCATGAATAAAAATGTTTGAAATGGGCCTGTCGACAAAACAAACGGAAGCTTGATCCTTGTCCCTTGCCCCTTGCCACCTTGATAGGGCCTGTCGGCAGGCGATTGAGACACAAATCTTATCTGCTACAGACTTTAGCTCAGAAAAAGTTTGAAATGGGCCTACGGTAACGGCTGATGGCTGCTCAATTTTTTCCTTGTCCCTTGACCCCTGGCCCTTATTCCTTGAATGGGCCTGTCGGCAAATAAACAGAAGCTTGATCCTTGTCCCTTGGCCCTTGCCCCTTGTTCCTTGATCCTTGTTCCTTGATCCCTGCCCCCCTGCTACCTTGAAGGGGCCTGTCGGTAAGGGGCAGCGAAAAACCACCTCAATTACCTATTCCGGCGCATCTCTTTTGATTGAAAAAGGCCTGTCAATGGGCGATGCGAATGATTTAAAAGGGAAAAATTGCCCCCACTTTTTACTTTACGAATTACCCGGACGAACACAAGTAATAAACCCAGATAATGCAATAAACCACGAATCACGCGAATGAAACCCAAAAATCAGAAATAGAGCCCTTTAAAAACCCTAAAAATTTGGAAAAATGGAACCCAGTTCCTACTTTTACTTAAGCAAACAAATTGGGAATTTCAGAAAATAAACGCTGTATTAAAAACGGAGGGATGCCGATGAAAAACTTCTGGATTCTGTTACTGGCGGCAATCGTATTCACAGGTTTTTATTTAATTGGAAGTCTACTCCCCACAGAAATTATCTCCTCACTGGATCGGGCCGGGATTATACTGGGGTATTTGCTATCCTGCCTATCCATTGGAGCCGTCATTGTGGTCTACTTTAACAGGTTCCGGATTAAACGCTGGTTTCTGAAAAACAATTACGACAACATCGGGGAAAAATTTCACATTCCGGCGGAGGATATCGAAGCCATGGTCATTCCGGTAAGTCGCAGAGAGCAACCAGAATGGATTCTTCGCTGGTTGAAGCCTCAAAAGGTTTCCCTGTTGTACTCTCAAAAAACCCTGCCAGATGCCAGGGAAATCATGGAAACATTTGACAAACAAGTCGAATTCTTTCCCCCGAAAGATTCCCTGCAAAATAATGAATACATTCTCCATAATCCTTTCGACCCTCACGACAGTTACACATTAACCAAGCAGTATATTCGGAGATTTCTGGAAATTGGAATTCCCCCAAATAAAATCTTTGTCGATGCCACGGGCGGAACCGTGCCCATGTCCATTGGTTGCTTTCAAGCCGGAGAAGAAATGGGTGTGTCATCCATTTACGTAATTGGTACAGACAACGGGTTCATCACGAATCCTACAAAAAAGGAACACGGGATACCAATCTTCTTAAGCGATAAGACGGGAGTACCCCAATAATCTTTAACCCCAATTGTGCGTTGGACCACAAATGAAAATAAACCCAGATGATGCATTAGCCTACGAATGACACGAATGAACACCAATAAAAATAATCAAACACATTAGATTAGATCCTAACGAAAATTTATTTCGGGGTATATTCGCGATTTTATGGATATATTCTGGATGAATGCGTGTGATTCGCGTTTAATGCATCACCTGGGTTTAATGAATTATATAGGTTTAATTCGTGTGATTCGTAGGTGAATGCAAAGTCCGGGTTTATGTATGAGATCCCGTTTTTCAGGGATTGGGGATGATTCATTGGAATGATTGTTCATTCCTCCTGCAAATGAATTATTAGGGATAAAATTTCTTTATGAGCAGCAACCCCCATGGGAAAGCAAAGCTGAATACGTTATCCCTGTCAAATATTTTTGACAGTTTGTAATCATTCCCAATAAACGTTAAATCAAATACAAGTTTATTGAAAAAAATAGAAAAGGCAGCTGAGTATACAGCTAAGCTAAGAATTTTCTAATTCTTAACTTGACGGAAACGTTTGCTACTTCGCATGATTTCCCTATTCTTCAGACCCGGTCTCATTAAATATTGCCGGCTAATGTACTTTTGGCACATAAATTGTAAAATTTTCTAAACTGAGAAAAGGAGGAGGTAAACGATGGCCAAACGAGTGTGCGTGGTCTGCGGGAAGGAAAAAGAGCTGCTGGGCGGGAAAACCTGTCCCAAAGGCCACTTTGTGTGTCGAGGCTGTATTTTCCAGGGATGGATTATTGGTCGGAGAACGCAGTGTCCAATCTGCCAATCGAAACTAAGCTAATCTAATCAATTATGGGACGGTTAACCTACAGATCTGAACATCAGAAATACTTGAAAAAATTAAATCTTTTCTTAAAAAACCAGGAAAAAACCTTTCATAAAACAAACCAGAATATTACTTTTTTACCATCTAAATGGTAAAAATCCGTGCCTTTTTGAATTCAGCATTTTGAATAAATAACCATTATCTTTTAAAATTTGGAACATCGGTTTTAGGGGTATAATTGAACCGAATGAAGACGCCGTCCATCACCATGGAATCCAGTTACCTGACCCATCCATCGTGGGGCACCCTACTGGAGATTCCTTTACAAATTGTCCGTGTCGAACTGGAGGTCACCCAGCCTGTACGATTTAAACATTTTTACCACGGAAACGTCATCCGTTCTCTGTTGTTGCATTTGTTCAAAGAAGAAGAGTTGCAAGCGGATCATAATCTACCTGCCGGTGTGGTACCTGTCCCCGTGGAGAACGGATATCTTCACTATCAGCCGGGCGATTCTTATGTATTTGGTATTGTATTAATTGGCCATGCAGAAAATTTTCTGAATCGAATCCATACCCGATTAACCCGAAAAACCCACACTTCCAATGGTGTGCTTCGTTTGGGGGAAACGGTTCAATTACAGCAGTTTTATTCCCAGGCAGTCAATCTGGGGGAATTGTGTGATCGTATTATTGGAAAAAAAATCCAGCAATTTCGCATTCGCCTGCTCACGCCGGTCTGGATAGACCGGGAAGCGCCGGATCGAGTCCCCGGACACAGCCGTTACGATCGCCAATTGTTCCGATTCGACATGATGATCAAAAAAATATTCGATCGACTCCGCAATTTATACCAGACGGGGACCCTATCCACTGCGGTCCCTCCAGCTCCGGATCCGGCATTTCACGCGTCGTTTAAAATTCACCATCAATATTTGACCTGGGTTGAATTACCCACTAAGAAACGACGTCACAATTACGGTGGGGTTGTGGGACAACTGCAGGTAACCGGTCCGCTGAACGAAGTTATCCTGCCACTGCTCCTGGGACAATTCATTCATATTGGAGAAAAAATCAACTTTGGTTTTGGCTATTACGATCTACCCGACCTATGCCCGGAACTCAGCCAATTCTGGCGTCCGGCGCAAACATTCGTCCAACGCATGGTGCAACCTGCGGTACTGGATGCCGCCTTTCGAAAATTGAAACAACGTAGCAAAATGCCAGGTGTGGATCAAATTGCCCTGGACGATCTGGAAGCGTTATATCCACAGTGGGAGTCTTTTCTAAGGGAGTATCTGTTTAAAGAAATATATAAGAAAAATTCTTTATTGGAACTTTTGCAAAAGGACTCTAAGCGAAGGTTGAATGATATATCTCTTATTGTACTTCTCGACCGCTGGTTACAGAACTCCTTACTGGTAGTTATGGAACCTGCAATAGAAACGCTATTGGAAGACTGCAGCTATGCGTATCGCAAAAACTACAGTCGCCAGCGGGCCCGCGAAGCGTTGCGCCTGGCCTACAACGAAGGATACCGCTATGTACTGGAATCGGATATTGAAAACTTCTTTGACGTGGTGGAATGGGACATTCTTTTTCAAAAAATACAGGCCCTTTACCCTTACGATTCGATCATTGACCTCATCAAGCAATGGGTAACGGCCCCGGTTGATTTTCGAGGGCAGTGCATTCAACGGGAGAAAGGCCTACCGCAAGGGGCGGTCATTTCTCCACTACTTTCTAATCTATACCTGGATGAGTTCGATGAAAAGCTGCAACGCCTGGGGTTTCGCATCATCCGTTTTGCCGATGATTTCGTCATCTTGTGTAAAAATCGGGCGGAAGCCGAATAAGCGCAACAGGCAGCCCGTCAGGCCCTGGAAGCGCTGGACCTCCAGATGAAGGAAAGTAAAACGCGCATCACCCACTTTGACGAAGGCTTCCACTACCTGGGCTATCTGTTCTGCCGCTCCGTCATCCTGGAAACGTCCAAACAAGACCCTGACGATCCGTTCCGCTGGGAATTACTGGATGAATCCCGCATTCCACCCAACAGCTGGCCGGCCCGCTGCCGCATTTCTGGCAAACCGCTCTCAGAATTCATTCAACAAACCCGATTCAAGCGCTTTAAGGAACTGTTTGATCGACCGGCCACATTGCCAGACATTCCGGGTCTAAAACCGGTTTACCTGGGGAACTACCAACAAAAACTGCGGATCAAACACCAGAGCCTGCGCATCGAAGATACCCAGCAGCGATTGGCCGTTGCCCGCTATCCCATCCATAGTGTTCAATCGCTGGTGTTGCTGGGAAGCATACCCGTTAGTATGCCAACCCTTTACCGATTACTCCGCAGGCAGATTCCGGTATTTTTATGCAATCGCCTGGGGGAACCCCTCGGGTTCATTCAACCGCAAGCCTTTATCCAGCCCGAACTATGGGTAAAACAGCAGCAACACTTTACCCAACCCGAATTTGCGCTTCAATTCAGTCAGGAGATTGTGAAAGCCAAAATTCACAATTACCTCCAGTGCATCCGTTTTGAGGAATCGCCCGAGATACAGGATATTTGCCACCAGCTGCTTCAACTTCAGCACAGTTGCGAAAATAAAACCACATTAAATGGGCTGCGCGGTGTGGAAGGACGTGCAGCAGCCCTTTTCTACCAGGCCTTTCAAATGGCAATTGGAGACGATTGGTGTTTCACCGGAAGATATCGACGGCCACCAACGGATCCCGTTAATGCACTCCTTTCGCTGGGATATACGATTTTGTACCATCATCTGACCCTGATCATTTTACAATCCGGCCTGAATCCCTGGCAGGGCATCTATCACCAAAGCCGAAAAAATTATTGTGCCCTTAGCAGTGATATTCAAGAGGAGTTTCGTTTTCTGATTGACCGACTGATATTAACCTTGATTCGCCGTAAGCAACTAAAACCCAGCGCTTTTCCCGCCCGGGAAAAAAGTGGCGGATATTACGTTTTGCCCCGGAACCAGAAAGCCGATTTCATTCAAAAAGTGGAAGCCAAATTTCTGGAACGCATCCGCTTGCGTCAGCCAGAGGGTGAATTTTCCTATCGGGAAGTGATGGTGCGGCAGGTTCACCAATTAAAACAAATTGTTCTGGGAGAACGATTGGAATACCAGGCATTCAGGAGACGATGAGCATGCATTATCTAATTTGCTATGACATCGAAGACGATCGGCAGCGGAGCCGAATGGCACATCTTCTGGAAGGATTTGGTGAACGCGTGCAGAAATCAGTATTTGAGTGTCAACTGGATCCCCCGGGAAGGCAGCGGTTGCTCAGGCGGATTCAGCAAGAGTTTGAACCACAGGGTCGGGATTCGATCCGAATCTACCCGCTCTGTGCAGACTGCTGTCGCCGGGCACTGGGGATGGGGCACGTTCCTTCATCTCCGTTGGCCCGGGTGGCATACATTCACCTTTAAACCCAGATTTTATTAATGGCTACGAATTACCCGAATGCACACGAACAAAAAAATAAACCCAGATGATGCATTAAACAACGAATGACACGAATGAACACCAATAATAAAATGCACTGGATTCTATCTGGATGAAAATGTTTTCCTGGATAAGTTCGCTATTCTGTTGATATTATTCGAATTCATTCGCCTGATTCGTAGTTGAATGAATCATCTGGGTGAAAATGTAGACATATTGAAATTGACGAGGATCGAATGTGGGGTTTCGAGAATGTTAAAAAAAAGAAGTTATCAATAATATTTTCAACAGGTTAAATGTTATTGAGATCCTCGACATACCATCAACATCAGGAAAAACAATGATTTATTTACTTCAAATCGAAACTTGACAATTTTGGGCCAATTTCGTATATTGGGGGAAATGGGGTGAGGTCCTCGGAAATCGGTGTTTCAGGCCTTATGGGACAAGGGTTTCAGAGGCCGCTGTTTGAAATGGGCCTGTCGGCAGGCGATTGAGACACAGCTCCTCTCTCTTCTCGAGAAGCTCCCATGCCTCCTCGGTTTGAAATGGGCCTGTCGGCAGGCGATTGAGACAATCAATCGTCCACAAGGAGGCAAACTTTTGGCAACTTCGTTTGAAATGGGCCTGTCGGCAGGCGATTGAGACTCATATAAACCTCCTCGCCCCGTGAGATGCGTCAGCTATCTCAGTTTGAAATGGGCCTGTCGGCAGGCGATTGAGACGATTTAACTTTAAATCGCTCCATTACAAGGTCGTAATAGAGCGTTTGAAATGGGCCTGTCGGCAGGCGATTGAGACATAGACGTCTCTTGCATCCTCCCCTTTGTCGTCGGCAGCTGTTTGAAATGGGCCTGTCGGCAGGCGATTGAGACTTCTTGCCATGATAACCTCCTTTTTTAGGAGGTTTTGTTTGAAATGGGCCTGTCGGCAGGCGATTGAGACTCAGAGCTCAACTTGGGAAGGTCGCGGTAAAGCTCGTTTGAAATGGGCCTGTCGGCAGGCGATTGAGACACGAGGCGATAGTGCCATCCGGCCCAGTAACGGTTCGTTTGAAATGGGCCTGTCGGCAGGCGATTGAGACCTTTGCTGACCAGGCAAAGCAGGATGGAGTAACCCCGCGTTTGAAATGGGCCTGTCGGCAGGCGATTGAGACGCTCAAAATTATAAATCTTAAAAATATCTGAGCGAGTAAGTTTGAAATGGGCCTGTCGGCAAATAAACGGAAGCTTGATCCTTGTCCCCTGTCCCTTGCTACCTTGATGGGGCCTGTCGGCAGGCGATTGAGACGTTTTTTTCCGCCTCGCGGGCAGAGAATTTCCGCCCGCATGTTTGAAATGGGCCTGTCGGCAAACAAAAAGAGGCTTGATCCTTGCTCCTTGTCCCCTGCTCCTTGAAATAAATGGGCCTGTCGGCAGGCGATTGAGACGTTCAAGGCAGGAACAACAGAGGGGGAAGTAGAAACAACTGTAGCGTTTGAAATGGGCCTGTCGGCAAATAAACGGAAGCTTGATCCTTGCCCCTTGCCCCCTGCCCCTTGCTACCTTGATGGGGCTTGTCGGCAGGCGATTGAGTCACAGATTCGCGGGACAGGATGGGCCCAAAAACAGTGAGGAAATAACGCTTTTGCAAGGATAAGAGGGACTTTTTAAATGCCTCTCTTCCTTGCCCGGGGGAAGGGGATGATCAAATGATTTTTATTGGCATGTATCGTAATGCTGATTCTGTTGGGAACCCCAAATTCGGGTAAAAACAAAGGAAGAAGGAAACTCAACCAGGAGGGGTAAACGTATTTGGATCGATATGGTGGAAGGATGATTAAGATAAGAATAACCATTTGGGAGTAGTCTATGGCTTTCATTGTGGCTTTCGACACCGATAAGATTAAACAGTACATTTTTGCCACCAATAAACTCAAAGAAATCCGTGGGGCCAGTGCCATTCTGGATGAGCTGAATGAATATGAAACCCTCAACCTGCTTCCCAAGGGGAAAGGGAATTATGATTTTGACCGCAACGAAAACGTTTGGAAATGGAATGGGAAGGATATGAAAACAGATGACTTAGAATGGGAGGTTATTTTTGTTGGGGGTGGATCGGGGATGGTGGTATTTAAAAACAAAAATACGGCCACTAAGTTTTGCAGCGATTTGGAAAAAAGATACTATACCTTTAGTGAAGGTGGAGCATCGATAACAACAGCAATTATTGAAACCGACGATCTGACTAATTTTCAATTACTTTATCAACGCCTTCAATTCAAATTACGTCAAAATAAAGATGCCAGGTATCAAATCTCTCAAACCTTGACCCATCCATTTTTTAGATATTGCGATAGTGATGGAAATTTGTATGCAGAAAAAACCGATGGGAAAATTGCTTTCCGCGATGAATATTTTTTATCTGCTCAAATTAGAAGAAAAAGAGAATATGCCAAAAAAGGACGCGTTATATTTAAAAAATTCATCCAATTTCTTTTGAACGACAAAAACCAAAACTTTTCAAATTGGAGATATCTTGAATCCAATCTTAACAAAATTTTCAAAAATTTTGAGAATGTTATTTCAAGTAAAAATGGATATAAAGATATTCCCAATTCTTTTCCTGATGACATCACCGACCTTGAAGATGATCGAGGTTACATCGGTTTGATCTATGCAGACGCGAATCGAATGGGTGAGCGCTTAGAGCAAATAAAAAGTAAGGAAGCTTACTCGTATTTCAGTAAAACCATTAAATATTGCAATGAAACGGCAATCTTTAACGCATTAGCCAATTATATTAAACCAAAAATAATATCAACGAATAAAGGTTATAAAATTGAACTCATACCTTTTGAGATTTTCCTCCTTGGTGGGGACGACATCATCCTTGCTGTTCCTGGTACTTGTGCATTGGAGATAGCAAGATCATATTTAGATAATTTTAAAAATTTTACAGCTAACAATTTAAGTGGCTACACTAAGGGCAATGATTTTAATAACCCATTTTTCGGAAATGGCATATCCATGTCTGCAGGTGTGGTCTTTGCTCATGGAAATTACCCTTTGCATCTCTTACTCAAATACGCCACTGAATTACAAAAGAGTGCAAAATGGAAGAGCAGGGAGATGCAAAAACAATCGAACAAAAATGGAGAAGAAGTGAATTGCATAGATTTTGAAATTATAAAACAAAGTCTACTTCCAGATATAAAAAGCATTAGACAAACCTTTGAAGATAAATTTACAGGAAAAAGTCTCAATTTGTATAAAAGACCCTATACAACTGAAGAAATGAATGAGTTAATCAGTGAAATCCATTGTTGGAAGAAAAACTCTTTCCCAAAGAATAAGCTAAATGAAATGTATGACTTGCTACATAAAGGACGAATGCAAGCACAAGTTGGGTTTTTGAGGATTCTTCGTCGACTCCCGGAAGAAATTCAAAAACATTTGATTCACAATTATGTAATGAAGAACATATTTCCATGGGAAAAAAACGAGGCAGGACAGTATACTACCCCATTTTTTGATTTAATCGAAGTTTATGAATTCATATCAGAATGAATTGAAAGTTCAATCGAGGAGATGAAAGACCAATGATCTATTCCATTACAATTGAATTTACATCCCCCCTGCATATTGGTAGTGGGATGGGAATGGGAAAATTAATAGATTTGCGTATTGTTCGAGATTCGAATAATAATATTTACTTGCCCGGTTCTACCGTAAAAGGTGTGCTACGGAGCGCCTGTAATCGCATCGCTCTGGAAAATCCTGCAGAGTTTAGCTCACGTCCCCCATGCAGTGGAAAGGATTCTGAGGGCATTTGCAAAGAGGATCCCTTTTGCACTATTTGTATCCTGTTCGGAACACCGTTTATCGAAGGTAAATTACGGTTTTTCGATCTGAATTTTGAAGCTGCTGATATGTTATTTCATGATATTCTGAAATTGGACCCTTTGAAGATTTATCCAGCTCAAATTAAGACGTCAACCAAACTTTCCCGTTACTTTCACACAGTTAGCCCAAAACAATTGTACAGTTATGAAATGACACCGCGAAATGTGATATTTAAAGGGAAACTTGAAGCACGTGGTAGCCTTTCCCCCCAGGAAGAAAATTTGTTAAAATATGCCAGCAAATATCTGTCTCACATCGGTGGTATGAAATCTCGCGGATTAGGACGGATTAAAGAATTTAAAATTGTAAAGACCGAGGGTTATTCACAATGATTAGAAAAGTTCTCCACATTCATTTAAAAGAACCTATATTAATTCGAGATAAAAAAGGTGTGGGGAATGTTCTTCAAAGCAAAGGTTACATTCCAGGAACGACACTGCGTGGTGCTTTGGCATTTGCATATTTAAGCATGAACGGAAAGTCCGCCAATGATGAAAACTTCAGGGAGTTTTTTCTCGCAAACAAAATCCGGTACGGACATGCCTATCCGGCTAAAACAGGAAAAAACTATCGTTCCCTACCCATACCGGCTACCGCTCGTTCATGTAAGTACAATCCCGGATTCATTGTGAATCCTTTCATCCAAAAAGATGATCCCCATGGTGTTATGGATATACTGTTTCCCTGGGTATTTTATCTATTGAATGAAAAAAACAATATCGATTTTCCACATCAATATCGGAAGTGTTTGCCAGACAGATGGAATCTAAACATCCATTGCGAGGCACCATTAGAACCTTTTGAGGGTTTTTATCTCATTAATGGGACCAATAACTATGAACGCATAGAGATTAAAAAACGCTTAGTTCAACGTACTGCGATTAATGAATGGACTCAAACTGCCTGGGCCAACAAGTTGTATTCGATTGAATTTATAGAAAGGGGACAGGAATTTATATCGGAAATGTTAATTGATGATTCCTTGCTGAAAGATTTTGAGCAATTTATTAATGATAAAAGTGAAATTTTTATTGGAGGTAAAAAAAACATAGCCTCTGGAAGAGTTAACATTGAGCTCAAAGATCCTACACCATTTCCGAACCGAGAGGAATTGGAACAACGATTTAGAAATATGGACAAGGCATTTACAGATTTCTGTCAAAAATACGGAACAAATTCAGGAAATAAATTTACGTTTTTTACAATTACCCTTCAATCCGACACGATCATTCAAGATAAATGGTTTCGGTACAAAAATTTCATCGATATCGATGATCTTAAATCGGCTGTTAAAAATGAGGATCCATCAATTTTAGATAATTTTAAACTTTTTCATGCCTGGATAAATACTGATACGGTTGCAGGATGGAACTTAGCTCC
>JAADJD010000024.1 GCA_013150955.1 Calditrichota bacterium
GCAAATAAGCCCCCTCCCGCAAAAAGGGAGAAAGAACCACCGACTCAGAGAGTCGAGCTACAAATAATACCCTCGCTCTCCAGGGCGGGTGAGTACGAATTGTAGCCCGACTCTCCAGAGTCGGTGCGAGCGAAGCGAGCTCAAAATCTCCATGCGCAGGCATAAAGCCTGTGCCTACCCACAAAATGGAATGGCAGGCGCCCCGGTAGCCGCGGGCTTTACGCCCGCGGGATAACCGCCAATCCACAGGAATTTAGAATAATCTGACTACAAAATAAACCAAGTCTCCTCCCGCTTTGCGGAAGGAGACTACCGACTCTGGAGAGTCGGGCTACATTTGAAGGCGCAGGCATAAAGCCTGCGCCTACCCAGAAAATGGAATGGCAGGCGCCCCAGTAGCCGCGGGCTTTACGCCCGCGGGAAGACAAACCAATCAGTGGGAATTTAGGGAAAAACCCGGATACACAGAAAATGAAGCCTCTCCTCCCCCGCTTCGCGGGGGAAAGAGACTACCGACTCTGGAGAGTCGGGCTACATTTGAAAGCGCAGGCACAAAGCCTGTGCCTACCTGGTCACCATTAAACAAAGTATCCCTACTGACGCTGGTGTGTCGGGGTACCAACTGGCTGACCATTATTTCAATTATCATGAATCCCGCAGGGTGGCTTTCCGTAATCTGGATTTACGCTTCGGGGGCATTTTGAATGTCCCGGAATTCATATTAAATTCCAGGCTTAAACGTAACGAAAGGAGCAACGGATGTTCAACACACCGCGTCATCATCAGAGCATCATGGCCATACTCCTGGCCTTTATCATGTTAATGGAATTCTCCATTTTGAATTATTCCGGACAATCGCAATTGCAGGCAGCCGAAGGGCCACCCGGTACGCTGATCGTTCTCAATAAATCAGATGCCTCTGCCTGGCTTATTCGCTTGAAGGACGGTCAGAAAATTGCCGACATTCCCACCGGCGATGGTCCCCACGAGGTAGCCGTCTCCCCGGATGGCAAGCTGGCCGTGGTTACCAATTACGGCGGGAAAACGCCGGGGAATTCCCTGACCGTCATCGACATTCCCAACCGTTCGGTGGTTAAAACGATAGACCTGGGGGAATATGCCCGTCCTCATGGCATTCTATTTTTCTCCGACGGCAAGCGAGTGGCCGTAACGGCCGAAGCCCGCCAATCGCTTTTAATTGTGGACGTGCCTTCCGGGAAAATCATACAGGCCATTCCCACCAATCAGGAGACCAGCCATATGGTGGCGCTGGCTCCCGACGAGAAACGGGCCTTTGTGGCCAACATTCGTTCCAATTCAATAAGTGTCTTGGACATTCCAAGCGGCAAACTGGAAAAAATCATTCCCACCGGTGCCGGTGCCGAAGGCATTGCGGTAACGCCCGATGGCACCCACATCTGGGTATCCAATCGCGCAGCGGACACCATCACGATTATCGATGCAACAAACCTGAACATTCTGCGTAATGTGCCCTGTCCCGGATTCCCCATCCGGGTCCAGATGACCGCCCGGTCGCCTGTGGCGCTGGTTTCCTGCGCCCGTGCGGGGGATGTGAAGGCGTTCAACTGGAAAACCGGTGAACAGGTGGCAACCATCAAGATGAATGTGACCGCAGTGCAGGACACCGTTTCCCGACTATTCCGGGGCGTATTTGGGGAGAGTCCTGTTCCCATCGGCGTGCTGATTCATCCATCTGGCCGGAGGGCATACGTGGCCAACAGTAACGCCGATGTGGTGGTCGAAATGGATCTCAACAGCTGGGAAATTGTCCGCTTTTTCCGAACGGGCAAACAACCCGATGGTCTGGGATTCAGTCCAATTAGCGATTAAAGACGTGGCAGGATGTTCATGAACCATCGATGGTCGTGTATGGGATTCTGGATCCATCGTATCCCCCCATCGGACTTCTCGGGAAGAATATCCCCGGTGGTTTCAAACATTCAACTTCATCATAAATGCATTGGAGGAGCTCTATGGGTAGGATGTATCTCCGCTCATTTTTTGTGGGCCTATTTGTATTTTTACTGCTGGCTTTTCCAGTCACGGGCCAGCAAACCAAACCCATCGAAGGCATTCGGGAAAATACTCCCAGGGTTCATGCCCTGATAAATGCAAGGATCGTCACCGCGCCCGGACAGATCATCGAAAAGGGGACGGTGGTTATTCGGGACGGGGTGATCGTTCAGGCGGGCGCAAACGTGGAACCGCCTGCGGATGCACGCATCTGGGATTACGCCGGCAAAACGATCTATCCCGGATTCATCGAACCGTATTTCCAGCCCGCGCAACCACGAAAGGGTCCCCAGCAGCGCCCAACCCCATCGGGAAGTTTTTCGGGATCCCGCCAGCGAGAGACCATGCCGCAGAGCATCGGTCCCGCACACTGGAATCCCCGGGTACACCCCGAACGTACCGCATTGAAAACCTACAAGCCCGATGAAAAACAATTGAAAACGTATCACCGACTGGGCTTCACCACCGCACTGCTGGTGCCCCAGAAAGGCATCTTTCGGGGGAGCAGCGCCCTCATCCACCTGAAGAAAGGGGAATTAAACGCAATCACCATTCAAAAAGATGTTGCCCAGCATCTGACCTTTGAACGCGGCGGATTTCGGAGTCGGACCTATCCCGGTTCGCTCATGGGGGCCATTGCATTAATCCGGCAAACTTTTCTGGATGCCCGGTGGTATCGAGATGCCTGGAACGCATACCGCTTGCAACCCCATGGTCAGGAACCGCCGGAAGTTAATCTGGCCCTGGAAGCCCTTCAACCGGTGATTGGGCAACAGCAACCCGTCGTTTTCGCAGTGGAAAATGAACGGGATTTTTTACGCGCCCATAAAATTTTCAAAGAATTCCACCTGAAAGGATGGATCAAAGGCAGTGGATACGAATACCGCCTGTTGACCGCCATTCGGGATACCCGTTTGCCCGTTATACTCCCGGTCAATTATCCGCAGAAGCTTAAGCTGGATACCCCAGAAGATGCTTTGAATGTGAGTCTTCAGGAACTGCAGCACTGGGAGGCCGCCCCGGATAATGCTCGCTGGCTGGCAGAAGCAGGCCTGCCCATTGCCTTTACGACTCACGAGCTGAAAAAAACGGATCAATTCTGGGAAAATGTCCGGCTCAGCGTTAAACGAGGCCTTTCCCCGGAAATTGCACTGGCTGCCCTGACCACACAAGCTGCCCGGATTCTGGGTGTTGAGGATCGGCTGGGGAGTGTGGCGTCCGGGAAACTGGCCAATCTGGTCATCACCGATGGCGACATTTTTGATCAGGAAACACAGATTTTAGACGTCTGGATTGCCGGAGAACGCATCGAAGTGCAGGAGCAGCCACCGGTAGACCCACGCGGCATCTGGGAAGCCCACTTCAATTTGCCGGATGGCACCCGGATTACCGGGGAGCTGGAAATCAAAGGCAAACTGAACCGACTGCAGGGGAAGCTAACCGTTCAGGATCAGACCATCCGTCTGGACCGGGTTTACCTGGAATTTCAGCGGCTGGGTCTGGTGTTTAAGGGAGACAGCCTGGGATATGCCGGATTCCTGCGCCTTTCGGCAAGCCTGCTGCCAGGGAAATTTTCCGGGAAAGGGGAACTCCCGGATGGTCAACCATTTACCTGGGAGGCACAATACCTAAAACCCGTTCCTGAAAAACCAAAGAAATCGAAGAAACCAACGTTAATGGAGCAACCGGCACAATTGCCCCCATTCCCACCCGGCGCCTACGGCCGGAAGTCGCTTCCCGAACAACCAGAATACATTCTGGTAAAGAATGCCACCATCTGGACCAGTGGTCCACAGGGCATTCTGGAGAATGCGGACATGCTAATCAAACGGGGGAAGATCGTCAAACTGGGGCAGAATTTGTCCGCCCCTGAAGACGCCGTAGTGATCGATGCGACGGGAAAACACGTGACGCCGGGACTGATCGATGCCCATTCCCACAGCGGCATTGATGGCGGTGTAAACGAAGCCACCCAGGCGGTTACGGCGGAGGTACGCATACAGGACGTGATCAACAGCCATCACATTGCGTTTTACCGGGAGCTGGCAGGGGGATTAACCATGTCCAATCTCCTGCACGGTTCTGCCAATCCCATTGGTGGGCAGAATGCGGTGGTAAAATTGCGCTGGGGGGCTCCACCGGATGAATTCCTGTACCGGCCGGCGCCTCCGGGAATTAAGTTTGCCCTGGGTGAGAACGTGAAACAAAGCAACTGGGGCGATCAATTCACCACCCGCTATCCGCAAACGCGGATGGGCGTGGAGCAGATCATTCGGGATCGCTTTCAGGCAGCACTGGATTATAAGAAGCAATGGGAACAATACCGCAAATTACCCAAGAAAATCCGGCGCCGAACCATTCCCCCACGCCGGGATCTGGAGCTGGAAACCCTGCTGGAAATTCTGGAGGGCAAGCGCTGGATCCACAGCCATTCCTATCGGCAGGATGAAATTTTAATGCTCATCCGGGTAGCCGAAGAATTTGGCTTCACCATCGGGGTGTTTCAGCACGTTCTGGAGGGGTACAAAATTGCCGAAGCCATCCAGGCCCACGGCGCCGGTGCTTCCACGTTTAGTGATTGGTGGGCCTACAAATTTGAAGTGTACGATGCCATTCCCTACAATGGCGCGTTAATGCACGATGTGGGCGTGGTTGTCTCGTACAATTCCGACAGCAACGAGCTGGCCCGCCGGTTAAATACCGAAGCGGCCAAAGCTGTAAAGTACGGCGGATTGTCCCCTGAAGAGGCTTTAAAACTGGTAACCATCAATCCGGCGCGTCAGCTGAAAGTGGATCATCGGGTCGGATCTCTGGAGCCCGGAAAAGATGCAGATTTTGTCATCTGGAGCGGCAATCCGCTGTCCACCTACACCATCTGTGAGCAGACCTGGATTGAGGGACGCAAATATTTTGACCGGGAAGAAGATTTGCAGATGCGCAAGATGGTGGAAAAAGAACGGGCCCGATTGATTCAAAAATACCTGGCCGTGCAAAAGGAAAAGAAGAAAAAGGGAATGCCCGATAAACCCAACCCGTCGGGTCGACCGGGATATCGGCCGCACGAATAAACGGAACGATTCATTGCGTCGAAAAAAATGAAGGAGATCGCCATGCGTTTAACCCATACATTCTTAGCCGTTCTTTTCACCTGGGTGGGATTCGTTTCGGCAATTGTCGCCTCGGATCAGATTCCCGCACCGCCACAAACCCGGCCCATTGCGCTGATCGGGGGAACCATTCACACGTTAAGTGGTGCCACCATTGAAGATGGTATCCTGTTGTTTGAAAACGGAAAAATCACCGCCATTGGCCAGAACGTGACCCTGCCCGATAACACCCGCAAAATCGATATTCGCGGAAAACACGTCTACCCCGCGCTGATTTCAGCCAATACGGTCATCGGACTCACGGAGATTAATGCGGTGCGTGCGACCCGGGATTTTGCTGAGGTGGGACAGATTAATCCCAACGTCCGCGCAGAGGTGGCCATTAATCCGGATAGTGAAATTATCCCTGTCACCCGGGCCAATGGCATTGCGCTGGCACTATCGGTACCCATTGGAGGATTAATTGCGGGGACCTCGGCGCTTATCATGCTGGACGGCTGGACCTGGGAGGAAATGACCCTGAAAGCGCCGGTGGGATTGCACATTCGCTGGCCGCGCATGCAAATTGTGGAAAGCCGCTATTACATCCGCCGGCGCTCTCCCGAAGAACAAAAGAAAGAAATCGAAAAGAGCCTGAAGCGGATTCGACAGGCCTTTGCTGATGCCCGGGCATACTGGAAAGCCAAACAGGCGGAAGCCCGGAAAGGCATTCCCTATCACGCCACTGACGCTCGCTGGGAAGCGATGATCCCGGTTTTAAAAGGGGACGTACCGGTGTTTGTTCATGCAGATGACATTCTACAGATTCAATCCGCCATCGAATGGGCAACCATGGAAAAGGTCCGCCTGGTGATTGTGGGCGGATACGATAGCTGGCGGGTTGCGGATGTTTTGCGGGAGAAGGATATTCCGGTTATCATTGGTGGGGTTCATCGCCTGCCCTTTCGCCGCTGGGAACCCTACGACACCCCGTTTACCCTGGCCAAAAAGCTTTACGATGCGGGTGTGAAGTTTTGCATTGCGACCGGTGGAGGGCCTTTTGGTGCCGCCCACGAACGCAATTTGCCCTACCACGCCGCAACGGCCGCCGCTTACGGTTTACCCCGGGAAGAAGCCCTGAAAGCGGTAACGCTTTATCCGGCGGAAATTCTGGGTGTGGCTGATCGCGTGGGTAGCCTGGAAGTGGGAAAAGACGCCACATTGATTGTGACCAACGGCGATCCCCTGGAAATCACCACCCGGATCGAAATGGAATTCATCCAGGGACGGGAAATCGATTTGAGCAGCCGGCACACTCAACTGTATACCAAATATAAGCAGAAGTATATCCAGAAAGGCCTTTTGCCGGCAGAGGAATAAGGAGGGCCTATGGGTTCAGGCAAAACCCGCACCACTTCAGGTGAAAATCGGTGAAGAGGAAGGTTCAGGGGGAATCACATTCCCTCTGAAAAACCAGGGAACCCAGGAGCACCGTGTCCTTCTCCATTCAGTCAGAAGTTCCAACAACTGCGGTTAACGATGGACATGCCCGGTACCATGGGACATCGCCAGGGGCCGGGCATGGATCGGATTGCTACCCGGATGTTGCCTCATACCGCGAATTAACACCAATAAAAATAATAGAACACACTTGCTTCTATCCGGATGAAAATGTTTTTTCCTGGATATATTCGCTATTTTGCTGATTTTATTCGAATTCATTCGCGTGATTCGTGGTTTAACGCATTATCTGGGATTGTTTTTGTTCGTGTTCATCCGGGTCATTCGTGGCTCATGCATCATCTGGGTGACCCATCAGCGGTGGCAATTTATCTACCCGTTGATTTTCCCGACAGATTGCTGAGAATCCCATCACCTGAAAATTTTACGAAAACAACGGGGATTTCCGTAATCCCTGATTTTTCAATGAGATAAGTGGAAAGTCATTTGAAAATATCCACCGGCACTGTTTTTGCACCATTTCTGTCCGACAATTAAAAAATCAGGGATGATTCATCATCCCCTGTGACGATAAGGAAGTCGGTAAAAAAGGGGAACAGGATGATTGATAGTGCTCTAAACGTTTCCAGCTCGGTATCCGAAGATCCGCAAGAAAAGCTCACGCAACTCCTCACATTCCTGCGCAGTCGATTAAACGTTATTTCCACTTCCCTCTACCTGTTAGAAACGTCGCTCGATCCGGCCGACAATGCGGCCAAAAAATACCTGATAAAAATTAATCAGGAAATTGATAGTATCCGAAAATACATTAATGAATAAAGGTGACCATCATGGATAAATTCAAACCCCAAATACTGATCGTTGAAGATGACGAACTGATTCGCAACATCTTTCAACAATCGCTGGAGAACTGGGGTTATCCCGTGGACACGGCAGAGAATGGACAGGATGCGCTGGACAAGATTCGCCGAAAAAATTACCACATCGTGATTACCGATTTGAATATGCCAATCATGGACGGCATGACCCTGCTCAATCGCATCAAATCCGAATGGCCTTATATCGAAACGATCGTGGTCACCGGGTTCGCCACCATCGAGTCGGCCATCGATGCCCTGAAAATGGGCGCATTCGACTTCATCCTCAAGCCGGTTAATTTCGATCAGGTTAAAATCACCGTTAAAAAATGCCATCACAAGATCCAGGCCGAAGCCGAGAACACCCACCTGAAGAAGATCAACGCCCGCTTAAAAGAATTGAACGAGATGAAGGACAAGTTCCTCTCCATTACCAATCACGAAATCCGCACCCCGCTAACCATCATAAAAGGATATATTGAGATTCTGGACGGTCTGATCAATTCGTCGGAGCCGGAAATCCGGGAAATCTTCCAGATCCTCAAAAGCACCATCCAGGAACTGACCCAGACGGTGGAACGCATGCACACCCTGACCCGCGCCAATCGGGGTGACTGGATTGCAGAGCCCCATAATGTGGATGTGGTGCAGGTGGCTCAAAAAGTGTATGACGAAATGCACCGTCTTTTTGAACATCGGAGCATACAGCTGGAGATCAGCCTGCCCCATCATCCGCTGTACATACTGGGATCATTTCATGCCCTGCAAATCATTTTGCGAGAACTGCTTCAAAATGCACTCAAATTCACTCAGGACGGCGGCAAGGTCAATCTGAAAATTTACGAAACGCATAAGCAGGTGGCCATTTGTGTGCAGGACAACGGCATTGGCATTCCGTACGAAAAACAGGACGCCATTTTCTCCCTTTTCTACGAAGTGCAGGACGTGGTTTACCACAAGAGTTCCAAGAACGAATTCATGGGCGGCGGCATGGGTATTGGACTTTCCCTGGTTAAAGAATTCGTCACCAATATGAAAGGTAAAATTGTGGTCGATAGCGATCCGGGCATCGGATCGACCTTCGTTGTGTATCTCCCCAAAGTACGGCAGGAAACATCCCACAAGGAGGTGAAACCGGATGAGCCATCCCAGGTCACCTTCTCCAGCTAACACGCGCCAATCCTTTCTGGGAAAATATGCCTGTCCCCTGTGCAACCACCACCTGACCGTTCCCATGAAAGGCAACAAGCAGCAGCTATTGCTGGCCATTCGTCTTCCTGAAAATCAGTACATCAGTCCTCCCAGTCCCCGTTGCCCTCACTGCCATCGCAAGATGATGCTCCAGTCCATTGTGGATCAAAACGGGCAGGTGCTGATCGATGTGTACCAGTGGATGGGACGCGAAATTTCCCGCATGAAGCGCTTCATCTAAAACCTACCTGCAGTAGACGTCTCCCAATCCCATTCAAAAACGTTCATCATTCCGAAAGCAAGAGCGTTCGTTTTTCGGCTAACCATTGGCCAAACAAAATACCCTGCCCTTCATCCGTTCTGCTCCCTCAGCAAAACGAGTCCGCGAAATCCGGTCGTGCTTTTATTTGATTTTCCCGTGCATTAATTTAGAGACAGATGACGAACAACAGGAGGCCATCATGAAGAAGAAAACATTCAAGCCATTTATTCATAACGAATTTGTGGAGACATCCAAAACATTCACCGTCACCAATCCATACGATGGATCAGAGGTTGGGACGGTTTATCGTGCAGAAGAGCCCCACCTGGAACGCGCCGTACGCAGTGCTCAGGCCGGATTTCAGGAAATGCGCAAGCTTTCCAGTTACGATCGCTACCATGCGCTGCTAAAGATTCGGGATGGGATACAAAAGCGGGAAAAGGAGCTGGTGGAAACGATCGTCCGGGAGGGTGGCAAACCCATCCGATTTGCCCGCAATGAGGTATCCCGCGCACAGTTAACCTTTACCTGGGCTGCCGAAGAGGCCCGACGGTTAACCGGGGAGTTCCTTCCACTGGATGTTGCTCCCCAAACACGCGGTTACATGGGAATTGCCCGGCGGGTGCCCCTCGGCGTCATTCTGGGAATTTCTCCGTTTAACTTTCCCCTGAATCTGGTGGCGCACAAAATTGCCCCTTCCATCGCCTCCGGGAACGCAATCATTCTAAAACCCGCCTCCCCCACGCCGATTACCGCACTTTTGCTGGCGGAAATCATCCAGGAAGCCGATCTTCCTCCCGGTGCCGTCAACGTCATTCCCTGCTCCGGCAAAGATGCGGAAACACTGGTGACCGATGGGCGCATCCAGAAGCTCACCTTTACCGGAAGTGCCGAGGTGGGCTGGTACCTGAAAAGCAAAGCCGGTAAAAAGCACGTCACCCTGGAGCTGGGCGGTAATGCGGGGGTGATCGTAGAGCCCGACGCCGATCTGGAATTTGCCGTTCCGCGACTGGCCCTGGGCGCCTTTGCCCATGCGGGTCAGGTGTGCATCTCCGTGCAGCGGATTTACGTTCAGGAACATATCTTCGAGCCTTTCGTCTCCGCCTTTCTGGAAACCGTCCAGCGCTCCATGAAAATGGGCGATCCGTTCGATGAGGAAACGGTCGTCGGCCCTATGATTGATCAGGAAGCGGCACAACGGGCAGAACGCTGGATCCAGGAAGCCTGTGAACAGGGTGCACAAATTTTGACCGGCGGAAAACGAAACGGCTCCCTGCTGGAACCCACGGTCATCACCCACACCAAACCGGACATGAAGGTGGTCTACGAGGAAGTGTTTGCTCCCATCGTGGTCATCGAACCGTACCGGGAATTTCCGGAAGCAATTAAATGGGTGAACCATTCCCATTACGGCCTTCAGGCGGGCGTGTTCACGCGGGATATCCACAAAATTAAATATGCCTTTGATGAGCTACAGGTGGGCGGGGTGATCATTAACGATTATCCCACGTTTCGGATTGATCCCATGCCCTACGGTGGCAGCAAGGATTCTGGCTTTGGACGCGAAGGCATCCGTTACGCCATTGAGGAAATGACCGAAATTCGATTGTTGGCCATGAAATTTTAACCCAGATGATGCAATAGCCTACGAATTACACGAATTAACACAAATAAAGCCAATAAATTACATTGGATTGTGTCTGTATGAAAATGTGTTCCAGGGTTTAAAAATGTGTTCCAGGGTTTATTCGCGATTTTGTAGAGATTTTTTGGTTTCATTCGCGTGATTGACGGTTTAATGCATTATTTGGATTAAAAACAGATTACTTTTTCAATTTCACGATGGTGACGCCGGTATCCCCCTCTCCCCATCTCCCCAGGCGCTTTTCCAGCACCCGCCGATCCCTGGCCAGAAATTCATTGATTCGCTGGCGTAACACCCCGGTTCCCTTTCCGTGAATAATGCGCACCTCATCCCACCCCGCATTGATGGCCTGGGTCAAATAATGATCGGTGGCTTCCACTGCCTCGATGGCATCCATCCCGCGCACATCCAGTTCGGGTTTCACCGCCGGTTGGGACATTCCAGCTTTCAGGGTTGCCGCTCGCTGGAAAGTCCTGGGCGCCTCAGCAGGGCGTTCCAGCCGACGCAACTGGTGAACCTCGATGTTCAATTTTACATGGCCCACCTGCACCCGCACCTTCCCTTTATCATCGACCGGCGTTAATACCTCGCCCTCCTCGCGCAACGATTCAATCCACACCCGGTCTCCCGGCCGGAGATCCATCGGTGGACTCTCCCCGGTTTCCGGTTCGCCGGTAGCGATGGTTTCCATTTCTGCCTGTAACTGTTCCAGGGTCTGCCGGGCCATTTTAATTCGGCTTTTTTCGGCCTGGGTCTGCCGAATCTCCTGCACCAGCTTCTCGATGGTCGCCCGTGCCTGCTGAACCAGTTCCGCCGCTTCGCGAGCCGCTTTTTGCCGCAACGCCGCCTTCTCCCGTTTCAAGGTCTCCACCTGATTCTGATACAGCTGCCGTAATCCCTCCGCCTCGGTCAATCGAATGCTCAATTCCAGTTGCTGCTTCTCCAGCTGCTGAATCCGCTTTTCCAGTTCCAGCACCAGCTTTTCCAGCTGATCCTTCTCCTGACCCACCACTTCACGAGCCCGCTGAATGATCCAATCCGGCAAACCATAACGACGCGCAATTTCGAACGCATAACTGCTTCCCGGCACGCCCACCCGAAGGCGATACGTGGGTTGCAGGGTTTCCAGATCAAATTCCATGGAAGCATTTTCCACCCCCGCTTCCTGATGGGCAAAGGCTTTCAACTCGCCATGATGAGTGGTGGCAATGGTGAACACCTTCCGGCGGGTTAGATACTGCAGGATGGAAATAGCCAGTGCCGCACCCTCTCGCGGATCAGTTCCGGTACCAATTTCATCGATCAGAACCAGTGTGCGGGCATCGGCGCGTTCCAGGATTTCCCGCATGCGCACCACATGTGCTGAAAACGTGCTTAAATCCTGCTCAATGGACTGGCGATCACCAATATCCACCAGGATTTGCGGCAATAGGGGGATTTCGGAATCGGCTTCCGCTGGAATGGGCATGCCGTATTGCACCATTAGCATCAGCAAACCAATGGTTTTGATGCTGACGGTCTTCCCTCCGGCATTGGGGCCGGTAATGACCAGGGTAACAAAATCCTCCCCCAGGGTCACCGAAAGGGGCACCACGTGCTGATGCCCCATCTTGAGAATTAACAACGGATGACGGGCGTTTTTTAAGCGAATGGGGCCATCTTCCCGAACACGGGGAATTTCGGCTTTCAGTTCCAGCGCAAGTCGGGCTTTTGCCAGCAAAACATCCAGATAACCGATATTTTCAATGCCGTAATAAATATCGTCTCGCACCTGGCGGATCAGATCGGTTAGAAATCGAAGAATTTTGATGACCTCCTTGCGCTCCTCAATTCGCAGGCTTTGAATGCGATTACTGATTTGCAGGGTTTCCATGGGCTCGATAAACACCGTGGCACCCGAAGCAGACGTGCCGTGCACAATACCATTTACCCGGCTAACCCACTGCTGCTGGATACCCAGCACCATGCGTCCGTCCCGAAGCGTTACAATCTCGTCCTGGGAATATTCAGCATATTTCTTTAACATTTGCTGGAGCACCCGTTTCTGTTCGCTCTCCAGGTGGCGAATCTGCCGCCGAATATCGCGCAATTCCGGGCTGGCATGATCCACCACCTCGCCGCTCGAATCGACGGTACGCTGAATTTCGCTGACAATATTTTTGTGGCCATGGATACCACGGGCATAAAAATACAGTCCCGGCGCCGCTTCCTGATGCTTGCGGAAAAAGAGGTGAATTTCTCCCATCATTTGCAGGTGATGCTGGATTTCCAGCAATTCCTCGCCTTCCAGGTAGGCCTCAGCGGGACGGGTTTTTTGCAGCAACGGCCGGATGTCGCTCAATCCACCCAGCGGTATAACTTCGCCTGATTGAAGCAAGGCCATCATCTCCCGCACCTCTTCCAGCCGACGCCGAACCGTCTCTACCTGGACGTCGGGTTCCAGTTGTTTCAGTTGATCCGATCCGTAAGAAGTGGATAAATGGGAGGCCAATTTCTCCAGTATGCGGGGAAATTCCAGCTGCTCAAGCGTCGTCTTATCGTGCCTGGGTTGAATCGCTTCCACTGTTCAGAAATCGTTTTATCGCTTCTTCTTTTAGCTTCTTCTCGCCCTGTTGATACACGCGAAAAAGCCGTTCCTGTAATTTATGGGTATCGATGGAAAATTCGGTAGACATGCTGTATAATGCTGGCACCATATTTTCAATGGGCCGGTACAACACACTCTGCTCTTTAATGGCCTCCAGTTGTCCCTTTAATGGTAAAATCGACAAAAACAGAAACAACAGACTGAGGATCAACGCCCCTTTTAAGCCGCTGGCTGCTGCCCCCAGCAGGCGGTTTAACCAGCCAAGGTGCAGGGTACGGCTCAACTCACTTAAACCGCTGGCCACCAAACGACTGATGAGATAAATGATCAGAAACAAGGACACAAAGCTGATGATGGGAATTAAAAATCGGGGAAGATTGGGAAGAAAATGTTCCACAACGCGGGAAAATGGGGTAAATCCCTGAATGGCGATGATGATACCTCCCACCCATCCCAGCAGTCCCAGCACCTCCCGAAAAAAACCTTTTCGCAGACCCTTGGTAACAAAAAAGGCCAGGACGGCCAGAATAATCAGGTCGATAGAACCCATGAGATTAAAGTCTGGAAAGTTTATCTTTCACGATCTGTTGCACCAGCTTTCCATCGGCGCGACCTTTTACCTTTGGCATGATCGTCCCCATGACGCGTCCCATATCCCTGGGACTGGTCGCACCCACTTCCTGAATGATTTGATCCACCAGGCGGGAAATTTCGTCTTCACTCATCTGCTGGGGTAAATACGCCTCGATAATGGCCAGCTCCTGAGCCTCGATCTGGGCCCGATCCTCGCGACCCACCGCCCGAAACTGCTCGATGGATTCTTTCCGCTTTTTGGCGGCCTTCATCAACACCTGGATCTGTTCTTCCTCACTCAACTCCCCTCCCTTCTCAATCTGGGCATTCTTCAATTGCGCCCGCAGGCTGCGGATCGTTTCCAGCCGCAACTTATCGCCAGACTTCATCGCCGCCTTCATGTCTTCCAATAGCTGCTTCTCCAGGCTCACGCTGGCACCCCTTCCTGAGTTAAAAAAATAATTCGGGTGTTTCAACACCCGAATCCATTCCGAAAAAACAATTGATTAAAACTGATTTTGCTCCATCATCTTGCGGATCTTCCGACGTGCCGCATTTTCCTTCCGCTTCCGCCGTTCGCTGGGCTTTTCAAAATGCTGATGCTTCTTAATCTCCGCCATCAAACCCGACTTCTCACATGCCTTGGTAAACCGTTTCAATGCCTTCTCGAATGTTTCGTTTTCCCGCACTTTAATATGTATCATACCGGAACACACCCTCCTTTCTGTTTTTGGGTTCCTTCACCGGTTAACAGTTCCGACCACGTCCACTATATACCCTTATTCGACAATTTTGTTCAGTTATTTGCGAATTTCTCCTCGGTTAACGCAAACAATTTATTGATATCGACTTTCGTTTTTGATCATGTCGATTTCATACAATGCTGCCTGTTTCCAGTTGCGATCGCGACTGGCCTTTTCGTAGTACTGAATGGCCAGCTGTTTCTGGCCCCGCATCTTGTACACTTCACCCAAACCAAAATTGGCCGCCGCACGAATTGCACTGGATCGGGCCAGCTTGACCGCCTGCTTATAGGCATTCTCCGCATCCGATAACTTCTTCAGGTTCAAATAGGCATCGCCCAAACGCAAATAGGTATCGGCCTTGCTGGAAGCCTTCTTTTCATATTGCAGGGCTTTCTGCAATGCGGCAATAGCCTGGGTGTATTGCTTAGTTTGCAGGTAAACAATTCCCAGATTTTCCCAGGCCCGGCCATAAGTGGTGTCGATTTCCACCGCTTTCTGGAAATAATCGCGGGCTTTCAGGTATTTTTTCTGTTTCAGGTAGACATACCCGATGCCCCACAGAGCCTTCACTTCCTTTGGATTGACCTGCAGAGCCGCGTTGTACGTGTTCAATGCCGCATCATATTTTTGCATCTGGGTCTGCAAAAGCCCCAGAGCCGTGTACGCTTTGGAATAATTCTGATCTTTTTCAATGGCCATCTGGTACGCCTTCTCGGCGTTTACATAATCTCGCATGCGTTTATATGTAAGACCCATGGCGTAATAGGCAACGGCCAGATTGGGATCTTTCTCAATGGCTTCTTTAAATTTGGCCAGGGCCTCTTCGTATTTCCCCTTTAACATTAACGACTTGCCCTCATTGTAGGCCATTTTTGCCTCGTTTGCGGCATCCTGCGCAATGGCCGAGACAAAGAATACAACGATTAACCCCACAATTGCCAGGAAACGAAACCCTTTCATTCAATCACCTCCTTTTATTGAAATGCGAATTTAATTTTATTCTCAATTTTTGTCAATGGGTTCAACGTTTTTTATTTACGATTCCTTTCTTCAGTTCCCGGATCAAATCACTTTGCCCGATCCAGATACTTTCCATCCCGGGTATCCACCCGTATCACATCGCCCACTTCGATGAAGGGGGGTACCTGGGTTTGCAAGCCGGTTTCCAGCGTTGCAGGTTTATAGGAGCTGGACACCGTCGCCCCTTTCAAATTGGGTTCCGTTTCCACAACCTTTAATTCCACTGCGGCAGGCAGCTCCACCCCGACCGGCTTGTTTTCATGAAATTGAATCTGCACCACCGTTTCCGGCATCAAAAAATAAACGGCGTCGCCCAGCATCTCCTTATTCAGATGAATCTGTTCGTAGGTTTCCATATCCATAAAATAGTAATCATCCCCATCCTGGTACAGGTATTGAAATTCCCGGCTAATGAGGGTCGCTTTTTCAACAGGTTCATCGGGACGAAAGCGATGTTCGGCATTGGTGCCATCGGATAACCGTTTCATTTTTACCTGCATCAAGGCCTGTCCTTTACCCGGGGTAACATGAACCGCTTCGGTGACCCGATACAGGTCTCCCCGATATTCAATGACCATTCCCTTACGCACTTGAATCGCCTTAATCTTCATGATCGTGTCATCCTCACCATAATTTTTCGCAAGTTAAAATTTAATTTTCCATCCCAAAAAATGCAAAATGTTTGTCAAAATATTAACCCAACTTTCATATGAATTCGTAATGTTCCTCAAGAATTTCCCGGAATAAACTTAAACCCAGATTAAGCAATAGCCTACGAATGACACGAATGAACACCAATAAAACAAATAAACCCAAATAATGCGTTAAACCACGAATCACGCGAATGAATTCGAATAATATCAAAAAAAGAGCGAATATATCCGGGAAAACATTTTATCCTGATAGAATCAAGTGTATTCTATTATTTTTATTGGTGTTTATTCGTGTAATTCGTGGTTTTAATGCATAATCTGGGATAAAATACATTGGATTGTGTCTGGATGAAAATGTGTTCCAGGGTTTATTAGCGATTTTGTAGATATTTTTGGGTTTCATTCGCGTGATTCGTGTTTATTGCATAATTTGGGTTTATTTTCTGGATGCCGCATTCCGGCAGACGCGGGACAGGCAAACCAGGCATGACAAGGGGGGTGGATACTGCATTCCCACAAAACGCGGGACTCCGTCAGGAATGATAATTGTCAATTACTATTTCCAAAATTACACGTTACCAGCTACCAGCTGCTAAATTCTACCCAGCACACAGTTTTGACTAACTATATTCTATATTCTAAATTCTAGATTCTAATGAAACTATGTGCTGGGCTATATTCCAGATTCTAAATTCTAAATCACTCTACAAATCACAACAGTATATTTGATTATTGGAGCTATTATACCCCGCCATAAATTTACCATCACTACACTGGGTAGCGCTTACCCAGCCGCAATTGGATGGCTTATTATTATTTGCCACTAAATCATCATGGATAATGGTTTGAGTCGGTTCGTTTGTGGCTGGTGAGCCGGCAAACTCTATTTTGGGAAACCAATCTGTTGTATTTGAATCAGTAACTTTCTGACACCGGACCTCTTCTACATACTGAACCCCATAACAATCGCCTGTAGTAGATTCCAAAACCGTATCACCACTATCGCATTGCGCGTCAACGGCAATAACTTTTTCACCCGGTGGACAAGTAGACCCGCCCCAATCACTACAAGCATACGGATTGTCAGATGTGCAGAAAGTATAATCTACACCACAAAAGTCGCAATCTGCGTCCTTACATTCTTGCTGAGTGGGATAACACGATGCCACAGCAGAAACTGAAGGAATGAAAAATATCTTATTTAAAATACCTGCTAATGAATAGGAAGAACCATTTTCCACAGACGAAGCCAACTTGGACTTTTGAGACTGAGAAACAGAGCCAGTATCCCTACAGCTACAACTTCCTGACCGCCAATAAGTAACAGTGGATTGCACCAGAGAAGTTTCATAGTGTTCAATAGCATTTTTGTTAAACCGCAATCCATTGTTCAAATAAAATTCTTGCGGAGTTATCAATGTGCCAGCAGCAAATTGGAGGTCCTCATGCAGCAACAAATTTCCACCTTTCACCTCAAGCATCGCACTAGGAGTTTCTCCACTACTTAGTCCTATTCCAACCCTGCCAATTGGATCTCCATACCTTGTGCCCCCGATAACAATTAACCCTGAGGTGGAATTGGTGCCTGATACATCAACCTTTACATCTCCCTTTACATCTAACATAGACTGTGGCACCTCATTGTCAGGAAATCCAATCCCGACTTTGCCTTTTAGTTCACCAGTCTGACTATCAAGTCCCCCCAACACAATCAGCCCGGATTCGGCGTCGCCGGTAGAATTAGCTGTAATACCACCATAAATTTTTGCCCAACTATCTGCTTCCAATGCAGGATTTAAAAAAGTCGGATCACTTCTTAAAGTACTTCTCCCTAAAACATTATAAACATCAAAATAAACTAATCCACCTGCCAGCAGTGCGGTAAATAAAGAACCAATGAAAAAGTACAGCCATTTTTGATCTTTGAAATTTAGCTTAGGAATGCGCATATATTTGAGTTAATTTTGCTTGTTTATATTATACCATAGTAAAATCAAAATTCAAAATTCAAAAGTCAAAAGTACAAGTCAAAAGGCAAAATTAGTAATTAGTAATTAGTGGGCAGTAGATTCTAAACAAAAAAATCCCCTTCACCATCCATAGTGAAGGGGAATGATTTTATGAAAATTTAGTTCAAAGGAGCTCCAGTATCCGCATCAAAAATGTAAATTTTATTAGAACGAGGATACGGAAAAAGAACATACATTTTGCCGTTATAAAAAACAAAATCCTCTACTCCATTAGAAGTCATATTCCAATCAATTGTTCCATCAGATAAGACTTTAACAGGAGTATTGTGGACACTGTTCCCGTAGTAAACACTACCATTATATGCAACCATACGAGTTCCATCATCACCAATCACAGAAGTGTTGTTTGTGACCCTCTGAAACCATAAAAAGGAAGCGGAATTTCCATTATCATTATATGAGGCAATCCCATCATATACCCAGCTCATTCCTTTACCATAACCACCACCTATATAGACAATATTATTCACGCGGTCAACAGCAACTGCACCAACAAATTCAGCTGCAGAATCCGGTCCATTGAACTGTACACCCCAAATCAGATTGTAATTAGCGTCATACTTGGCGATAAACCAATCACTACTAACTGCAGTTCCAAATAAATCTTCGAAAGTCTCACCACCCACATAAATAAAATCTGCAAAAGCCACCACGCTTAATATTTTAGAATTATTAGTACCAATATCTTGAATATGAACAACAGATCCATCAGTCGTAGAAAACTCATATAAACGGCCGTTCGGAATAAATAAACGACCATCCTCCCCAACCTCAAGTTTAAAAGCGTTAGAAGTAAAATCCGGACTCGTCCAGACGATATTACCACTACCATCTAATTTAGTTATATTGCTTGGAGCGCCCCCCATTGGGTCATACTGCGCCGTCAGTACATACACCTCATCCTGCCCGCCTCCGCTGTAAACAGCGATGTCGCGAGAGTAATAAGCGTATTCTGGAAGTCCTTTAAACCAAACTATTCTACCGTCTGGATTAAACTTCATTACTACCCATTTATCAGGACCAGCAGCTAATGTGTAAATATAACCTTCATCAGTAATTGCCAGACGCTTCATTCCACCATAAGGATTTATCCACCGCGGCGTAGTATCTGCCTGAGTGGTGAAAGAGAAAGAATAAGTAGACATCGGATTGCCAGCAAGGTCGGTAATGCCAGAGAGTGTAACGGTATAAGTGGTTTGCCAATCCAGGCTGTCCGGGACAAAACGTGCAGTATCATTATCCACCATATAATTACCATTCACATTGCCGTCAGCACCGCTAACCGCAAAAGTTGTGGCATTAACGCTGGCTGGATCAATGGGTTCGGAAAATTTTACCCAAATATCAGTATCCTTTGCCACACCAGTGTCGCCATCTGTCGGATAGGTTTCCAGCACCTCGGGGGAGATATCATCCGGCTTGACAGCAAAGGAAAAAGTGAAGTCTTGTGGTAGATGATTGCCAGACAAATCCGTAACCGCAGTAGTGATGGTAGCTGTATAAGTCGTATTGAAAGTCAAGGGATCTTGCGGTGTAAAGGTGAATTCAGCCCCGGCTATAGATTGGGAACCTGGCACAAAATTATTATTTTCATCTTTAAGAGAAAAAGCGTCTGTTGGCACATTTACCTCTTCAGAAAATACCACCCGAATCACTACTTCGCGCTCAACTCCGGTAGCACCATTTTGAGGATTGGTGCTTACCACCTGCGGCGGCGTCACATCTGGCTCTTTTTCTGTGGTAAAAGAAAAAACAAAATTCTGCTGCAGGTGATTGCCCGCCGTATCCGTCACAGCCGTGGTCAAAGTACAAGTGTAAGTGGAGTTGTAATCCAGAGAATCCTTGGGGGTGAACTTAAAAGTAGAACCACTGCTTACAGGAGTGCCGGAGATGACTAAATCACCTTTGGTCATTTTAAAACCTTGTGGCGGCACCACTACTGCTTCCGAAAAGTTTACAACGATAGTAGTCATCACAGCCACATTTTGAGCGCCATTTGGCGGAACAGTAGAAACTACAGTTGGCGGAATAGTGTCCGGAACAACAGGAGCATTTTCGGTGGTGAAAGTCCAGCTGTAGTCCTCTTTCATCGCATTGCCGGCAAGATCTTTCACCCCAGCCTTGACTGTTGCGCGGTAGGTGGTGGAGTAGGCAAGGGTAAGGAGCGGCTGCCAGTGTACCCGCTCCCTTTCAATTGTTAACTCACCTGCAATTTCTCCATTAGAACCCTGCACAATAAGAACAACCGAATTGCCTTGAATCTCTTCGCTAAATTCCACAATAATCACAGAATCCACCTCCACATTCACGCTATTTGGCAACGGCCAAACTCGAACCACACGAGGAGGATCCTTGTCAATCCGGGACTCATCCACAGGCTGCTTGCATCCAAACAAAGTAATCAACAAGAATAATATGAACCTAGACCTTCTAAATGCTTGATTCATAGCCGGATTTCCTTGTCGATTCACCATTTTTTTTCACAATTTACATTATTCTTTATAATAATCAAAAATCAGTAACACCTACTTAATTCTTCCAGATTATGCATTCGCCTACGAATGACACGAATGAACCCAGCTTATGTATTAGCCTACGAATTACACGAATGAACACAAATAAAACAAATAAAGTACATTGGATTGTATCTGGATGAAAATGTGTTCCGGGGTTTATTCGCGATTTTGTAGATATTTTTGGTTTCATTCGCGTGATTCGTGGTTTAATGCATTATTCGGGTTTATGTTGGATGGCGTCATGAACAATGCATTAACATGGAACAATCCATGCTATTCCGTTAGAACTAACCTTCGATTGGTATCCTTCAAAAACCAAACGCCCTGCTTTCAGCAGCAGGGCGACACATTGCAAGGACGTGGGATTGGGTTCAATAAAATAAAGCCCCCCTCCCACTCCTATGGCAGGGGCTGTGTGGTGGTAGGCAAGTGAAACCGGACTCTCCCCCTCTCGTTCCCCACCGGATCGGTGTGGGGCAAAACCGATCCGGTCCTCCCTAATGGTTTCTACATTCAATATACCAAACGTCCCCTTCCTTCCGCTAACACACAGGTTTCAAATATTAACACAAATGTTACATCTTCCACCGTGACCGCCATCAGACCGGCCAGGAAAACAGGGTATCCAATCCAGATTATTCATTTGCTTACGAATTACACGAATGAACACCAATAAAAACAATAAACCTGTTGTGCTATTTTGGGATGAAGCAAGCATTTAGAAAAACCGTTGAAACGGTTAATCATCAATCCATTACGTTTTCCATTCTCCTGGCTGAAGCCAGGAGTTAATGTAAATTCTTATTCACTAACACCAAGATTTGTCTGATTGGACAACTCCTATAGTAACAATAATTTATAGAACCATTTCAACAGTTTGGGTTGTTTCATTAGCACATCGGGTAAATAATAAAATTCGTTTGATTATATCCGGACAAAAATATGTGTACCCGGATTTATTCGCTTTTTTGTTGATATTTTTGGTTTCATTCGCGTGATTCGAGGTTTAATGCATTATTTGGGATTATTTGAATTCATTCGCGTGATTCGTGGTTTAACGCATTATTTGGTTTTAAGGGATGTCTTCCACACTGTGAGGTCACAGGTAAAGAGGGTCTTTTGACAGGGGGGAAAGATGGACCTACTGATAACGTTTCCCATACTCCGAAGGGGACACACCAAACTCCTTCCGAAAACAGCTGGCAAAATATGATAAATTGTTAAACCCAACCTCATACGCCACTTCGGAGACCGTGCCCCATCCTTTTTTCAGTAAATCGGCTGCTTTATGGATTCGCAAGCGCCGAATAAATTCTGATGGCGACAGGTTTGTTAACGCCTTGAGTTTTCGGTGCAATTGAACCCGACTTAATCCCATTTCCCGGGCAAATTCCGTTACCCCAAAATGGGCGTCTCCCAGATGCTGTTCAACCATCTGACATGCCCGCCGTAAAAATCGTTCGTCCAGAGAACTGACGGCGGCTTCACTCAATGCCAGAGGAGACATTTTTTGAAATTTCTCCCGAAGACGCTGGCGTTGTTCAATCAGGTTGCGAACCCGCGCGCGCAACACTCGGGTGCTGAATGGTTTCACCACATAATCGTCCGCCCCAATATCCAATCCCCGAATTTTACTTTCGTCCGATCCCCGCGCCGTTAGCAATATCACCGGGATATGACTGGTTCGCTCATCCTCTTTTATGTGTTGACAAAATTCGAATCCGTCCATCTGGGGCATCATCACATCGGAAATGATCAAATCTGGAATTTTTTCCTGAGCAATGCTCAGGCCCTCTTTTCCATTTTCGGCTTCCAGCACCCGGTATTGGTCGACCAACATGTCGCGAATATACTCGCGCATCTCTTCATTATCTTCTACAATTAAAATGATTGGCCTGTCCACCCGGGTGGTAAATTGGGCCTTTGGCCCCTCTTTTTCGGTAGTTTCCACCAGGTCAGGCTTTCCATTTCCATACGATTGCTCCTCGGGAATTGCAGGCGGTTCGGGTTCCTCTACAATCTCTTCTGGTTTAAAATGATCGCAACCCAGCGGGATCAGAACGGTGAATCGACTTCCCTGCCCAACCTCACTCTGCACCCGAATCTGTCCACCATGCCGTTCAATCAATTCTTTACTTAACGCCAACCCGATGCCCGTCCCCGTGCTGGTAAAATATTTATTGGATTCTACCTGATAAAACCGTTCAAAAATACGTTCCAGCTGATCCTGCGGGATCCCGATGCCGGTATCCTGAACTTCTACAAAGGCATATGCGTGCCCATTTTCCTGGATTTGACCCACCCGCACCCAAACCTGTCCGCCATCTTTGGTAAATTTAAAGGCATTGGACAGCAGATTATTGATGATTTTTTCGAACTGCTCCCTGTCCACATACACTTCGATGGGTTCGTTCCACAACTGCACGTCCAGCTGGATGTTGCGTTGCATGGCCAGGCTTTCGAACGCGTTAGCCAGCCCCTTGACCATGCGATTTAATTCGGTCTTTCGCACACGCAATTGCAATTGCCCCGCTTCCAGCTTCGACAAATCCAGCAGCTGATTGATCAACGAAAGCAGCTGGAGCGCATTTTGTTTCATTTTTTGATACAGCGGGCGGGGATCGCCACGAAATTCCCCGGAAATCAATTGATCCAATGGTCCCAGGATAAGGGTCAGTGGGGTTCGGAAATCGTGGGAAATATTGGCAAAGAAACGCGACTTGGCCTGATCGATTTCCAGCAATTTTTGTTTTTCAATCCGCTGAATTTTCAGGTCATTTTCCAGGCGCACTTTATTGACCTCAAAGCGCACAATACCGTAAATGGCCAGCAGGACACCAATCACATAAGCCAGATATGCCCACCAGGTCTTCCAGGGCGGGGGATCCACCCGGATGCGAATTGCCACCCCCTCTTCATTCCAGATGCCATCGTTGTTGGACCCCTTCACCCGAAAGACATAGGTTCCCGCTGCCAGATTGGTGTAGGTGGCAAAGCGTCGATGCCCGGCATATACCCAGTCTTCGTCAAACCCCTCCATTTTGTAGGCGTATAAATTTTTTTCCGGAAAAGTGAAGTTCAGGGCAGCAAATTCAAAGGAAAAAACATTGTGTTTATAAGAAAGATGAATTTCATCCAGAAATGGAAGTGCGCGAGGAAGAATGGAATTTACCCCAACCTGCTGGGGCTGGTTGAAAATGAGAAATTTGGTGAAAACAACCGGTGGAATGTATTGATTATCTCGAATGGCTTCTGGAAAGAAAAGATTCAGTCCCTGTGCTCCCCCAAAATACATGCGACCACTTTGACCTCGATGGTAGGCCGCCTGATTAAATTCATTGCTTTGTAATCCATCGCGAACGTCGTAATTGCGAAAAGTACGGGTGTCGGGATCGAAACGAGACAGGCCATTGTTGGTGCTCATCCATAAAAACCCCTGATCATCTTCCAGGATACCATAGATCACCTCATTGGGGAGCCCATCCTTTTCCCGGAAATGAATGAATCTTCCAGTGCGCCGATCCATTAAATTCAGTCCTCCCGTGGTACCAATCCAGAAGCGCCCGCGGCTATCTTCGTAAATAGACAGTACGATATCCGAACTCAATGTGGTCACGTCATCAGGCCGGTGACGATATCGAATGAATTGGTTATTTTCGGGATCATATCGATTCAGTCCTCGAATCGTTCCTACCCAGAGGGTTCCCTGGCGATCGATATACAGTGCCCTGACGATGTTGTGGCTTAAGCTTAAAGAATCATCCGGATCGTGATACCACACGGTAAACGATTCCGTTGCCGGATCGAATCGATTTAAACCGTGGGCCGTTCCCAACCAGAGGTAACCGGCAGAATCCGGACAGATGGCCTGTACCCGATCATCACTCAAGGAATGAGGATTTTGCGGATTATGCCGCCAGTGGCGCACGGTCCCGGTACGCGGGTCCAGCCGATTTAGCCCCCGGGAAGTTCCCAGCCATATGTACCCGTCCGCTGTTTCCGATATCGCCCAGATGCGATTATTGCTCAAGCTGTTGGGATTAGAAGGATCGTGTTTCCAGACCCGAAAGCGCCGGGATTCGGGATCGAAATAATTCAATCCTCCGCCATTGGTTCCAATCCACACGCCGCCACGGGAATCTTCGTAAATGGCCCAGACATCATCATGACTCAGCGTGTTTTCCGCATGGGGATCTCGATACCAGTGTTCAAATTTCCGGGCATAGGGGCTGTAGTAATTCAATCCCCCACCCCGGGTACCAATCCAGATACCGCCCGCACGGTCTTCAAAAATGGACCAGATGTAATCATGACTAATGCTTTTGGGATTTTCTTTGTCCCGCAGAAACCGCTGAAACATTCCCGTGCGGGGATCAAAAATGTTTACTCCGCCACCGTACGTGCCAATCCACAACTTGCCCTGTCGATCTTTATGGATTGCAGGAATGGTTCGGTAACTTAAAGCGTTGGGATCTGCGGGATTACTCTTCCAGTGCTGGAATTCTCCGGTCCGGGGATCAAAACAATCCAGTCCGCCGGTCGTTCCCAGCCAGAGCTTTCCGGATTCGTCTCGAAAAATTGCGATCACACGATTGCTACTTGGGGAATTGGGATTCTGAGGATCGTGCTGCCACTGGGTAAACTTTCCGGTGGAGGGATCGAAACGAATCAGGCCCCCGCCGCGGGTGCCGATCCACAACACCCCTGAGGGATCCCACGCCAGTGCCCAGATGCGGTTATGGGGAAGACTGGCAGGATCCGAGGGATCATGTTGCCAGACGGTAAATTTCTGGCTGTCGGGATCAAAACAATTTAACCCCCCGCCGTCGGTACCAATCCAGATTTTCCCATCAATATCCAGCGCCAGGGCTCGAATGGTGTTGTAGCTCAGGGTATTTTCCACCCCAATGCGTGACACCCAGTGATCGAACCGATCCCGTTCGGGATCGTAGCGATTCAATCCCCCATTGCGGGTGCCAATCCAGATGAATCCCTGGTGATCCTGTATGAGGGCATAAACGTAATTGTCCGACAGGGAATTGGTATCGCCCGGAATGTGTTTAAATACACGAAATTCATAACCGTCAAAGCGATTCAACCCATCCTCGGTACCAATCCAGATAAATCCCTGACGATCCTGCAAAATATCCAGCACAGAGCTCTGAGACAGTCCCTGTTCCTGAGTAAAATGAAAAAATTCGTATGACTGGGAAAATCCATTAAGAGGCAAGAAGATAAGGCAGCAAACAAAAATGAAAGAAATATATTTTGCCACGTGAAGAATGCTTACCCCAAAGCTTCTTCCTATCATGTATTACCCACAGCCCCTTTTAAATGAGCGATTTGCCTGATCCGGTTCTCACAACCTTTCGCTTCAAAATACAAATTATTTCAAAATTGCACAATAGGGGATTCCCCAAATTTTTGAATCCAGAATTGCGGTTTAACCCAAATAATGCGTTAAACCACGAATCACGCGAATGAAGCCAAAAAATATCTGCAAAATCGCGAAAAAACCTGGAACATATTTTCATCCAGATATCATCAAATGGATTTTATTATTTTTATTTGTGTTAATTCGTGTAATTCGTAGGCTATTGCATAATCTGGGATTATTTTTATTTGTGTTCATTCGTGTAATTCGTGGTTTATCAAAAATCATCCAGGATAAAATAAAAGACCTCGCCCAGGAGGGCGAGGTCGGATTCAACCCATCGATTTTCGAATATCTTATTTGATGAACAACATTTTCTGGGTCTTGCGATAATATCCAACCTGCAGAACGGCAACGTACAATCCCGAAGCCACAATCCGTCCGGTATCGTCCCGACCATCCCACTGCACCCGATAACGACCCGCCTGACTGGGCGACTCCCACAGGTGCCGCACTACCTGACCGCTGGCATTGTAAATGGTCAGTACAATCCTGTCTCCCGCGCGGGCAATGGTTTCAGGAATGGAAAATCGCAAAGTGGTCGATGGATTAAAAGGATTGGGAAAATTCGGATGCAACACAAATTCTGTGGGAATTTCAACCGGTGTTGCCGAGACCATCCCCAGATAGGTTCGATTTCCATTGAAATCCACGTCATAAAGTTTGTAGTAATACGTTATTCCATTTTCCACCGACTGATCCTCAAATTCATACACCTTTCGTGTGGTGCTGTTGCCACTACCTCTCAACTGGGGATTGAATTGATAAGAAGCAATTTCAGTGAAAGGCCCCGATTCTGTCGTGGCCCGCTCAAGGACAAAGCCCAGATTGTTTACCTCGGATTCGGTTACCCAGCACAATAAGACCGAACCATTCCCGGCCAGCGCTTCAAAGGCAGACAACGTTACCGGCAGTGCATTGTCCCCCGTGTTGGAAGCAATGGTAAACTCCGAAAATGAGGTGAGCCCTGCTGCAAACAGGCGATTGCCAATGCGGGTGGTATTCAAAGGAATCCAGGGAGACGTGTTATCCGTGCGTTTCACAATGACCAGACGATCGGGATTGGAAACTCCCGGCAAATTGTTGATGTCCAGAGAGATAGTGTAGGTTATATTGGTAAGATCGGTGGACGTCACCGACCAGTACCGATCGGGAGCCACCACATTGGGCGTAACGGTTGTGCCATCCGGTGCAGTGGCCGATCCAGAAAAGGTATTATTCGTCGGCCCGGAATTGTAACGCACCACCGTGACCGATCCGCCATCTGTGTCCGAGTTTGCGGTAAAATCCAGCGTGGCACCGGTAGAGCCCATCAAAAACTCGCCCGTTTGAGAGGCCCGAACGGAAGCGGTGGTTGTATTATCTCCTTCCACCACCGTGGCAATCTGATCCACTTCCACATCGGTGAAAATGCTGGTGATTCCTGTAAACGGCCAGTAGACTTTCAAAGAATCGATTTTGGTCGCACTGCCCAGCCCAAAATGCGCCCGGAGATTCACACTCCCCAGCCCATAACTGGGAGTAATTTCCCGCAATTGCCAGATAGATCCCACCCCCGTATTGGCCTTGACCTGAATTCGGGTGCCGATGCCCTGTCGATTGGAAGTGGTACCCTGGGCGATGAAGATAATGTAATGGTTGGTATTTCCCTGATTTTTCAATTCATTGTGGTAAAGATTATTTTCGTTGAAACGGTCATTGTGAACGACCATCAGATCCAGAAAGCCGTCATGATCGTAGTCGGCAAAGGCACACCCCCGCGAATTGTTCGTATCCGTCACCGCAATGGTGTTGGTAATTTTTGTGAAGGTGTAATTGGGCGGCCCATCATTGCTGTACAGAAAATTATACACCACCCAGCCCACATCTTTGGCATTGGCCACGTAAAGATCCAGATCGCCATCGTTATCGTAATCGCCCCAGGTGGCCCCGTAAGAAGGCCCCCCATCGGTTACGATGACACCGGTGGTAATTCGGGTGAAGGTGCCATCGCCATTGTTGCGGTACAGATAGTTATTTTCACCCAGGGAGTCGCCCTTGGCGTTGGTGAGGAAAAGATCCAGGTCACCGTCATTATCATAATCGCCCCAGGCTGCACCGTGAGTAATCACCGTATCATCGAAGGTTGCCGTTAAAATGCGGGTAAAAATGCCATTGCCATCGTTCCGGTACAGGTGGCTGGAGTTTTTCCGTCCACCGGAACAGACAAACACATCCAGATCACCATCATTGTCAAAATCGGCCCAGCTATGCGCGGCGGCAAAGGTGGAGTCGGTTAACAAATCTCCAGCCGCACTTTGCGCCAGCTTGGTGAGCACCCCGGTACCATCATTTTGAAATAGAAAAGGCGCCCTGGGCAGTGGCGTGGAGGCTCCCAGCCGGGGCGTTCCATTGGTGACAAACAAATCCAGGTCGCCATCGCCATCGTAATCAATCCAGGCACAACTGGCCGAATGCTCGTCTTCGTTTACCGCGTCCCCGGTGGTGATCATGGTAAAGGTGCCATCCCCATTGTTCTCAAACAGATCATTGTTCCGGGTACCCCCGAACAAAGGCGTGGTATTGTAGGTGGCCGTGGTGACGTAAACATCCGGATCCCCATCGCCGTCGTAATCGCCCCAGGTTGATCCCGCCGAAATCATCGATTCGGTTACAATGTCCCCGGTAGTAATCTGGGTGAAGACGCCCCCACCATCATTTCGGTAAAGGAAATTTTCCTGTGGAACGCTTTCCGCACCGTTGGTAATGAAAAAATCCAGATCTCCATCCATGTCATAATCGATCCAGGCAATGGTATTGGACGCACCCGGTTTGGGCCAGGTGATGGTGACACGACTGAAAGGATCCTGTGCATAGAGGTATCCCAGATGACAAATTCCTAAAATTACCAAAGCATAGACGAATGCTCTTCCGTTCGTAAAACGAATCCCCATGTGGCTCCTCCTGTTTTGCTAATTATCAATGACCAGAGATAGTTCAAATTAACCGGGCAACACTATCTGGCATGTTGAGCGGCTCACGATTTTTGAAAACCGTTTTTTATTTCCCGATTCGGGGCGATAAATTCAACGGTCAGAGGTTTCCGGAATAAGTAAGCAGAAAGGAGTCATCATGGTTCGGATCACCCGGGTGTACACCCGTACCGGAGACAAAGGAACGACCCATCTGGCCGGTGGACAAAAGATCGCCAAATCGGCGTTGCGGATAGAAGCTTATGGCACTGTGGATGAGCTGAATGCCTTTCTGGGATGGGCCATCGAAGGAATGAAGGATTGTGGGGAGCTGGATCCATTACCGTCCCGAATGCGGCGCATTCAACAGGAGCTGTTTGATCTGGGCGCCCAGCTGGCTGTACTTCCAGAAGACCGGCGAGCGGATACTCCAACCATTCACAAACCATTGATTGACCGGCTGGAACAGGAAATTGACGAGATGAATACCCATCTGCCCGCACTCACCTCTTTTGTCTTACCTGGCGGTGGAGAAATTGCGACTCGCCTTCACATTGCACGCACCGTTTGCCGGCGTGCCGAGCGTGCGGTTGTGCGACTGGCGGAAGCGGAACCGCTGGACGGCAGCGAGATTGCCTATTTGAATCGATTGAGCGACTGGTTATTTGTGGCCGCCCGGTATGTCGCGCATCAACTGGGCAGGGATGAAATATTGTGGAGCAGCAACCGGTGAAGAAGGTGGAGCCACCGGGCGGACTCGAACCGCCAACCTGCTGATTACGAATCAGCTGCTCTACCGGTTGAGCTACGGTGGCTTCAATCGGCCCAAATTTAACTGCCATTCGGTTTTAACGCAATGATTTAGTAAGAATTTCCCCGCCTCCATTTTAAACGGGATATGCATTAGCCTACGAATGACACGAATTCACCCAAATAATAAACCCAAATTATGCTTTAGACCACGAATTGCACGAATTAACACAAATAAAAATAATAAAATCCATTTGATGATATTTGGATGAAAATGTGTTCCAGGTTTTTCGCGATTTTGCAGATATTTTTTAGCTTCATTCGCGTGATTCGTGGTTTAACGCTTTATTTGAGGTTAATATTTTTCGGATGAATTCGGGTAATTCGCGGTTTCATGTATAATCCGGGTTCATTAGATCGAACCCAAAAACTTTTTCATCCGGTATAATATTCTGCTTGCAATGGTCGGGAATCATCGTAAATTGATGCTGGCTAATAAACCAAAAAACACCGCTCTGACACATCGAAAGGAGGCCTGTCATGAAATATGTAAGCAAAGGATTGATTTTTTCTTTATTATTGGTTTTTAGCACCCAGATCTTCGGTGGCGTTCGCATTACCATAAAAGAAACGGATTATTCCCCCTATTCCGAGCCCCGAACAACCACTACGGTTTTTCAGATCGATGACGGGAAGTTACGAATGGATTTAGAGGAGGACGGCAAGACGATTTCTTATATTTATTTGCAACAGCAAAACATTGTTCATCTCATCGATCATTCCCGAAAGGCCTACGCTACCATAACCGAAGAAGATATTCAACGCATGGCGGGACAGATGAAAACGGCGATGAATCAGGCCATGCAGATGATGCAGGAAAAACTGAAGGATCTTCCAGCCGATCAGCGAGAGATGATTGAAAAAATGATGAAAGAACAAATGCCTCCGCCCACACCGCCCGCCGAACCGAAGGTTGAGTTTAAGAAGGTGGGCACCGGTGAAAAAGTGGGACAATGGACGTGCGATCGCTGGGAAATTTACAAAGATGGTGTCAAGGCCGAAGTCATCTGGGTCAGCGCATCCAATCAATTGCCAGAAGGAACGCAGATTATTCAGCTTTTTCAGAAATTTACTGAGTTCTGGACAACCGGTTTTAAAAAACTGCTGGGCGATGAAATGGGAATGGAATGGTTTTCCACCAAATTTCAGGAAAAAATCAATGGATTTCCCGTTGCGGGTGTAACCTACGAAAACGGACAGGAAACGTCCCGATGGGAGCTGGTCTCCGCAGAATCCCGAACCTCAGAAAAATCCGCATTTCTTCCCCCGGCTGAGTACCAGCGGATCGCACTGGAGGCTCTGTGGCAAATGGACGAGTCCCCGTAATTATCCTTAATGCTTAATTAAACTCAGATTTTGCATGAACCACGAATGACGCAAATAAGCACGAATAAACCCAGATTGTGCATTAGAACCACGAATAACACGAATGAACACAAATAAAAATAGAAAAATACATTGGATTATGTCCGGATGAAAATTTATTTCAGGGTTTATTCGCGATTTTGTAGATATTTTTTGGGTTTCATTCGCGTGATTCGCGGTTTAACCCAGATTATGTATTAGCCTACGAATTACACGAATAAACACAAAAGAAATAATAAAATACGTTTGACTCTATCTGGATGAAAATGTGTTCCGGGAGATATTAACGATTTTGTGTATATTTTTCGGATTCATTCGCGTGATTCGCAGCTTCATGCATCACCAAGGTTTAATGAGAAGCTATCCATTGTTTCAGTTGCCAAAGTGCGGCCTGATTTTCCTCGTCCGAGGCAAAAGGTCGGTAGCCAAAATCCCTGCCGGTGACTTCCACGATTACCGAATAGATCTCCTCCCGTAAATAAGGGATTTCTGTTTGTTCCAGCAATGCGACCGCTAAAGTCAATCCCTTTCGGGGTTCCTGAATGATCCAAAGACGAATACAATCCCATTGCTGGAACTCATCGATGAACTGCTGGCAATCCTCTGGCACCCCGGATGAGCTATCCGGCAAATCGAATGATGGCGTCCTCCCAGAAAATTCCGAATCGATGATTTCTGAACGATGCGTATCAGCGTTGGCAGTTTTATGGAAATGATTACCAGCCGCCACAAATCCCAGGATCAGACCACCGACAATAACGCTTCCGATAAGAAGGTGTAGAAACGCCCGTTTTCGATTGCTGGCACGGATAACATACAACACCAGGCTCAGCAAAAGCAGGACGGCGCCGTACGTGGTGACCACCGTGGGGCCACTGGGCAGATCCGCCTGATACGAAATCCACAACCCAATCACGGAAACCAGGGTTCCCAGAACCCATCCCAATACCAGCTGCAGCCAGAGCTTATCGGTCAGCATCAGGGTGGCAATTCCCGGAACAACCAGGAAAACGAACACCAACAGGACTCCCGCAGTGCTTACGGAATGGGTGATCACGATACCAAAAGTTACATAAAATAGAAAATCCCAGAAACGCACATTCCACCCCCTTGCGTAAGCCGCCTCGGGGTTATTGGAAATAAGAATAAAACGTTTGCGAAATATAAAGTGAAAGAGCCCGACCAGTGCATAAATGATGGCTGCCTGAAGGATGGTCGGCCATTGCACCCAGAGGATACTGCCGGTCATGATTTCTTTAATATGCTCTGCACCCTGCGGGGCTTTGTCGACCACCAGAATGGCAACCGCCGCTGCCAGGGCATAAACCAGACCAATGATGGCCTCCTGGGGAATTTTTTCTGAACGAAAACGAGATAGCGAAAAAATAGCCGCCCCCAGGATGGTAAAACTCAGGGAGAACCAGTAAGCGCCAGTCGATTGCGGGGGCAGGCCAAAAAGAAAGGCGACAGTGGTTCCCAGAGCCGCAATCTGCGCCAGTGAAAGATCGACAAAGATCACCTTCCGGCGAATGACGTGAATCCCCAGATAGGAATGAATCCCCACCAGCACCAGACATTCCACAAATGCTGGCAACATAATATCCAATATACCCGGCTGCATGGCACTACTCCCCGCTATAGGCTTTCTGGAATCCCTCCGTCAGTTGATCAACCCAGTAATCAATCAACTGAAAATAATTTTGCACTTCCGGCGTGCCTCCCACACCCAGCGGCACCACCACCGCCACGCCATGAACCTTCCGGGCAATTTCCTGCACTTTTTTCTGGCTAAAGTAATTGGCAGCCAGAATGACCCGCACATCCTGCTGACGCATCTGCTGAATCAATTTCTCCACGTGACGGGGCGATGGCGGAATTCCGGGTCGAGGCTCCACATATCCAATAATCTCCAGCTGGAACACATCACGGAAGTAAGCCCAATTTTTGTGATAGGCCACCAGCTTCCGGTGGTGCAATGGCAGCATGGCTTTCATCCATCCGCCCAGGTAATCTATCAACGGCCTGCCACGGTATTTTTTGTCCTGCAGAAATGGAATCAACTTATGTTGTATGGTGAGTCGGGTAAGTACTTCACCGGTCAGCAACCTGACCAGGACATCCCCAAACATCCGCCGGTCAATTTCCTCTTTGAACGCCTGCAGTCGCTGCTGAAAGTATTCCGCCAGCTCTGGACGGAGGTTGATGAATCCGCTGGCGATGTTCTCGGCAATGATTTTGGCATTTAATGGACTGGTGTGAACATGGGGATTCCCATAAATATGCACATCCCCCTGACTTCGATCCACTACCGCAGGGACGTCCAGCATGCGGATGCCCTGGGCCACCGCCACATAACCGGGCTGGCCGCTGAGTATTCGGGGATTTCCCGCCTTTTCCTGAAGCGCGGGCACCCACAGTTCCAGATCCAGGCCGGTTTCAATAAACACATCGGCGCGACTCAACCAGAGGGCATAGCTGGGCCGGGGCCGAATGTAATGCGCATTTTCATTGCCGGAAACAATAAACTTTACCTCGACATGTTCCCCACCGATATAACGCGCGATGTCCGCATAGGTGCTTAACGTTGCCACAACCTGGATTTTTTGCGCCATTGCAGGGGATATTCCCAATAGTAAAACCAAATAAAAATTTATGAATATTGATCGCATGTTGATCCTCCGTTCAATATTTTTCATGTTTGTGCGGGCCAAAAGACCAATCCACCTGAAGCAACAAACGTTGATCCCTGTGTCCCCATCTTCCCAATGGCCGTTGATATTCCAGCCGCAGAAACACGTATTCGCTCTGCCAGAACGTCCAGTACGGTACCAGCTGCCATTGAAAAGCCGGTTCTTCTCCGATTGCGACAGGTTGAACGGCATCTACCCGCAATCCAAGAAGACTCCGTCGGGAAAGGCGGAACTGGGTGTAGCTATAGCCGCCCCAGCGATGCAAAACGCTGCCGGAGGTCACGGATTTTTTCAGATACAGGATCTCTGCCCGCCATATCCATTCCCGATACAGTGCCTGTTGCGGCGGCGACCAGCTTATCGTAATGTCCATTCCCAGAAGAGATGTCCAGTCCCGGCCGGGCACGAAGCGATTTGATGCGTTTTCTGTCGGCCCGGTTAAACCGCTCAAACCAATCTCCAGATAGGTTGCCGGTGAAAATTCGAAGTAATTTTTTATATGAAAAAGCCATGACGGGAATCGCCATCCATTCCCGGGGAACAACAATTCATTTTCTGTGTTGGTGATTTGCACCGATATTTCGTGAGTTGTGGCCCAGAGGGAGGGCAGAATCCAGTCCACCGACACCCCGGTTTGATTCAGTCCCTCCTCTCCCAAAAACGCCTGATGCACCGGCGGTAGAAAGGCCTGATCCAGCATGTGCTGATGCCAGCGATTGATTTTCCCAAACTGCTGGCGAAATTTTCCCAGAGTGATGCGTCCCGAAGGCAGCAAGTTTTGCCAGACCACATACGCTTCCTCCACGGTAAAACCTTCTTCAGGACGGAAGGACAGAATCGCCTTTGCCACGCTGTAGGGATCCAGACTGGATTGCAGATGAATATCCAGCAAGCGGAAATGGAATCCGTTTCCCGGAGCCGCTCCATGATCTTCGGGGGTTTCCTCTTCCCGATGCTCTTGCAGCGTTGCCAGCATGTCCACCGTTACACTGACTTCGGGATTAAAGGCCCGTAAATTTCGGGAACCCTGGAGAAAGACCCTCCGGGTAAACGTCTGTTCCGTTTCCGGTGGGGTGGACGCTTCTGCCGCCAGTTCACGTAGCCACTGAATTTGCGGATCCGCATCCAAACCCAACGTGGTATCGATTTGTACCGAATCGGCACGCTGAATTTCTAAGGTATCGTATGGGAGCACCGACAGAGTTTGCCCAAACAGGCAGATGCAACCCAACAATACCCCCATCCAGGACATGGGGTGCATGGCATCCTCCTTCTATTTTTCTTAAACAGACGCAAAGGATTTTAGAAGGAGGACACAGGAGGGGCTCTGGGAATGCGAGAGAAAGGATGATTCTGTTCCGGGGTTGGCCAATCATCTAAATGAACGGTGGCAAAGGGCTGAATGAAGGGGGATGAAAATCCCGCAGCGATTTCCAGTGCCACCACATTTTTCTCGATCAGGTGAAAGACACAGCGGCTGGTGTCTGTGGGAACGTGTTGATGAAATGCCGGCAGCGAGATGGCCAGAATTAGCGCACTGACGGCCAGGATCAGAAAAATGGGAAGAATGCCTTTCCGGATCGATGTCAGGAACCGATGGCTCACTGCCCGCCCCTTTACCTTTGACCCGTCAGAATTTAAGATGCCAACCGATAAAGGTAAAGCATTATTGAATAATGTGGAAATCGATTCTCACAGTCGCGCCGCTCCCGTAAGGCCGGGGGCCTGGTTATTTCCTCACTGCAGGCGCAACCCTCACGCCTGCGGTGTCTAATGTAACCCGACTCTCCAGAGTCGGTAGTCTCCTTCCGCAAAGCGGGAGGAGACTTGGTTTTTTTGCAGCCAGATTATTCCTATTTCCTATGAATTGGCCGGTTGTTCCGCGGGCGTAAAGCCCGCGGCTACCAGATTGTTCACCATTCCTACCTAATGGCATGATAGGCGCAACCTTCACGCCTGCGCATTCAAATGTAGCCCGACTCTCCAGAGTCGGTAGTCTCCTTCCGCAAAGCGGGAGGAGACTTGGTTTTTTACGTGCAGGTCATTCCGCAGGCATAAAGCCTGCGGCTACCATTCATTACTGCCAATTGTAAACTGCTCACTGGAAAATGGGCGTAAAGCCTGCAACTACCAGACGTCTGCCATTCCATTTTCCAGGTAGGCGCAACCTTCACGCCTGCGCATTCAAATGTAACCCGACTCTCCAGAGTCGGTAGTCTCCTTCCGCAAAGCGGGAGGAGACTTGATTTATTTTGCAGCCAGATTATTCCTATTTCCCACGGATTGGCCAGTTATTCCGCGGGCATAAAGCCCGCGACTACCCGATTGTTCACCATTCCTACCTAATGGCACGATATGCGCAACCTTCACGCCTGCACTTTCCAATGTAGCCCGACTCTCCAGAGTCGGTAGTCTCCTTCCGCGAAGCGGGAGGAGACTTGATTTATTTTGCAGCCAGATTATTCCTATTTCCCACGGATTGGCCGTTTATCCCGCGGGCATAAAGCCCGCGGCTACCATTCATTACTGCCAACTGTAAACTGCTCACTGGAAAATGGGCGTAAAGCCTGCAACTACCAGACGTCTGCCATTCCATTTTCCAGGTAGGCGCAGGCTTCATGCCTGCGCATTCAAATGTAACCCGACTCTCCAGAGTCGGTAGTCTCCTTCCGCGAAGCGGGAGGAGACTATATTTTGTCTGGGTGTGCAATTTCCTTTTTCCGGATTTTTCATACCGCAGGCATAAAGCCAGATTATGCATTCGACCACGAATTACACGAATTAACACCAATAAAACCAATAAAATACATTGGATTGTGTCGGGATGAAAATGTGTTCCCGGGTTTATTCACGATTTTGTTGATATTTTTTAGATTTATTCGCGTAATTCGCGGTTTCATGTATTATTTGGGTTGAAGAGGAAAACAGAAAAAAGCGTGCTGCAGTATCCCACCTGTTTTTTGTAAAAAACAAGTCTCCTTCCGCAAAGCGGAAGGAGACTACCGACTCTGGAGAGTCGGGCTACATGGATAAAACGCAGGCATAAAGCCCGCGGCTACCATTCTTTACTGCCAACTGCAAACTGCCAACTGCCTACTGGAAAATGTGCGGCTACCACTACACACTTGCTCACTGGCGAATTTCCACAGCCAGTATGGAAACATCATCTTCCATGATGTCTTTTCGCGTCCACTGTTGTAAATCGTCCAGTACCCGCTGGATGCTTTCTTTAAGCGAAAGATGGCGGGAGGCGTTCAGGGTATCCAGTAAACGATCGGTACCATACATCTTCTGATTGGGAGCCCGGGCTTCGATTATTCCATCGGAGTACATGTAAAACCGATCGCCTTTATCGTAGGGTATCTTCACCTCCGAATATTCCCACTGTTCCATGAACCCAATGGGTAATCCCGATACCTGTACCAATCGCGGGCCATTGAACTGCGATATGTGAACAATGGGCGGATGGCCTGCAGAAACAAACCGGAACTCCCGATCGATGACGTTGAACAATCCATAAATGATGGTAAAGTACTGTCCGGTTTCGGCGTCCATCTGAAACCGCCGATTCAGCTGGTTGGCCACTTCCGCGGGTGGGGTAATCGCGTAACGGGGCGGATTCTCCATGCGGGTTTTGATAATGGAGGATTGATCCAGCACCGGGGACAACAGTCGAGAAAGGGTAACCGCCAGCAAGGCCGCAGCCACCCCATGACCGCTTACGTCCAGAATGTAGACGCCCAGATTGTTTTCGTCCAGATTAAACACATTCAAAATATCACCGGCCAGTTCCTCGCAGGGTTCAAAATGCCAGGCCACCTCGAAGTGGGGATTGGCGGGAAGAACAGATGGCAGAAGCGATTCCTGAATTTTTGCGGCCGCCTCCAGATCCCGGCGCATCCGGCGATTGGCCTCCTCCAGTTCCACATTGCGCTGGGACAATTTTCTTTCCAGATGCACAATACGTTCCCCGGCACGCAGTCGCACCCGCAACTCATCCTGATTGAATGGTTTGACCAGAAAATCGTCGGCGCCGGCTTCCATACCCACGACCACATCTTCTTTCATGGCCTTTGCGGTAAGCATGATGATGTACACATAATCTTCGCGAGGGTACTCCCGAATCCGCCGCACCAGCTCCAGTCCGTCCATGACCGGCATCATCCAATCGGTAATGATCAGGGAAAAATGATCAGACTGGAATTTTCTCCAGGCCTCTTCCCCATTCTTCACCACAACCACTTCATAACCCCAGCGTTCCAGTGTTTTCTGCAACAACCGACGGGAAATGTTGTCATCATCGGCAACCAGAATCTTGAACCCTTTTTCGCTCATGACGATCCTTTTCGCTTGGATTTAATGGTGAACACCAACCGCTTTTTTATCCACAGAAACAAATCGCCGGATCTCATTTTCCAGTTCTTCCCGACGAATGGGTTTGGTGACGTATCCATCCATGCCGGCATCCAGGCATTTTTCTCGATCCCCTTTCATGGCGTGGGCGGTTAAAGCGATGATAGGGGTGTGCTGTCCAGTGGACTTTTCCAGTCGCCGGATCTCTGCGGTCGCCTCAAATCCATCCATCTCGGGCATCTGAACATCCATCAGGATGAGATCCACGTTTTGATTGCGCCACAACTGAACGGCTTCGTTGCCATTGTTGGCAACAATCACAGAACATCCCAATTTTTGCAATAATCGGACTGCCAGTTTTTGATTTACCGCATTATCTTCGGCAAGCAAAATTTTAACCCCTTCCAGGGGGCGGGCGGAATCCTGTGAATGGGTGCGAGACGTTCGCGGTTTCCGGGAAGCGGGTCGCTTTCGCTCCGACGACTCTATCAGCGCCCGCAAAATCACGTCCAGCAATTCCGAAGCGGTAACCGGCTTAATCAAATACGCATTAATAGAAAGGGTACGACAACGGGCCAAATCTTCCGGCCGTCCACCCGAAGTCAGCATAATCACAGGCAGATTTTTACCATTCCGCATTCTCCGCACCCGTTCAACAAACTCAAATCCATCGATTTCCGGCATCTGCCCATCGGTGATGATCAAACGAAAGCGCCGGGGGGCCGCGGACAATTGCGTCAGCGCCTCATCTGCAGAGGCGACAACTGTGGGATTCATCTCCCATCCAAGCAGCATCTGCTCCAGCAGTCGGCGATTGATGACATTGTCATCGACCACCAGCACGGGCAACCCTTTGAGGCTTTCCACCTGCTGGAGCGATGGTTTTTGCAGGGAAGGTTCCGCAATTGCGAAACGCACCGTAAAATGGAATACGCTGCCCATGCCCACTTGTTGATCGGTCTGAATAAAGTGAACAATTTCTTCCGGCAACGGACTTTCCACCCACATGCGTCCTCCCATCAGTTCCACCAGCTGGCGGGAAATGGCAAGTCCCAGACCCGTTCCACCGTACTTGCGTGTCGTCGATCCGTCCGCCTGTGTAAAGACCTCAAAAATTTTTTCCTGTTTGTCCTCTGGAATGCCGATACCGGTATCGATAACCTGAAAATGCAGCCAGGTGCGTGTGTCCGATTGCCCCGCCGTTTCCGATTTTTGTTCAAACACCCGCACCAAAATCTGCCCCACATCGGTAAATTTAATGGCGTTGCCAACCAGGTTTACCAGCACCTGACGCAGACGGCCGGCATCGCCCACTACCCATTCCGGGATCTGTGGATCGATCCAGTAGACCAGTTCCAGTTCCTTTTGACTGGCACGAAAGCTAAGCGTCTTGAGCGTTTCACCAATGGTTTCGCGCAAATCAAAGGGTTCTTCAACCAGATCCAGCTTCCCCGCTTCGATTTTGGAAAAGTCCAGAATGTCATTAATGATCATCAACAAATTCTCTGCGGATTGTTTCACCAGCTCCAGATATTCCCGTTGTTGGGGCTGCAGATCGGTCTCCAGGGCCAGTTCGGTCATACCCAGAATACCGTTCATCGGGGTGCGAATCTCATGGCTCATGTTGGCCAGGAATTCGCTTTTTGCCCGACTTGCGGCTTCCGCCACTTCCTTCGCCTTTCGAAGTGCTTCTTCTGCCCGTTTTCTCTCCGTGATATCGCGGATAATTCCTGTAAAATACACCTGATCCCCCACCTTCCAGGTGGCCAGAGAAAGTTCGATTGGAAATTCTGTTCCATCTTTCTTCAATCCCTCAAGCTCAAGGGTTTTGCCGATGACTTTATATTTTCCTCCTTTACTAATTCGATCCAAACCTTTCTGATGACGCTCCCGGTAGCGCTGCGGCATGAGAATAGTTAGCGACTTGCCCAGAACCTCCTTTTCCTCATACCCAAAAATTTGCTTCGCCCCTTTGTTCCAGGAGATGATTTTCCCCTGAGTATCTGCCGTGATAATGGCATCATTTGCCGATTGCGTAATGGCTCGCAACCGCATTTCCTTTTCCCGCAACGCTTTCTCAACCAATTTTCTTTCGGCAATTTCCTCCTGTAATTCCCGGGTACGTTCGATGACTTTCAGCTCCAGATCTTGGTGAGCTTTTTGCAATTCTTCTTCTGCTTTTTTACGAACATATATTTCCTTTTGTAATTTCGCATTCATCTCACTTAATGCCTGAAAGTTCCGTTTAACCTTATTCACCATGGGCCGGAAAATCACCAGCGCTTCTAAAACCAGAAGGATCAAAACCGCCGTTACAATGAACGTTTCGTACTTTTTCAATTGTTCTACACGAACACGGGCTTCCTTATCATATTGAAAAACGATTTTATCCATGATTTCCAGAAATATCGGAGACGCCATCAGCACATTTTGCACTAATGGTGAATCAATGGTGAGGCGCTCTAACGTTTTCATGTCCATTTTCAACAAATCTTCAACCGATGTCCGAATTAATCGAAAATACGGATCGATTTCCCGGAACAACTGAATCACTTCTTCACTATTATCGCCATGTAATTTAAGCGTTTCGTCCCCATGAATTAATCCCAGATGAACCCGCACCCATTGCTGGAGCGTATTTTCCAGCTGCTGACGATCATCCATTCGGTCGGTTATAACACTGGGCTGGACTAAAAGCAATACTTCCTTGGTGAGTTTTTGAGACAACATTCTCTGGCGACCGGATAAATTAATTACCGGAGCGTCAGACTCCTGCTTATGCAGAACGATTCGTATCAACGAGTAAGCGGTGCTGCTTAAAATTGCCATTAATGATAGGGCAACAATATATCGTAAAGTGAGTTCTCTGATATTCGTCTTAAACATACCCCCCTCACTGTTTTTTATATCAATCCCCCTTCAGAAATTGCTATCACCATTTTGGCCCTCAATTTCCCCACCCAAATCTTGAGTCCTCAACTCTCTGGTTGAACAGCCTTTTCCTTTAATTTTAAATAAAACTTCTCTAATACAGCTTCCAGCTCCTGCCGTTTAATTGGCTTGGTGATGTAGTCATCCATTCCGGCTTCCAGGCACTTTTCTCGATCCCCCTGCATGGCATGAGCCGTCAACGCAATAATGGGAATGCGTCCCCCATTGCGGGTGGCCTCCAGCTCCCGGATGTTCCGGGTGGCCGTTAAACCATCCATTTCGGGCATTTGCACATCCATTAAAATCAGATCAAACTGACCTTTTTGATACATGCGAATGGCTTCCAGCCCATTGTTGGCGATGCTCACCCGATACCCCATCTTCTCCAACAAGCGGCGGGCCAGTTTCTGGTTTACTGCATTATCTTCGGCCACCAGAATGTGCAAATCTTTAGACGGCGGGGCATCTGCCGTGCGCTCCGTAGCCGGTGCCGATGGTGCTTCCGTTGTAGCGCTGGCATGGAACAATTCCATCATGGCGTTGAACAATTCCGATGGTGCTGCCGGCTTAATCAAACACTTAATTTTTTCTTTTCGCGTCAGGCGAACGGGATTGCGTTTCTGATCCGTGGAAACGAGGGCAATGATGGAAAGCGATTCCAGCAGGGAATTGTCCAGAATCCGCTGCATGAACGCCTCGTTCAAATCGTCATTTACATCCATATCCACTACCAGCAGGCGATGCGGTTTTCCATTTCGGGCGTCTTCCTCCAGGCGCTGGAATCCCTCCTGATAATCCTCCACACATTCCACCTGCAAGCCCCACTGCCGAAGCACATCGGCAACAAACTGGCGATTGGTTGGATGCGAATCGATGACCAGCACCCGCATGCCCTGCCAGTCCACATATTCTCCAGCCTCAACCGTGGTGTCGGACTGTTCGTTGATCTGAAAACAGGCCGTGAAGTGGAATACACTCCCGGGGCCACCGCGCTCGTCCCTGGGCAGGGTGTTGGGACTTTCCACCCAGATTTCCCCATTCATCAGTTGCACCAGTTTTTTACAGATGGCCAGGCCCAATCCCGTCCCCCCAAATTTTCGGGTCACCGACGCATCCGCCTGGGAAAACGCGTCGAATATGACCTGCAATTTCTCTTCCGGCACGCCGATGCCCGTATCGGCCACCGAAAAATGCAGGCACACCTGACCATCCCGCCGGTACCGCGGTTCAACCCGAACCACCACCTCACCTTCGTGGGTAAACTTGATGGCATTGCCCACCAGATTTACCAGAATCTGGCGCAATCGGGCGGGATCGCCAATCAGGGCATCGGGACAATCCGGGTGTACATAATAGGCCAGTTCAATCTGCCGCTGATGCGCCTTTACCGCCAGGCTCTTCATGGTGTGGCCAATTTCGTCCCGCAGCTTAAAATCCACCGACTCCAGTTCCAGCTTCCCGGCCTCGATTTTTGAAAAGTCCAGAATATCATTAATAATGGTTAATAGCGATTCGGCCGAGGAACGAATAATTTCCAGATAATCCCGCTGTTCCGGGGTGAGATCGGTTTCCAGCGCCAGCTCCGTCATCCCGATGATGCCGTTCATCGGGGTGCGAATTTCATGGCTCATGTTGGCCAGGAATTCACTCTTGGCGCGGGTGGCATCTTCGGCCCTCTGACGGGCAATTTCCAGCTCGTTAATTGTAATGGTGAGCTGATTGGCCTGCTCTTCCAGCGCCATCTTGGCTTCTTCCAGGTCGGCGGCATATTGTTCCAGATCTTTTTCCGCCAGCTTGCGCTCGGTAATATCCCGAAATACCACCTGATAGGCCTGTTTCCCCTGATAAATGGTGGGAACGGCCGCCACCTCGGCATAAAACTCGCTGCCGTCCAGCCGCAGCAGGACTTCGTCAATGAGCGGCGCTTCCTTCTCCACCTCCATCTTCTTAATGCGCTCCCGCACAATGTCGTGATAATCCGGGTGCACGAATTTTAAAATGGGTTGCCCGATGAAATCTTCCGGTTTTTCTCCTCCAAAAATGCGAATCCCCGCGGGATTGATAAACCGAATGACACCATCCTGATGAATAATGATGCCGTCCGGGCTCAATTCCACCAGCCGACGGTAGCGCTCTTCGCTTTCCAGGCGCGCCTGCTCATTCTTTTTGCGCTCGGTAATGTCTTCCTTCACCGCCAGAAAATGGGTAATCCTGCCGTCCTCATCCTTGATTGGGGAAATGATCGCCGACTCCCAGAATAATTCCCCATTCTTCTTTTTATTGCAGAACTCCCCACGCCAGACCTGCCCCGAAGTGATGGTTTCCCACAACTCCCGATACATTTCCGGGGGATGCACGCCGGACTTGAGAATGTTGGTCTTCTTGCCCCGAACCTCATCCAGGGTGTATCCGGTAATTTCAGTAAATCGGGGATTGGCGTATTCAATGCGGCCTTCCGTATCGGTAATTACAATGACGTTGGCACTTTGCTCCACTGCAAAGGAGAGTTTCCGGAGCATGTCCCGCTGCTCCCGTTGATCGGTAATATCGATGGCAATGACGAATACGCCCTGAACGTGCCCCCGCTCATCCCGGTAAGGCAGAAATTTGCAATCAAAATAATGCCCATCGATGGTCAGGGTTTTTTCAATTTTTTCCCCGCGAAGAGCTTCTTCCACCGCATGTAAAATTTCGGGATACCAGTCGTACAGATCGTAAATGTTGTGTCCCAGCATTTGCCAGGTGGTCATCTGAATCCCCCTAACGCCCTGTCCCTCGGCCAGGATGAACTTCCCATTGCGATCGACGGCAAACATCATCACAGGCAGGTGATTGATGAGCGTCTTCAGCCGTTCCTGACTCTCGCGGAGGGCTTTTTCAGCCCGCTGCCGACGGGCTTCCAGAAATCGCTGACGGATGAGTAGCACCGCCAGGAACAACAACAGAGCGGCGTACACCATAAACGCGGGGTACGACATGTACCAGGGCGGCAGAATCTCCACCGGAATTTCGGTAATGCCACTCCACAGCATACCGCTCTGCTGCGCTTTTACCTGAAAGATGTATTTACCAGGGGTGAGATTGCGGTAGACCACCCGATTTTGCTGATAGGGCGTCCGCCAGGCATCGTCGTAGCCCAGCAGGCGAACCTTGTAGATCACCTTATCGCCGGGATAAACCAGAGAAGAAAACCGGATTTCCAGGTAAGCCTCCGAAGAACGCACCCGGATTGGCTCCAGCTTGCCCCAGGTTTCGCGGGAATCCAGATTCAGATTTAAGATCTGCGGATTGGGGGTCTGCACCGGTTCCAAACTGCGGTGGTTGTAATAGGCAATTCCTTCGTAAGTGCCAAACCAGAGCGTACCACGGGAATCCTGCACAATGGATCGAAAGGCGATGGTGGTGCCGGGCAATCCATCCCGATCGTTAAAACGCAGGAGCTGTCCCCGGTAATATCGGAACACGCCAACTTCCGTGCCAATCCAGAGCGATCCCCGATCGTCCAGAAACAGCGCTTTGATGGGCAAATCCGCAATTTCCTGCAAACTCTCCGGAATCGAAATGCTGCCGTGGTTCTGGCGCCACAAACCCCGATTGGTTCCCAGCCAGATTACCCCTTCGGCATCGATCGCCAGATCATTGACCTGTAGATCCAGAGCGGAAGAATCCGGCAGCGGACAGCTGATGTTCTCGAAATACCTTCCGTCCGGATGGAAACGGTACAAATAGGTCTGATTTCCCTGCGAACCCAGATAAATCTGCCCATCTTTTCCCTTTCGGATAACGTGAATGGGAGAATAAATGCCGCGATCCATTCCCATGCGGATAAAGGAACCGTCCCGATGCCATTCAAACACCGCTGCACAATTGCTCAATGCCACCCAGATGGTGTCCGTGGAAAAAGGGAAAAAATCAAAAATGGTGGAATTTTCACAAAAATAGATGGCCTTGTTTCTTGATCCGGGATAAAGCGTCATTCGCCCATCCTCGTGCCCCAGAATCATTTGATCCCCCAGGGGAAGAATGGCCGAAATCATCGCATTGAACGGATTGCGGTGAAAATTGGCAATTTCCCGCAGCTCCCTCTGGCTGGCTCCGCGGGACGCCGTAAAAATGCGGAGCCCATTGGTGGCATAGAGTTGTCCCTGCGGATCCAGTGCCAGCATCTCCACCGAAAAATTGGAAAACTCCAGTACCGGGGTAAAATCCAGGGGATACAAAAACACCAGCCCATCATCCTTGCTGACCCAGATTCCACCGTGCTGGCCTTTGTAAATATCGTTGACCACGCCATCGGGAACTTCCGGCAATGTTCGGTAGGTTATTTTCCCGTCCTGCATCTCCAGGTGAAACATGCCATGCCCGCTGGTGCCAATCAGAAAATGCCCTGGTGAAATTTGAATTATGACCTGCACACTGGGAATCCGAGCGACCGGTTTCAGGATGACAAATTCCCGTTCTGGATTCAGGGTAAACTGGAAAATCCCCCGATTCCCGCCCACCCAGATGGTGGAGTCGTTTAATGGCAATACGGCGTTAATGGTGAAACGACCCGGACGGTTTTTAAACTCAATCGGTTCAAAACGGTCGTCTTCGCTGTTCAAGCGGAATAAATATCCCTGACGGGAAGTGGCATAAATCTGACGATGTGGCCCGGAAAAAATAAAAAACGATCGGATATAGCTATGGGCCCAGTACTTTTCCTCAAATTCGTACCGCTTCAGCTGGCCATTGGCGTAACGCACGATGCCAACCGGTTCACTGATCCATACATTTTGCTGATGATCTTCATATAGAAATTTTGGAAAGAAAATGGTCGTATCGGTAACCACCCGACTTCCCGGTAGGAAGGGCTGAAACTCCGGGTGCAGACCATCGCCGGTTTTTACATAAATTCCCCCGTCTGTGATCACGTACAACCTGCCCGAGGGCCCATAGGCAAAGTGCTTGATGTAATTCTGGGGCGGTTGCAAATCAAATTTTTTAAACTCGACCCCATCAAAGCGTACCAGCCCGTTGTCTGTGGCAACCCAGATGAATCCATTTTCATCCTGAATGGTGGCTTTGGTAAGGTTAGAAGGCAGGCCGGTTTTTACGGTAAATAATTGTACCCCATAATCATGGGAATATGAATGAAGCGTGAAAATTCCAATAATAAACACCCAGACAAAACGGTAGAATGAGACCATAACACCCTTCCCTGTTTGCTATAATTCCCATACACCCTCCTCTCCACCCATCCGCTAAAATTCTGATTACTTTAATCGACAATTTTTGAAGATGGTTAAGAAAATGGCCAAATTATAAGTTTAGATTTTTCATAGCTCAACAAACGATCTTTTCCGGATGATTGATGATTCCAGAAGGGGAAATTTTCAAATTTCTGCAATTTTTTTTCACTTTACGGATTTTTAAAAATGGATTATATTACCACAAGTTTAATCAAACAAAAAAACGAGCAGGAGGGTCACCATGATCAACAAGATTGTTGAATTGCTGGGTAGTGAAGCCGATTATTTGTTAAACCACAAATGTCAGACCATCCCCAAAGAAAAGCTCCATTTGCCGGGCCCGGATTTCGTCGATCGCGTGATGGCTTTGTCGGATCGTCCGCCAGCAGTGATGCGCAACATGCAGTTGTTATTCAACACCGGACGACTGGCAGGCACAGGGTATCTGTCCATATTGCCCGTGGATCAGGGCATTGAACATTCTGCCGGTGCCTCCTTTGCACCCAATCCCGACTACTTTGATCCCGAAAACATCGTCAAACTGGCCATTGAAGGGGGATGTAATGCGGTGGCTTCTACCCTGGGCGTGCTGGGTGCCGTGGCTCGCAAATATGCCCACAAGATTCCCTTCATTCTGAAAATTAATCACAATGAATTGTTGACCTACCCCAACAAATATGATCAGATCTTATTTGCCAGCGTGGATCAGGCGTTCGAAATGGGAGCCATTGCGGTGGGGGCAACCATCTATTATGGCTCTCCGGAAAGCAATCGCCAGATCCAGGAAATTACTGAAGTTTTCCGCTACGCACACAGCCTGGGCATGGTGACCATCCTGTGGGCATATCTGCGCAATTCGGCCTTCAAAACCGATCAGGGCGACTACCACGTATCGGCGGACTTAACCGGTCAGGCCAATCACCTGGCGGTGACCATCGAAGCGGACATCGTGAAGCAGAAGCAACCGGAAAACAATGGCGGATTCAAGGCCTTAAAATTCGGCAAAACACACGAAAAAGTGTACACGGAACTGACCAGCGAACATCCCATTGATTTAACCCGCTATCAGGTGGTCAATTGCTACATGGGCCGGGCGGGCTTGATTAATTCCGGAGGAGCTTCCGGTAAGAACGATCTGGCCCAGGCCGTGCGAACTGCGGTCATTAATAAACGGGCCGGCGGCATGGGCTTAATCTCTGGACGGAAAGCCTTCCAGAAGCCCATGAAAGAAGGGGTGGAATTGCTGCACGCCATTCAGGATGTGTATCTGGAAAAGGAAGTAACGGTCGCATAATTCGTCTGCAGACAATCCATTACAGCAAACGGCCACCGATTGATAGGGTGGCCGTTTTTTTCAAGACACAAATTGCACCCTAAATCTGATTAATTCAAAATGTAAACCACGAATCACGCGAATAAATCTGCAGCATATCCACAAAATCGCGAATAAACCCTGGAACACATTTTCATACAGACACAATCCAATGTAATTTATTGGCTTTATTTGTGTTAATTCGTGTAATTCGTAATTCGTAGGCTATTGCAATCATCTGGGTTCATTCGTGTAATTCGTAGGCTATAGAAAAAATTGGGTTCAAAGCCGGAGATGATTCCCGGCACCCCTACATGCCAAATTTTTTCCGGAAGAAATCCACCGTCAGGCGCAATCCCTCCTCCAGGGTAACTGTGGGTGCCCAGCCCAGCTCTTTCTGGATCCGCGAGTAATCCAGCACACTCCGGCGCTGTTCACCCGGCTTGGCTTCTCCATGCACTTCGGGAATATCCCTGCCTACAATATCTCGCAACAATTGAAACAGGGTGTTCACGTCGGTTTCCTTACCGGTACCCACGTTGTAAATCTGGTTGTCCCCACCATTCAATGCCAGCTCATTTGCCCGCACCACATCGCCAACAAACACGTAATCGCGGGTCTGCAGTCCATCGCCATTGATGACGGGCTGTTCCCCTTTCAGCATCCGGGTGGTAAAAATGGCCACCACACCCGCCTCACCGTGGGGATTCTGACGCGGGCCATAAACATTGGCATATCGCAGTACGGTGTATGTCAATCCATACGTTTGCTGGTAAAAATACAGATATTTTTCGGTGGTTAACTTGGTTATTCCGTAAGGCGATAAGGGGCGAAGGGGATGTTCCTCATCGGCGGGGAAATAATCCTGCTCACCATAAATGGCCCCGCCAGTGGATGCAAAAATGAATTTTCGCACTTCATAAGCCACACAATTTTGCAGAACATTCAGAGAGCCCAGCACGTTGACGGTGGCATCGTAAATGGGATCCGCAACCGATTTGCGCACATCCATCTGCGCAGCCTGGTGACTGACAACATCCGGCCGCTCCTTTTCGAACACCTGTTTTAAAGCCGGATCCACAATGTCCATCTCGTAAAACGTGGCCTGCGGGGGGATATTTTCCCGTTGGCCGGTCACCAGGTTATCCACGATGACCACTTCGTGTCCCAGCTCCAGATAACGATCCGCAATATTCGAACCAATAAAACCTGCTCCACCGGTAATCAATATCTTCATGGGCCCTCCTATTCAATTAATCGATTCATTTTCTTCTGACGCAGTTGCGGATTGCTGTTTCAAGAATTCGATTGCCTTTCGGGCAATGTCCCGTCGATAATGCATCTTTTCAAAACTAATTTTATCGACGGCCTGATACACTTTGTTAACGGCTTTTTCCAGATTTTCCTCCAGAGCGGTAACACCCAGCACCCGTCCCCCGCTGGTTACCAGTCGCTCCCCCACTTTCTGCGTGCCGGCATGGAAGATCAGGACGTCATCGGGCACCTGATCCAAACCCTGAATGACCTTGCCCTTTTCATACGCATCGGGGTAACCTCCCGAAGCCAGTACCACACACACAGCGGCCCCTGATCGATTCCTGACCTTAATCCTGCGCAATTCACCCCGCTGAATGGCCATCAACATTTCCAGCAGATCGGTTTCCAGGAGGGGAAGCACCACCTGTGTTTCGGGATCCCCAAATCGGCAATTGAACTCGACCACCCGTGGGCCGTCGGCGGTTAACATTAAACCGCAGTAGAGTACACCTCGATAAACAATCCCTTCCCGCTGCAGCGCTTCCAGCGTGGGCTCCACAATGGTGCGGATCACGGTTTGATAAACCGGGGGAGTGACAAACGGTGTGGGGGCATAACTTCCCATGCCACCGGTGTTTTTGCCCTGATCATTGTCATACACCCGTTTAAAATCCTGTGCTGGCAGCAGGGTCACGTAATCGGTGCCATCGGTCAATACAAACAGGCTGGCCTCTTCGCCTTCCATAAATTCTTCAATAACCACCCGACTGCCCGCTTCTTGAAAGATGCGGTCCTGCATCAGCTGCTCCAGTGCTTGACGGGCGCTGGCTTTGTCTGGACAGACCAGGCTTCCCTTACCGGCAGCCAGGCCATCCGCTTTCACCACCACCGGCCCTTCTGGCAGGGCATCCAGATACCTCCGCGCATCGGCATATTGATCAAAGGCTCCGAAGGCGGCTGTTGGAATACCGTATTTCTGCATCAGTTGTTTGGCAAAAATTTTACTGCCCTCCAGCCGGGCTGCCCGGCGCATCGGGCCAAATATGGGTAACCGCTCTGCCTGAAAGGCATCCACAATGCCGTCGACCAGGGGTTGCTCTGGCCCCACCACTGTAAAATCAATTTCATACACCCTGACAAATTGCATGATCGCCCGGAAATCGGTTAACGGGATGTCCGCACAAATGGCCTGTTCACAAATGCCTCCGTTTCCGGGTATGCAGTACAGGGCGTTCACTTCGGGATTCTGGGATAACTTCCAGATCAGGGCATGTTCCCGACCGCCTCCACCCAGCACCAGTACCTTCATGATCTCCCCTCCTTATTTGCCTTGCGCCTGTTTGCGCTCCATGATGATTTCTTCCCGCTTGACGATCAGATGGGTGTAATCATCATCCACATCGTTGGCGCGATCCAGCATCTGTGCCGCTTCTTTAAAACGACCGGTGGAATATAACACCCGCGCATACCGAATGTAAATCCAGGATTTTCGCACTTTATCCTCCATGCGGGATATCTCGGGAATCAATTCCGCATACAATTCCAGCGCCTTCCGGGGTTTTCCCAGAAAAAAATAATCAATGGCCTGTAAATCTCTTACCAGGTAGGGCAAATCGGGATGGGTGGATTTGACCCCGGCATGTAATCGCGCCAGCACCTTCTCCACCCGTTCCAGACTTTCTGCAAATTGTAAGCCCAGATAGAGATTTCGGGCCATTACATATGCTTTCATCAGGCTGTCCATGGGATGCTTCCGATACATCTGAACCGCATTGTACCAGTATTTGCTTTGCTTGTGCCGTGGAATTTTGGCATAATGCCACTCGGCCGTTGGTCGATCCATTCGCAGATCGGCGATTAATCCCTTGTAAAAATGAATGGCCGCCTGGTAATAAATCGATTTCCGGGTGGGCAGGCGAATCAAATAATCCAGCAAAGAATCCGCCGCATCAAATCGATTCATCTCAAAATGAATGACCGCCATATTGTAATACTTGATATTGACCATCTGGGGCAGCAGCTCGGGGTAAATTTCCGGGGTTTGCTGGAAGATTTCCAGTGCCTGCTTCAATTTCCCCGTACGCCGATAGTGATATCCCAGCAACAGCTGAGGAATGGGATTTTCCGGAAAATCCGCAGCCATGCGTTTCAATTCCGCAATGGATTGCTGCATTTCTCCTTCCATAAAATAGGTAAACAGAATGTACATTAAACGCGCCTCTTCCCGGAAATAATGGCCACCGCGAACAGCCCGTTGCAATTCCTGTTTTCCCAGTACACGGTCTCCCTCAAATCCCAGCACGTGCACCACGAATCGCAGAATGCGGGGGAGCAAATCCACATAATAATGAAAGAGTCCCAGTCCCAGGTAGGTATCGTTATAATCAGGATCCAGCCGGGCTACTTCCTCCAGGTAACGGATGGCCTTGCGTCCAAACCAGTAGGCCCGCAAATAGCTTCGATCCAGCACATACAGAACGCCTTTCAACCCAAAGATCAATCCCTGATGAAAAATAGCATCGGGATTTTGCCGATTTTTCTTACGGAAAGCCGCGGCGACCTTTTGCGCAAGGGAAATTTGATCTTCCAGCGCCTGCCGCAGAGAATCGTTGCTCAGGTTTTGAGAGTACACCAGCAGGGTCATGTAGGCCGTGTAAAAATATCCGTGGGGATAGTCCGGATATTGTTGCTGGACGGTGAGAAACGTTTGCCGGGCCTGGTGGAAATTTGCGTGATACAAATAATTTTTACCGGTCAGGATCAGCTCATCCAGCGGGGCAGGCACATAGTGATTGGCCAGAAGCGTCGAAAGACCGGCCAGCCATCCAATCAGTACAACCGTCCACCGAAAATGCATCTACTTCAATTTCCCCTTCAACTTCAAAATTTCGTCACGTAATTGAGCCGCCCGTTCAAACTCCAGATTTTCCGCAGCTTCCTTCATTTCCTGTTCCAGCTTTTGAATCAATTCCTCGCCGGTCAACCGATCCATATAATCAAATTCCCGGATTTTGCGTTTGGCTTTGTATTTGGCACGCACGTCGGCCACAGAGGTGGTCTGCAAAATTTCATCAACCGTTTTATAAACCGTACGCGGGGTGATACCGTGAGCTTTGTTGTACTCCAGCTGTTTCTTACGCCGCCGCTCGGTTTCCTCAATGGTGCGCTGCATGGATCGCGTGATGGTATCTGCGTAAAAAATCACCTTCCCGTTAACGTTTCGTGCGGCACGACCGGCAATCTGCAGCAGGGACACTTCCGACCGCAAAAAGCCCTCTTTATCCGCATCCAGGATGGCCACCAGAGACACTTCCGGCAAGTCCAGCCCTTCCCGCAACAAGTTAATTCCCACCAGCACATCGAATTCGGCCAGACGCAAGTCCCGCAAAATGTCCACCCGTTCCAGGGAATCGATTTCAGAATGCAAATAGGCGGCTTTGATTCCCAGGCTCTGCAAATAATCGGTTAAATCCTCTGCCATGCGCTTGGTCAGGGTCAAGACCAGGGTACGTTCCCCCCGTTCAATGCGCTGGCGGATCTCATGAATCAGGTCATCAATCTGGCCTCTGGTGGGACGTACCTCGATTTCGGGATCCACCAGCCCGGTGGGACGGATGATCTGCTCCACCACCACCCCCTTACTCAGCTCAATCTCAAACTCTGAAGGCGTGGCCGAAACAAAAATGACCTGATTCAACTTGCTCATGAATTCATCAAATTTCAAGGGCCGATTGTCCAGTGCACTGGGCAGGCGGAAACCGTACTCCACCAGCGTTTTCTTTCGGGAATGATCGCCTTCGTACATGCCACGAATTTGCGGAATCGTTTGATGAGATTCGTCAATAAAGCAGATGAAATCTTCAGGAAAGAAATCCAGTAAGGTGTAGGGCGGTTCACCAGGCTTTCTGCCCGAAAGGTGCCGGGAGTAATTTTCGATGCCGGAGCAGTAACCGATCTCTTCCATCATTTCAATGTCAAACAGGGTGCGCTGCTCCAGCCGCTGCGCCTCCAGCAACTTACCCTGTGCACGAAGCTCCTTCAACCGTTCCGCCAATTCCTGTTTAATGGATTCGATGGCCCGTTTGAGATTATGCTCGGTGGTCACGAAATGGCTGGCCGGGAAGATGACCACCTGTTCCACTTCTTCCAGTATCTCCCCCGTGGTGGGATTAAAATACTGGATGGATTCCACCTCATCGCCGAACGTATCGATCCGGATGGCAAATTTTTCGTACGCGGGATAAATTTCGATCACATCGCCCCGCACCCGAAAGGTGCCCCGTTCGGGACCGATGTCATTACGCGTGTAGTGAATGTCAATGAGCTTCCCGAAAAACTGGTGACGAATCAATCGATCGCCCACACGCACCGGAATGGTCATCTCAAAGTAATCCTTCGGCGATCCAATGCCGTAAATGCAGGATACACTGGACACGATGATCACGTCGCGTCTGGACATCAGCGAAGCCGTGGCCTTCAAACGCAGGCGATCAATTTCATCATTAATGGAGCTATCCTTTTCAATGTAAGTATCCGTCTGGGGGATGTACGCTTCTGGCTGGTAATAATCGTAATAGCTGATAAAATATTCCACGGCATTTTCGGGGAAAAACTGTTTGAACTCCCCGTAAAGTTGTGCCGCCAGTGTTTTGTTGTGCGAAATGATTAGCGTTGGACGATTGACGTTGGCGATGACATTCGCCATGGTAAACGTCTTTCCACTGCCGGTGACCCCCAGCAGGGTCTGATACTTCTCCCCACGCAGGATGCCTTCGGTTAACTGGCGGATCGCTTCCGGCTGATCTCCGGTTGGCTTATATTTCGATACCAGTTTAAATTTTTTCATCGTGACTCTAAATTTTTGTTTAATTTATCGGCAAAGCCCAGACAAAGCAAGGATCAAATCTCAGGCCGAATGGCTTTCAGAAAAGCCAATCACCTATCGGTATCCGAATTAGCGTAAGTCAATTCAAATATCTATCATAGATGCAATCGACAAACTCTCCTTCAATTTCTCTATCCAATTTTCAGTTAACGATTTGTCGATCAAAGGGTAAAAAATTTTTAAAAACTCTTTGAAATTAGGAATTACTCCTATATATTAACGCCTACGATTTTAGTGGCGTTCTGAAAACGAACCAGGAAAGGGAAACAGAATGGAAATCGATTTAAAATATCTGGAAGAAGTGTTTCACAAACATAATCTGAAAATCACTCCCCAGCGGATTGCCATATACAAAGAGCTGGTAAATTCCAAAGAGCATCCTTCGGCAATGATTATATACGAGCGAATCAAGAAGATTTATCCCAACGTTTCTCTGGACACGGTAAATCGCACCCTGCTCACATTCTCGGAAATCGGCCTGGTTCGAATCGTGGAGGGACGCGGAGATCCCAAACGATTTGATCCCAACCTGCGGCAACATCACCATTTCCGTTGCATCAAATGCGGAGAGATTTACGATTTCTACAGCGAGGAATACGATTCATTGGACATTCCATCCGAGTTGAAGAAAAAATTCATCATTACCTCAAAACGCGTCAATCTGGAAGGCATTTGCGATAGATGTAGGGCAAAGCGGGGATGATTTTTTTAAAGGCACTTACATCAGGGCTTTTATTTGATTTGCAATTCGGAATGATTACGATTTCGGATATTTTTTGGATTCGTAGAAGGATGGAATTCGATATCAATCCACCAACAGCCTTGCGGACAGCTGATCCATCGCGTAAGAAAACCCCTCAGATCGCGGGTGTGGCCGCAGGCGGTTTTAAAAAAGATTAGACCAGGCAGGAAGAATTTGGATTGGAACCGACCTGTGAATAGAATTAAACATACGCCAAACATATCATAACACATTAAAACAAAAGGAGTCAGGCGATGAGTGATACCGTTCAGAAGCCATCCAATGGCAAACCCCGCAAGCCCACCGTTCTGGGTGGCAGTTTGATTCGGGACTGGTGGCCCGATCAACTGAATCTTAAAATCCTCCACCAGAATTGTGAGCACATTAGCCCGCTGGGCAAAAATTTCAATTACCGCAAGGCCTTTCAGTCCCTGGATTACCAGGCACTGAAAAAGGACCTGCGCGATTTGATGACCCAATCGCAGGATTGGTGGCCGGCCGATTTCGGCCATTACGGGCCATTGTTTATTCGCATGGCCTGGCACAGCGCAGGGACTTACCGCATTGTGGACGGGCGGGGAGGCGCCTCCACCGGTAACCAGCGGTTTGCGCCGGTTAACAGCTGGCCGGACAATGTGAACCTGGACAAAGCGCGGCGTTTGCTGTGGCCTATTAAAAAGAAATACGGCAATAAAATTTCCTGGGCTGATTTGCTGATTTTAGCCGGCAATGTGGCCCTGGAATCCATGGGGTTCCAGACGTTGGGATTTGCCGGTGGCCGAGAAGATGCCTGGGAACCGGAAGAGGACATTTACTGGGGCCCAGAAACGGAATGGCTGGCCGATGAACGCCACACCGATGACGGCAAACTTAAAGGCCCGCTGGCGGCGGACCACATGGGGTTAATTTATGTGAATCCCGAAGGTCCCGGTGGGGTGCCCAACGTGCTGGAAGCGGCAAAATTTATTCGCCAATCCTTTGCGCGAATGGGAATGGACGATGAAGACACCGTAGCCCTGATTGCCGGTGGCCATAGTTTTGGGAAGTCCCACGGCGCGGCTCCGGCAAAATATTTAGGTCCCGAACCCGAAGCCGCTCCCATCGAAGAGCAGGGACTTGGCTGGAAAAATAGCTACGGCAGTGGCAAGGGCCCCGACACCATCACCAGCGGCATTGAAGGCGCCTGGACGCCCACGCCAACCAAATGGGACGACAGCTTCCTCCGGGTATTGTTCAAATACGACTGGAACCTGGTAAAAAGCCCCGCAGGTGCCTGGCAGTGGGAAGCGGTCAACCCCGATCCCGAAGATATGGTGCCCGATGCGCACGATCCGTCCAAAAAGCATCCGCCCATGATGCTGACCACGGACCTGGCGCTGAAAATGGACCCCATTTACAAACCCATCGCCAAACGCTTCCTGGACAATCCGGAAGAGCTTTCCAAAGCGTTTGCACGCGCCTGGTTTAAACTCACGCATCGCGATATGGGCCCGCGCAGCCGGTATCTGGGACCCGAAGTACCCGAGGAAGTGTTCGTCTGGCAGGATCCACTGCCGCCGGTTGATTTTAAGGTGATTGAAAAGGCGGAAATTGACCAGTTAAAGCAAAAAATTCTGGATAGTGGTCTGTCCACGCGCGAACTGGTGTACACCGCCTGGTCAGCTGCTTCCACCTTCCGTGGATCGGACAAGCGGGGTGGGGCCAATGGGGCGCGCATCCGACTGGCACCGCAAAAAGACTGGGAAGTAAATCAACCGGAACAACTGGAAAAGGTGCTGAAGGTGCTGGAAGGCATTCAGCAGGAATTCAATCAATCTGCAAAAGATGGCAAACGGGTATCGCTGGCGGATTTAATTGTTCTGGGTGGATGCGCGGCCATTGAAGCTGCCGCCAAAAAAGCCGGTTTTGACATCGAAGTGCCCTTTACCCCCGGACGTGTGGATGCTACCCAGGATCAAACGGACGTGGAATCGTTTGCTTATCTGGAACCCCAGGCCGATGGTTTCCGCAATTACCTGAAGGGTGGTGTGGAAGACCGCCCGGAAGAACTGTTGATCGATAAGGCGCAATTACTCAAACTCACCCCACCGGAAATGACCGTCCTGGTGGGTGGGCTGCGCGTGTTGGAAGCCAATTTTAACAATCAGCCGCACGGGGTGTTTACGGACCGACCGGGTGTGCTGACCAACGACTTTTTTGTGAACCTGACGGATATGGGTGTGGAATGGAAAGCGGTTTCAGACAATGAATTTGAAGGGCATGACCGCAAAACCGGTAAAGTAAAGTGGAAAGCCACCCGTGTGGATTTGATTTTCGGGCACAATTCCCAGTTACGCGCCCTGGCGGAATTTTACGCTCAGGACGACAGCCAGGAAAAATTTGTGCAGGATTTCGTGGCGGCCTGGAACAAAGTGATGAACCTGGACCGGTTTGATCTGGAACAGGCCTGATTTGCGGTTTAAATGCATGAGAATCATCCCGTTCAGCAGGGCTCGCCCTCGCTGGACGGGATGTTTTTATCCCAAATAAAGTGTTAAACCACGAATCACGCGAATGAATTCGAATAAAATCAATAAAATAGCGAATATATCCAGGAAAACATTTTCATTTTATTAGTGTTCATTCGTGTAATTCGCGGTTTTAATGCATTATCTGGGTTTAATATTTACACCATTATTGATTTTAAGTCCATTCACCCTCTTTTTCACCCCTTAAATGGTGACATTTGCAACATTTTTTGCCGCGGGTTTTATCCAGTTGGCAGTGGGCAGTTTGCAGTGGGCAGTGGTAGCCGCGGATTTTATCCAGTTAGCAGTAAGCAGTAGGCAGTGGGCAATGGTAGCCGCGGGCTTTATGCCCGCGAAATAACACCGACTCTGGAGAGTCGGGTTACACTGGAAAGCGCAGGCATGAAGACTGCGCCTACCTGGAAAATGGAGTGGCAAACAACCGGTAACCGCGGGCTTTACGCCCGCGGGACAACCGGCCAATCCATGGGAAATAGGAATAATCTGGCTGCAAAATAAACCAAGTCTCCTCCCGCTTCGCGGAAGGAGACTACCGACTCTGGAGAGTCGGGTTACATTAGAATGCGCAGGCGTGAAGCCTGCGCCTACCCGAAAGGTACGGAAAACTGCACTCAACAACCGATGGGAACCGGGAGAAGGATTGGATTCTACCTTGCAGGGAACGGTTTTCTCCCTTATTTTATTTTGACCAGGAAAATGTTGATGAGGCGCCCATGGCTTCCCCAAAAAATTCACCTCTTGATTATGATTTCATCATCATCGGCTCGGGTTTTGGGGGCTCTGTAGCCGCCTTTCGGTTATCCGAAAAAGGCTACCGCGTGTTGGTGCTGGAAAAGGGAAAATGGCTGGGTCCAGAGGATTTTCCCCGCACCAACTGGAATTTAAAACGCTGGTTATGGTTACCTGCCCTGCGTTTTTTTGGCCTGTTTAAAATCACCCTTTTTCGCCATGTGACCGTGTTATCCGGCGTGGGGGTTGGGGGTGGATCGCTGGTGTACGCCGCCACCCATCCCATTCCCAAAAAATCATTTTACCAGGCAAAAAGCTGGTCTCATCTGGCCGATTGGGAAAAGGAACTGGCCCCTTTTTACGAAATCGGGCTGAAGATGCTGGGCACCTCCGTCAATCCGCGACTGGAAGAAGGAGACCTGGCCCTACAGCAACTGGCGCGCGAACTGGGAAAGATCACCGATTTCAGTCCCACCCGTGTGGCCATTTTCTTTGGTGAACCCGGTAAAACCGTACCCGATCCGTATTTCGGAGGAAAAGGTCCCAGCCGGGCCGGCTGCCGATTTTGCGCCGGTTGCATGCTCGGTTGCCGATATAACGCCAAGAACACGCTGGATAAAAATTACCTGTATCTGGCTCAACAGTTGGGGGCTACCATTCAGGCAGAATCGGAAGTTTACGATGTGATTCCCCTGGACGGTCAGGACGGCGCTACCGGTTACCGCGTTCGCTGGCGTTCTTCCACACGCTGGTTTTTTAAAGAAAAGGGAGAATACACCACCCGCGGGGTGATCTTCGCCGGTGGCGTTCTGGGAACGGTTCCCCTGCTTCTGAAACTGAAAAACACCTCCCTACCCCGCCTCTCAGACCGCATTGGTTGTGGTATCCGCACCAATTCCGAAAGCCTGATTGGTGTCACCAACCTGGATCGAAGTAAGGAATTTTCCAGGGGCATCGCAATTGGGTCCATTCTGAACACCGATGCCCACAGCCATCTGGAACCGGTACGCTATTCGGCGGGCTCGGGATTCTGGCGCATCCTGATGTCTCCGGTTGTCCACGGTCGCAACGCCTTCATCCGCATCCTCAAACTCATCTGGGATGTGTTGACCGATCCCATCAGCAACATGAAAGCGTATTTTGTGGACGACTGGGCCAAACGGACGCAAATTCTGCTCTTCATGCGAACCCTGGATAGCACACTGAGATTCAAAAAAGGCTGGTTCGGTATGCGTTCCACCATGGATACGGGAGAAAAACCAACCGCATTCATCCCCGAAGCCAAAGAACTGGCCGAACGCTACGCTCGCATCGTCCATGGGAAACCCACGGTACTGCTGACCGAAACGCTACTGGGCATTCCCACCACCGCTCACATCCTGGGCGGCGCTGTTATGGGAAAAGATGCCGGCGAGGGGGTCATCGATAAAGACAATCGCGTCTTCGGGTACCAAAATATGTACGTATGTGATGGGTCCATGATTTCGGCCAATCCAGGGGTGAATCCTTCGCTCACCATTGTTGCACTGGCCGAACGTGCCATGAGCAAGATTCCGCCCAAAACCTCACTGGAATCAAGCAAAAGGCGGGCGCATCAGCCCGTGATCAATTCAACCAATAATGAATAAACATTCGCCTACGAATGACACGGATGAACACAAACAAAATGATCCCAGATGGCACGGATTCCGTCCCTGAGAATTACAGTTTCCCCACGCCGCGTTCCAGCGCCGTGTGAACGATACGTTCCACCAGCTCATTAAAGGAAATCCCTATTGCCCGTGCCGCTTTCGGGACCAGACTGGTCGGTGTCATTCCCGGAAGGGTGTTTACTTCCAGACAAAAGAACTGCCCATCCTCCTGCAACCGAAAATCGATCCGGGCATAATCCTCGCACCCCATTGCCCGATAGGCCCGGAGCGCATTCTCCTGCACGCTTTGGGACAATTCATCCGGGATGGGCGCCGGGACCAGATAATCCGTCATCCCCTTCTGGTATTTGGATTTGTAATCATAAAATCCACTTTTGGGACGAATTTCGATGACTGGTAGCGCCTGATCGCCCAGTATGGATACGGTGATTTCCCGGCCAGGGATATACTTTTCGATGATCACACTTCGGGAGTGGCGAAAGGCTTCATCCAGCGCGGCATCGATTTGAGCCGGTTCCTTTACAATGGACAATCCAACTGTGGAGCCCTGATCGTTGGGCTTTACCACCACCGGATACCCCAGTGCTGCTACCTGATTTAAATCCACCAACTCCCGGCCTGGATAATACAGCCAATCCGCCGTGGGTACATCACAGGATCGGAACATGATTTTGGACAGGTGCTTATTCATTCCCAATCCGCTGGCCAGAGGGCCACTTCCCGTGTAGGGAATGCCCGCCAGTTCCAGCAGCGCCTGTAACTGCCCATTCTCACCATAGCCTCCATGCAGTCCATTGTACACCACATCGAACTGTTCTTTCAGCAGGTACTGAACCGTCTCCATGATCAGGGGATCCAGTTCCCGCCGCCGATTTTCAATATCCGACGGTTGTTCCGCAATGATGTCCTCCGCCGGCCGGTCTAAATCCGACAACACTTTTGCCCCATACGCACAGTCGATGGCCTGAACAGTATGCCCATTCTCCAGAAGGGCCTTTGCAACCGCCAGTCCGGTCACCAGCGAAACGTCCCGCTCGGCGGATGTGCCCCCCAACAATACGGCAATCTTCATGTCTTTCTATTCCCATTAATGGATTCCACTACCCTGACCCATCGCTTATTCTTCACTGCAATCCTGTGTAAGGATTACGAATCAAATAAAAGAAACGGATAATGACTCTCCGACCGTCCCACCAGAAGCAATCAAACATGGCGCGATTTTTTCCTGCTTACACTCCACTTTCCTGATACACCTTTTCCAGCACCTGGCGCACAAAACTTTTCACCTTTTCCAGACCAAAAATGTCGATAACAAAAGGAAGCTCCGGGCCGTGGGTCACCCCGGTCAGGGCTATCCGAACCGGCATCCAGAGATCCTGCTTTTTAATCCCGGTCTCGTTTTGAATTTCCTTCATCACCTGCTTGAAAGTATCCACATCCAGCTTATCCAGCTGATTCAACTTTTCGTAGAAGACCTTCAAAACGGTGTGGGATGTTTCCTTCTGCAGGAATTCCCGCGCTTCAGGTTCTTCAATTTCCACCGTCTCTTGAAAGAAAATTCGTGCCGCCTCGACGATATCTTCCCCCTTGTCAATGCTCTTGTAAACCGCCAGAATGATTTTCCGGGTGCGCGCTTTATCGGACACGTCATATCCGCCCCGTTCTAAAAACGGGGTCAAAAACTCCACCAACCGGTCTTCCGGCAGTTTTCGAATGTAGACACCATTCATCCAGTTTAACTTCTGAATATCAAACACCGCCCCGGCTTTGTTCACCCGTTCCAGACTGAATTGGGCAATCAGTTCATCCATACTGAAGATCTCCTGTTCAGTGCCCGGATTCCATCCCAGCAAGGCAACAAAGTTTACCAGAGCCTCGGGCAAATATCCTTTCGCCATGTAATCTTCTACTGCCACATCGCCCTGGCGCTTGCTTAACTTGCTGCGATCGGGATTCAGCAACAACGGCAAATGCGCCATTTTGGGGACCTCCCACCCGAACGCATCGTAGATTTGCAGGTGTTTGGGGACGCTGGGCAACCACTCCTCTCCCCGAATGACATGCGTAATCTTCATGTAATGATCGTCCACCACATTGGCCAGATGGTAGGTGGGATACCCATCGGACTTCAGCAGAACCTGATCATCGATCAGGGCATTCTGGAAGGTTACGGTGCCACGAATGATATCTTCAAATGAGGTTTCCCCTTCCAAGGGCATTTTCAACCGAATCACATGTGGGATCCCTTCCTTCAATTTTTGCGCGACGTCTTCAGGCGATAATCGGCGACAGGTCCCGTCGTATTTTGGTGGCTGCTTGCGGGCGATCTGTTCCTGGCGCATTTTTTCCAGACGCTCCGGGGTACAAAAACAGTAATACGCGCGCCCCATCTCCACCAGCTTTCGGGCGTGTTCACGATACAGCTCGATTCGCTGGGATTGCACATAAGGACCAAAAGGCCCTCCGATGTCCGGGCCCTCGTCGTATGTAATCCCGGTCCATTTTAACGTTTTGATTAAATTTTCCACGGCACCGGGAACATATCGACTTCGATCTGTATCTTCAATCCGTAAGACCAGCACCCCCTGGTGATGCCGGGCAAATAAAAAATTGTATAGCGCCGTGCGCAATCCACCCACGTGCAAATATCCCGTGGGACTGGGGGCAAATCTTACGCGAACCGTTGTCATCTAACCATTCCTCCCTTTAGCATTTTTTTGTCAAATCGAACCGGAACGCTTAATTCAAATGATTTCAAAATCGCGAAATACACGAATGCATCCAAAAAATATTAACAAAACCGGGAATAATCCCTGAAACACATTTTTCATCCAGAGATAATCAAATGAATTTTATTTTTCGTGGTAATTCGTGTAATTCGTCGACGAATGCCATATACGGTTTTAAAACCACTTTTCGTTTCATTTTCTATCTTCATTCCCCGATTCATGTTTAATCAGGTTCACCGGTGCGCGCCTTCCGTCGCCGCACCACGTACACGATGGCGTACGCCAGTAACAGCACTCCCAGGCCGATCAAAATAATTTTATTGTAAAATTTAACATATTGAACCACTTCTTCCCAGCTTTTTCCGATGAAGGCCCCAAGATAAATCAACAGCCCATTCCAGAGCAACACACTGATCGTCGCTGCAAGTAGTACCAATAATCCGTTTAAACGCGACAATCCGGCAACGATGGAAATGACCGAACGGGCCCCCGAAAGAAATCGATTGGCCAGAATGATACCATATCCATATCGGCGAAACCACCGTTCCACACGATCCAGATGGGATTTGCGAATCCAGGCGGGACGATATTTCTCCAGGATTTGCCACTCCAGCCAGTATGCCAGAGAGTAGAGGGTCATAAAACCAAGGACGCTTCCCGCGGTGGTACTGAAATAAACTGCCCAGAAATTCAGTTTACCCGTTCCCACAAAATATGCACCTACCAGGGTCACCGTGTCCCCGGGAATGGGAGGAAACACATTTTCAATGAAAGCACTGAGAAACAACAACCCATACGCCCACCAGGTGGATTGTTGTCCCAATTCCCGGATCGCTTCTTCCATATTGCAAATTCCCCGATGCGTTAACCACTCATTCCTGCACGCCGGTACTTCAGGGCGAATTTTCCGCCCCTTCCACCCGATATTGATCGATAAAGAACGCCACTCCTCCACCGAAAATGGGGCTGGCATCCAGATCGGCCCGAATCACCACTCCTTTTCGCAAAGGATATTCCCCCTCCTCAACGGTTTCGGTTGAAGCCGGTACTCGAATCTGTACGGTCAGCGTGTCGCCTTTCTGAATATTTGCTGCAAAACCGGCTCCCATCCCGACGATTTGATCCACCCGCAGACGCACAACACAGGGCGTTCGGGCGCATGGATTGCTGGAATCGTCGTCATACTGGTTGTGATCCACATCCACGATGGTTGCGACAATCCGGCACTTACCGGGATCAATCTTTATCCCCCATTCCGGACGCGGCTGCGGGATCGCCTTTTTCTCCGCCGCACCTGCGGCAGGCCGCTCCCCGTCCGTTCGGGTGCCCGAACACCCCGAGGCAACCAGAAGCATCCCAAGCAGCAGAATGGCGATCCATTTCGATATCATGCCATCACTCCTGTCCAAATCAGCTAAAAATACAAAACCTGTCCGGAAAATGAAACCCATTCCATTCTTTACCACCATTTCAAACCCAGATGATGCAATCATACGAATGACACGAATCAAAACTAAAATCAATTGGATGATATCTGGATGAAAATGTGTTCCAGGGTTTATTCGCGATTTTGGAGAATATTTTTTGGCTTCATTCGTGTGATCCGTGGTTTCATGCATTGTTTGGGTTAAAAGGTACCGCACAATTGTGCGGGAACTTTTTCGGGAATCTCGTTTTAAACGGATGACCTATAAATCGAGAAAACGCCATGAGCCGAAAAAAAGGTTTTTTCTATTTCTTTATCTGGATTTTAATTTTTGCAGGAATTGCGGGACTATTCGCGCTTCCTTTGCTAACAATGGAGAAAAAGATGAATAACGCCTCCGAAACGATCACCATCGATACGGTACGCATCAAAATGTCCACGTACATCTGGCGGGATTTTCAGCCCATTACCCCTCCGCAGGGAAAACCCCTTCGCGTTAAAATCACCCTGGAAAGCGACACCCCGGTTTCCATCAGCAAGATCCTTCAGGTTATCCGTGTCCGCCTTGTAACGCCTGACGAAAGCTGGGAGGTTGTGCTGGATAAAAAAACCGACCTTCGGGAACAACCAGGAAAACTGACGTTTACGCTGAGGAATGGTCCCTTCTGGAAACCGGGTGAAAAGGTGGATGTTTTTGTGGAGGTTCGGGGGAAGGATGGAAACATCCGGGTCTTGAAGGCAGAACAGCAGACCATCCAGGCCACCTTTTAACCCAGATGATACATTAGCCTACGAATGACACGAATGAACACCAACAAAAATAATAAAATACACTGGATTCTATCTGGAATGACACGGACACCATCAGGGAATGGCCGTTTAAAAATAAAGAAGCCGCACGCTTAAGGGGGGATAGAAGTTAGCATGCGGCTTCTTTCGGGTTGAGGAGGGAACAACAGTGAATCACGTCAATGAATTCACAAAGCGCGCAATTTTACGTTTTTTATTTGCGGCTGTATTTTTTTTGATGATTCCCTTCTCAGCCAGCTTGTCAATAACCGAATACGCTTGCTTCAGGAGCTCCAGGGCCTCTTCCTTTGTCTGCGCCGATCGCACCTTCTTGATGAAGGTTTTCATTTTCGATTTATAAGCCTTGTTCCGCAGTCGGCGTTTTTCCGCCTGTCGCAACCGCTTAATCGCTGACTTATGATGCGCCATAGACTCGTCGTTCCTCTTGCCTTTTCCTTTTCTACCCTAATTAATTGCCAATGCTAAATTTAAAGCAAAGCAGCCGATTTGTCAATTAAAATTTCAAACAATCGCCTGACTTCAGAAAATCCGGCGGGAATCCCAATCCATCCGGATGTCCCGCCGTCACCGGTTCATTTGTTAAAGCCGTTCGGCAACCGATTTGCCCTGCATGAACAACAACAAATAATCCCGTCCACCGGCTTTGGAGCAGGTACCACTCATGTTGTACCCACCAAATGGCTGAACGTCCACCAGGGCTCCGGTAATCTTCCGGTTAAAGTACAGGTTCCCCACGTGAAATTCCCGCTTGGCCCGTTCAATCTTTTCCCGATTGTTGGTATACACGCCACCGGTCAACCCGTATTCCGAATCATTGGCAATATCCAGTGCGTCATCATAATCCCTGGCTTTGATCACCGTCAGCACCGGCCCGAAAATCTCCTCCTGAGCAATGCGGGCTTTCCGATCGGCATCAATAAAAATGGTGGTTTCAATGAAGTAACCTTCCATGTCCAGTTTTTTTCCGCCCAGCACCAGCCTGGCCTCCTTTTTCCCAATCTCGATGTACTCCAGGATTTTCTGCTCCTGACCGGCACTGGAGATGGGGCCCATGTAATTTTCATAATATTTCACCGGGCCAACGGTAATTTTTTTGGTACGTTCGATCAGCTTCTCCACCACTTCGTCGTACACGCTTTGATCCACGATCAGCCGGGAGCAGGCGGAACATTTCTGTCCCTGAAATCCATAGGCGCTGATCACCGTTCCTTCTACCGCGGCATCGATATCGGCTTCGGAATCGATGATAATGGCGTCCTTTCCCCCCATTTCCGCGGCCACGCGTTTAATCCATCTTTGTCCCGGTTGAATCTTCGCTGCCCGTTCCACAATCCGTAATCCCACTTCCTTGGAACCGGTGAAATTCACAAATCGGGTTTTGGGATTATCCACCAGCACATCTCCAATCGTTCCCCCACCACCGGTTACCAGATTCAGCACACCGGGGGGCAGCTTGACTGCTTCCATAATCTCCATAAATTTTGCGGCAATAACAGGCGTGATGGATGCAGGCTTCAACACCACCGTGTTTCCGGTGACCAGCGAAGCCGAGGTCATACCCACCAAAATGGCCAGGGGAAAATTCCAGGGCGGAATGACCACCCCAACTCCCAGCGGAATGTAAAAATACTGATTGATTTCATTGGGAAAAGGCGTGAGCGGCTGCGGTTGACTCAGGCGCAACATCTCCCGTCCATAAAACTCCAGGAAATCGATGGCTTCGGCCACATCGGCGATGGCCTCCAGCCAGTTTTTACCAATCTCCAGCACCATGGTGGCCGCCAGCTCCATCTTGCGACGTCGCATTTCCGCCGCAGCCTTGAACAGATAACCAGCCCGTTCTTCCGCCGGGGTAAACTTCCAGCGCTCAAACGCCTCTGCTGCCACATCAATAGCTTTGTTGGCCAGTTCCGGTGTGGCCGCCTGTGCAATACCCACGATTTGATCGGGATTGGACGGATTGATCGATTCAATCTTTTTATCCGTTTTTATGTGTTCACCGCCAATGACCAGATCCCACTCCTTTCCGAATTCGGCCTCTACCTTCGCAATCGCGGCTTCCATGGCCTTCCGATTTTCGGGAATGGAAAAATCCTCGTACGGTTCATTTTGAAACGGCATCACAACCATAATTTCCTCCTTACCTTTGGCATGATTTTGCACCTTTCGGTAGCTGGATAAAGCTGCGTTTTTATGAATAGGACCATTAATTTGAGAAAAAATTTACATTTCGCAGGTCTGAAAGTCAATTAAATAAGAAATCGGGCAGCCGGGGTGCAGAACCAGCGACCCATCATCCAGATGATGCAATATCGATAAATCCATTCATAACTTTTGAAACCATGCTGTGGCAAACAAAACGCTGCAAGTATGCCGAATCCTCACTTTTGCCGGAGAATATGTGGATTCAGACATCGCAACGCAGGATGAAGCGTAAGCTGTCCTGACATCCAAATTAACATCCCACTCACAGATTCATTGGCCAATCACAGGGGCCAATCAAACGAAACAAAGATGAATCCCAAAAAACAAATTTTATCCCGGATTATGCATTATCCTACGAATGACACGAATGAACACCAATAATAAAATGCATTGGATTCTATCTGGATGAAAATGTTTTCCCGAATATATTCGCTATTTTGTTGATTTTTTTTCGAATTTATTCGTGTGATTCGTGTTTAACGCATTATTGAGGTTTATTTGGATTGGATTGAGTAATTGCAGATTATGCATAAATCGCGGATCACGCGATTTAAAGCTAATAACCCCCAGTCCACATTTCCATCCAGCCTTATTTTATTATTTCGTGATCATTCGTGTCATTCGCAGGTGAATGTTCAATCCGGGTTTATTTTAAGCGAATCGGTAGAATTTAATTTTCCCCTGGTGGAGTTCATCCGTTCCAATCCCCCCTCCCGGCATCAAATTTGTATTAATGAATACTGGAAAATCAATTGCGCGTCAAAATTGCAGAGGGAGGGCGTTATCATGGCAGAACAGCATGAACCGTTGCTGGAAAGCATTTCTCCGGTCAGGGAACTCAAAGATAAAAAAGTTGAAATTCGCGGGGTGCCCACCGGGGTGCCGGGTCTGGACGAGATGTTTTTTACCACAACACTGGAAAACGGGCGTCCGGTGATCCATCCCCTTGGCGGCTACCCGGAACGAGCCGTCATTCATTTAACCGGTGTGTCCGACACCGGAAAAAGCCTGATGGCCGAACAATTCGTCATTCAGCAGGCAGCCCTGGGGAACCCCACGGCGTTCGTTACGGTCGAATCCCCGGCTCCATTTATTGTTACAGGACTACAGCAGCGGGCATCTCAGATGGGGATAAATTTTTCCGACATTGAAGATCAGATCATTATCATCGACGCGGCAACCTACAGCAGTTTGCGGGACAACCTGCCCGTTCTGTTCGATACCCTGGCGCATGCTATTAAAACGTATCACATTAAAAATACGGTGATTGACTCCATCACCGGCCTCTACGAAGCCAAAGAAATGATGGCCCGACAGATCGTTCGCCCCCTGTTTAACTTCCTGAAGAAATGGCACCAGACGGCACTCTTTGTCTCCCAGAAGCGCAGCGGTCACGAAGAACTGACCGCGGAAGCAGCCGGTGGATTTGCCATCAGCCACATTGTGGATTGCACCATTGTAGTGGCCAAACACCTGATTGCATCCCAATATGATGCCCGTATTTACAAGCGTCCATTGGGAGAAATCGTTCGTCTGATTCGCATCGACGGGTGTCGCATGTGCGGACACGATAGCGATACTCATTTTATGGAGATCACCCCGGGAGGCATCGTGAAAATTGGGCCGAAACTGAAAGCGGTTCTCGGAAAATAGTCGATTCCAATTCCGCTTTTAACCCAGATTATGCATTCGACCACGAGTTACACGAATGAACACAAATAAACCCAGATTAAGCAATAGCCTACGAATTACACGAATTAATACCAATAAAACCAATAAAATACATTGGATTGTGTCTGGATGAAAATGTGTNNNNTGAAAATGTGTTCCAGGGTTTATTCGCGATTTTGTAGATATTTTTTGGTTTCATTCGCGTGATTCGCGGTTTATTGCATAATTTGGGATAAAAAAAAACCATTGGATTAGATCTGGATGAAAATGTGTTTCGGGGTTTATTCGCGACTTTGTGGATATTTTATAGATTTATTCGTTCGTGGTTCATTGCATTACTTGGCTTCATCTGGTTGAAACCTTTCTTTACAAATTCCCGTAATTTTCCCCATTATTACTTGTCAAATTGGGAGAATATTCATGAAAATTATTTTATCCGTGCAGCTCCTCTGCCTATTCACTTTTTCCATCACAGGGGGCCAGCAGTTGGAAACGGCAAAACAGGCATTCCTGTATTTTCAGGAAGCAGAACAGATCGCCCGTCAGGACAACGGCAAATTGTGGGGCCAATCCCTGGCCGGCCCCATGCTATTTGTCGACCCTCACACCCGCGTGGTTTTTGCCAACCAGGCCGACTCTGCAGGACACCTGAAAAAATTGGGTGAGGTTTACACGGCAGTCCTGCCCAAGCAATTCAACATGGCCAATACTGTGCTGGACTGGCTGGGCATTCGCTGGAGCATGATTCTCTGGCCGTTACCAGAAGACCTGTATGAGCGACGGCAGTTGATGATGCACGAATCGTTTCACCGCATACAGGAAAGACTGGGATTTCCGCTGGCAAATCCGGTGAATCGGCACCTGGATGATCCCCGGGGTCGCCTGTGGCTACGGCTGGAATGGGAAGCCCTGAGGAACGCCCTGCGTGCATCCGGAGATTCCCTGATTTTTCACCTGGAAAGCGCACTGCTTTTCCGGCAGCAGCGACACCGGCTATTTCCGGAAGCCGATTCGCTGGAAACGCTTCTGGAATTTGGGGAGGGTCTGGCCGAATACACTGGCGTCACGCTGAGTGGACGTAAGGAAGCGGAAATCCGTGAATACCTGCTCCAGCGCCTTCAGCAAGCGCAAACACTCCCCTCCTTTGTCCGAACGTTTGCTTACATTTCCGTTCCGGTGTATGGTTTTCTACTGGATCAATCCGGATTCAGCTGGCGCAGCCGGCTTACCCTCCAGCAAAACATTTCGGCCATGATCCAGCAGGCCTTTGGGCTGAAGCGTGCGACTGCCCCTCGCAAAATGATTGCAGAACGCTGGTCTCTTTATGGGGGGCATCGTATTCAGGAGGAGGAAGAACAACGGGCAGCGGAACGAAAGGCCAGAATCGCCCGCTACCGCCAGATGTTTATCCGTCAGCCGGTGATTGAGATACCGCTGCAAAACATGAACATCCAGTTCGATCCCCGGCACATTTATCCGCTGGACACGCTGGGAACGGTCTACGCCGCTTCGGTTCGCATCAGCGACGTCTGGGGCACGCTGACCTCCACCGGGGCCGTTCTTATTCGACCGGACTGGAAAACGGCGCAGATTCCTGCAGCAGGCATCGATCCATTATCTCAAAAGGCCTCGATCACGGGCAACGGCTGGACGCTGGAAATCAACACTGGATGGAAACTGGTTCGGGAAACCGGGGACAATCGCTATCGGTTGATCCCCCATTCCGGTCGCTAAGTCGACCACAGGTAAAATGCATTGGGATAATAGCGAATGCGATAGTCGCGGGGATTGCCATCCACGATCACCACATCGAATCGGTAATCCACATCATCGCGGGGATGCAACTGGATGTAGGCCTGAGCAATTTTGTAGAGCTGGCGTTGTTTGCTTCGGGTGATGCGCTCTTCGGGCAATCCAAATCGGTGGGAATCGCCAGTTTTTACTTCCACAAACACCACCACGTTGCCATCCTGGGCAATCAAATCCATCTCGCCCCGTTCCGCACGAAAATTGCGTTCCAGAATGGTCATTCCCCGTTCCAGGAGAAACCGGGCGGCGATTTCCTCGCCCCATCTCCCAAAAGCTTTTTTATTTTTCGGCACGAAGCGCCCCCAATGGTGTTTGTACATTAACCCAAATGATGCATTAAACCGCGAATCACACGAATGAAACCAAAAAATATCTACAAAATCGCGAATAAACTCCGGAACACATTTTCATCTAGACACAATCCAAAGTATTTTATTGGTTTTATTTGTGTTAATTCGTGTCATTCGTAGGCTAATGCATAATCTGGGTTTATTTGTGTTCATTCGTGTAATTCGTGGTCTATTGCATACTCTGGTTTTATTATTTTTACTCGTTGTGCTAATTTAGGACAAAGCAGGTATTTAGAAAACCGTTAAAACGGTTAATCATTCATCCGTCATGCTATCCATTCTCCTGGCTAAAGCCAGGAGTTAATAGAAAATCACATTCATGAACACACGGATTTATCTGGGTGGACAACTCCAATAACAAGCAATAGAACTGTTTTAACGGCTTGTGTTGTCTAATTAGTACAGCGGGTTATTTTTATTTGCGTAAATTCGAGTAATTCGTGGTTCCAATGCATAATCCGGGTTTATTTGTGTTCATTCGTATCATTCGCAGGCAACTGCCCGCCACCGGGTTCCTGAATCCGTCCCTGCATCCAGAACACATTCGGGGAGATCACGATTCCCCGTGCTCCAGGTGCAATTTAAATGCCAGTAGGGTGTTCTTCAATAGCATGGCGATGGTCATGGGCCCCACGCCACCGGGCACCGGGGTAATATGGCTGGCCACTTCGCAGGCCTCGTCAAAGGCCACGTCACCGACCAGCCGGTAACCTTTTTCGTTATCCGCCGGTACCCGATTCACCCCGACATCGATGACCACTGCATCGGGTTTAATCATGTTTCCGCGGACAAATTCGGGTCGACCGATGGCGGCCACCAGAATATCGGCCTGCCGGGTAAAATAGGCCACGTCATCAGCGGCTGAATGCACCACGGTTACAATCGCATTGGCTTGGGGCGATTTCTGCAACAGCAAATTCGCCAACGGCTTCCCCACAATATTACTCCGCCCCAGAATGACCACATGTTTCCCGACCGGAGAAATTCCCGAACGCTGCAGGAGCTCGACCACCCCCGCCGGCGTTGCGGGCTGAAACAGCGGCTCCCCAATGGTCAGGCGTCCCACATTGAACGGATGAAAACAATCCACATCTTTCTCCGGTCGAATGGCTTCCAGCACCTTCCGCGTATCGATGTGCGATGGCAGGGGCAATTGCACCAGAATGCCGTGATATCGATCATTCTCATTGAACGCCTCAATTCGCTTTAATAGTTGCTCCTGGGAAATGTCCGCCGGCAGGTGCTCGGTAATAGAGTGAATGCCCACATTCTGGCAGGCCTTTCCTTTTTGTCGCACATAGACGTTCGAGGCGGGATCATCCCCAACAAGAAGCACAGCCAGTCCCGGTGTTTTACCGGTGCGCTGCTGTAGCTGCTGAACCTCTTCGGCCACTTCTTGGCGAATTTCGCCAGCAATGGCCTTCCCGTCAATGATGGTGGCTTTCATTGGAAAACTCGGATTTATTAAAATTTAACCGAAAGATTTTTCGGGCCTTCCCGGTTGCATCGTCCACTTCAATCACCACCCCATTAAATCGAATATTTTCTTTGGCGATGGCATAGTAGACATGGGATTGCATAATAAAGCGTTGAATGGCTTTCTGTGTATCCATCCCGATCACCGAGTCGAAGGGGCCGGTCATTCCCGCATCGGTGATGTATGCGGTTCCGTTAGGGAGGATGCGTTCATCGGCGGTTTGCACGTGGGTGTGGGTACCGATGACCGCCGAGACGCGCCCGTCCAGATACCAGGCTAACGCCTGTTTTTCGGCGGTGGCTTCCGCGTGAAAGTCAACGATGATGATCGGCGTGTGGCGTCGCAATTTGCGAATTTCCTCTTCCCCCAATCGAAAGGGGCAGTCCAGCGGGAACATGAAGCTGCGCCCCTGCAAATTCAGCACGCCGACTTTTTGTCCATTTTGCGCTGCAACGATGGCCGAACCCACTCCCAGATTCCCCGGGGGATAATTCAACGGCCGCAGCAGGTATCCCTCGAACTGCCGCAAGACCTCACGCTTTCGCGGTTCCCAGATGTGATTTCCAGAAGTTAAGCAATCGATACCATTCTCTTTTAATCGCTGCACCTGTTTGACGGTGATGCCCTTCCCTTTATCGGCGTTTTCAGCGTTGGCAATCACAAAATCGATGGCATATTTGCGCTTAATTCGAGGTAATAAATCCAGCACCAGATCAATGGCACTTTCTCCAACCAGATCGGCAATAAATAAAATTCGCATGCAGAAAACGTTCCTTAAACTTTTGGTTTTGCAAAAGGCAAAATTTACATCCCGACTAAAACGTCAACAATTGGATTTATTCTTTTTTTAGGAGGCGATTCCCCCGTCAGTAGAAACAGGCAGCCAGGGCTCTTTCAGAAGCTCCCAGTAAATAGCGAATGAAATAACAGTTCCTTTTCCGGTCTGGATAACGGTTCAGTCCGCCCTGTTGATCGCCGGCTGTAGAGCCATCAGGTGGCGTAATCGTAAGCGCGGTATTCTCGAATCACCGACACGCGGATTTCCCAGGGGAATTCCATTTCTTCCTGGATCTTTTTGGCGATTTCGCGGGCCAGGGCGCGTGCCCGATTGTCGTCCACGGTTTCGGTTTCCACAAAAACACGCACTTCGCGACCTGCCTGGATGGCATAGGCGCGATCCACTCCTTCGAAGCTGGTGGCAATATCCTCCAGCTGTTCCATTCGCTGGATGAAGTTTTCCAGCGTCTCCCGACGGGCACCCGGTCGACTGGCCGAAATTTGATCGGCAGCGGCCACCAGCAGGGTGTAAATGGAATTGACCATCTTTTCGTCGTGATGGGCTTCGGCTGCGTTGATCACCACTTCGTGCTCGTTGAATTTACGCAGAAGATCGGCACCAACCTGGGCATGATTGGCTTCGGTGTAACTATCCAGCGCCTTGCCAATGTCGTGAAACAGTCCCGCGCGTTTGGCCAGATGCACTTCCAGATCCAGCTCCGCCGCCATAATCCCACATAAATACGCCACTTCTATGCAGTGGTTGAGCACGTTCTGACCATAGGAAGTGCGGTATTTCAATTTCCCCAGCAATTCCACCAGTTCCGGTGGCACGCCGTGCACTCCCACCTCCAGTAAGGCCTGCTCGCCGATTTCCCGCAGGGATTCCTTCATTTCCTGTTCGGTCTTTTCCACCACTTCTTCGATGCGGGCCGGATGAATGCGTCCATCCGCAATGAGTTTTTCCATGGCCCGACGGGCAATCTCCCTGCGGTACGAATTGAAAGAGGACAGCACCACAATCTCCGGCGTATCGTCGATGATCACATCCACCCCGGTGACCATCTCAAAGGAACGGATGTTGCGGCCCTCGCGGCCGATGATGCGTCCCTTCATGTCGTCGTTGGGCAGGGCAACCACGGATACGGTGGATTCTACCGACTGCTGGGCCGCCACCTGCTGGATGGCCTGCACCACAATCTCCCGCGCCTTGCGTTTGGCCTCCAGGCGCGCTTTTTCCACAATGCTCAACGCAATGCGTTCGCCTTCCTCGCGGGCCTCTTCTTCCAGATCTTTCAGCAACAACTTCTTGGCTTCCTCTCGCGACAGACCCGAAATTTCTTCCAGCTTGTGGATTTGCTCGGCAATTAACTCATTTAATTCTTTCGTCTTGGCCTGAATGTAATTCTCTTTCTCCTGAATCTCTCGTTGCAACGCCCGCAATTCCTTTTCCCGCTTGTCCACCTGCTCGGCCCGGCGATCCACCTCCAGTTCCCGCTGATCCAGTTGATTCTCCAGTTTCTGCAGTTCGTTGCGCTTTTGCTCAATCTCCTTTTCCATCTGGTGCTTGTGCTCGAACAGCTCCTCCTGCGCTTCCAGCACCTTCTCCCGTTTCAGGTTTTCGGCTTCCTTGCGGGCATCTTCCAGAATGCGTTCGGCTTCCTGGCGGGCAAATAACAACGATTTATTGGCCGTTATTTTCAAAATAATTATGGTCGCAATCGCCCCAATCAATATTCCGATGACTATACCAACAACCCATTCCATTTCATCTCACCTCCAATTATCTGCACCATCTATTTTAATTGCCGGGGGTGACCAAACCGTGAATCCCGGAGCCCCATCCCCATCCTTGCTCCGGCATTCTTTCGGCTGGATCGTGCCGTTCACCATTTCGTCACCCCCTACCCCCGATCCTCAATATAAAAAACCCTGCATTGGTAGGATGGATTTGGAAAAGAACCGTGTTGCACACGGTGGGTGCCTGCCTGAACGGTTCTTGCTTCCTTCGGGTTACGAAGGCCTGCAATAGACGCCCAGAGTCAAGCTCCCTGTTAATTGGTGTTGGTTCTTCCCAAATACAACACCCTAACCAATGCAGGGCTATTTTACAATTTTAAAATCTGCCCTACAGACTGATCAATTTCTTGATTCAGGTGTCGACTTTCTTCCTCGACGGTTTTGACCAACTGGTCATACTTTTCTTTTAAACGAAACAATTCATCCGCAATGTTCAGTGCTGTCAACACAGCAATTTTTGTTTGCGATGTGACGCTGGTTTTTTCAGAAAGTCGACGAAATTTTTCATCCACATACGCGGCAATGCTTTGCACGTAGTCGCTCCCCGCGTCCGCTTTCAGCGAATACTCCATCCCACCAATCTGCACCTTTATCGACTGTTTTTGCATTCCCGTCATGTTGCGTTATGTGATTACCATTCAATGTCGTTTAACTTGACTGCCAGGCGTTCTAACTTGTTTTTAATTAATTGTTCTTTCTCCTTCAGCGTTCGATTTTCTTTTTTCAGTCGCTTAATTTCTTCTTCCAGAATCGCAATGCGCTTTTTATACTCCTGTTCAGCGGCACCCGATTTTGTTCTGGCTAACTCATCTTTTAAACGTTGCTCATTTTTTTGAAGTTCAACAACCTGTTTTAACAATTGCCGAATACGCTGGGTTAATCGAATAAATTGTTGAATGTCCTGATCGACGGCCATTCGCTACCATTATCTTAATTTCGCCTGAAATTTATCCCGCAGTCGCTTCAAAATCGCATCCATCCGCTGATTCACCTCTTCCTCGGTCAGCGTCCGCTCTGGTGATTGAAAAATAAAACGGAACGCCACACTCTTCTTTCCCGCTTCGATCTGTTTTCCCCGATAAATATCAAACACGAACACATCCTGCAGCAGGGCATCGGTGGCGTTTCGAATTTCCCGGATCAATTCAGCCACCTCGATGGTCTCATCCACCACCACCGCCAGATCTCGATCCACCCACGGGAACCGTGGAATGGGCCGGTATTGCTTCTCCTCGGTCAGCAGCTCAAAGACCCGCTTTAAATCAAATTCCCCCACATAAATGGGTGTTTCCACATCAAAGAAATCCTGAATCGCTTGTTTCACCCTCCCGAAGAAGCCAATCTGTTGTCCCTTTACCCGTACGGCCAGCGCTTCCTTACCGACCGCAAAATTATCATAATAAATAAATTCAGGCTTGTCAAGGGAAAATTTGTCCAGCCAGGCCTCAATCAATCCCTTAACATCATAAAAATCAATCAATTGCCGACTGGAGTACCACAGTTCCGGCTCCCGATTCCCGGTTAGCGCAAAGGCCAGATGGATCTCCTCCCGCGGCTGCCGGTTCAAATCCCCCGGATGATAAAATACCCGATTGATTTCGAATATGCGCAAATCCCTGATCTGACGATTCACATTCCACTGAATGACCCCCATCAGGCTCAACACCAGATTGTTGCGCAACCCACTCATGTCCTGACTGATGGGATTTAAGATCGGATACACCGGCTCACCGGTCAGCTCACTCCAGCGTTGTGCATTGATCATGCTATTGGTCAGAACCTCCTGCACGCCAAATCCCACCATCACATCCCGCACCCGATCCAGAAACGCATCGAATCGGTTTACGGCCACACGGTAAGGCATCCGGGTAACCGGCGCGGCCGGTATATTCTCCAGTCCATACAAACGGGCCACTTCTTCCGCCAGATCGGCCACGCGGGTTAAATCCGGTCGAAACGTGGGAACCATCACCTGCCCATCTTCCACTTTTAGCTCGATGCGTTCCAGAATGCGGGCCATTTCTTCCGCAGACAGGCGGGTTCCCAGCAGGGTGTTGATTTGCTGGTGCTTTAAGGGGATTTTCACCGGAAAAATTCGACGGGGATACGCATCCACCGCACCCTGGAGTACTTCTCCCCCTGCCAGTTGCACCAGCAACTGGGTGGCCCGATCCTGGGCATAGCGCACGCCATTGGGATCGGTTCCCTTCTCGAAACGCTGGGATGCTTCGCTTTTAATTCCCAGGTACCGCGCGCTGCGCTGGATGCTTTCGGGAGAAAAATAAGCGCTCTCCAGCAGGATGTTCCGGGTTTGGGAACGCACCTCGGAATTCAGACCACCCATGATTCCCCCAATGGCCACGGGCTTTTGGGCATCGCAAATCAGAACCGTTCCTTCCTGCAACGTGTGTTCCTTTTCGTCCAGCGTCACAAATTTTTCCCCCTGTCGGGATTCGCGCACCACAATTTTTCCCCCTTCCAGCAAATCCAGATCAAACGCGTGCAATGGTTGTCCGGTTTCCAGCATGACGTAATTGGTTACATCCACCACGTTGTTGATGGCGCGCATGCCCACCGCTTCCAGCCGACGAACCAGCCACAGCGGCGATGGCCCCACAGTAACGTTCCGAATCACTCGCGCGGCGTATCGGGGACAGCTGTCGGGCGATTGAATTTCCACGCCCACAACCTCTTCGGCAGATGGCTGGACTTCCGGAAATTCCGGACGGGGTTTGCGCAGGGGACGGTTTAAAATGGCCGCCACCTCGCGGGCTATTCCGATATGTCCCAGCGCATCGGGACGGTTGGGAGTAACCCCAATATCCAGAATAAAGTCGGTCTCAAATTCCAGCGCTTCGGCCAGCGGCTTCCCCAGTGGGGTGTCGTCCGGCAATACCCAGATGCCGTCGGAAGATTCGGCCAGCCCCAGCTCCTGTTCGGAACAGATCATGCCTTCGGACTCCACACCTCGGATCTTTGCCCGCTTAATCTTCAATCCAATGGGCAACTCTGCCCCCACTCGGGCAACCGGTACCCGCTGTCCTTCCTCCACATTGGGGGCTCCACACACAATCTGCAATCGGGCGTCCCCCACATCCACCTGGCACAGGCTTAATTTATCCGCGTTGGGATGCCGGGTTACCTGCAGCACCTTCCCCACCACCACATGGGGAAAATCCAGCCGACGCTCGATTACCTCTTCCACTTCAAAACCAATCAACGAGAGCTTTTCCGCTAAAAGGTAGGGATCGACGTCCAGATCCACGTAATCTTTCAACCAGTTGTAGGAAACTTTCATAATCTTTTTACTTGCTTAAAATTGTCTTAAAAACCGCATGTCGTTTTCAAAAAATAGCCGGATGTCATCGATGGCAAATTTCAGCATGGCAATGCGATCGACCCCCATGCCAAAGGCATACCCGGTGTAAATTTCCGGATCGTAGCCCACGGCTTTGAACACGTTGGGATCCACCATACCCGCGCCGGAAATTTCCATCCAGCCGGTCTGTTTACAGACCCGGCATCCTTTTCCCCGACAGAATACGCAATTAAAATCGTATTCCAGACTGGGTTCTGTGAACGGGAAGAAACTGGGGCGGAAGCGAACCTGAATGTCCTCGCCAAACATGCGTCGGGCAAATTCAGAGATCACCGCCTTCAGGTCGGCAAAGCTGATGCCCTGATCCACACACAATCCTTCCACCTGATGAAAGAATGGTGAATGGCTGGCATCCGGTGTATCGCGCCGGTAGACGCGACCCGGAGCGATAATGCGCACGGGAGGAGGCTGGCTCTCCATCACCCGAATCTGCACCGGAGAGGTATGGGTGCGCAGCAGAATGTCCTCCGTGACGTAAAGCGTGTCCTGCATGTCCCGCGCGGGATGCAGCTTGGGAATGTTCAACGCCTCGAAGTTGTAATAGTCCGTTTCGACTTCCGGCCCATCGGCAATGGTAAACCCCAGCGACTGAAAAATGGACTTGATCTCGTCCAGCACCTGGGTCAATGGATGTTTGCGGGCCACGGGGGGTTTTCTACCGGGAAGGGTTAAATCGATCCATTCGCCAGTGTCCTCTTCCCGAAAACGGGATTTGTATTCCGCAATGGTGCGTTCAAATAGCTGTTTTAATTCATTGAGCAACCTGCCGATCTGGGGCCGGTCTGCGGGATCCACCTGACCCAGTTGTTTAAAATACGCCTGTAACTGGCCTTTTCGTCCCAGATATTTTACCCGTAAGGCATCCAGTTCCTGAAGATTTTTAACCGTCTGAATTTCGGTTAAGAATGCCTCCCGCAATTGCTCAATGTTTTCTTTCATCGTCAGCCTCAATCTGCTTCCCGCTCCCTGGCGGTCGTTGATTGTTCCGTTACGCGAGCCCGGTTGAATTTCATGGGAGTGGCATCGGCCTGATCACTTTGCCCCAACAGGACTCTCGTTGCCCCTCCATTTAAAAAAATAGGAATTGAATAGAACATTCAATTCCTATTTTGCACTCCGATAACCAGCCTCCCTGCTTACTTGGCCACCTGTTCCACCAATGCCTTAAAGGCGTCGGGCTCGTGCATGGCCAGATGCGCCAGCGCCTTGCGATTCAGATCGATGTTCTTCTCCTTCAACCCATGGATGAACTGCGAATAGGTCAGGCCATGTTCGCGGCAGGCCGCATTAATGCGTACGATCCACAGGCGCCGGAAATTGCGCTTCTTTTGCCGACGATCCCGATAGGCATACTGCAGGCTCTTTTCCACCTGATCCTTGGCCGTTCGATACAGACGATGTTTTCCCAGCCGATATCCCCTGGCCAGTTTCAGAATCTTTTTATGCCGTTTCCGTGCGGCAACGTTGTTTTTTGCTCTGGGCATGTTCTCCTCCAGTCCTTAAGTTTCACTCCAGAATCATTTTGTGAACCCTGGGAGCATCCACAGCATCCACATAACGATATTTTCGCAATTTGCGTTTCCGCTTGGCTGATTTCTTGGTCAAAATATGACTTTTATAATTTCGCCGATGTTTGATTTTTCCGGTCGCGGTCACCCGAAACCGTTTCTTGGCTCCACGACGTGACTTCATCTTTGGCATTGCCCAATCCTCTCCTTTGTCGTTTTACACCGATTAATTTTTACTTCCCATTACCAGAATCATGCGCCGTCCTTCCATTTTGATATTGCCCTCTGGCTGGGCAATATCGCTTAAATGATCCACCACCTTCTCCAGAATCTGGCGCCCCATATCCTGATATATTAACTCTCTTCCGCGAAAAATCACAGTAAATTTTACTTTATTTTTCTGTTCCAGAAATTTCCGGGCCTGTCGCAGCTTGGTTTCCAGATCATGATCTTCCGTCTTGGGTCGCATCCGAATTTCCTTTACCGTGATCACGTGCTGCCGCTTCCGGCCTTCCTTCTCTTTCTTGCTCTTCTCGTACTTATACTTACCAAAATCCATGATGCGGCAGACCGGCGGATTGGCATTGGGCGCCACTTCCACCAGATCCAGTCCAAACTCTTCCGCCTTCTTCAGCGCCTCCGACGTGGGAACGATTCCCAGCTGCTTTCCCTCCGGATCAATCAGGCGTACCTTGGGTACGCGAATCTGATGATTTACGCGGATGATGTCCTTTTTACTAATGAGCGTCTCCTTCTATTGGTTTACTTTTTCAATTTGATTTCGTGAACAATGCGCGCTTCGAATTCGTCCACACGCATGCTGCCAATATCGCCCTCGCCCTTGTGCCGAACGGATACGGTGTTGGATTCAACTTCTTTATCCCCCACGATCAGCATGTAAGGAATCTTCTGTACCTCCGCCTCGCGGATTTTGAATCCCACCTTTTCATTACGCCGATCCAGCTCGACCCTCACACCGGCTCGCCGCAGTTGATCGTACACCTTCTGGGCGTAATTGTGATGCCGATCGGTAATGGGTAGAATGATCGTTTGAACCGGTGCCAGCCACACAGGAAATGCGCCGGCGTAATGTTCGATAAGAATGCCAAAGAACCGTTCCAGCGAACCAAATAATGCCCGGTGCACCATTATGGGCCGATGCCGCTTTCCATCTTCGCCAATATACTCCATTTCGAAGCGTTCGGGCAAATTAAAATCCACCTGCACAGTGGAACATTGCCAGGATCGCCCCAGTACGTCCTTTATTTTAATATCGATCTTTGGCCCGTAGAACACCCCTTCACCGGGATCGACCTCATAATTCAGCCCTTTGACCTCCAGAGCCTTTTCCAGCGCTGCCGTGGCGGCCTCCCAGTTTTCCAGACTCCCTACAAATTTTTCCGGACGGGTGGAAAGATAGACTTCGTACTCGTGAAATCCAAACGTCTGCAGAATATAAATGACCAGATCCAGTACCTTTACAATTTCGTCCGTTAACTGCTCTGGCGTGCAAAAGATGTGAGCATCGTCCTGGGTGAACCCCCGAACGCGCATCAAACCGTGCAGCACACCTGACCGCTCGTATCGGTACACCGTTCCGAATTCCGCCAGCCGCAAGGGCAAGTCCCGATAGCTCCGGAGCTGATTTTTGTAAATGGTTATGTGAAAGGGGCAATTCATGGGTTTCAGCTGGTAGTGAATATCCTCCAGCTCCATGGGCGGGAACATGTTCTCCCGATAAAATCCCGTGTGGCCGCTTCGTTCCCACAGATCCAGCTTGGCCACATGCGGGGTGTAAACCAGTTCATAACCATGATTGTAGTGTTCATCGATCCAGAACTGTTCCATCACCCGACGCACACGGGCCCCTTTGGGGTGCCAGAGAATCAATCCATTGCCAATGCTTTCCTGGATGGAAAACAGGTCCAGTTGTTTCCCCAGTTTTCGATGATCCCGTTTTTTCGCCTCCTCAATGCGGTGCAGATGCTCTTCCAGCATCTTCTTTTTGGGATAGCTGGTACCGTAAATCCGCTGCAACATCTTGTTGTTTTCGTCCCCGCGCCAGTAGGCCCCCGCCACACTCAGCAGCTTAAAATGCTTGCCCAACCGACCGGTAGATGGTACATGCGGGCCGCGACATAAATCGGTAAATTCTCCCTGAGAATAAGCCGAAATGACCTCTTCATCCGGGAAATCGTTAATTAATTCGATTTTCAAATCTTCGCGAATGTTTTTGAAGAATTCGATGGCCTTTTGCCGGGGCAACTCTTTCCGAACGATGGGATAATCCGCCTCCACAATCCGGGCCATCTCCGCCTCAATTTTTTCGAAATCTTCCGGGGTAATGGGGCGATCCAGCTCGATGTCGTAATAAAAGCCATCCTCAATGGGCGGCCCGATGCCCAGTTTGGCTTCCGGGTAAATGCGTTTGATCGCCTGAGCCATCAGGTGGGCGGAGCTGTGCCAGAAAACCTCACGCCCCTCCTTGTCAGCAAACGTCAGAAAACGAATGTCCCCATCCTCGGTAATGGGACGGGTGAGTTCAATGATTTTATCGTTAAGCTTCACGGCAATGGCCTCTTTGGCCAGCCGCGGGCTGATTTCCCTGACGATTTCTTCCCCGGTGATGCCAGCGGGATATTCCTTTTCCTGGCCATCCGGGAATCTCAGTTTGACTTTCTGCGAACTCATCGGTGTATACCCATAAAAAAATTAAACAAAGCCACGAATGGAACATTCGTGGCCGCGATTTGTGGGGCGGGCCAGAGTCGAACTGACGACCTCCACGATGTCAACGTGGCGCTCTAACCAACTGAGCTACCGCCCCAATTGCCTATAAATGGCGGAAAAATATAACTTTTGCACCTCCCAAATGCAAGGACAAATTTATCCCGGATTCCGCGACAATTTCCAGGTATGTGACCGCAAATTGTTTTCCAATTTTCACATATTCACATGTTGCGTTCATTTAGAATGGTGAAGGTATTTCGTGGTTTGTTTTGCCCAATCCATACAACGGAACGTATCAGATCCAAATGTTGCATTAAACCCAAATAATGCATTAAACCGCCAATCACACGAATGAAACCAATAAACCCAGATTATGCAATAGCTTACGAATTACACGAATGAACACCAACAAAAAATAATCAAATGCACTGGATTCTATCTGGATGAAAATGTTTTCCCGGATATTTTCGCTATTTTGTTGATATGATTCGAACTCATTCGCGTGATTCGTGGTTTAACGCATTATTTGGGATAAAATATCCACAAAATCGAGAATAAACCTCGAAACGAATTTTCATCCAGATATAATCAAATGGATTTTTTATTCGTGTTAATTGGTGTCATTCGTGGTCTAAGGCATAATCCGGGTTAAAATCGGATCGGTATCGATGGCTTTTCCAGAGAATTTTTCTTTCGCCTGAATTCCGCGAAGAAGGTTGCTATATTCCCAGCGCCCAGAGATAAAAACTGTTCCGGGAAATATGGAATTTTCGCGTGGTATCCTCGACATGCTCCTGGCCGCCTTTTTCTTTAGCTTAATGGCGGTTTTTGTGAAAGCAACTGGCTCGCGCATCCCGTCCCAGGAAATAGTGCTCTTTCGCAGCATCATCGTATTTGCCATTACCGCATACTGGATCCGGCGAAAAGGCCTGCCCCTGCTGGGGAATAATCATAAACTGCTGTTCTTGCGCGGATTTTTCGGATTTGTCGGACTTTCGGCGTTCTATTTCACGCTGACGCACATCCCCATTGCCGATTCGGTCATGCTCCAGTACACCAGTCCCCTGTTTACAGCCCTCCTGGCCATTTTCATCCTGAAAGAACCGACTCCGCTTCGACTATGGGGTTACTTCCTGCTGGCGTTCGTGGGGATTCTGTTGATCATTCGTCCAGGACTGAATCTTCAATTTCTCCCGGCAACGGTTGGCTTAATTGGTGCCATGGGAGCCGGCGTGGCCTATAATCTGGTTCGAAAATTAAGAGAAACCGATCACCCGTTGCACATCATCTTATCCCTTCCGGCAGTGTCTATCTTATTCTCCTTACCGCTGGTCGCCTCAAATTTTGTCATGCCCCGGGGATGGGAATGGTTGATGTTACTCGGGGTTGGCGTTTCCACTCAGATTGCTCAGGTGTTTTTAACTCGCGGACTTCACACAGTAACCGCCGCCCGTGCCACCAACGTGACTTACATCAACGTGGTTTTCTCGGCCATGTGGGGATTGCTTTTGTGGCATGAAATTCCCGATTGGCGCAGCGTTATGGGAGCAATGCTCATCCTTTTCGCAATTTTCAAAATTGGGCAGAAATAGGGGGTGTGCGAAGATTATGCACGAAACCACAAATCATGCGAATGAAACCAGATTAAGCAATAGCCTACGAATGACACGAATGAACACAAATAAAACCAATAAAATTCATTGGATGATATCTGAATGAAAATGTGTTTTGTGGTTTATTCGCGATTTTGTAGATATTTTTTGGTTTCATTCGTGTGATTCGCGGTTGAATGCATTATTTGCGATTAATTCTGATTCGGGGTGTCTAAAACTTTGCGTACAGCACGGGCCAGGGTGTGGATATAGTAAGGCTTTGGCAAGAAATGAATGTCCTCGGATAATGCCCCATTCTTACTCAAATAATTGTTTGTATAACCGGAAGCAAAAATAATCTTCATATTGGGATGCTGTTTTTTCACTGCATCTGCAAATTCTTTTCCGTTCATTTCCGGCATGACCATGTCGGTAATGATCAGGTCAAATTTGTTTTTCTTGCTTTTCAGCAATTGCAAGGCCGCCTGTCCGTTCGGGGCCTCAGAAACTTTGTATCCTAAAGAAGTCAGGGCATCCACAGCAAACTTTCGGACACTGGGATCATCTTCAACAATCAAAATCTTTTCCCGACCCGACCATGATGCTTGCTTTAGAAATTCCTTTTTCTTTTTTATCTCTTCTTGAATCACCGGCCAATAAATCTTAAACGTTGAACCCATCCCCGGCTCTGAGTACACGTCAATATGACCACAATTCTGTTTCACGATTCCATAAACTGTGGATAAACCCAATCCTGTTCCCTGATGCTTTTCTTTGGTGGTAAAAAAGGGTTCAAAAATGTGGGCTTTGATCGTTTCATCCATTCCAATTCCGTTATCGGTCACTGCAAAATACACATAATGCCCTTCTGTTCTGTGTGGGTGATTTTTTACATAACTCTTATCAAAGAAGGCCTGACCGGTTTCAATTAGAATTTTTTTGGTTGGAACAGGTTTATCCAGCGCCTTGATTGCATCCTGTGCATTGACCACCAAATTAATTAAAATCTGCTCGATCTGGGATTTATCAGCCTTAATATTTGGCAATCCGTCAGCAAGAACCGTTTCGATTTGAATGTCCTCACTGATCAATCGACGCAACATCTTGTAAAGCGAAGCGATGACATCATTTATATTTAAAACCTCCGGTTTGTGGGGCTGCTTTCGACTAAATGCCAACAGCTGACTGGTTAAATTCTCGGCCCGCTGACCGGCATGTAAAATTTCCTTCACAATGTTATAAAGTGAATGATTTTTATCCAATCGCATTATAGCCAATTGCGCATACCCATTAATCACCGTTAATAAATTATTAAAATCATGAGCAATCCCGCCCGCCAGCAACCCAATGGACTCCATTTTCTGCATTTGATGAATCTGGGCTTCCATTTTTTTCTGTCGGGTGATATCCTGACTAATAGCAACATAGTTAATGATTTTACCCGATGAATCTACGATGGGGAATATTAAATTATCGCAATAATATTCACTGCCATCTTTCTTCTTATTTATAAGAACTCCCTTCCAGTGTTCTCCGGCTGTAATTTTTTGCCACATTTCTTTATAAAACTGATCATCGTGTTTTCCGCTCTTCAAAATATTGGGTTTTTGGCCAATGGCTTCCTCTGAACTATAGCCCGTAATTTTACTAAATGCTGGATTAACAAATTGGATAATACCATTGACGTCTGTTAGTACAATGGATACCGGAATTTGTTGAATAAGGGTTGCCAATTTCCGTATTTCGTATTTATGTGTTTGCTGTTGTTGCTCTACCAAACGAATCTTCTCTAAAGCCGTTTCTACAAACCGACACAACACTTTGAGGAAATTAATTTCTGCATCCTTCCAGTAGTGCACCTTTTCAATACTATCACAAACTAACATATAATACCGCGCTTCCTTAAGGTAGAAAGGATACCACAATGTTGATTTTGATTGGGAGACGCGATGCCAGTTTTCAAAAGTATTAAAAGAAGCCTTTCCGTTGTCCCCGTTGAATACACTGATTCGATAATGAGGTTTTTCCCCAAAAATCGCATCCACTTTCAAAAGGTCGTTTAACAATTGCTCATCTGAAACTGCTTTCGCAGGTGATTTCTCCGGGTCACTCCATTCACTCACATGTCGAATTCGGTTCTTATTTAAGTCAATTTCTAAAAGGTGACAACGATCCAATTTTAACACCTGACCGGCAACCACCACCATGTGTTCAAGAACTTTCTGTGAATCCAGAATCTGAATAATCGTTTCCGAAATCCGATTCAAACCTTGCTCAAATCGTAATTGTTGTTTCAATTCAGTTGCAGCTTCGCTGTGTTCTATTAATTCAGCCAGAGTATGAGAAATTGCGCCCAGGTATTCTTTAAAATCACTTAAAATTGGGCGGTCTTCATTCGTATAAATTACCAAGACTCCCAATAACTTATCACTCACAATGGGAACATGACCGCACTGAAAATGTCCATCCTGTTGAAAACGCATGGAATCTGTCGATTCCAGGTGGGAAAATCGCATCTGGCATTGCACAGCCGTCATTCCACATAAACATTCTTCAATGGGAACGTAGGCACAAACTTGTTTCTGCTTTTCAGGGAAGTTTTTCGAAACAACCAGTCGAAGGCGATTATTTTGATGATCCGTTAAAAAAATGGCACCTTTTTTCTGAGGCCAAAAATCAAAAAAGGAGAAAATGATTTCTAATGCATGTTCAAGTTTTAAGGTTAAAGGGATTTCATCTAAAGAAATTTGTAATAGCGAATTGATGACCCGTTGCAATTTGACATTTTGTTGAACAGCTTGCTCAGCCTGCTTCCTTTTTTCAATGTCGTCTTGCAGTTGCCGATTGATATCGAATAACCTCTTATAAGACCGCTTAATGCTGTGAATCATGGGCTGGAAAATGAACAGGGCTTCAATCGCAAGTAATCCCAAAATGGACAGCGCCATCACGAAAGCGATGATTTTCAATTCCTGAACCCGCTCATTTGCTTCAGCGGCATATTGAAAAACAATTTTGTCCATTAGTTTCAGGTAATTGTCCGATGCATTCAAAAAACTTTCGATTAAAGGTTTTTGGATTGTTAAACTTTTTATTTCCGCATCTGGCATGGTTAAAACCTTGTCTACCAACTCGGCCATCTGGACGAAATACGGCTGGATTTGTTGAAACAACGCCTGTACTGTTGGACTATTGTTACCGGGAAGTCCCAATTCTTTATCGCCAAATTGCAGGCCCTGTTGAACCCGTTTCCAGGTAGCCACAGTTTCTTTTAATCGAGCTTTGTAATGCTTTCGGATTAGCGAATCTTCAGCATGAATTAACTGTAAAAGCTCTCGGGTTAGTTTTTGGGAAAGCATTCGCTGGCGACCGGATAAATTGATTACCGGAGCATCATTGGATTGGGTTCGTAAAGATAATCGCAATACTTCATATCCCGAGAGACTTAGAAGAGCAATTAGGGAAAGTCCAGCCAGATAGCGAATGGTAAACGCGCGGATCTGTTTCCTAATGGAAGTCATTTTTACGAAATTTTCAAGTTTTCGCGCTTTTAATTCCACATTTGGAAAAACAACTCCATTAAAAATTTTACTAAAAAATTTCGAATACCACTTTTAATAATTCAAAATATCGGAATTTTTTGGGGAAAAATTATAAATTTTTTACTCGAAAGCAATATTTTGGTGAGTAAACATTTAGCTATTTCAATAAAGCGGGCAATTAAAAACAGGCTATCTCATTACTTTTCCAGCACTTCAACCACTTCGCCTCTCAGGGCATGGGGGGTGGCTTCCAGGATCTTTACGCGTACAAATTGCCCCTTTCGATAATCCCCCCTGGGGAATATTACTATTTTATTGCCTTCGTTGCGTCCCTGGAAATGATTCGGGGATTTTTTGGTAAACTCCTGCTCGATCAAAACTTCGTGAACTTCTCCCACATGGGCACAATTTTTTTGATAGGAAATTTTTTTCTGAATCTCGTTCAATCGCACAATGCGCTCCGTTTTCACTTCGTCCTGAACATCATCAGGATATTTCCGGGCAGCAATGGTTTTGGGACGCTCAGAATATTTAAAAATAAATGCCGAATCGAACTGCACCGTCTCCACCACGCGCACAGTATCCTCAAATTCCTCATCTGTTTCCGTGGGAAATCCCACAATAATGTCCGTGGTCAACACCACATCGGGCATCAGTCGGCGAATTTTTTCCACCAGTTTCAAGAATTCCGCCCGGGTGTAAGTCCGATTCATCAATGCCAGGATTCGATCATTCCCCGCCTGTAACGGCAAATGGATTTGCCGACAGACCTTTGGATTCTCCGCAATCACCCGCAGCAAACTGTCGGGGAAATCTTTGGGATGAGGAGAGGTAAATCGGATGCGTTCGATGCCATCGACTTCGCTCACCCGCTCCAGCAAATAGGCAAAATCTTTCCCCTGGTAATTATAGGAATTCACGTTCTGTCCCAACAGCGTCACCTGCCGGAACCCTTCCTCAGCCAATCGGCGCACTTCTGCAACTACGTTTTCGGGATCGCGGCTTCGTTCCCGTCCCCGGGTGTAAGGCACCACACAGAAGGTGCAGAAATTATCGCATCCTCGCATAACCGCAATCCAGGCATTCACTCCGCCCTCCCGGGTGGGATACACATCCGAATAGGTTTCAAATTCCGACAGGGTCACATCGAAGCTCTTTTCACCCGTGGTTTCCACCCGTCGAATCAGCTGGGGCAATCGTTTGTAGCTATCCGGGCCGGCGATAAAATCGATGGGCAGGTGCGGATCCTTTAACAACTGCTGACGGAAATTGGTGGCCATGCATCCCAGGATACCGATCAGCACTTTGTCGCCATTGCGCTTCTGTTTGATCTGATGGATGCGGTTAAACACCTTGCGGTTGGCATTATCCCGCACCGAGCAGGTATTGAGCAAAATAATTTCAGCCTCATCCGGGGAGTCGATAAACTGGTAGTCTTCTTCCTTCCCCAGAATGGTCTTCACCAGCTCCGTATCATACTCGTTCATCTGGCAGCCGTATGTCTCGATATATACTTTTTTCATAGGATGATTCCCGTCATCATTTGATCCTCTACACCGGTTAAGCGCACCGACATCAACCGATTGTGTAAATCCTGATCCGATTGTACCTTCACCCGAATATAGGTATCGGTTAACCCAATCCAGAACCCACCTTTCTTTTGTTCGAAGAGCACTCGTTCCGTTTTCCCAATAAATTGCTGGTAATATAAACGCCGTTTGCGGGCACTCAGTTCACGCAAGCGGGCACTTCGTTCTATGATCACCTCGCGATCCACTTTATCGGCATACCGCCGGCTGGGCGCATGATCCCTTTCTGAATATCGGAAGACGTGGAAATAGGCCAGCGGCAATTCCTTCAACAAGCGATAGGTTTCTTCGAAATCGTCATCGGTTTCTCCGGGAAATCCCACAATGACATCGGTACCCAGACACACTTCAGGGATTTGCTGATGAACACGCCAGATGAATTCAGCAAATTCCTCCGCGGTGTATTTGCGCTTCATGCGAGCCAGAATACGATTGCTCCCGCTTTGCAGGGGCACATGCAGATGGCGACAGAACCGCTCGTGCGATTGCATCAATTCCACCAGTGCGTCTGGAATGGTTGTAGGCTCGATGGAAGAAATCCGCAATCGCCACAGTTCTGGAATGCTGAGCAATGCTTCCACAACATCCACCAGCTGTTTATCCCCATCGGAATAGGTACCGATGTTAATCCCGGTCAACACCAGCTCGTGATGGCCGGCGCGCACCAATTCCCGCGCCTCACGAATGATGTCCTGAAATTCCCGACTGCGGGCGCGACCGCGAGCAAATGGGATTTCACAAAAGCTACAGAAGAAATCGCACCCGTCCTGGATTTTTAAATTGGCCCGGGTATGACGCGTATCCAATCCTGCTACCGGGATGGTAAAAGGTGTGCGTGGAATAGTTGGCGTCCGCACCACCGGGGTTTCTGGAATACCCTCCTGCAGGATGGATAAAAATTCCATTTTTTCGGCATTGCCGACCACCCAATAAACATTGGGCATTTCCAGCAACCTGTCCCGCTGCACCTGCGCCTGGCAGCCCACCAGAGCAATGCGCGCAGAAGGATTGGTTCGCACCACGCGATGAATCAACCGCCGGGTGTCGGCATCGCCATTTTCGGTGACCGTACAGGTATTAATCACCACCACATCCGCCGGTTCACGGACATCGACAATGCGGTATCCCTGTTGACGGAAACTCTGCTCAATGATCGCCGTTTCCGCCTGATTGAGTCGGCATCCAAACGTGTAAAAGGCCACCCGCAGTGCCTTATCCGCCGGAGCCTGGGTATGGGCTGAATGCGCGTTGTTCATCTCGATCCCGGATTCCAGTCTTTGTTTCGCTTTTTTCAAATCCGATAAACGCACAAATATAACCCGAAAAAAGTTCCAATTCAAACGTCCCCGGATAAAATTCGCCATCCGGATGTCAAAAATTGAGGAATTAGTCTCTTTTATACCAGACAGTAAAAGGTCTTTTTCAAAATCAACATTTGACTTTCTCAATAGGCAACATTAAAAAACTATCCCGCTTAAAAAATTTTTTAAAGTCAAAACAAAAATTACCGAATTTTTAAATCGATGTAAAAGGTTTGGCAGGGGCTTCCCCTGAACGTTAAAGTATTCAAGCATTTTCACATGGATGTCATAGAGAATGGGGGGTTCAAATGAGGATCAAAGTATTGCTAAATATATTTGTTGGAATCATCGCCTTCATGCTTATTGTTGGCTTAATCCTCACATTCCAACAACTAAAGGAAATGGATGTTGACAGTCACATTGTGAATTTAAATGGCAAATTAAGAGCACTTACCTTTCGACTGGCACAGCTCTCATTGGAAAAATCGTATGGAATGGATACCCAAAAGGAAATTGAACGCATTGCTCAGGAATATGATCTGATTTTAAATGGATTGATCCATGGGAATAACCAGTTAAACTTGCCAGCAGCGACCAATAAAAAATACCGGGCAGAACTGGAAAAAATTCAACATATCTGGAATCGATACCGAAAAGTATTGTCCCTGGTGGACGACAACCCTGAGCTGGTGAGTGAGCTCCACGAAGAAAGTAACCGCTTATTTGAACAAACGAATGCCACAACAGGAATTGCGGCCAATTTAGCCAATGCCAACCTCTCCGACGTAAAATCCACCCAGACCATCCTCTTTGTTATCAATGCCCTGGTGCTGTTGGCCATTCTTTTCGTCAGCATGCGCAAGATTTCGGTTCCCCTGAACGCCCTCAAGGATAAAGCCATTCAAATTGCCTCTGGAGATTACGACACGGTGATCGACTCGTCTTCTAAGGACGAGATTGGGGATCTGGCCCGAAGCTTTCAGGCCATGGTGCAAACCCTGAAGCGTAAAATCCACGCCACCAACATCATCATTGAAACCACGATTCATTCCATTGAACAGCACGATCTGGATTCCACCTACTCCACCGTGGTGAATGGCATCCAGTCGCTTACAGAAGCCGATAGCGCCATGTTGATTGTGGTGGATCCCAAGACTCAGCAGATAAAAGATGTTAAACCCAACGATCTGCCCGATTATCTGGTAAACGAACTGGTGCGCATGGATGCCGGTCATCCCCTACTAACGGGAGCTTTCCAGCATCAGGAATTTCGGGAATGGCGGGCCAACCAGCCGGAATTTCCCGCGGGGTGGAAGCAACACGGATTTCAGAGCGTCTGGGTGGCGCCGCTGGTTTTCATGAATTCCACCATTGCCTGTGCCATCGTGTTGGGTAAACGTCAGGATTGGGAGGACGACACCCGCCATCACCTGGAACTGATCTCCAAACTGACCGCGGCGGCTATCAGTGCCAAATCGACCATTTACGAAGTCGAAAAGATTCGGCGCTACCTGGAACAGGAAGTGGCTACCATTCTATCCATCGTCGAGGAATTTTCCCGGGGCAATTTTGCCATCGAGGTCAATCACCAGGCCAGTGACGAGGAAATCGCCCGCCTGTACGACGGGTTACGCATGATGAAAGTAAATCTCAGCAACCTGATCGTTCAACTGAAATCGATCGGTACCACGCTATCCGATGCATCCATGGATTTAAGCTCGCGCTCGGAGGAACTGGCCAGGGGGGCTCAGGAACAGGCCAGTCGCACCCGGGACTTATCCGCCGCCGTGGAGGAAATGAACGCCACCATCATCGAAAGTGCGCGCAATTCGCAGGAATCTTCGGAGATGGCCCAAAAGGCTTTTCAGGTTGCCCACGAGGGTGCACAGTCCATCGATCAGGCCATTCAGCAAATGCGTAAGATATCCACCTCGGTGGAAAAAATTCAGGAAATGATGACCCGACTGGATAGCTCGGCTCAACAGATTGGGGAGATCATTTCCGTTATCACCGATATCACCGAACAGACCAACCTGCTGGCACTGAACGCAGCCATCGAAGCCGCCCGGGCGGGTGAGCAGGGCAAGGGGTTCGCCGTGGTGGCTGGCGAAGTGGGGAAGCTGGCACAGAAGGCAGCAGATTCCACCACCGAGATCAAAGCGATTATCGATCAGATTCAAAGCAACACTGCCCGCGTGGTGAAGGCCGTCCAGGAAAGCCTGAATGATGCCGAAGAGGGCATTAAGATTGCCGATGTGGCAGGCGATTCCCTACAGGAGATCATTTCCGTGGTGGAAAACGTGAAAAACATGATGCAACAACTGGCCCTGGCCAGCAACGAACAGGCCACCGCCAGCGAACAGATCAGTCAGAACATTGAAGTCATCAACAGCATTACACAGGAATCGGCTTCCGAAATCAATGAGATTGCCCGGACGGCAGACAATCTCAATTCCATGGTCGAGTCCCTGTACGAATCGCTCAATGCATTTCGGGTAAACGAAAACGAAGCCACACCTCAGCTGCGTCCCCAGCCACACGTCAATTGATGATGCATCCCAATGGGTGGGGGGAACCCAATTCATCCCGGGATTTGCCTTATCCCGGGATTTTTTCTAAATTTTTGCCAGATAGAAATGGTACGAGGCGCTGATGAAAGGTCGCATCCGCTATGGTCTGGTATTGGGATTATTTCTTTTATTGTATATTCAATGCCAGAGCGATCGAAATGCAGAACCCATTCCATCGGAACATCTGAATGAACTCCGGCTGACACTGATTTATTACTCCATCCCCACCTGACCGACCTGCCAGCGAATTGAGGCCATCGTGAATGGCCTGGAACAGACCCACCGGGGCAAGCTGCGCGTGGTGATTGTGGACGCCACCACCGCCGATGCGAAGGCCGATTTGTCCCTCTATCAGCTGGGATCGCATGGACTATTCATTTATGATGCCCAGGATCAGCTTTTGAAAACCATACCGGGGAAACGGCTGAAAGAACTCAACATTCCCCAGCTGGTGGATTCGCTGCTACAAAGTCGTTAACCCCAATTTTGCGTGAGCCTACGAATGACACGAATTCATTCAGATTATGCAGTAACCTACGAATGACACGAATTAAAACCAATAAACCCAGATTATGCATTAGAACCGCGAATTACACGAATTAACACCAATAAAAATAATAAAATGCATTGGTTTATATCTGAATGAAAGTGTTTTCTTGGATATATTCGCTATTTTGTTGATTTTATTCGAATTCATTCGCGTGATTCGTGGTTTAACGCTTTATTTGGGATAAAAAAATAACCCGTTGTGCTACTTCAGGATAAAGCAAGTATTTAGAAAAACCGTTAAAACGATTAAGAATCAACCGGTTACATTATCCATACTTCTGGCTGAAGACAGGAGTTAATAGAATTTCTCATTCATTAACACCCAGATTTATCTGGGTGAATAACTCCTATAGTAACAATAAGTTGTAGAACCACTTTAACGGTTTGGGTTGTCTAATTAGCACAATGGGTAAAAATAATAAAATACATTGGCTTGTGTCTGAATGAGAATTTGTTCCAGGGTTTATTCGCGATTTTGCAGATACTTTCTGGCTTTATTCACGCGATTCGCGGTTTAATGCCTAATTTTATTTAAGCATCGCGAATGGGCTATTTTTCTCTGGACGCCTGAGGATGTACTGCCGGCGACTGTTTCCAGAGCCGATAGGCCCGTCTCACCTGCCGCATGAACCGCTCATACCCCGCACGCATGACCGGCGTGCCCCGGAATATCTTTTCGAACTGCTCCCGGCTCATGCGAACCATCCGGGACAGTTTCCACCACCCGTCCGGAATCCGGCTGCGAAAATCGGTTTCCGCTGTATCCTGACTGAAGCGGTTCCAGGGGCAGACCTCCTGACAGATATCGCAACCGAATACCCAATTTCCCATCTGGTCTTCCAGATCGGGGGCAATCTCACCCACGTGCTCAATCGTTAAATAAGAAATGCAGCGGCTGGCGTCCAGCACGTAGGGAGCTATCAGGGCATCGGTGGGACAGGCATCCAGGCATCGGGTGCAGCGGCCACAAAAATCCATTTCAAACGGCGTATCCGGTGGTAGCTCCAGCGACAGCAGCAGGGCTCCCAAAAAGAAGTACGATCCTCGCTGTTTTAAAATCAAATTGGTGTGCTTACCAATCCAACCCAATCCCGCCCGTCGGGCCAGCGGCTTTTCCATGATGGGAAACGAATCCACACAAACCCGCCCTTTTGCCTCCGGCTGCAATTCCTGGATGTATCTCAGCAACCGTTTTAATTTCTTGCGCATCACCCGGTGATAATCGCGTCCCCGGGCGTAAATGGAAACGTTGCCCTCATCAGGGGTGCGGGAGATGGGCTCATTCTCCCGATAGTAATTCAACGCTACCATTACCACGGATCGAGCATCTGGAAAAAAAGACTGCGGTCGGGCCCGATGATCCCCATATCGGGCCATCCAGTCCATGGTACCATGATACCGACGATCAAGCCACCAGCGCAGTCGATCGGCTTCTTCTGGCAGGGAATCCGCCGTGGTAATCCCCACTGCACTAAATCCTTCGGCAAGCGCGCGTTCCTTAATGCGTCGGGCCAATTCCTGAGGGGTAAGGGTCATGATGTCGCCAACGGGTTGGGGTGTAAATTATCCCTGGGTGACCAGTGGGGATGTTTCCCGAATCTTTTTGACCACCTGAAAATACACTTCCGGTTTGTTGGTAATGATCGCATCCACCCCCAGCCGGATCATCTTTTCCATGGCCTTTGGCCGATCCACCGTCCACACATGAATGGCAAATCCCCGCTCATGCAAATGATCCACATAAAACTGGTTGACCAGTCGGTGGTTGGGATGCATGGAGTGCAAGATTTCCTGTTCGATGAACAGGGTGTAAATTTTGTGCCGGAAAATGTATCCCAGATGATATTCTGGCGCCAGGGCTGCAATTCGCTTTAAAATTTTAAAATTAAAGGAAGAAATGATGATATTCTCCCGCAGTTTAAAATCGCGGAGCATCTTTACCAATCGGGCTTCCAGTCCATCCATGTAAAAGGGGTGCGGTTTAATATCCAGATTAATCAACACCCGATCGCGTAACAGATCCAGCACATCCTCCAGGGTGGGAATGCGATGATTGGGATCGCCCCGAAGATAAATGCGTCTCAGCTTCTCGATGGGCATTTTGTGCACTTTGCCCAGTCTACCGGTCATTCGCAGTAGCCGCCGATCGTGAAACACCACAATGTCCCGCGTAGCCGTAAACCGGATATCCAGCTCGATGCCATCGCAACCCATCTGGATGGCCTCTTCGAAGGATTGAAGGGAATTCTCCGGAGCGACCGCATGAGCCCCTCGATGCGCAAACACCAGGGGAAACCGCCGCTTCTCGAACAACCGTGGAACAGGTGTCATCGATTAATCCAAGTGAATTTCAAATCAGCGGGTAATTTAAGCAGAAAGCACCAATTTTTCAACCGGTGAAACAATCGTCTGAACAGTAACCGCAAAATGCTGCTCCGCCCCAGAAATGGTTGCAATTAATGAAAAATCCCCTTAGATTGTTTGAAACGATTGAAATTGCCGATAACGCACGTTGAGTTTATACATTCAGCGGCTGGCAATATCTGCACCCATCGAATGACAGGCTCCCCGGGATTTTTGATCTTTTAAAATAACCATTCACCATCATTTGAATGGAGGGAGGACAGTCTCATGAAACGGCAATCGTTTTCATGCCTTCTGTACCTTGGACTGGCCCTGATGTTCATGGCCACCCTGGTGACTCCCCTGCTCTCTCAAAATGGTTCCTGGATCGCACAGCCCATTTCGCGGGACATGAGCGGAGAATGGTTGCACGGATGTGGGAAAACGGTGGCTGCGGTAACCTGCCAATCGGCTGCATTCATTTACTTTTTCGATATCCGAACATCCCGCTGGTCAACTGTGGATTTTCCTGGAACCCAGACGTTCCGGGGATTGGCGGTAGCCGGTCAGGTGGCCATGGCGTATAGCGATTCGTTTCTGGTGGGATTCAGCGGGATTACCTCCAGCTGGGACACCCTGACGTACCGGGGCCAGCCTCTGGATCCCGACCCCTGGCTCAAAGAACGCAGCTGGGGTGCCGGGGAAAAGCTGGCCTGGTTTGTTACCGATAGCTACGTGTACGTGTTTGATGGGGAGCTGGGACAGTGGCAGGCCCTCCCTTACTCCCTATCCTTCGAATATTCCCGCGGTCACGGACAGTTCTGGTCGATCGATGATTACGTGGGAATCACCCTGGCCAATCCATTTGATAATCAATATTCCAATATTGCTTACAGCTTGCCGGCACATGCGTTTGCGGTGTTGCCGGATGGGGGTTATGTAACACAGGATGCCTGGCGGCTCAATCACGGATTTGTGGCCTTTCGGGAGGCCGGGGACGGTTATCAATACATCGGATACAGCGCATTCACCAATCGGTTTGAGACCATCTCTTCCAACCTTTACCGACTGGATCCACAGGTGGATTACAATCCGGCGCAGGTTACCACGCGAACCACCTTTGTCTTTTCCACAAAACAGCTGGTGAGTGATCCCGATAATTACGTCCTGACGTCGTACGGCTTCGACACACGATCGGGTGATTGGGTACAGCACAGCTGGGGATACCACGAAAGCGAGTGGAACGTGGGCATGTGGCGTTGTGGGGGGCAGTTTGCGGTGATTCCACTGATCCATCAGAATCAGAACACCAACTTCTTGCTATTTTCCGGTGTGGATCAAACATTTTCCCTGCTGATGCCGGGACTCAAGCAGGGCAGTGCCAGTTGCGGGGGCACCGTTCTGGCCGGCTACGACTCCACCCGCACCTGGTTTTACTCCGTGTCCACGGGAGCGTCTCATTCCCTTTCACACAATCCAGCCACCCTGCACAGTCGCATATTTGGCGACCATTTTGGACTGGTTATTAAAGAGCCAGCAGACAATTCCAGCATCCTCTATTTACAGACATTTCACGAACAACGGGATCGCGTCACGGAGCATACTCTTCCTTTAAACCGGGGCTCTGGCCCAAATACCCCGTACCTGGCCCTCTTCAGCACCTATGGGAATAATAACGAAGTGTTCTTTTATTCGGGCATCCTGGACACCCACCTTCTGATTCCCTTTACTTCCCCGGTGCAACCCAATCAGCTCCATGCCAGCGGGATGCTGGCTTACGTCATCACCACCGAAAAGTTCACATTGTACGATGCCACGTTAAATGTAACATATGATATTCCCCAGACCATCTCCAGCTCTGGCGTTGCCAGCGGGACATCCGTTGCCCTGATCATGGCCGGCTCGAATACGGTATATACATACAATACGATAAATCATCTGTGGGAAATGCAAACCATTCCCGAAACCCCGCAATACGTGTATTGTGGTCAAACCGTTGGACTGATTCAAACACCGGACTGGCAACGTAAGATGTATGCCTACAACGGTTATCGGGGAGCGCTTGTCCCATTAACGGTTGAAGGCAACTGGGTTTATGCCCCACCCCGGGTCAACGGGGACATTGCTCTGGTGGTTCGGGACACCTTAGTTTATGCCTTTACTCCCGAGCTGGAAACAGCCATGGGTTCCCCGGAACCGGTGCCGGTGGCAAACCGGATGATACTCTATCCCAATTTTCCCAATCCCTTCAATGCAACCACGATGATCCGATATTCCCTTCCCCACCGGGAACACGTGGTGGTGCGGATTTTTGACATTCGGGGTCGGTCGATCATCACCCTGGTGGATCGGTTCCAAAAAGCGGGAATTCACACAATCCGATGGAATGGAGTGAACAGTTCCGGCCAATCGGTTCCCAGCGGCGTCTATCTTTACCAGCTACAAACGGGCCATGGAAAAACGGCCCGTAAGATGGTGGTGTTGAAATAAGGAATATTTTCCTTATTTCATCAGTACCATTTTGCGCACCTGCTCAAATTGGCCAGCCCTCAGGCGGTAGAAATAAATACCTGCGGGTACATTCAGACCGCTCTCATCCCGGCCATCCCATTGCACCGTGTAACGGCCGGCTGTTTGACGCCAGTTAACCAGTGTACGCACTTTCTGGCCCAGACTGTTGTATATCACCAGCGTCACATCCCCTGCCCGGGGCAACGCATAACGAATCGTCGTTTGGGGTTGAAGGGATTGGGGTAATTGGGATGCAACGCGTAAGCCGCGATGGTTGCTTCCGAACCGGTTTCCATACCGGTGTAGGGATCGTTCCAATCCAACACATTGGCCCAGATGTCGTAGCCGGTGCCGCCCACATGGCTGGTCGTCCATGTCGTATAAATCCGTTGATTCCATAATTTTACATTTGGGATAAATTGGTTTCTATTTTTATGCTTTGTCACCACAAAATTGTTACCCATAGGCATACCGTCCGAAGTATAACGTTGACCGTAAACATCCCAATCCCCATTACGATTATCCTGCCATACAACGACAAAATTGTCCTTAGCAACCAGGGATATAGAGGGTCGCCATTGCCATGCTTTACCATCATCCTCATTGACTTTGAAGTTCGTTCCGATGGGTGCGCCATTTGATTTGTATCGCTGACCATAAATATCCCAATCCCCATCACGATTATCCATCCAGACAATCACAAAATTGCCATAAGTATCCAGCGATATGGAAGGAAACCAATGAGTTACATCGCCGCTGTCATCATTTACTTTAAAATTTGATCCAATTGGGGTGCCATGCGAGTCATAACGCTGAGCATAAATATCCCAATCCCCATTACGTCGATCTACCCACGCAATTACAAAATTGCCCTTTGCATCCAATGATATAGAGGGAGTCCTTTGCCATTCACTACCGTTGTCATCATTAACCTTGAAGTTCGATCCAATGGGAATACCGCCAAGGTCATAACGCTGAGCGTAAATATCAGCATTTCCATTTCGATAATCCTCCCACGCAATCACAAAATAACCTTCCTTACTTAATGATACAGACGGGCATCTTTGCCGTGCGCTACTATTGTCATCATTGACCCTGAAATTGGGTCCTCTTGGTGTGCCGTCTGATGCATAACGCTGAGCATAAATATCCCAATCCCCATTGCGTTGATCGTGCCATACTATCACAAAACTGCCCCGCGAATCCAATGAAATAGCTGGATACCACTGTCCCGCACTACCACTGTCATCGTTGACTTTAAAGTTTGACCCGATGGGAATGCCGTCAAATGTATAACGTTGAGCGAATATGTCAGCATATCCATTGCGATAATCTTCCCAAACAATCACAAAATTGCCACTTCTATCCAGAGATATGGAAGAATACCTTTGCCTTGCACTACCACGATCATCGTTAATTTTAAAGTTTGACCCTACAGGAGTGCAATTCGAAGTATAACTTTGTCCATATATATCGGTATCTCTATTACGATGATCTTGCCACACAATCACAAAATTACCAGCCATATCCAATGATGTGGAAGGTAACACTTGACTTGTATTGCTGTTGTCATCATTAACCTGGAAGTTCGATCCTATCGGAATGCCCTCTGAGGTGTAACATTGAGCGTAAATATCGGCATTCCCATTGCGATAATCTTGCCACACAATCACACAATTACCAGATCCATTTAGCGATATCGAGGGGAGTGATTGATCTGCACTGCTGTTGTCATCGTTGACTTTAAAGTTTGCCCCTATGAGAGTGCCGTCTGAATAATAACGCTGAGCGTAAATATCCCGGTTCTCATTCCGTTGATCCACCCACACAATTGTAAAATTTCCATCTGCATCATGGGATATAGAAGGATATTCTTGAAGTGAATCGCCACTGTCATCGTTGACTTTAAAATTGGATCCTATGGGAACGCCATTGGATGTATAACGCTGAGCGTAAATATCGGCATTCCCATTGCGATAATCTTGCCACACAATCACAAAATTGCCACTTCTATCCAGAGATATGGAGGGAAAAGACCATCTCGATACGCTGCTTTCGGCATCATTGACTTTAAAATTCGAACCTATTGGGGTGCCGTCTGAATCATAATGCTGAGCCCAAATTTCCCACTCCCCATTGCGACGATCTACCCACACAATAACAAAATTACCATTTGCATCCATTGATACAGAAGGGTATTCCTGGCTTGCACCAGCACTATCATCGTTTACTTTGAAATTTGACCCCATGGGTTTACCACTCGTTGCATAGCGCTGGGCATAAATATTCCAATCCCCATCACGATAATCCTGCCACACAATTACACAATTGCCATGTGCATCTAATGAGATGGTAGGGGACACTTGCCATGCACTGCCATCGTCATCATTGACTTTGAAATTCGACCCATTAGGAGTGCCATCCAGGGCGTAACGCTGAGCGTAAATATCCCAATCCCCATTGCGTTCATCGTACCACACGATAACAAAATTACCATTTTCATCCATCGAAATTTGTGGATTCCATTGAAAGGCTTCTCCAACATTTTCATTTACCTGAAAATCTTCAATAATTGCCTGGAGCGGCAACCGTTCCTCAGCAGTTGACGCATGGTTGCCTGGGTTGGTCACAGGAATTCCCAAAACGGCAGGTACATCATGCCAGTTATAGCACCACTCCCGTAGCCAATGATCCCCCAAAGGAATCTCCTCTGGCACCACTCCCCTCATACGCCAATTCTCCTGTTCACTTTCTGTAAGAAACGGGAAATTGGGATGAAAGAAAAACTGCGCCCAAACGGGAAAGATGAGAAATAAAAGTATTGGAATACTTTTAAAATATCTTAACAACATGACACTCCTCCATATGGTGGATAGAACGTAACAAAATTGAGGCCGATACAACTTTCTTTGAGAAATCAACAAATCCATATCACAAAAACTTTAATAAATTTTTTCAATGGCTTCTTATCTTGTGTTACCATTTCAAAATTCCAAGATCCAGTTCGAACACTTGCTTAATTGACAATTACTATGCCAAAATAAAAATGCCGTTTTGTCTTAATTTTTAAAAGATATTGTGCAATTATTGAGACTTCTATTCAGTGAGGTGTGTTATAATTGACACAGCTGATCCCAAATTAAGCATTAAAATCGCAAATCATACAAATGAATCCAGAAGATAATAACAAAATAGTGAATAACCCTCAGAATCCATTTTTTATCCCGGATGAAGCATCCACAATCTGCTATTGGGTGATTTGATATGATTAAACCCAGATTATGCATTAGCCTACGAATGACACGAATTAACGCGAACAAAAATAATCCCAGATTATGCATTAGAACCACGAATCACACGAATTCACACCAATAAAAATAATAAAATGCACTTGATGCTATCTGAATGAAAATTCGTTCGGGGTTTATTTGCGATTTTGCGGTTATTTTAGGATTCATTCGTGGGATTTGCGGTTTGATGCATTATTTGGGATAAACCGGTTTTAGCAACATTACCTTCCTCCCCCTTTTGAAAGTAAGTGGGGAGGAAGGTCCGGTTGTTTAGAAAAACATGGGGAACAGTCTCTTATTTATCATTCTCATTTTGCAATCTGTGCAATGGGTAATGTAATAAACAATCTTTTCATCCTCTCATTTTTTACCGCACCAGCACCATCTTCCGCACCTGCTCAAATTGGCCAGCCTTCAGGCGGTAAAAATACACCCCAGCCGGCAGCTGTCGCCCGGAGTCATCCCGGCCATCCCATTGCACCGTGTAGCGGCCGGCCGGGCTGGTGTTCCTCCACCAGGGTGCGCACCACCTGGCCCAGGGAGTTATACACCTGAAGGCTTACCCGATTGGCCCGGGGTAAGTGATACTGGATAATGGTGCCAGGGTTAAAAGGGTTGGGGTAGTTTTGCAATAAACCAAACACTGTGGGTACTGGTTCCTGAGCGCTCTCCGGGATACCCACAATGCGTAAATTCTCATACCAGGCGATCTTATCATCCCTTGAAGACGCCGAGAGCACATCCACATCCCCATCACCATCCAGATCGACCGCATAAACTGAGATGGCACCAGCCGCGGAATCGCTGATCACATGCTCTGTGAAATTCTCGTTACCATCATTCTCATACCAGGCAATCTTGTCGTCAAAATATGACGCCGAGAGCACATCCACATCCCCATCACCATCCAGATCGACCGCATAAACTGAGATGGCACCATCCGCGGAATCGCTGATCACATGCTCAGTGAAATTTCCCCGACCATCATGCTCATACCAGGCAATCTTATTATCATACAACGTCGACGACGCCGAGAGCACATCCACATCCCCATCACCGTCCAGATCAACCGCATAAACCGAACTAGCACCATATGCAGTCCTGCTGATTACATGCGTGGTAAAATTCCCCCGACCATCATGCTCATACCAGGCAATCTTATTATCCAAATCCGACGCCGAGAGCACATCCATATCCCCATCACCGTCCAGATCAGCCGCATAAACCGAGCGAGCACCATCCGCTGAAGTGCTGATCACATGCTCAGTGAAATTCTCGTTACCATCATTCTCATACCAGGCAATCTTGTCGTCAAAATATGACGCCGAGAGCACATCCACATCCCCATCTCCATCCAGATCAATAGTATAAACTGAGCGGGCACCATCCGCAGATCTGCTGATCACATGTTCGGTGAAATTTCCCCGACCATCATGCTCATACCAGGCAATCTTATCGTCGCTAGACGACGCCGAGAGCACATCCACATCCCCATCACTATCCATATCAACCGCATAAACCGATTGTGCACCATCCGAAGTGCTGATCACATGCTCGGTGAAATTCCCCCCACCATCATGCTCATACCAGGCAATCTTGTCATCCAAAGCCGACGCCGAAAGCACATCCACATCCCCATCACCATCCAGATCAATAGCATAAACCGATTGTGCACCATCCGCGGAAGTGCTGATCACATGCTCGGTGAAATTCCCCCGTCCATCATGCTCATACCAGGCAATCTTATCATCCTTATACGATGCCGAGAGCACATCCACATCCCCATCTCCATCCAGATCAACCGCATAAACCGAGCGGGCACCATCCGCAAATCTGCTGATCACATGCTCGGTGAAATTCCCCCGACCATTATTCTCATACCAGTCTATATATCTTCCATGTGCCGAGAGCACATCCACATCCCCATCCCCGTCCAGATCCGTAGCATAAACCGAGCTCGCACCATATGCCGCACTTCTGATTACATGTTCGGTGAAATTCCCCTTTCCATCGTGCTCATACCAGGCGATCTTAC
>JAADJD010000053.1 GCA_013150955.1 Calditrichota bacterium
TGGTTTGACTTCACCTTTTGATGGTTCAGGTAATAAAAATATTTTTCTTAACAAAATTGATAGAGGGTGAAAATCTGTTTGATTTAAGATTTTGCCTGTAACTCCTCCAATTCTTTTTCCAGAGTCAGCTTCGAAGATTTCCACTATTGATTGAAGATATTCTTTATGAAGGATAACATCGTCGTCAAAAAAGCTAACGATCTCAGTGGAGGCATGTTCTATTCCAATGTTCCTTTGTAAAGTTAATCCCGGCTTGGATTTGATTTGAAGGAGTTCGATCTTTTTTTTTCTGCACCTGGTTTCAAATTCTTCCAAAGTGTGAAACGGCTCGCTGGCGTCTACAATAACGATTTTTTGGGGAAGCCTTGTTTGTTCAAGAAGGCTATTTAAACATTTATGGAGATCGTGGTATCGATTTTTTGTGGCAATAATTACCGTAATGTTCATTTGTTGTTTTGTTCAGTTAAGTTTTAATAATTCGATTAGCAGTTTTTCTCTTTTTTGTAATGGGAAATTTTTTATGACGCGATCCCGGCATTTTTTCCCCCAATTTATAGGTAAATCCATGGCTTTCATAATGGTTTTCGCAGCCACTTCGGGTGAGCGTTCTTTAATAACAAACCCGCAGTTTCCCACCTGACGCGGCATACCATTAACATCGGTTACAATTGGGATACATTCACAAAGCATCGCTTCACAAACGACATTTGGTAGCCCTTCATGTATCGAAAATTGGGCGTATATTTTTGCTTTTGAATAATGAGCTTTCAGTTCATGGACGTTAGCAAGTGGAAAAATCTCTAAATTGGGCAAATCAGGAAATAATGCCTTCATTTCTTTTGCAACGCCCACCACGCGAAATCTGAATTGCGGTAGCCTTTTTGCAACTTCGACGAAAAAGTCAATCCCTTTGATTTTAAAAACACGAGGCGAATTTATATTCGCAACGGTAAGAACAATATTTTCTTTATTCGATGTACAGAACCATGTATCGGGATCGAATCCGAAGTCAACGACTTTGATCTTTGATTTGATATTTGGAACAAATTTTTTTGCTTGTGAAATCAGTCGTTCATCCACAGGCAACAAATAGGTTGCATTTTTTATAGCATAACCGGCGCAACATTTTCGAAATGGATTTGAAAAAACGCCATATTCTAATTCGGGAATATATGTTGTATCGTACCCTCCTAACGCAATGTACACCTTTTTGCTTAAAATTTTGCCTAATATGGTAGGGATGAATGCATGATAATCAGCAAACCAGATATATATTACTTTCGCGCTCCAAATATGCCTTAAAAGCCATGAAAAAATTTTTATTTGACCGATGAGGTTATTACCAATTCCTTTTTTAGGATCATAAAAGAAATCTTTTACACGGAAATGTTGTTTCAGAATATTTAAATCTTTTTTTACAAATGATCTTAATCCTTTATGGATAAATAAAATTTTCAAAACAGGTACCTGCACATCTTTTAAGGTAAATTAAAATTTAATATAATACTTTCCACTCATCTATAGGTTTATTTTTTCACGACAAAAAAACGAGGAACCTTTGAGATTCCTCGTTTTTTGGTTCAGATTGGAAATTCGGTTTTATTTAAAACTAAATTAAAATCCCCAACCCCCTTCATGATAAAGCTTTAATACATCGGCATGGGATAAAACCCCTTTGTAAATCCTTAAATCATCAATTTTTCCCGTAAAAGTCATGTTTTCGAAATCCATTTTTCCAATAATCGCCGGAAATTCATTGTGTACCATTGGGCCACCGCTACCGTTATAACGCCCTCCGGCTTCTTCTCCGTTGATGTAAATATTCATGTCCATTGGCCCTCGAATCACAACGACAACGTGATTCCATTCTCCAATTTTAAATTTCCCTTCACTCAATTTTTGTTGGCGATTTTCAGGAGATGGGTGGCCTCCATCTCCGTAACCCACTACGATCTGTGTGTCAACAGCCGTGCGTATCCAGAACCCGTAGTAATTGCTGGTATCTGTGAAATTGTCTGAAACGAAGATACCTTCTCGTATATTATGGAAAGTTTCTTTATAAAACCAGAAAGACACAGAAAGTGGAGTATATAAATCATTAAACACATTCCCTAAATCGATGTAGCTGTTTCCGTCGAAGTAAAAGCAGCCATTGGGGTTACCGAATCGGTCTGAATCGGGGACGGCGTTTACAACCTTGCCGTGATAACCATTGCCACTGGCATCCATTGCATCCCCATCGAGGGGATAGTAAGCCAGCAAGGTATCGGGCGCAGTCACCGGTTCGGGAATGTCAAATGTGATGCTGTCGATGTTGGCCAGATTCAAAGTGATCACGCTACCATCTTTTAAGTGAATGTAGATGGTTTGGGCGTGAATCCACAGGGGTACGATGAATAATCCCACTAAAATGAAAATGAGCTTTTTCATCGATTCACTCCGTTGTTTTATGAATTAACGAATTAATAACATTTTTCGGGTTAGAATGTTGCCTTCGAATCGAATCTGATAAAAATACATGCCACTAGCAACGGGGTGACCGTGATTGTTCCTGCCGTCCCAGGTGAGTCGATATTTCCCGGCCTTTTGCTTGTGGAAGGTCAATTTTCGCACTTCACGTCCGCGAATGTCGTAAATGGCAATGGTTACCTCCCCACCGCGGGGCAGCTGGTATTCGATGGTGGTGCTGGGATTAAATGGGTTGGGAAAGTTCTGCAGCAACTTCAGGGTCTTTACCGTTTGCGACCTGGATTTCTGAGAACCGGTTACAGCTTCTGCACTATCGATCTCGAATGTAATTTTCTGGATACTGTCCACAGGAATGTTAAACACGTGACCATCCTTTTGATGGATAATGATGAAAGTTTGTCCCTGCACGGAGTACAGTGCCCCAGTAATCATCACGCTTAAAAGAAAAAGGGTCTTCATCATTTGATCCCTGTTGTTTTTATCCAATGTTGGAATCAATCAAGGAGACAGGCCTTTTAAAAAAGGATCTCCCTTCTTTTCAAATCTGCGTTAAAATTTTTATTGAATGGTTAACAAAAATATAAATTTCATCGTGAAAAATTTCAATCATTTTCGGTGAAATTTTTAAAAAAGAGTGCATATTCACGTCTAAATACCCGCTGGAAAGTCGGTTGAAAGGTATGATCTTGCGGGCTGGAAAATAAGGACAGAGATTGCTTTTGGGCCGCAGGAGGCAGCAGCATTTAGGTAGAAAAACGGCTTGCTTTTGTTTGCCGTATTTTGGCAGGAATGATTTAAAAGACTGTCAACCAGAGGGGGGAATTCATCATAAAAAAAGGGAATCGCTAACCGATTCCCTTTCCATTTTCTATGTCTTCACCAAATAATTTTTACTGAATGATCAACTTTTCGCCTTTGTTCCGGTGATAATTTCCGTCTTTGGTCAGATCGTACATTTCCAGCAGCTTTTCTTTATCCCAGATAAGTGCCTCGCGACTATAATCGGCAAAGTCGTACACCTCGGTGAGTTCGATGGCTTCGCGAGGACAGGCTTCTTCGCACATACCGCAATAAATGCAGCGCAACATATCGATTTCGAACACTACCGGGTATTTCTCCCGATCATCCCAGGGCGCCACTCCGCCAATGATGTGGATGCAGTTTGCGGGACAGGCGGATGAGCACATCTCGCAGGCCACACACTTGATGCGCCCTTTTTCATCTTTATTTAATCGGTGTGCCCCCCGGTAACCCGGACGGGGTACCCAGCGTTCTTCCGGAAATTGGATGGTGAATTTTTTCTTCGGAATGTGGCGGCCAGTAATACCCAATCCTTTTAAGATGTTGGGCAGATAAATCCGTTCCCAGAACGTCATCCTGGGCACACGCAATTTTTTAACCTTTATCATGATCGGGCCCCTTTTTCCGCTTCGGTTCTTGTTCTTTTTTTCACGGCCTTGAAATATAATAATTATCGGAAGAATTCAAAAATTAATTTGAATTTTTCGATTTCTTCAGTCAGACGGCGATGCTTTCTGACAGTTAATCCCAGATGATGCATTCGCCTACGAATCACACGAATGAACACCAATAAAAATAATATAATGCACTTGATTCCATCTGGATGAAAATGCTTTCGTGGATATATTCGATATATTCGCTATTTTGTTGATTCTATTCGAATTCATTCGCGTGATTCGTGTTTTAACGCATGATTTGGGTCAATTTTAACCATCCCGCTATGGGGCATTTCGGGCGTAAGATAATTGAGGCCGAGAATCCTTTTTTCATTGGATTCGGAAGGGGGGAATTCTAAATTTCATGGATCATTGGTAAACGTTTCCAGAGAGAAAGGGTGACCATGCAGGTATCGCCGGAGCTGGATCGGTTGTTTGAAAATTTATTGGGTTCAGAAAAGGAAAAAATTTATGGCCAGATAGGTCAGCAACTGGCCCATGCCATCCGATTTAACCCCCTCAAAGGCCCGGTAGACGCACAGGCTGAATTGTTAAAAGAACAGGGTTTTGGGTTTGAACCTCTGGAGGGATTGCCCAATATTTACCGCATCACCCATCAGCCGTATCCCATCGGGAAAAGTCTCTCCCATTTTGTCGGGCATATTTATGTGCAGGATGTGGCTTCGATGATTCCCCCCCTGGTTCTGGATCCGCAGCCCGGCGAATGGGTTCTGGACATGTCTGCGGCACCGGGATCGAAAACCACGCAGATGGCTGCCATGATGGCCAATCAGGGGGTGATTCTGGCCAATGATGTGGTGATGAAGCGCATCCGGGCATTGATTAATAATTTACAGCGGATGGGGGTTACCAATACCGTTGTTTTTAAATGGTTTGGGGAGCAATTTGGAAATCAGTATTTTGAACAGTTCGATCGGGTTTTGCTGGATCCGGCCTGTTCGGGACTGGGAACGTTGCACAAAAATCCCGAAGTCCTGTCCTGGTGGACGCCCAATCATTGTATCCGCCTGGCGTCCAGTCAGCGTAATCTAATCATCAGCGCAATTAAGGCGTTAAAACCCGGCGGGATTCTCACCTATTCCACCTGTACGCTAACACCAGAGGAAAATGAAGAGGTCATTGATTTTGCGTTAAACCATTTTCCGGTGGCACTGGAACCCATTCATTTGCCGGGATTAAAAACGCGACCCGGATTGACCCAGTTTGAGGGACGACGGTATCACCCCGATCTGCAAAAGGCTGTTCGGCTGTATTCGTTCGAGAATGATACCGAAGGATTTTTTATTGCTCGCCTGCGCAAGCTGGAGGGATTGGAACCCCCGCGTTTGAAAAAACCCCGGCAGGCGTTGCGGATGGAGTTTCTAACTGCCAGAACCTCTCCGGTTAAAAAGTATCTGGATTTTTTGACCCGACAGTTCGATTTTCCACGGGAGACTTTCGAAAGATTTGTTTACCAGTATCAACGGCGAATTGTGGCTCTCAGTCGCGATGTGGCATCGTTTCCGTTTTACGGGAAGCCGGTGCAAATGGGATTGGTGCTGGCGCATATCATGAGTCAGGGCGCAAAGTTAACCACCGAAGGAGCCCAGCTGCTGGGTCATCAGGCGCGGAAAATGGTGGTGGATTTACCCGATTTGACCATGCTCCAGGCCTTTGTGAATCGCCAGGAGGTGGATCTGCCCGTGCCAGGCAAAGGCCAGGTGCTGGTGCGGTATCGGGGATTGGTGATTGGATACGGACTGGCGGATGGTGGGCGATTGAAAAGCCAGTTCCCGAAAGGCGAGTGGCCGTTTCATCTGGTGGATGATTCCTGAGGTGGCCTTCAGCAACGTGTCCTTGATGGTTTCAGAAGTGGATTGCCGTTATTCGGCGCCATTCATGGATGGTAGCATTTAAACAAAATGACGTTTACACCGTAACTGGCATTAATCAATCAAAGCGGGTGTACGGGATTGTTCAAACGGGGTATGAAACTGCTGGCAGTTTTCCTTGTACTGTTGGGGAGTCCCGGTTTATGGGCCCAGGAGGCCTCCCTCACCCCACCCGACACCGCCCGTTCCGATACCCTTTTGACAGACGAGATTTCGGCTGAAGACAGCGGGCTGGAAGGCCCGGTGAAATACTGGGCCGAATCGATTTATTTTTCGGTGCCCAATCAAACCACAACGCTCCTGGGGAATGTCAAGATTGAATATCAGAACATCACCCTGACGGCAGGTAAGGTGGTAATTGAATGGGACAAGAATCGATTGATTGCCGAGGGCGTTCCCGACTCCACCGATTCCCTGGGAAACGTCATTTATAAAGATCTGCCCGTGTTGACCGAGAAGGGCAATGAGCCCATCCGTGGGCAACGGCTGGAATACAATTTCAAAAATCAGCGGGGAAAAATTCTGGTTGCCCGCACCAAAATGGAGCCCGGTTATTATCAGGGACAGCTGATTAAAAAGGTGGGAAAGAAAACATTGCTCATCCGCGATGGATATTTTACCACCTGTGAGCTGTCCGATCATCCGCATTTTTATTTTAAGAGCCAGAAGATGCGGGTTATTGTGAACAAGCGGGCGGTGGCCAAACCGATCGTGCTGTACATCGCCGATGTGCCGATTGCAGCGGTGCCGTTTGGGGTTTTTCCGCTGGAGCGTGGCCGGCGCTCGGGTTTTATTTTACCCAAATATGGGGAGAGCCGTTTTGGAGGGCGCTATTTGCGGCAGTTTGGATTTTACTGGGCAGCATCCGATTACTGGGACGCCACCCTGCTGGCAGATTTTTACGAAAGAACCGGAATGGCTTTCCAGGGGGAGCTGCGTTACAAAAAACGATATTCGTTTGATGGTAACGTGAACGGGGTGTTTATGCCCCGGGACATTGCCACCGGGCGTCCCCTGCGTCGCTGGCGGATTAGCTTTGCGCATTCGCAGCGGTTGGGGCAAACGGCCACCCTTTCGGGAAGGGGAACGTTCGTGAGCGATCGAACGTTTCAGCAACAGTATTCCCCGGACATTCGGCAACGCCTGAACCAGAGTCTCACCACCAATATTAATTTCCGAAAGAGCTGGCCCACGTCAAAGAATTCGCTTTCAGCTTCTCTGACCCGCGTGCAAAATCTGCAAACCGGTCAAATCGACTATGAATTTCCCAACGTGGTATTTTCCATGCCTTCTCGCAGTTTGTTTCCCGTGCGGAAGGGGGCCCGGCGACGCTGGTACAATGAGATCCGCTACAGCTATCGCACCAACCTGAAATCCAAAGGCGTCATCCCTGGCGAAGAAAGTGTGGGGGTGCAACGTAGCGTCAAATCGGCCTGGGTACATACGGGTAACATCAGCTTTTCGTCCCGGGTTTTGCGCTATTTTTCAGTGCAACAAAGTGCTCGCTTTCAGGAGTTGTGGGTTCCAGAATACCTGGAATATCGCTGGGTCGATTCATTGAATGCGGCGGTACCGGATACGGTGAAAGCATTCCGTGCGCGTCATACGTTTTCATTCAACATGGGGGCGCGGACGAAAATTTACGGTATCTGGAATATTCCGCTCAGTCCCTTGCGAGTCATTCGTCACACCATGGAGCCATCGGTAAGTTTCTCCCTTTCGCCAGACTTTACCAATCCGGCATATGGTTACGTGCAGGTTTTTCGGGATAGCACCGGCCGGGTGATTAAAAAGGATCGGTTTGCAGGTAATTTATTTGGAGGGACTACCGGAAGTGCTGTTCGGAATGTGAATATCTCGGTAAATAATCTGTTTCAGGGAAAGTGGATTCGTCACAAAGAAGAGAAGAAGATCGATTTGTTTCGCGTGTCCTTGCGAACCTCGTATAATTTCCTCAGAGATAGTTTAAAATGGAGCGACATTAATGCCAGCCTGAACTCTCTGCTCAGTCGCCGCCTGAAGATCAATGCCAGTGCCACCTATTCGCTGTATCAGGCGGGGGCGGATGGCCGGCGGACTGTCGATCGGTATGTCTGGGAAGGAAAGGGATTCGCACTACCGCGGCTGTTGCGCTGGAATGTGTCCGTAAGTACGGAGTTCCAGCTGCGCCCGCCAGAAGATAAGGATGAAAAGAAAAAAGACGTTGCGCCGGACACAGCAGGTGTCATCGGTGGCGTCCCTCTGGGAGGCGGTCCGCTGGTGACAGACATTACCCGGGATCCCGAGCTGGAAGCGTTGGCCCGATTTAAACTTCCCTGGCAATTGAACGTGCGTCTGGACTATCGCTACAGCTGGAGCGCTCCCCGTTTCTTAAACCGGAGCCTGGATGCCCAGATCGAGGCCCGGGTTCAGTTGACCCGAAACTGGCGGGTGAATTACAACGCACAGGTGGATTTCATCAACAAAACCCTGTCCTATCAGCGATTTGCCATCTACCGCGATCTGCATTGCTGGGAAATGAGCTTTTCCTGGCAGCCCACATTTGGTTTTTACCAGCTGGAGATTCGGGTGAAAGCGTCCGCTCTCCGGGATCTGAAAATTACCAAGACGGCCGGCGGCCGGGCGGTGTTTTAATTAAAACGGCGAGGGGATTCTCGCTAAATAGACATGGAAATAACAATCTTTTTTATAAAATGCACAGTGCAATGTTTCACATTCTTTTAGATGTTCTTTCAAGCAAGTTCTTTGGAAGATAAATTGTTCGAGTTCTTTGCGCAGTTTTTTATATTCTTCAAAAATTGACTGGTGTTTGTTTATAAATTCTTCAAGATTTTTAATTTTTTCATCGATTTCTTTTGTAAGATCATTCATGATTCCACAGATTCAAAAATTAATTCTTCAGATTCATTTTCAATTGTTTTGGTTTTTTCGGTAGCTTTTGATTGGGTATGGGTTAGATAGGGATTAATAATGTCGTTTATTATATTTTTTAAATTTTCAAATACCTCTTCCTTTTTTCTTGATGCATCCACAATTTGTACATATGAGGCTTTCATACTCAAAAATATTTCCCGAACTTTTTCTAAATATTCTTCCTGTTCGAAAAGATTAATACTTTCGTTACGCAAATGTCGAATACGAGAGAGACCTATTTTAACTGCGACATCAAGAATAATGACAAGATCGGGTCGCACGGCTATTTTTTCATTTTCTTTTAGAATCATTTTTTTATCTAAACCTCGAGCACTTTGGTATGCTATTGAAGAGAAATAATATCGGTCCATAAACACAAGCATTTTCTTGTTCAAGGCGGGTTTGATGTTTTTTTCACAGTCATAAATCCGATCGTTTAAAAATAAAAGAAATTCTTCTTTTGGAGAAACTTTATACCGGCCATTAATTGCCAATTCTTTTATTTTTTTTCCATAAGGACTATCGGATGGTTCTTTAAAAACGGCGACTCTTATGTTTTGTTTGGTGTAATAGTTTTTCAAAAGCTCAATTTGTGTTGTTTTTCCAGCACCATCAATGCCTTCAATGGCAATTAAAATACCTTTTTTAAGCATTTTCCCCTCAGAGTAATTAGTTTTTTTAAAATGTATAAAGTCAAATCGATATTTGAAAGTATTTTTGCTAATAATTTGATATTTTTGCCTCGATGATCTTATCGTAAGGCAAAATCCGATCCACCACATCCATTCCTTGAATAACCCGCCCAAAGGCCGTATAACGCCCGTTCAGATGGGGTTGCGGCGTGTGCGTGATAAAAAATTGACTGCCCCCGGTGTCCTTGCCCGCATGGGCCATCCCCACCACCCCCCGATCGTAAAATAAATCATTATATTCACAGGGAATGGCATAGCCCGGGCCGCCCCAGCCATCACCTCGGGGATCGCCTCCCTGGATGACAAATCCCGGCACTACCCGATGGAAGAACAGGCCATTGTAAAATCCCTGTTGAACCAGATGGAGGAAATTGGCCACCGTTATGGGGGCCTTGTCGGGGTAAAGTTCGATCAGGATATTTCCTTCCGTTGTTTTCAGCAACACCCGTGGACGGGAATGCGGATCGATGGGCGGAAAGTCCCAGCGGGTGGAGGCGCGGGTTGGAGTCTCCGGCAGCGGCAAAGTAGTATCCTGAAGGATGCGCATCAGGGCCCGGTGGGCCGCCAGCCGAATGGGTGGGAAGGGATTCCGCAGCTCTTTTTCCAGCAACGGAATCGCCTGGTGGCTGTTCAGGCTGTCCAGTGCGCGGATGATAGCCTCCATAGCCTCTACATCGCGGGGTGCCTGTAACTGGGCGTAAACTTCCAGCAACGGTTGAATGGTGAGCGTATCCTTGAGCACGCTCATCTGAATGGCGGCAATGGTGGTGATGGCCGGATCCAGCAAACGCAGCTTTTCGATAAGAAATCCCGTGGTTACCTCGGGACGCCCTTTCAGGGCTTCCAGCGCCATGCTTACCTGAGAAAAGTTTCGGGAGTCTGCCAGTTCCAGCAGCATTTCCGTGGCCTCCTTACGCTGGATTTCTTGCAGGGCACGGATGAAGTAGACATTTTGTGGCCAGGGCGTGTGCTCGTACCGTTCGTCGATGTATCTCAGGGCCTCTGTGGGGCGCAACCGGGCCAGGGCCACCAGGGCTTCGCCCCGAATGCGCCAGTCCACCGCATCCCGCAAAACTTTTCGCAATTGGTTGATTGCAAATACCGTTCTGTAGGTGGAAAGGGATCGGATGGCCTGAATCACCACGTAGGGATGATCGTTTTCCAGTTCGCGGGCAATTGCTCGCTGAAAATCAGGCTGGGCGGTGCGTTCCAGCAGTTGAAGGTGAGTTAGCTGGGCGAACCACACGGAATCGGGTTCCTGCTGCAGGAAGGTGCGGGTGAATTGGCGCGATTTGTAGAAACGGTAAGCTTCATTGACCGCATCAAATTTCCGAAGCGGTTTAAAATCGGGCTGATTCATCAGGGAAATGATACGTTCCAGTCCCCGATAGGCAAAGTGGCGCACCCGGCCATCGGGATCGTTTCGGGCTTCCAGCAACGGGAACAAACTGGTGGGCGAAGCCATGCGGAAAAGGGCATAAGCCGCCGACCAGCGAACTTCGGGATTAGAGGAAAATTTTAATAGAATCTCCAGCAGTGCACCATTATTGTAGGGCGGATAATTGCGATAGGCCAGCAATCCAGATGCAATGGCCGCAGAAAACTGGGCGTTGGGCTCCACATTTCGAAAGAGGTAGCGCCTTAAGGCGGAAAATGAACGATCCGTACCGCATTTTCCCAGTGCATCCAGCAAAACCCGCCTGTGGTGCATGGGGGGATTGGTGTTTAAGTAATTCAGGAGAACCGTTTCTGCCTGTGGAGAAAAGGTTTGACCCAGGGCAAAGATGGCGGCCAGTCGGATGGTATCCTGTTTATCCGAGAGTCTATCGGCCAGCAGGGGAATAAAACGGGTGTCCTGTAAACGTCCCAGAACGTCCACCGTGGCCAGCCGAATCTTCCAGTCGGGGTGCTGAATCCAGGCATTCAATTTGGTACTATCTGGCTGGCGGGTGTATTCCATCTGACGCAATTCGTTGAGTATCAATTGATTTTCCAGCTGTCCACATGATGCCACCAGAAAAACAATCAGAATTCCCCAATAACGGTATCGGGACATGGGCTCTTCTCCTGTTTATTACCAGCACAATTTTAGACAAATGGTTCGGAAAAACCAATACGCTGAGGTGGAATCCCTTCCAGATTTCCATAGAAATGATGTTCAAATGTCGGCAGAAATAAGAGCGGACTTTAGGGGATCCGGGCGAATAAGGAAGGGGAGTTGAAATTTTGATTTTCTTTTTTTACTTTGAGATTATTTTAACTCGTAACAAACCATTCAACAAAATGGAGGTTTTCGGTTAATGTTAAAATGGCTACTCGTGTTTGGGATTCAGGTAACCCTTTTCGCACAGTCGATGATTCCCGTTGATTACACACGGGAGTTTTTTACAGGAGGGAAACGGGATGGGATGAAAACGGCCTCACCCGGATTATCTGGTAATTATGGATGGCTCTTTTCCCGATATTCCTGGTCGTTGTATGAAAATCCAAGGCCGGAGGTCAATGTGGATCTGGCAAGGCCATTAGACTATGCCGGAGATATCAATGGAGATGGAAAAACGGATCTGGTCGTATGGGAATACATTGGAGATGAACGCACCCCGGATCCAAGTGATTTTCTCTACAAAACTGTGGTCTTTTTTGGAGGGAACGATTCACCTTACGACTACGATCAACTCTTGTACGGGGCAAAATTGATCCCAGCGGGAGACCTGAACGGCGACGGTTTCGCCGATGCCATTGACTATCGCCTGGATGGCGTGATAGAAGTTTACCAGGGGACGCCAACGGGGTGGATAAATACAGGGGTTTCTTTAAGCAGCTCGCTTGGTGAAGATCCCGCAATCATTGGATTTCATGATTTAAACGGGGACGGTTTTCAGGATGTGGTGTTCTGGAGATGGAGTTGGGATTATTTTGCCGTGTTGTGGGGCAGTTCCAATTGGCAAGATATTCAGATCGTCCATTTTTTCCAGAATCGTAAGGGGGTACCCCGAATTGTTGTGGGAGACGTGACCAATAATGGAAGGGATGAGCTGATCCATTTTGATGTGTATTACACCAAAAGCTTTTTAACAATCCTTGAATTCCCATCGGTCACAGAAAAGAGGGTTTTGCAGGAAAGCGAAATCATTCGTACAAACCGTTGTGAACTGGCCACGTTGAATGGGGACACCACGAAAAGTTTGATCCTGATTGATTATGATAGGAGTTTTGTTTTGCGGACAGACACGTCGGCATCGGGGATTTTTTTAACCGAAGAAGCGTTGTTTGGCGAGGGGGAATTGATCACCGTGAGCGACATCAATGGTGATGGTTATACTGATTTTTACTGGGAATACCCGGATGGAAGTAGGCGCATTGCCATAAGTCCTCGAAATTTAATCGATCCCCTTCCCGACGAGCGGATGATTCATCTAACCGCATCTGAACGTTTCCCCCACTTATCATTTACCGAGACACTGGTTGGAGATGTGAATGGGGACGGTTTGAATGATCTGCAATTAGGTGTTGATCTGCCCGACCAGATTGGAAGGCGGTTTTTGATGGGGGATTCAACTCTGAATTTCTCCAGAAAGGATATTCTTTATGCAAAGGAATCCTTTTTTGGAGAGATCATCGGAACCTGCAATCTGGGAGATTTGAATCAGGATGGGATTGAAGACTTTTGTATGCTAATGAAAAGGGGGGAGGTGTGGATTTATTATGGCGGCGATTTTCAGCATGCCGATCCAGATGTGGTTTTAAAAAGCGCACTGGGTTTGACCGGTGCCTACAATGCCGTTGGGGGTGATTTTAATGGCGATGGTTTTCGGGATGTGGCCGTGATATTTTATGGGGATGCAAATTCCACCTCTTCCCTGGAAATCTTTTGGGGAGATTCCCGGGGGGTGTCTACCCGATCTGGACATGTGGTGAAAACTGCGGATTTCCCGGGCGAAATAAAAAACATCAAGTTTTTTTCCTTAGTGAATGCCGGGGATATCAACAACGATTCCTTTGATGATCTGGTTTGCGGGTCCATTTCCAGGGCGGAGTCCGGATCCATGTCCTATACCGAACGGGATATTTTCATTTTCTGGGGAGGGAAACAGTTAAATCAATCTCCGGATCAACACATCCGTTACGAATATATGTGGACCGGCAGGATGTTAATCCCCCTGGGGGATTTGAATGCTGATGGAATCGATGACCTGGGTGTTGTCTCCATTGAAGAGATGGGCAAAATTTATATTTATTTTGGTTTTAACCGTTCGGAGCGGGACAGTCTAACACCCACCCCGGATTTGGTTTTGGCTCCAGATCGCGTGTCCGGCAATTTTTTCGTATTCGGTCTGGGGGCGGATGTTGGCGATTATAACGGTGATGGATACCCGGATCTTGCGACCAAGACATTTCGGGATAACGATGGCGGCATCCCATATATCTGGATTTTTTATGGTGGCCCCATGCTGGACGATTCCTCGGACGTGATTTTGAGCCTTTTACCGGATGCTTTCGGCTTACCGGAAGATGGGTTTAATCGATATGGAACGCTTGGCGATCTCCAGTTCGTTCCTGATGTCAATGGGGATGGAAAAGATGAAATTTATGTGGGTTCTCACGCCTTTCGCCCGTCGCCGGATCGGCAGGAGATTACCAACGCCGTATTGTATTTTGGTGGTCAGGAAGATTTCACCGGACCGTCTGTTGTCTTCCAGGCGCCCAATCAGAATACCGGAATGGGGTTTGACCTGAATTATTATTCAGGCAAATCGGCCATTGGTGATTTTAACGGAGATGGTTTTCTGGACCTGATCCTGGTTCAGCGGATGGACTGGAATGATGCCTATGCCCCCAGCAAGGTTTACTGGTTTGAAGTTCGCGATATTGTTGGACTGGACTCCCCGGAGAGTAACCGGCAACACCCTCAATCTGTTTACTTGCATCCGGTCTTTCCCAATCCTTTCAATTCCCGGACAACCATTCGGATCGACCTGAAACGGGCGGCCCGGGTGAGCCTTCAGATTTTTGATATTCAGGGGCGCCACATTCAAACGCTTGTGGAAAACGAAATGGCGCCCGGTCGGCATCGCATTTTCTGGAATGGGCGGGATCGGGCTGGTAAGGCCGTTCCCGGTGGGGTGTACTTTGTGCGGCTGGCGGTAGAGGGAAACCGCATCCTGAGCCGAAAACTGGTGTTGATACGATAGCGCATTGTGTTTAACCCAAATCATGTATTTAACCGCGAATCACACGAATGAAACCGAAATATATCCACAAAAAAGCGAATAAATCACGAAAACAAGTTTTTCATCCAGAAACAATTCAATTTATTTCATTGATTTTATTTATGCTAATTCGCGAAATTCGTGGTCTAATGTATAATCTGGGTTTGTTGGACCGTGTGGAAAAATGAAAGCCCCCGAAACCCATCTTATGCCGTGCGGTTCCGGGGGCGGTGAAGAGGGATTGTTTTCCAGTTATTCTTTCCGTTCACCCAGTTCTTTGTCCAGCCAGTACAGGCTTTTCCCATCTTCGCCGATCAAATCCAATTTGTCCAGAATGGTTCGAAACAGATTTTCCTCTTCGATTTGTTCTTCTACAAACCACTGCAGAAAGTGGAATGCGGCATGGTCTTTTTCCGCCAGACACAGATCCACAATCCCGTGAATGGTTTTGGTAACGTTTTGTTCATGTTGCAGGCTTTTTTCGAATACGCTGCGGAAAGAAGGGAAATCCATTGGTGGCTGATCCACGGCGGGTGTTTCCGGTCGGGTGCCCGTTACCAGCAAAAATTTGAAGATTTTCATCATGTGTTCACGCTCTTCTTCGGACTGCAGATAAAAGAAATGCGCCATTCCCGAAAATCCTTTATCCTCGCACCAGGCTGCCGCAGCCAGATAAAATTGCGAAGCATCTGCCTCCATTTTTATCTGTTTGTTTAACGCATCGATGACTTTGGGCTTTAGCATCGGGGAACTCCTTGTTTTTATTGAATGTTGATTTAATCGATATCTCAAAATAGGAAGGATTTTTCCGGGGCGCAACGGGTTTTCCATTTGATTCCTGTTGGGGAATGAACCCGCTGGCAGTAACCGAACGCTGCCAACGTGTGGATGGCGAAAGAATAGGCAGCATGGGGTGTTTTTCTTTTCCATCGCATTGAATGCCTTTTCTCCCTATATTTTGGCCCAAATTTTTAGATATGGAAAAGGGGACATCATGTTAACGGGTAAACAGAAACGGGCACTGCGTGCCCGGGGAAACCGATTAAAACCGGAGCTCTGGATAGGAAAAGAGGGGATTTCCGATGGCACCATCCAGACGCTGGAAAATTCTTTTAATACCAAGGAGCTGGTAAAGGTCAAATTGCAGGAAAACTGCCCGCTTTCCCGGCATCAGGTGGCCGAGATCCTCTGTCAGCGGACCGGAGCCGAACTGGTTCAGATTCTGGGAAATACCATTTTGCTATTTCGACCGTTACCGGAGGACGAAAAATGAGCGCCGGGCAGGGGCGTTATGTTCCCTTGCTCTTTTTGATGACCCTCCTGTTTGGTGGCTCTTTTGTTGCAACCAAGATTGCCCTCGAAGGCCTTGGTGTTTTTCAGGTGGTGCTGGGGCGCTATGCCCTGGCTTTTCTGGTGATTCTGGCGGTGTTCTGGAGAAAACGGCACTATTTTTTTATCCCGCGGGAAGACTGGAAACATTTTCTCTTACTCACGGCCATTGAACCCATCGGGTACTTCATATTCGAGACCTATGGCGTCCGGCTAACCTCTCCCTCCAATGTTGCGTTGATTATTGCCACCATTCCGGGATTTGCGGTGATTTTTGCCGTGTTTCTGCTTAACGAACGTCCAACCCGAAAAACACTGGCGGGCATTGCCCTGTCCTTTGTGGGAGTTTATGTCATTGTGCAGGCGCAGCAGACCACTGCATTAGCCCCTCACCCTCTGCTGGGCAGCCTGTTTACCCTGGGGGCGGCCATGTGTGCCGGCTTGTACAATTCTCTGGCCAGGCGACTCACCCGCCGGTATCATCCCATTACGCTAACGTTCTACCAGAGCCTGGTAGCCACCTTTTTCTTCTTTCCATTGGCACTGGGTGAACTCTGGCTGGGAGGAGAACCGGTTTTGAACCAGCGCGTTTTGATCAGCCTGTTGTATCTTTCGCTGGGGAGCTCGGTGCTGGGTTATTTTTTACTTAATTATGGGCTATCGCGGCTGGGCGCATCCCGGGTGGCCATTTTTTCAAATTTTATTCCCGTGGTAACCATTTTTGTGTCGTATCTAATTTTTGGAGATATGCTGCGGCGGGTACAGTTCGTTGGCACAGGCCTTATTTTAATCGGAATTTATCTTACCTATCGCTACACGCTGGTACCCGATGAACCCAGGAGCGCTCGCTAACGGAATGATTCGATTGAAAACCTTTCCTGGCTTGCATTGAAACAGGATTTTGTTATTTTGCATGGAGAAATGGAGAATGGATGAATTATGACTCCGCTGCGAGAACAGGCCGAACGGATTGTCCTGCAGGCCATCGAGGCGGTGAAACCCTGGCCCCTGATCCATTCCCGGGTACATGTACAGGGGAATGTTTTACAGATTGATCGACATCGCTGGGATTTGTCCGCGTTTGACAACCTTTGGGTCATTGGTTTCGGGAAAGCCTCCGCCTACATGGCGCAGGCGCTGGAAGATCTGCTGGGCGAACGGATTACCGGCGGAATGGTGATTGTCAAATACGGACATGCGGCCGGGTGCCGGCGCGTTCGGATCCGGGAGGCAGGGCATCCCGTGCTGGACGAACAGGGGCTGGCGGCCACGCAGGAGTTATTGCAGCTGGTTCGCCAGGCCGGGGAACAGGATCTGGTGCTTTGTTTGATCTCCGGTGGGGGATCGGCGTTGCTGGAAAGCCCACCGGCGGGGATTCACCTGGATGATCTACAGCAAACGTTTCGTTTATTGCTGGAGAGTGGTGCTACCATTGAGGAAATGAATGCCGTCCGCAAGCATCTGTCCCGTGTTAAAGGGGGGCAGCTGGCACGGGAAATTTATCCTGCCACCTGTGTTAGCCTGATTATTTCCGACGTGATCGGGGATCCGCTGGATGCCATTGCCTCGGGACCCACCGCGCCCGATCGGACGACATTTCAGGACGCCTGGAGGGTGATCAATAAATATGGGCTGGTGGACCGGTTACCGGCATCTGTGCGAACGTATTTACAACGGGGAATTTCCGGGAACGAACCGGAAACCGTTTCCGAAACCGACCCCCTCTGGCAGCGGGTCACCAACATCGTCATTGGAAATAATCGGCTGGCTTTGCAGCGGGCGGCGGAAGTGGCCCGGCAACTGGGCTATCAACCGTTCCTGCTAACCAGTCGGGTGCAGGGCGAGGCCCGGGAGGTAGCGCGGGTGCTGGCCGCCATCATCCAGGAAATTCAGACCACCGATCAGCCCGTGCGCCGACCCGCCTGCCTGCTGGTGGGTGGCGAAACCACCGTGCAGGTCACCGGTAGCGGGAAAGGAGGCCGCAATCAGGAGCTGGCACTGGCATTATTGCTGGCCATGGGAAAACAGGCATTGCCTTATGCATTTGTCAGCTGTGGTACCGATGGCACGGATGGCCCCACCGATGCCGCCGGTGGATGGGCCGATCCCTCCTGCTGGACGGCCATTGAAGACCGGGGCCTGGATCCCCTCCCCTTTCTGATCAACAACGATGCGTACCCATTCCTGGAAACGATCGGTGGCTTGCTGAAAACCGGTCCAACCGGTACCAATGTGATGGACATTATGGTGGGGTTGATTCCCTGATGCATCAGAGGCGTAATTCCGGTTCGGTGGAACAGCCCGATGAACGCCAGCGGGTGCAGGCCCTTTTCCCGGAGTTTACCCTGCAGCAATGGCAGCAGCTGGACGCCTTTGTCGACCGGTTGCGGGAGTGGAATCAGCGGGTGAACCTGGTGTCCCGGCGAGATGTGGATCATCTGTGGGAACACCACATTTTGCCCTCCTTGCTGCCGTTGAAGATGGTGAACATTCCGGTTGGTAGCCGCTGCCTGGATATGGGAAGCGGCGGCGGTTTTCCCGCCATCCCATTAAAAATTGCCCGCCCGGATCTGGAATTCCTGCTGGTGGAATCGGTCCGTAAGAAAAGCCTTTTCCTGAGGATGATCATTCAGGAACTGTCCCTGGAATGCATTGCGGTCATGAATCAGCGGGTCGAGTCCCTGCATTCCCTGGAGGCGTTTCAGGAAGCATTTGACTGGGTCACGGCACGGGCCGTTGCCGATCTGGCCACGTTGCTGGAATGGGGACATCCCCTGCTCAGGAAGGGCGGAACATTCCTGTTCTGGAAAGGTGAAGCGGACGAGCCGGAGTTAAAAATCGTTGCCGAACGGTGGCAATTTCCGTATCAGGTAATATGCCCGGAATCCCGCTTCGCCGACTGGAAATCGCTGGAAGGTTTGCGATTTTTTTTACTGGAGAAAACCGCTTCCCCGGTTGTGCCCCGGGGCCGGAAAGGTTGAATAGACATCAGGCAAGATCTGTTGAAGCAGTGGCGATTGGCCGGAGAACGACTGAGAAAACGGAGCATCCCGTTTCTGGCAATATCTAACCCGTATAGCCCCGGCTGCGGGATTAAGCCTCTCCACTTGTAATTTTAACGGAAATCCCTTAAACTACCATCTTTTTGAACGCAAAGAATCAGGGGAGAGATGTCATGAATCTTCGTCAATTCGGGATCATTTTGTGGATAGTGATTTTGTTAATGGGTCTGTCGGCCCTGGTGGGACAAACAAGTTCGGTACCGACGCCCAAGGACGTATTGGGGATCGAGGTCGGGAGTCGACCCCTGCGGCATGCGGAAGTCCTGCACTATTTCCGTACGCTGGCAGAAGCCTCTCCGTCGGTGAAATTTTTTGAGACTGGCACCACGTATGAGGGACGCCAGCTGTTTGTGGTGGCAATCGCCACCCCTGAACGGTTGCAGCAGCTGGATGATATCCGTCAGCGCCTGGAAAAACTGTGGGATCCCCGAAAGTTATCTTCCCGTGCCGAATACACCGCCATTCTGGAAAACACGCCAGCCATTGCCTGGATGATGTATGGCATTCATGGCGATGAACTGTCCAGTACGGATGCCGCGGTGCGCCTGGCCGATTTTCTGGCCAGGGGAGAGGATCCGGTGGCCCGGAAGATTTTAGAGGAGCTGGTGGTATTCATCGATCCCATGGAAAATCCAGATGGCCGGGAACGCTATCTGGCTCAGATTCAGCAGTGGACGGGGAAGGTCCTCAGTGGCGATATGGACAGCATGCCCCATCGGGGGATGTGGACCCGGGGCCGCGGCAATCACTATTTATTTGATCTGAATCGCGACTGGTTTGCGCTGGTTCATCCCGAAACCCGTGCCCGGGTAAAGGCCATTCTTCACTGGCACCCGCAGCTGGTGGTCGATGCGCACGAGATGGGGGCCTATTCCAGCTATTTTTTCCCGCCCCCTCGCAATCCGATTCATCCCTATGTGCACCCCATCATTCGCAAGTGGTGGCAACGGCTGGCGAAAGATCAGGCGCGAGCCTTTGATGAACGGGGCTGGTCCTATCAAACCGAGGAACTTTTCGATGAGTGGTATCCTGGCTATGGCAGTTCCTGGCCCTATTTTAGTGGCGCGGTGGCCATTTTGTATGAACAGGCCCGTACCGACGGCTCGTTCGTGCAGCGGCCGGATGGTACCATCCTCACTTTTCGGGAAGCGGTGGACCATCATTTCACCAGCTCGGTGGCCAATTTGCACACCGCGGCAAACCATCGAAAGGAGCTGCTGGCGGATTTCCATCGCGTGCGACAGGCGGCGTTAAAAGCAACTTATGCCGGTAAGGATCGCGTCTTCCTGTTGCCGCCGGGGAATCATCCCGAACGGGTGCAGCATCTGGTGAATATTTTACGGGAACAGAAAGTGGAAGTGGAACGGGCCGTGCAGTCATTCCATGTGAAGAACCTGCGGGATTACTGGGGCAGGCAGTGGTCCCGGAAAGAAATGCCGGCTGGCACCTACATCATTCGGCTCCAGCAGCCGCAGGGGATACTGGCCCAGGCGCTGCTGCAATTCGATGTGCCCTTTCCGGTAGATTTTCTTAAAGAAGAACGGGAAGCCATTCTGCGAGAAGGCGGAACCCGGATTTATGACATCAATGCCTGGTCCCTGCCGCTGTTATTTGGGGTGGAAGCGTACGTGGCAACAACCGTTCCCCGCATTCGCACGGAGAACGTTTCGGCGGTGGCAGAAGACGATATTTCCCCGGTTGAAATGGGTTCGTATGGATACGTGCTGGATGCCCGGTCGGATGCGGCCATGCGGGCACTGGCGCTGATGCTGGAGAAAGAATTTGTGGCCCGGGCCACCACGAAAGCCTTTGAAATGAACGGAAAAACCTTCCCGGCCGGTGGTGTGGTGTTCCGCCGCTCGGAAAATCCCGACAGTCTGGATCCCGTGGTGGAGAAGATTGCCCGCCAGACCGGTGCGCAATTTTATCCGGCGTTTTCGTCTCACACGCCCGTGGGACCGGATCTGGGTGGAGAACAATTTAAACTGCTGGCCAAACCGCGGGTGGCTTTACTCACCGGCCCGGGAGTTACCCTGACCGCTTTCGGCAGTCTGTGGTATTTGCTGGATCAGGAGTTGCAAATTCCGCACGCTCTGCTCAATCACATTCGTTTGCCGGATGCCGATTTACGAAAGTACAATGTGCTGATCCTGCCACCGGCAAATGGCTCCCATAAAACCTATTTTCGGATGCTGGATACGGAACAACGCAAGCGGTTAAAAGCGTGGGTGGAGCAGGGGGGTACCCTGATCGCCATTGGGAACGCGGCCGCTTTTCTGGCCGATACGGCGGTGGGCATCAGCAAGGTGGAATTGCGCCGGCAGGCATTGAAGAAGCTGAACATTTATCAACAGGTGTGGCAGCAGGAACAACAGTTGTGGGATTTTCAAATCGATAGCCTGCGTTTCTGGAAGGAACCCCTGCAGGCCGAAACTCCACCGAAAATAAAGCCACCTTCGAAAGCCGAGCTCAAGGTACTGGAACAGCTGGATGCGCGCTGGCGGAAATTCCGTCCCCGGGGAACCTTTTTGCGGGTCAATCTGGATCCGCAGCACTGGTTAAGTTTTGGTGTGGGAGATCGTATCCCGGTGCTGTTCCGAAATGGGTATGCCTATCTGGCCATGGATCCGGTTCAAACGGTCGGCCGCTTTGGAGATGCCGGGAGCCTACGGATCTCTGGCCTGTTGTGGCCGGAGGCGCGAAGCCGCTGGGCTGGCACGGCATATTTAACACGAGAATCCCTGGGGAAAGGTCAGGTCATTTTATTTGCCGATGAGCCCTTCTTTCGGGCCTATTTGCGGGGTGCGGGACGTCTGCTGATCAATGCCATTGTGCTGGGGCCCGGCATGGGGGCAGAAAGCCCGGGGATTTACCGGTAAACGAATGATGAGCTGTCCGGGTGCACCTCAAATCATCGCCCGGGCAGCATTGTTTTGATGGGCCTGGATGAGCTTGAGCATTTCCCCGATGTCCAGAATCATGATCACCCGACCATCGCCCAGAATGGTGGATCCGGCGATGCCAGGGGTGTTCTTTAAATAAGCGCCCAGCGGTTTGATCACAATTTCTTTCTGGCCCAGCAGATCGTCGACCACCAGGCCAAACACCCGGTTGGCAATGCCAACTACCACCGTGTAAAATCGATCCAGCTGATGGTTCCCGGGCACGTTGTAAATGTCCCGAATGTAGACCAGTGGGAGGACTTTCTCCCGCAAACGGATAACCTCTTCCCCGTGAATGGAGTGGACTTCATCCCGGGACGTTCGAACCACCTCAATGACCGAACTGAGGGGCACGGCAAACACCTCGCCAGCAACCTGCACCAGCAATCCCTGAATGATGGCCAGCGTTAGCGGCAGTTTGAGGATAAACTTGGTGCCCACGCCCACCTGGGATTTTACGGTAATCATCCCATTCAGCTTGGTGATGTTGGTTTTGACCACATCCATGCCCACACCGCGACCGGAAACACTGGTCACCTGTCGGGCGGTGCTGAATCCTGGCATGAAGATCAGATTGTAGACTTCCGCTTCCGACAGTTCCTTGGCGTCTTCGGCACTGATGATTCCCTTTTCCACGGCCTTTTGTTTGATCTTTTCGGGATCAATGCCCCGTCCATCGTCTTCAACCTCGATGATGATGTGGTTGCCTTCGTGCCCCGCAGCCAGTCGAATCATTCCCTTACGGGGCTTGCCCAGTTTTTCCCGCTCTTCCGGGCTCTCAATGCCATGATCCACCGAATTGCGGATCAGGTGCACCAGCGGATCGCTGATTTCTTCAATGACCGATTTGTCCAGTTCGGTTTCCTCCCCCTCCAGCACCAGATCGATCTCTTTTTTGAATTCGCGGGAAAGATCCCGTACCAGGCGGGGAAATTTGTTAAAGATGCGCCCGATTTGAACCATTCGGGTTTTCATAACCGCAGATTGCAATTCGGAGGTGATGAAATCGATCTGGGCGGTGGTATCCACCAGTTCCTGATAGTTGGTTTCTGCTTTTAGATTGTTAACAATCTGCGCCAGGCGGTTTCGACCCAACACCAGCTCGCCCACCAGGTTCATGAGATTATCCAGCCGTTCCACATCCACCCGAATGGTGGAGTCGATCACTTTGCCCAGCTGATGATGGCGTGAAAGATAGGATTTGCTAACGGCATTGGCGTCGCCGCTGGAATTACCGTTTTGCGGTGTCGCTGCGGTTTCGGAAGCGGGTTTGGTCGCACTTTTTTTCTTCCGTGATTTTTTCCGCTTTTTGGTTGGCGTTTCCGAAGCAGTCGGTTCCGGTTCTGCGGCAGGTGGGGGTGCGGTTTCGCCAGGATTCTGCCCCTCGGCGATCGCCTTGAGCTTGTTCAGTATCTCATCCAGCGGAATTTCCTGAATCTGTCGGTCGATCACCTGCTGAAGCAGCACTTTCATCTGGTCGTAGGCTTCCAGCAGGGTGTCCATCATCCAGGGTTGAAAGGTTAGCTGGCCTTTGCGCATTTTATTGAGCACATCTTCAAATCGATGCGCCAGAGTGCTCATCTGGTCAAAACTCAGAAATCCCGAAGTCCCTTTGATGGTGTGCACCGCCCGAAAGATCCGGTTGATCAGGTCGGGATCTTCCGGCTGCGCTTCCAGCTGGATGAGATCCTGATCCAGGTTTTCCAGAATTTCCTGGGTTTCCACCACAAAGCTATCCACAATTTCCAGCATGTCTTCGCTGAACATGGGATGATTACTCATTGCCAGAACTCCTTTTTTCCCGATTTGCATTTGAAGCCGGTGACGGAGACGAATCCGGGGAAATGTTCCCCTGGAACAACTGGTCGATTTCTTCCTGCAGGAACGTGGGATTTTCCACGGATGCCGAACGGGAGAAGATGGCGTCGGCGGTTTGCTGGCGATGATCATCGCGCGTGTAGGAGGCCTGCGGATCGAATGGCAGCGGTTGCACCGAAACCGGCTCGTTTTCGGATGGAGAGGCGACGGGGGCCTCCAGTCGGTTCAACAATTGTTCGATGCGTTCCTGTACCGATTCGATCAGGTGGTTCACCGCGGCAATCTGCTGGGAGGTAATGTCCTGCACCTGCAGGGAGAACATGATGTTGCTGGCGTTTTCTTTGACATCGTTAATCTGTTTAAGCGAACGGGTAAAGGTTTTCCGCAGCGCCTTCAGGAGAGTCTTTTTCTCCTCCTGTACCGCCTTTGCCTGCCGAATCCATTCCGGGGTACCCATCGTTTCCGGATCCATGTCCAGCAGTCGATCCAGTTTACGTTCCAGCCGGTTAATTTTTCGGTGGAAATCGGTGGCCTGGTTCAGGCTGGATTGTACTTCCCCCAGTTTAAACAGAATATCGTCCAGAATGTCCAGGATTTCGTTAGTGGCCAGTTCGGTTGCGCGGGTCACATCGTTTAGCTGCGAGGAGGCGCGCGGCATTTTGGTGGTGCTCTCTCGCAGCGATCGATTCATGTCCTGCATCAACGGCACGATGTTCTGCACGAATCCGAACAATTCCTCTAAAAATGGGATGACGCGCTGGCCAAATATAAAGAGCGCCTTCAGCTCGTTGATCCTTTCCAGTATGCGTTCCATCTGTTGCGGATTCATTTCTCCCCCGTTGCTTTAATCACCTGTTCAATTTTTTCCTTTAATGATTTTAGTGAGAACGGTTTCACAATGTAGCTGTTTACCTGATATTCATAGGCTTTCATCACGTCGTCCTGCCGATCTCGTATGGTAATCATGATCACCGGAATGTGAGACGTTCGCTCGTGCTTCCGGATGGCCTGCACCAGTTCCAGTCCGTCCATTTCCGGCATGTTCCAGTCGGTAATTACCAGATCCACCGGCTCCCGTTCCAGATAGTGCCAGGCCGTTTTCCCATCGCCGGCTTCCAGAATGTGGGTAACGCCCAGCTTCTTCAGCACACTTCCCAGAATACGCCGGACGATGATGGAATCTTCGACAATCAAACATTTCATAATCGCGTCAGTTGATGTATTTCGACACTTCGTATTGAATCCGCTTCTGGCCGAACGGCTTGATCAGATACGAATTGGCGCCCAGTTGCATGCCTCGCTGGATGTCCTTTTCGTCATCCAGGGACGACAGGATGATCACCGGAATTTCCGCGTATTCGGTATCTTCCCGAATGGTCTTCAGCAGCTCGAAGCCATCCATGTTGGGCATGTTCAGGTCGGTGATGATCAGATCCACTTTTTCCCGGGGTAACTTTTCCAGGGCATCCATACCATCTCTGGCGGCAACGACCCGGTACCCCTTGGCCCGTAAGGCAAACGTTAAAAACTTACGGATGGATTCCGAATCATCGACGACCATGATGACCTTATGCATAGTGACACTCCTTCTTATACACAATTGTCTTCGTAAAATGAACCGGTTTAAATGCATGGGACACGCCGTAGAGGGATTCGGAATAGCCCAGCAGTAAATATCCGCCGGGATTCAGGCTGTCGTACAACGAATTGACCACCTGGCGTTTGGAGCGTTCGTCGAAGTACAGCAGGACGTTGGCGCAGATGATCACGTCCATTCCGCGGATTTGCTGCATGTTCCAGCGATCCATCAGATTCAATTGCCGAAATTGAACCATCTGTCGAATTTCGGGTGCAATCTGGTAACCGGTGCTTTGGGGCTGAAAGTAGCGCTGCAGCAGTCCCGGTGCAATTTTCCGGACGGCGTAGTCCCGGTAAAGTCCCTGTCGCGCTTTCTGGAGAACCTGACTGTTGATATCGGTGGCCAGGATCTCGACCCGAATGCCTGTCAGTAGCGGTCGAAATTTTTCCTGAAGCAGGATGGCCAGCGTGTACGGTTCCTCGCCCGTGGAACAGGCCGCGCTCCAGATCCGAATGCTCTTGCCCGGCCGTTGACGGGCCCGCCGGAACAGTTCCGGAAAAATGTGCCGCTCCAGTGCCTCCAGTTGGGCCTCGTTCCGGAAAAAGAACGTCTCGTTAATCGTAATCTGATTGATCAGTTGTTGCAATTCGCTATCCATCAGCCCATTTTGAATTTTGCGAACGTAGGTTTCAAAATCGTTAATGTTCAGCGCTTTCAATCGCTGGTACAAGCGATTCTCCAGGAAATATTTCTTATTGTCCGGAAAAAAGATGCCGGTTCGCTGATAGATAAAATCCCGCAAACGCAAAAACGTTGGCTCGGACAACGTGATATTCGAGCCCGACAGCTCTATGTTGGTTAATATTCCCATTTTTGCTCTCTGCTTATTCCGATTTCGAGTGTTCTCTGGCGTTACTGGAAACGGGTGTTGCATTCACCGCCTGTTGAAGGTCGGGTGCATTTAACCAGTCGTTGCCTTTTACCTGTAAAATTTCCATGGCATAGTTTTGGATGGATGGATCGGGATCGTTCAGCGCTGCCAGTACCAGTTTCCCCAGGCAGGGGGAGCTCAGGCTCTTCGCGATGTCAATGACCGCCATTTTGGTTTCATCGTTCAGTTCGCCAAAATGCGCTTCGATGTATTGAATGGCTTCTTGAATTTCGGGCAGGTTGCAGGTCGTCTCTTCCTGCGCCGAAAGGTGGGCGATCAGCCCGATGATAAATTGACTGCCGGCGTCAATGTTCAACTGGCCGGCTTTCATGTGGTTTAATAGTGCGGGGACGACCGCCAGACCACTCTTGAGAAAGATCTGAAAAATTTGCAGATCCAGTCCGTCGTCCAGCCCGATTTTCGGGATCAGATATTCCAGAAGTTCCGTGGTGGGGAACATCTGCAGTCCCTGCACGGCGGCCTTCAGGTAATTGATATCCAGATCATCCAGCATCTGGATGAAGTACGGTTTCAGGGATTCTGGAAGAGCGGGTTTCTCGGGTAATGATTTTATGATGTTGACGATGGATTGCAGGATGACCGGACGGGCCAGTTCGTTGACCCGTTCCGCCTGTCGGATCAGTAGATCTAACAGCTCGGGATCCTGTTTTTCGGCGATGGCTTCGGCGGCGGCCAGTTGAACCACGGGGTCTTCGTCCTCTAAAGCGGTTTCAAAAAACTGTTTATCGACCCGGTGGGGAAAATGACGAAACGCCGCCACAATGTTGGGCCGCGCATATGCCTTTTGCGGATAAAGTTCCAGCAACCGGTCTGCGTGGGCTTCCAGTTGAAGTTGTCCTATGGCGTCTACCGCAGCACAGATGACGTTGGGGTCGCTGTCTGTTAAGCGCGCCGCGATGCGGTCTCCCAGGTGCCGGGCGGGCATCAGTGCCAGAAGATCGATGGCAAATTTGCGAACGTCTTTGTCGCCATGGTCAATGTACGGAGCCAGCGCGTCCACTGCCGGTGCGCCAATTTTCACCAGCAGATCCCCTGCCAGATTCCGCACCACAATGTTTTCGCTGGTAATCAAACGGGCGACCTGTTCGATCACTTCCGGTGTCGGATGGGCCAGCACAAACTGCGCCGCGGCGTCGCGGACACCCCGGTCTGAATCGGCCAGCAAATCAACAACTTTTATGGCAACTTCCGGTGGGCAATCCTGTTCAAATAGCTGTTCGATGGTTTCCCGCCGAACGGTGGGATTCGAATCCTCTAAGCGTTGAATATATGCTTGCATAAAAACCCTTCCCTGTTACGTCCATCTTCCCTGATTAATCTTCCAATTAAAACCGTACGAGGTCCCTACAACCTCCCTAACGGGCTGTTGCCAAAGAACGCTGCATTCTCAAACCGATTTCTCCAAAATATTCGACGTTCGTTCGGGGAACTTAAATATTTGGGAATTTTCCGGTGGTTGTGAACAGGCCAGACTATTCGCCGGCAGGGGAAAACTTTATCCATTGCATTTCCGGGGGCAATATTTTAGCTTAAAATTTTCAGTGAATGGGCTGAACATCGGGCCAGCCCCGGTAGCCAATCCAAAAGAAAACAAAAGGGGAGCGTTTCATGAAACAGGAAGCACGGGACCAGCGAGCCATCGCAGTGATTAAGGGATTGGTAATGGATGCCACCCGAAAGGCCAATTCAGGCCATCCCGGTGGTCCCATGTCCATGGCCGATTACGCGTACATTCTTTTTAAAGAATATCTGGTGTTTGATCCCGATGATCCCCGGTGGTTTAACCGGGATCGATTTGTCCTTTCTGCAGGGCATGCCTCCATGTTGCTGTATTCCCTGTTAACCTTTGTGGGCTATCTGGATCTGGACGATTTAAAGCAATTTCGCCAGTGGGGCAGCCGAACGCCAGGACATCCCGAAGTGCATTTAACCCCTGGGGTAGAGGCCACTACCGGTCCCCTGGGACAGGGATTGGGAATGGCGGTGGGCATGGCCATTGCGGAAACCCTGTTGCGGCATCAGCTGGGGGAGGATGTTGTCAACCACTTTACTTACGTCATTGCCAGCGATGGCGATTTCCAGGAACCGATTGGCCTGGGAGCCGGGGCACTGGCCGGTCATCTGGGACTCGGCCGGTTAAAGGTGTTTTACGATTACAACGAAATTCAAATCTCCGGTTCGACCCATCGGGCCGATAGCACCGATTACCGGAAGGTGTTTGAGGGATTTGGCTGGCAGGTGCTGGAAATTAATGGGCATGATCACCAGCAGATTCGACAGGCTTTGCAGGAAGCGCGGTCCCAGCTGGAGCGACCCACCTTAATACTGGCGCATACCCGAATTGCCAAGGATGCCTTCAGCATGGAGGGGCTGGCGGAAACCCACGGTGCCCCTCTGCCTCCGGAAGAGATACAAAAGACCAAGGAAAAACTGGGATTGCCGCCGGAACAATCCTTTTACCTGCCCGACGATGTGCTGCAGGATTTCCGGTCTCGCTTTCCCCGGTTGCGACAAACCGTTCGGGCGTGGAAAGATCGTCTGGCAAAGAAGCAGCAGGATCCGGTCTTTCGGACCCACTGGAACCTGCTGTGGGACAGAAACGCCTGGCCGGAGGGGGCATTTCCCACCTATTCTCCCGGGCAGGCGGTAGCCACCCGGAGCGCCTTTGGTAAAGTGCTGGCCTTGTTGGGGGAAAAGCTACCGAACCTGGTTGGAGGATCCGCCGATCTGGAGCCTTCCAATAACACCCGGGAGTTTATGGAAAAGGTGGGCGATTTTTCCCGCACCAATCCTTCAGGGCGCAATCTGGTGTTCGGGGTGCGAGAATTTCCCATGGGCGCCATTTTGAATGGAATGGCCCTGCACGGGGGCATTCGACCATTCGGGGCTACCTTTCTGGTATTTTCCGATTACGAACGGGCTGCCATTCGGCTTTCGGCATTGCAGGAATTACCGGTACTACACGTCTTTACCCACGATTCCATTTTTCTGGGGGAGGACGGGCCCACCCATCAGCCGGTGGAACACATGGCTTCCCTGCGGGCCATGCCAAATCTGCTGGTCATCCGTCCGGCCGATGCCCCAGAAGTTGCAGAGGCCATGCGTGTTGCCCTGGAGCAAACCCACCGGCCCACGGCGCTGCTGCTAACGCGACAGAAAGTACCCGTACTGGAACGCCCAGCCGGTGCAACACCTGATGCGCTGCGGAGGGGAGCTTATATCATTTTTGGAGATCCGCAGGAGAAGCCGGAGCTCATCATTATCGCCACCGGATCCGAAGTCCATCTGGCCGTGGAAGCCGCCCGTCAGCTTTCGGAGTGGCGGGTTCGGGTGGTGAACATGCCCTGCATGGAACTGTTCGAAGAGCAATCGGAGGATTATCGATCGCTGGTGTTGCCTCCAGACGTCCGGCGCCGGGTGGCCATCGAAGCCGGGGTGTCTTTTGGATGGGAGCGTTATGTGGGAACCGAAGGGCTGATCATTGGGGTCGATCGCTTTGGTGCTTCGGCACCGGCAGGGGTGCTGGCCGAGAAATTTGGGTTCACGGTCGATCAGATTGTGAGCCGCATCCGACACGTTTTTAAAAAGTAACCCTTCTTTGCTGACCCGATCGGCGCCCTGCCATAGGGGTGAAGAGTATATTCCGGGCTCCCACAAAAAGACAGCTGTTCACCGCTATTTCGGATTTCCGAATCATTTGCACCTGAAAGACAAATCCAGTGGGAAAAACCATCCTTTTTGGCATCGGTTCCGGTGATTGTCTGGATACGGTGATTTTCCCTTCCACCCGGATGATGCATCAGACCACGAATTGCACGAATGAACACAAATAAACCCAGATTATGCATTAGCCTACGAATGACACGAATTAAAACGAATAAAAATAATAAAATCCATTTGATGATATCTGGATGAAAATGCGTTCCAGGGTTTGTTCATGATTTTGTAGATATTTTTTGGTTTCATTCGCGTAATTCGCGGTTTAATGCATTATTTGGGATAAAAACAATAAAATCCACTGGATTAGATCTGGATGAAAATTCGTTTCGAGATTTATTCGTGATTTCATTGATATTTTTGGGGTTCACTCGCGTGATTCGCGGTTTAATGCGTTATGGGGGTTCAAGGGTAACGGCCTTTGGGTCGATAGCATCTGTGCAATATTTTCGCTGTGATTTGCAAATTGCACATTCGTGCCGTATTTTTACCAACACCCGTAGGGGAGGACGATTCGGCAACCGATGAAAAATTTGTTCTTACTGTTTGCAATGACCTGGGTTGTGGGGCTCAACTGCATTTCCAACGCTCCCCACGAAAACCCGCTGGATCCAGACAATCCCAACACCTCCCTCACGTTAAAAGGCCAGGTGCTGACCCTGTATCCGCCCTACCAGGGAATTCCCGGGGTCAACATCTGGCTGGAACCGCTGCATCGATTTACCCAAACGAATCCGGCCGGAGAATTTGTATTTAACGATTTGAAGTCCGGCGACTACACAGTCATAGCGCATCGGGAGGGATACGATTCCGACACGGTGGCCGTTAATCTGGCAGATCACACGGTGCTGGAGATTTATCTGGATGCGTTGCCGCAATTCCAGCGCATCTCTTTGACGACCCATCGTTACGGTCGCTATTTTCCGCCGGATGATCTGTACTTTCTACTCATCGATATTTTGGTCAGCGATCTGGATGGGAATTCGGATATCGTAAAAATGGAGTACGAGATTGCCGACCTGGGTTTTCAGGATACGCTGCGATTGGTGGAATTCCCCGATGCTTACACGGCCCGTTTCGTGGTGCAGCGGACGCCGGAGGATTACACCGTACCGTCTCTTCACACCCTGATCGGCAAGGCCTTCACCTTTCAGGTAGAAGATAAACCGGGAGAACGCACCACCTCGCCACCTTATTATTTGACGCGCATTGTGGAAACGTTACCGGTGGTTGTGCGGCCTACCGGACTGGAAAATATTTCCACCACTCAGGACACCATTCAATTTCAGTGGGAGTCGGTTTACTTGCCTTATCCGTTTACATTTCGGGTGGAAATCTACCGGCTGGATTTTGGGGTGACCACGCTGGTGCAGCGGATGGAAGGCATTGCAGCCGATCAAACCATGGTGGCGTATCGAAACGATCTGAAACCCGGGGATCATTTCTGGGTTGTCTATATTGTCGATGAGTATGGCAACACCAGCCGATCCCGGGAGGGAGCCTTTCGAATTGTACCATAAGTTGCTTGGGGGTGACATTCATGGCGGAAAAAAATTTGTTTGACGCGTTTTTGAAGATCAGTGAGGCATTCAATTCCATTCAGGACAGTCAATTGCTTCTGGAAAAGGTGATGGATCTGGCCATGGAGACGCTGGGAGCGGAGCGGGGCTTTATTCTACTGCGCCGATCCGATCGCCAGGGGGAGATTGATGTGGTCACGGCCCGCAACATCTCCCGCCAGAGCATTTCATCCATTCAGGAAATTTCGTCCAGCGCGGTGAATCAGGTACTGCAGAAGGGTGAACCGGTCTTAACCGTGGATGCGCAAACCGATCAACGCTTTATGGGAGCAGAAAGTGTGGTGTTGCAAAAGATTCGATCCATCATCTGTGTGCCTTTGCGGCGCAACGGGGATTTGATCGGGGCGATTTACATGGATAGCCGGGTCAGCGAGGTGGAGTTTGACCAGGACAGCCTGAAATTTCTGGAAGCCTTTGCCCGCCAGATTGTGGTGGCGCTGGAAAATGCCCGCCAGTTTCAATGGCTCAAATCGGAGAATTTGCGTTTGAAGAAACAGATGCCGCTGAAGCAGATGTTCCCGGAAATCATTGGGCGCAGCCCGGCCATTGTGCGCATTTTTGAGTTGATCCGCGACGTGGCCGATACCAACGCCACGGTACTGATCGAGGGGGAAAGTGGAACCGGCAAAGAACTGGTGGCGCGGGCACTGCACTTCAATTCGTCGCGGCGGGAAAAGCCGTTTATCCCCATTTTCTGCGGGAGTCTGTCGGAAAATCTCCTGGAAAGCGAATTATTTGGCCACCGAAAAGGCGCATTTACCGGGGCCATCGAAAATAAGAAAGGCCTTTTCGAAGAAGCCGATGGCGGGACCATCTTTCTGGACGAAATCGCAGACATCAGTAAAAATATTCAAACCAAACTGCTGCGGGTGATTCAGGAAGGCGAAGTGAAACGCGTGGGGGACAATGTAATTCGCAAAGTGGATGTGCGCATCATTGCGGCTACCAATAAGGATTTGTGGGAAGAGGTTCAGGCCGGTCATTTTCGGGAAGATTTGTACTATCGGCTGAATGTGATCAATATAAAAATGCCTCCATTGCGGGAGCGGGTGGAAGATATTCCCCTTCTGGCCGAGCACTTCCTGCGCAAATTTGCCGAGAAGAACCGGAAAGACATTGTGGGATTTACCCCCGAAGCGATGAATCTGTTGCAGGAATATCACTGGCCGGGGAATATTCGCGAGCTGGAGAATGCCATTGAGCGGGCGGTGATACTGGCGCGGGGCAAGGAGATCACTCCCGATTTGTTTTCTTTTCGGAAATCGCAGAATGTGATCATGCCGGGACAGACGCTTAAGGAAATCGAGAAACAGGCGGTGCTGCAAACCCTGGAAATGACCGGTTACAATCGCACCAAAACGGCCGAAATTCTTGGGGTTTCCCGACGCTGGTTGCAATACCAGTTGAAAAAATGGGGAATGGTAGATGGAGATTGAAGGCTACCGCATTGAAAAAGAATTAAGCCGCGGCCCGATCACCACCGTTTACCTGGCGCGTCAGGTGGAACTGGATCGGCTGGTCATCCTGAAGGTCTTGAATGTCCAGTGGCAGCGAGAAGAGGATCTGGTCGAACGGTTCCGTCGGGAAGCCCGCATATGCGCCCGCCTGCGCCACCCCAACATCATCACCCTGTATGATTTTGGTACCGCAGAGGGATCGTTTTACCTGACCATCGAATACGTGGAAGGTACCGATCTTCGGCAGCTCATCGAGCAGCACCATCCCATTCCCTTTCCGGTCATCGCATTTATCACCCGGGAAATTTTAAAAGGGCTGGCCTACGCTCACGGAAAGGGCGTGATTCATCGGGATTTAAAACCCGCCAATATTGTCATCAGCTGGGAAGGGGAAGTCAAGATTGCGGACTTTGGACTGGCGACGATTGGGGATTTGCCATCGGTGACGGAACAGGGAGGAACCGTCGGTACGCCCGCCTACATGTCCCCCGAACAGGCCCGGGGCGAGACACTGGATGCCCGCAGCGATCTGTTTAGCCTGGGTGCCACATTGTATGAACTGTGCACCGGACGATCCCCTTTTGAAGGCGAAAATCTGGTCCGAAGCATTCAGAAGGTATTGAAGGAAGATCCACCCCCTCTGGACACCGTACGCCCGGATATTCCGGAAGCATTTGCCCGCCTGGTTCAGCAGTTGCTGGAAAAATCCCGGGAAAAACGACCGGCCGGAGCAAAAGCCGTGTTGCAACGGCTGAAGAGCCAGTTTCCGTTTCCGGATGAGGACATCTTGTCCCGGTTTTTAAAATCGCCGGATGCCATATCGGTGGAAGTGCCCGCGGCGGAAGAGGGCCCTATGCCTCTGGGGAAACGGATTAATCTGTCCTGGATTGTGGCCATGGTGGCCATTGTGATCCTGAGCGGTGGACTGTTTCTGATGCAGAGTTTGCGGGAACAGGCCCGTCAGCTGCAGGTGGAACCGCCAACGGCTCTGGCGGATAGTGTGGTAGCGTCGGATACGCTGGTTTCTCCATCCGGGAACGGGGAAGAGACACCGATTGCGTCCCTGGAATCGGAGCTCGGCACACCGGTGGTAAAAAAAGCAGCCTCTCCGGATGACCGGCGGGGAAACGAAACGCGCGCACCGGCCCAACTCCCTGCGCCTCCAGCGGAGGCAGCGGTAAAAACGGGAGGGATTTTTCTCACGGTGTATCCCTGGGCGGATGTGTACATTGATGGGGCCTATCAGGAACGAACGCCATTGAGGGCACCACTACAGTTGCCGGAGGGCGATTATATGCTGGAGTTGCGTAACCCGTACTACCAGGTGTATCGATCCCGTTTGGCCGTTCGGGCGGGACACATCGATACGCTAAAGATCACCCTGAAGCCTGCGCTGGGGTACCTGGAGTTGCAGGTCAGTCCCTGGGCAAAAATTTATATTGATGGGGAATATGTGGAAACCACTCCGCTGCAACAACCGATTGCCCTCTCCGCCGGACGACACGTGCTGCGCCTGGAAAATCCCAATTTCCCGGTCTGGGAAGATACCATCGATATTCGGGCAGGGGAGACAATCTTTCGCAAGATTACCTTACGCAATTGAATGGCACAGAAGTTGTATCATTTATCTGTGTCAAGGAAGAAGGATGGGAATATGAAACGCTGGATACATGGGATGAAATGGATTGTGGCCGGACTAATCCTGCCCCTGGCGCTGGTTTGGGGCCAGTGGGTGGAAGGCCCCTCGATGCCCAAACCCCGGGCCGGTGCCGCAGCGGTGGTGTTCAACGATGCCATCTACGTGTTTGGAGGCAAGACCAATAATAACAATGTGTTGAATTCGGTGGATCGCTACGATCCCGCCACCGGGGAATGGCAATCCCGTGCCCTGCCCAATTTTCAGATGCCCCGCTACAACGCTGCTGCCGTGGTCTTTGAAGGCAAAATTTACCTCATCGGTGGTGTGGGTATGGGGGGACAGGTGCTCAAGTCCGTGGAAGTGTATGACCCTGCGCAAAATAAGTGGTTTACTGTGCATCGTATGCACTATCGCCGCCAGGGCCATGTGGCCGTGGTACTGAACGGGAAAATTTGTGTGCTGGGAGGTAGCGAAGATCTGGGGTACGAATACGCCGACGACATCGAATGGTACAATCACCCCAACAACAACTGGGAAGAAGCCGAGTCCGAATTGCCGGAAGGACGGGCCGCTCCGTTCATCGGGGTGGTGAACAACCGCGTTTACCTGTTTGGAGGCTATTACATTCAGCCAATATCTCAGGCCATTGTGGGTGAACCGGATACCAGCTGGTATTTCACCTGGAGTGAGTTGCCTCCGCTGCCCGCTCCCCGGGCTTACGGGGGAAGCGTGACCCTGGGAGAGACCATTTATTTAATCGGTGGTGTGGGTAGCGATGGCCGGGCCACCAACCGGGTGGAAAGCTTTCGGGTGAACGAAAACGCCTATGCCACTGAACCCTCTCTCCTGACCCCTCGCAGTGGCATGGCAGTCGCCCTGGTCGATAGCGTGATTTATGTTATGGGTGGGTACGACGAAAACAATGCCACCATTCTGTCCACCATGGAGATGCTCAACTTACGCTACACGGCCATCGATCGTCCGGAAACGCCGCCGGGCATCCCGGTAGAATTTGTGCAAATCTGGGGATATCCCAATCCGTTCAATGGACGGATCGCTTTAGATGTTCAATTAAAAACCGCTTCTGAAATTACCCTTTCCATATTTAACTTGCGGGGTCAACGGGTCAAACAAATTTTTAAGGGAAGTTTAAGTGCGGGAACGCATCAATTCATCTGGGATGCGCGGGATGATCAACAGGCCAGTGTGGCATCGGGCGTTTATTTTGCCGTGGTCAAAGCGGGACAATATGTGCGAAAATTCAAAATTATTTACGTGCGGTAAGATTCGTTGTTTACCTGTCTGGCTGGGGATGTTCCTGCTGTTGTTTGCTCCCTTCCGCGCGGTTTCGCAGGTTCAGGACGAAGTGGCCCGTCTGGGGCAGCTGTATGAATCCCTCCAGTTTGAAGCGGTCATCCAGACCGGACGCCAGCTGCTGAAACACCCGGAGCAATTTTCCACAGATCAACTGGCCACCATTCATGAGTTCATGGGATTGGCGCATTTTAGTCTGGGGAATCTGGATTCGGCGCGTTCGCATTTTGTTTCGGAGCTGGAGCTGGATCCCACCCGCCAGTTGGATCCGGTGCGAGTCTCTCCTAAAATCATTGAATTTTTTGAACAGCTCCGTCAGGAGCTTCACCAATCGAGTGCACAGACAACCTTTGTTCCCTACACCCGTTACGTGTTCATCAAAGATCGGCGACCGGGTGCGGCCTGGCGCTCGGCGGTACTGCCGGGATGGGGACAGTGGTATAAACACCAGAAGGGACGGGCGAAAATTATCGGTGGGGTCTTTCTGGGAAGTACAGTGTTCACCGGTGTGGCGTTTTACTTAGAAAGACGCTCCAGACGGGACTATTTGCGCAGCAAGCTCCCGGATGAGATCCGGAAGAATTATGATCGGTACAATTTTTGGTACCGGACGCGTCAGATTGGGGTTCATCTGATGGTGGCCGTCTGGGCCATCGCCGTGGGAGATGCCCTGTGGACGCCAGCCCCTCCGCTGAAAATTGAACCGACCGTAAGTGGCCCGCAAGCCCCCGGGGTTCAACTCCGGTTTCAATGGTAATTCTGTTCCTCTACAACCCCACGAATTCCACCAATAATCCCAAAGTAATGCATTAAACCCAAATAATGCGATAGCTTACGAATTACACGAATGAACACCAAATAATAACCCGTTGTGCTAATTCAGGATAAAGCAGGTGTTTAGAAAAACCGTTAAAACGGTTAAGAATCAATCGGTTACGTTATCCATTTTCTCCTGGCTAAAGCCAGGAGTTAATAGAATTTTTCATTCATTAACACCCAGATTTATCTGGGTGGGCAACTCCTGTAGTAACAATAAGTTATAGAACCGTTTTAACGGTTTGGATTGTCTAATT
>JAADJD010000046.1:0-272 GCA_013150955.1 Calditrichota bacterium
GTTGAGCCATTAGACCGTCAATGGTCCAGAAAGTGAATTAGCAACGGCACTTGAACCAACAGCAAGCGGGCAACAGTCGGTTAAGGGCCCTTCGGGCCCAAACAGAGTTGGCCAGGAGATTCTTCAAAAAAAAGAACCGGTGCCAGCAACGGGTAAGAACGTCCTTTTCTTTGAAACTTTTTATAAATGGTTGAGCCATTAGACCGTCAATGGTCCAGAAAGTGAATTAGCAACGGCACTTGAACCAACAGCAAGCGGGCAACAGTCGGTTA
>JAADJD010000046.1:300-37259 GCA_013150955.1 Calditrichota bacterium
GCCAGGAGATTCTTCAAAAAAAAGAACCGGCGCCAGCAACGGGTAAAAACGTTCTTTTCTTTGAAACTTTTTATAAATGGTCTAATGCATAGTCTGGGATAAATCCCGGAACACATTTTCATTCAGATATCATCAAATGGATTTTATTGTTTTGGTTCATGTGAATTCGTGTCATTCGTGGTTCTAATGAATAATCCGGGTTAAAATGAATTCATGGAAAACGATATTATCGCAGGCAAAACATACCGGCGCTTAAATGAATCAGTTTGCTTGAAACGCTTGATTTGAATCATTTGAAATTCCGAATGAGCCGGTTACAGTTGCACAATCTGGCTTGAAATGCACCCGGAAAGGGATGCCTGCAACGGGAGCGCAGCAGGAAATGGATCAGAATGGCCAGCAGGCATTTTTTGTTCTTTCGCAAAATGGATGGTTGAAACTTACCTAATTTGTATTGCGGTCGATAACATTTTGGGCAAAAAAACGGACGGGCTAAAGTCATCATGTCAATTCTGGTTGTTGGTTCCATTGCGTTGGATACGGTGGAAACCCCTTACGGGAAGGCCACCGATTCGCCGGGAGGATCGGCGCTGTATTTCAGTGCAGCGGCCAGCTTATTTGCCCCGGTCAATGTGGTCGGGGTGGTGGGTACGGATTTTGACTTTTCTCAGATTGAATTTTTACGAGAACGCCAGGTGAATCTGGAAGGATTGAAGGTGGAGGCAGGCGAGACGTTCCGCTGGGGCGGACGGTATCGCCGGGATATGAACCGGCGGGACACACTTTTTACCTATTTGAACGTGTTCGAAAAATTTCAACCGGAAATCCCGGATCATTATCGAGAAAGCCAGTACATTTTCCTGGCCAACATTGATCCCGAATTGCAGATGACCGTGCTGGATCGCATTCGCCAGCCGCGACTCACCGTTCTGGATACCATGAATTTCTGGATCAGCGGGAAGCGGCGAGAGCTGGAAGCCGTCATTCAACGGGTGGACATCCTGATTTTAAATGATGAAGAAATCCGGGAATTAACCGGGCATCCCCACATTTTTCAATCGGCCCAGAAGCTCCTGGAGCTGGGCCCCACCGCCCTGGTGATTAAAAAGGGAGAACACGGCGCCATTCTGGTCACCAACCACAGCTACTTCTTTTCGCCGGCTTACCCGGTGTCTCAGGTGATTGATCCCACCGGTGCCGGAGACAGTTTTGCCGGGGGATTTCTGGGGTATCTGGCCGCCTGTGGAGAAATTAACGAAGCTAACATGCGGAGGGCCGTCATCTACGGCAGCACCGTGGCCTCGTTCACAGTGGAGGATTTCAGTTTCAAGCGCCTGAAAGAAATTACCCGTGCCGACGTGGATTCACGGGTGGAAGAGATGCGCCTGATGACCCTGTTCTAAATGTTATCTCGATCAAATATTCCGTTTCTAAAATTTTAATCATTTTGAAAATTTCGAAATTCTAACTATCATTTTCATGGAAGGGTTCTTTGAATCGTAGAAAGGCAGGGGCGAATGAACCATGGAGGGCAAAGTGATTTTCCGTGCCGAAAACCCTTATCTTGATCTGGGCATCCGGCGGATTTTCTACTTCCTGCTGGGGTTTGGGTGCATGGTCGCAGCATTGCAATTTCCCCCTGGAAGCTATCAACAAATCCTGTTGATGACCGCAGCCATTCTGTTATTAATAATGGCGTTGTTCTATAAACAGCTGTTCGTGAACACGTTTATTTATCTGGATCAACAAAAGTTGATCTTTCAGGAAACGCTGTGGAAGAAGATTAAAATCGTCTGGGAGGACGTGGTCAGCGTTACCATGATGCCCGCGGAGCTGGTTTTCCAGCGGAAGGAAAAACCCGAGATTCGCATTTCCCTGGAATGGTTGTCGTTTGAGAAAGCTCACCAGATCAAGGATTTCATCAAAACGGTGCTGCCGGAACAGAAAGTGATTTATTTAAACGATTGACGGGCACCGTGGGTGAAACCGAAAGGCTGCGGGTATAGCCGTCGGATGTCCCGGAATATCTTCTGCAGGATTCGCGGTAACCGAATGGGGCCGTGAGGGGAGAAGTACAGCAATTTCTTCCATCTGCCTGCCGGAAAAAGCCACCCTTGGATTGGTATGAACCCAGATGAAGCAATAGCCTGCGAATGACACGAATAAACACAAATAAAACCAATAAAATACGTTGGATTGTATCTGGATGAAAATGTGTTCCAGGATTTATTTGCGATTTTGCAGATATTTTTTGGATTCATTCGTGTGATTCGTGGTTTAGTGCATAATTTGGGATGAACCTGAATTTTAATTATATTTGCGAAACGATCCGTGGATTGCCATGGCAGTGAGGTATTGGTACCGCCGAACGACGGCTGGAATACGGAAAGAGCGGTTTCAAACAGAGGGGGAAAGATGATCCGGGACGTTTCCGAAAAGCCCTTTCTGGTGGTCAGCGATGGCCATGGCCAGATTTTCGAGATTCCCGAATATCGCATGGTGGGCATGTGCTTAAACACCCCGCAACTGCCAGAGGCATCGGAATGCATTCCACTGCCCTACGGCAGCGATCTGTTTGAATTGCCCGGTCGGGTGGCCATCGGGTATGACCCGAAGAAGAAACAATTCGTGGAGGTTCGGGAGTACAGGGGGAATCCGGTGTTTCCGGTGGCAGCGTTTATGGCGCCGGCCTATGTTCAGTTTTATCGGGCCGCGTTCCGCAGTTTGCCGGGTGCCCCCCGATTGCCCCTCTATTGTTACACCGCCGTGGGCTGGCAAGCGGATCAATTTTACGTAACCGCCATGCGCATCGATCCCGATGTGCGACAGGATCTCAGCTTCTTCAATCTCACCCTGATCGAAAACGAGGCGCACCGTTTACTGAAGGCCTTTCCCAAGAACCGGCTGGTACATCATTTGATCGAAAACTGCGTTTTTCGTTACGGATGTCCCGCAGCAGGCAATTTTACCCTTTCCCGCTGGGAATGTCCCCTGCCAACCAGTCCCGGTTGCAATTCCGCCTGCGTGGGGTGTATTTCCGAGCAGCCCCAGGAACATGCGGTCACCGCACCGCAGGAGCGCATTGGGTTCGTCCCCACACCGGAGGAGATTGCGGAGATTGCGGTGGCGCATCTGGAGCAGGCCCCACGGGCGGTTGTTAGCTTTGGCCAGGGGTGCGAGGGCGAGCCCCTGCTGGCCGCGGAGGTGATCGAGACCGCCATTCGGGAAATCCGGAAACGCACCGACAAAGGGATTATCAACCTGAATACCAATGCCAGTCGCCCGGATCTGGTGGAACGGTTGTGTCAGGCGGGACTGGACAGTATCCGGGTCAGCCTGAATTCTGCCCAGCCCGAATATTACCACAAGTACTACCGCCCGCGAAACTATACTTTTGAGGCCATCGAAGAATCCCTGTTGGTTGTGCGACGTTTTGAGCGCTGGGCATCGTTGAATTATTTTGTCTTCCCCGGTTTCACCGACTCCCCGGACGAAATGGCCGCTTTGCAGCAGCTGGTGCACAAAACCCGGCTTAACATGATCCAGACCCGTAACCTGAATATGGATCCCGAATGGTACATTCAGACGCTGGGATTGCCCGATGCCCCCCAGGGGGCGGTGGGGATTCCCCGCTGGATTGCATGGTTGCGGGAAACGTTCCCCTGGATCAAGCTGGGATATTTCAATCCCCCGAAAGAGGAGATGCTACCGGCTCATTTCCAGCCGGCAGGTGAATGAACCGCAGAAGGCCCTGCTGGAGGAATTCTGTTATCTTCTGATAAAACAAAAAGTTAATACTGGCAGACTTTTCACACGCTTTAATAACTTATATCTGCAAAAAAATTTTATTCCCTTGCAAAAATTTTCCCCATTAGTTATAATATGACTGACTGGTCAGTTTTTTAAAGGAGATCGGATGGACTTTCTCATCAGTTTCTTGAACACCGTTCTTCCCATCCTCTACTTCACCGCAACCTACCTGTATGCCCTTTACTTTTTCCGCGAAGAAGAATTTGCCGCCCGCTACATGACCCGGTTCCTGCGCTTTACCGCAGGCCTGCATTTTTTCGAGGTTTTCCTGCGCGGCATTTACTACCGCCATTATCCGCTGGCCAATTTGTATGAGGCGGCGACCGTACTGGCACTGGCCATCACCCTGATTTATTTATACATTGAATACCGCATTCAGGTAAAAACCACCGGCTACTTTATTCTGGTCTTTGTTTTCTTCCTGCAGCTCTTTTCTTCGGCCTTCATCAGTTTTGGTCGCGGCATTCCCGAAATACTTCAGAGTCCCTTTTTCATCTTTCACACCACGGCAGCAATTCTGGGATATTCTGCGCTGGCCATTTCGGCCATGTATGGAATCATGTATCTGCTGCTATTTCACGACATCAAGAGCAGCCGGTTTGGGGTCATTTACAGCAGACTGCCGTCCCTGGAGGTTTTAAGTGAAATGAACATCAAGGCGGCGATTCTGGGCTTTTCTTTCCTGACGGTGGCCATCCTGCTGGGGGGCGTCTGGTCGTACATGCTGTTTGATAAACTCTTCAATCCCGATCCGAAAATTATTATTGCCCTGATTACCTGGCTGGTGTACGGACTGGTCATTCTGGGCAGTAAAAAGCTGGGCTGGACAGGAAAACGGGTGGCATTTTTATCGCTGATGGGATTTGGGATCATCCTGTTTTCCATGATAGCCATGAACCTGTTTTTAAACTCATTTCATGTATTTCGGTGAAACCCATGGATACCTCTTATGAAATTTATGTTCTGGGTCTCAATCATCGTTTTGCACCGGTAGAAGTTCGCGAAACCTTATCCTACGAAGCGGATGAAATACCGCGCTATCTGCAGCGCCTGCTTCAGGACGACACCTTTGCCGAGGCTTTCATTCTCTCCACCTGTAATCGAACGGAAATCTACGTGGTCGGGAAAGTGACTGCCCCCATTCAGGAATTGCTGGAACGGTTCATTCTGGAGACCCGTCCGGCGTTTGTGTCCCGGCATCGGGATCTGTTTTACTTTCTGGAAGGCGAGGCGGCCATCCGGCATTTGTTTCGCGTGGCGGCGGGTCTGGATTCCATGGTGCTGGGCGAGCCGCAAATCCTGGGACAGGTGAAAGAGGCTTTTCAGATCGCCACCGAGGCCGGGAGTGCCGGTACCCTGCTCCGGCGATTGTTTAATTTTACCATCATCGCGGGTAAGCGAGTGCGATCGGAGACAGCCCTGGGGGAAGGGGCGGTAAGCGTGGCTTATGCTGCGGTGGAGCTGGCGCACAAGATCTTTAAAGATCTGTCCAATTTGAATGCCCTGTTGATTGGAGCGGGCGAGACCGGTGAACTGACCGCCCGGCATCTGCGGGAGAAGCGCATTGGCAGGCTTTACATTACTAACCGAACGTTTTCCCGTGCCGAACAGCTGGCCGCCGTGCTGGATGGTACCGCCATTCCCATGCGGCAACTGCCGGAGGTACTCCGGGAGGTGGATCTGATCATCGGTTCCACCAGCTCCCGTGAATTTATCCTGACCCGGGATCAGGTCAAGGCATTGCTGCCCCATCGAGCCGGGCGTCCGCTGTTTTTAATCGACATTGCGGTACCGCGGGATTTTGATCCCGAAATCAACCGCCTGCCCAACGTGTTCTTACACGACATCGATGATCTGCAGCAGATTGTGCAGCGCAATCTGGAAAAGCGACGCGAGCAGGTACCCCGGGCGGAAAAAATCGTGGATCAGGAAGTGCAGAATTACCTCAACTGGCGCAAGACGCTTCAGGTTACCCCGACCATTGTGGCCCTGCGGGAAAAGCTGGAGGCGATCCGCCAGCGGGAACTGGAAAAATACCGCCATCGGGTTTCCCCGGAAGAATTTGAGCACCTGAAACGGGTTACGCACGGTATCATCAATAAGATTCTGCACTTACCCATTGTGCAGCTGAAGAAATACAACAACGGCAATCCAGACGGGTTGCTGCGCATCGATGTCGTTCGGGAGCTGTTTGATCTGGAGGACGATGATGATTAAGGTCATACGCATTGGCACCCGGGGGAGTCCCCTGGCACTGTGGCAGGCGCGCTGGGTGGAGCAGCGGCTGCGCCAGCACCATCCCGATCGTTCCTTTGAACTGGTGATCATCCGAACCACTGGCGATAAAATTCTGGATACGCCGCTATCCAAAATTGGTGATAAAGGCCTGTTTACCAAGGAGTTGGATCGGGCACTGCTGAACAACCGGATCGATCTGGCGGTGCACAGTCTAAAGGACGTTCCCACGCGAATCCCGGACGGCTTATGCATTGCCGCCGTTACCGAACGGGCTGAAGTGCGGGATGCACTGATATCCCGGGACGGTCGCTTGCTGGACGATCTGCCCCGCGGGGCAACCCTTGCCACCGGAAGCCTGCGCCGGAAAGCCCAGTTGCTGGCCTACCGCCCCGATTTTCAAATTGTGGATCTGCGAGGGAATTTAAATACCCGCATGCGGAAGTTTCAGCAATCCAGCTGGCAGGGGATGATTCTGGCCGCTGCGGGACTGCATCGCATGGGCTGGTCAGCCGAAATCACCCAGTTGTTACCCTTGGAAATCATGTTGCCGGCAGTGGGGCAGGGAAGCTTTGCGGTAATTTGCCGCCAGTCAGATGCGGAAACGCGGGAGCTGCTGGCACCCCTGGATCACCGGCCATCCCGGCTGGGAACGGCTGCAGAACGAGCCCTGCTGTTTACTTTAGAGGGAGGCTGTCAGATACCCATCGGTGCCTACGGTCGGCTGGATGGCAACCGGCTGGTGCTGGATGCCTGCATTAGCAGCCTGGATGGGCAAACCCTGATTCGCGATCAATTAGTGGGAGATCCAGATGCACCCGAGGCGCTGGGACAGAAATTGGCCCAACGACTGCTCAATCAGGGGGGTAAACAGATTCTGGAACAAATCGTGAGGGAAGGACGCACATGAGAAAACCGAATCCACAACTGCATGCGACGCGTCGGGAGCAGATCCTGACCATTGCTGCGGAAATGTTTGCCAATCAAAAATTCCACGAAGTGCTTATGGACGAAGTGGCCCGGCGGGCGCAACTGGCCAAGGGAACCATCTACAATTATTTCAAAAATAAAGAAGAGCTCTACTTTGCCATCATCATTCACCGGCTGGAACACCTGCTGGAACTGCTCCAGCAGCGGGTCAATCTGAAAATGGATCCCTTAACCAATCTACGGCGCCTGATCATACACATTTACAGCTTCATGGCCAAGTATCCCCATTTTTTTCAGATCTGGTATAAGGAAAAAGGCCAGTTTCGCCCTGGAAAGAATGCCCGGATCCATGAGTTGTATCAGGAAATCCGGCAGCTGCTCATTCGGGTGCTGGAAGACGGGGTGGAGCACGACATTTTGCGTCCCCACAATAGGGAATTTGCCGCCGATATTGTTCTGGGCATCATCGACGCGGCGGTGATTCGTTCCCGGGATTTCAGCATCGAGCAGCAGCGCCGGGAACGCATTCAGGCCTACGAGTTTGTGCTCCATGCCCTGGGAACGCCCCGGGCCTGGCAGTTGCATCAGATGGGTTATGATGAACCCAAAAACGAAAAGATGGTAGATGAGGCCGTTAGAAAATAAACAGATTTTAATCAGTCGGCGACCCGAGGATGCCACCTTCCTGGCCAGCATTCTCCAGGAACGGGGGGCACGGGTTACCTTTTTTAATCCGTTTGTGATGGTTCCTGTGGAAGGAACCCTGCGCCAGGCGATTTATCAGACCTTCGAGCGGTGGGCGAACTACGACTGGTGTATCCTGAGCAGTGCCAACGGCGTCCGCATTTTACACCAGCTGGTGAACGATTGGGGAAAGGGAAGCGATTGGTTAATCCAGATTCCGCTGGCCGTAGTGGGGGAACGCACGGCAGAGGCGGTGAGGCAGCAATTCCCCCAATGGCAACCGAAGGTGAAAGGCATGGCGCTTCAGGCGGTACTAGATGAACTGGCATCAAAAGAACAATCGCCGCAGACGGTGATTCAGTTGACCAGTGATCAGGGAGTACAGCAGGTGCGGGTGCGGATCCCCGAGGGCATTGTGCTGGAACGGCAGGTCATTTACACCACCCGGAAGAATACGGCTTACAGCGAGGTCGAACTGCGGCAATTGCGTCAGACGGCATTCGATGCCATTCTGTTCAGCAGTCCCACATCGTTTCATTACTTTTGCGAGATTGTGGGAGAAGCCCCTTTGCGGGCGGGTTCGGCCATTGTGGCTTTTGGCCCCACAACCCGGCGAGCCATCGAGGAAAAGGGTTTTACGGTATCGGTCGTGCCCCGGCAGCCGTCCCCCAGGCATCTGGTGGCCGCACTGGAAGCCTTTTTTCAAACGCCATGGCAACACGGAACCGATAAACCGGAAAAGAGAAAGGACGAAGCGAATGAAGCCTGAGGAAAGGCATTTGTTTATTGAGGCCTGCTTCCGCAGACCGGTGGAACGCACCCCGGTGTGGATGATGCGGCAGGCCGGACGTTATCTGCCCGAATATCGGGCCATCCGGGAAAAGTACGATTTCATCACCATGTACAAAACGCCGGAGCTGGTCGCCGAAGTGACCCTGCAACCGGTTCACCGGCTGCAGGTGGATGCGGCCATTCTGTTTTCGGATATTCTGGTCATTCCCGAGGCCATGGGGATGGCGCTGGAGTTTCGAGAGCGTCAGGGCCCGGTATTGCTGGAGCCCATCCGCCAGGTGGGGCAGATTCCATCCCTGAAACCGGTGGAACCCGAAACCGATCTCAACTTTGTTCTGGAAGGTATTCGTCTGGTTCGCCGGGAATTGGAGGGGCGGGTTCCGTTAATCGGCTTCAGCGGTGCCCCCTGGACGCTGGCCACCTACATGATTGAAGGAGGTGCCAGCCGCAATTTTGGGCACATCAAGCGCTGGCGGTTTGGGCAACCGGACGCCCTGCATCAGTTGCTGGAGCGGATTAGCGATGCCGTGGTGGCTTATTGTCGGGCGCAGATTGCGGCCGGTGCCCAGGCCATTCAACTGTTTGACAGCTGGGCAGGCATTCTGGATGCAGCGGGATTTGAAGCGTTTGCCCTTCGGTATGTGCGAAAGATCATTCAGGAAATCCGGACACCGGGTGTTCCCATCATTTACTTTGCACGTGGTGTAGGCGCTTGGTTACCCCGACTGGCCACCTGTGGTGCCGATGTGGTGGGACTGGACTGGCAGGTTGACCTGCGAACCGCGCGGCAGATTCTGGGCCCCCGCATGGCCCTGCAGGGTAACCTGGATCCCACGGCTCTGTATGCCCCACCACCGGTCATTCGGCAACTGGTGCGGGAGATGTTAAAACGCTACGGTGCCGGAAGCGGCCATGTGGCCAATCTGGGGCACGGCATATTACCCGATGTGCCGGTAGAGCATGCCCGGGCATTCATCGAAGCCGTCAAAACCGAAAGCCCGGTTTTTCATAATACATCGGAAACCGAAAGGCTTCCGTAATGTTCACCGATCCGGATTTACCGGACAAACAAGCAGGAAAGATCGCCATGAAACAGAGCACCAAAAAATTTGAGGTCGACCTGGACATCTTGAAAAAATACGATCGTCCCGGCCCCCGTTACACCAGTTACCCCACGGCACCGCACTTTCACCGGGGATTTGGGCCGCAGGAATTCTATCAGGAAATTGTGGAAAGCAATCAACAGCCCGATGCACCGGATTTGTCCCTGTACTTTCATTTACCGTTTTGCCGATCCCTTTGCTATTACTGCGGCTGCAACGTGATCATCACCCACAATCCCGATCGCATTGCGGAGTACCTGGAGTATTTGAAAAAAGAAATCCAGATGGTTAGCCGGTTACTCAATCCGTCCCGTAAAGTGGTGCAGTTGCATTGGGGTGGAGGAACGCCAACCTATTTGTCGCCGGAGCAGATTCGGGATCTGTTCCTGTTTATCCGGGATCATTTCAATTTTGCGCCCGATGCGGAAATCAGCATTGAGATTGATCCCCGTGGTCTGGACGATCAGCATCTACCCACGTTGAGGGAACTGGGGTTCAATCGGGTGAGCTTTGGGGTACAGGATTTCAATCCCCGGGTGCAGGAGGTGGTGAATCGCATTCAGCCCGAAGAACTGACCCGGGAGGTGGTGCGCCGGAGTCGGGAACTGGGATTCGAATCGATCAACATTGACCTGATCTATGGACTGCCTTATCAGACGGTGGATTCTTACCGGGAAACGGTGGATAAGATCATTGACATCTCCCCGGATCGACTGGCGGTGTTTAACTATGCGCACGTGCCCTGGCTAAAGAAGCACCAGCGGGTGATTCCCGAATCCGCCCTTCCCGATGCGGGCGAAAAACTGGCCATCCTGAAAATGGTGATTGAGCGCTTAACCGCCAACGGGTACGTTTACATCGGGATGGATCATTTTGCCAAGCCGGAAGATGAGCTGGCGCAGGCGCTGAAGGATCACACGCTGTATCGGAATTTTCAGGGATACACCACCCGCGCGGGGGCAGAAGTGTACGCCATGGGTATAACGGCCATCAGCCAGCTTTACCGGGTGTATGCCCAGAATGTGAAGACCACCCGGGAGTATTATCAGATGCTGGATGCCGGTCAAATCCCCACTGTAGTGGGCTATCGGTTAAATGAAGACGATTTGATCCGGCGGTATGTCATTACCGAGCTGATGTGCAACAGCCGGGTGATCAAGTCCGAAGTGGAAGCGCGGTTTGGTATCGATTTCGATGCGTATTTTAAGGAATCGCTGGAAGCCCTGGGGGAATTCATCGAAGATGGGTTGTTGTCTCTGTTACCGGATCGCATTCAAATTCACCAGGCGGGGCGATTGGTGATCCGCAATATCGCCATGGCGTTTGATCGATACTTGAAGGAAGATCAGAAAAAACAGCAGCCGTTGTACTCGCGAACGGTTTAAAAAGTCTGGACAGAAAAACGTGTAACCCGAAAAAAGAGAGGGATCATATAGATGAGTCGCAATCAGCATAAAGTTACCGTAATCCTGGTCAACATGGGTGGCCCGGAAACGCTGGAGGAGATCAAGCCGTTTTTGCTAAATCTGTTTAACGATCCGGATATCATCGATATTCCGGGTGGACGATTGTTTCGTCCCCTTCTGGCACGCTGGATTGTGTATCGGCGCCTGCCGGAAGTGACGGAAAATTTTAAACAAATCGGCGGTGGGTCGCCCCTGCTAAAAATCAGTCAGGAACAGGCCGATGCCCTGCGCGATGCACTGGCCGCGGAATTTGATGAGGTGGATGTCAGGCTGGCCATGCGGTACAGCAAGCCCTTTTCGGAAGAGGCCATCCAGGGCATTCCACCGGATCACCGGATTGTGGTGTTGCCGCTGTATCCCCAGTTTTCGACCACCACCACCGGTTCCTCGTTTAAGGAGTTATTCCGGGTGGCCTCACAAAATGGCCACAATCCCGATCGGTTTATCTGGATCAGGGATTACCACGATCATCCCCTGTTCATCGATGCCTGGGTGCGATTGATTCAGGAAACCATGGACACCATGCCAGAGGAATTTCGGCACCGGGCACCCATCCTGTTTAGTGCCCATGGGGTGCCGGTGAGCGTGATTGAGCGGGGGGATCCGTACGAGGAACAGATCAAGCGTGGGGTGGAACGGATTTGTCAGCAGCTTGGAGTGCCCAATCCGGTTCATATTACCTATCAGAGCAAGGTGGGACGCGCACAGTGGCTGGAGCCATCCACCGAAGAGATGCTGGAGCAGCTGGGGCACGCCGGGGAAAAAGCGGTGATTGTGGTGCCCATCAGCTTTGTATCCGAACACTCTGAGACGCTGTATGAATTGGACATCATGTTAAAGGACATTGCCCGGGATGCGGGCATCGAGCACTATTATCGGGTGCCGACGTTTAACGCCCGGAAAGAGTACATCCAAACCTTAAAACAGGTGGTGATGGATCATGTGCAATAAAATCATTACCGATGCCGTGATTGTCGGGGCGGGCATATCCGGTCTGGCCACGGCACATTTCTTAACCCGGGAGGGGTTGCAGGTTCGGATACTGGAGAAAAACAATCGGGTGGGGGGCAATATTTACACCCATCGGGTGGATGGATTCCTGGCCGAATACGGGCCCAACAGCATGCTGGACACCACGCCCATCCTGCATCAATTGTTTGCGGATTTGCAGATTGAAGATCAGGTGGAATATGCCAGCGACTCCGCCAAGAAGCGCTATATCGTTCGCGGTGGACGCTTGCATCCGCTGCCCATGTCGCCCTTTGCGTTTCTGAAGACGCAACTGTTTTCCCCGCGGGCCAAATGGCGCCTGATAAAGGAACCCTTCATCAGCGCATCGGTGAATGGTCATGACGAGTCGCTGGCCGATTTTGTGGTGCGCCGGCTGGGAACCGAATTTCTGGATTACGCCATCGATCCCTTTGTGGCCGGGGTGTATGCGGGACTTCCCGAAAAATTGAGCGTGCGCAGCGCCTTCCCCAAACTTTATGATCTGGAGGTGAAGTACGGCAGCCTGATCCGCGGGGCCATTCGCGGAGCCAGGGAACGCCGCAAGCGGGCCGAACGCTCAAAACAGTCCGCCCGACTGCTTTCATTTAAAGATGGTATGGGTGCGCTGATTCGGGCACTGGAGCAGCGGTTTCATGAGGAAATTTTCACGGGCGTTCAACTGTTGCGCATCCAGCAGCGCAATGGGGGATTTGGCATCGCTTTTCGCGTCAACGAAGAGGAGTGGGAGATAGAGACCAGCTTGCTGGTGTTAACCGTACCGGCCTATGCCTATGCAGAATTGCCGCTGGAACTGGAGCTGACCAGCAGGTCATTGTTGACAACCATTTACTATCCACCGCTGGCCATGGTGTTCTTTGGCTATCGGAAAAATCCCGCACGCATTCCGCTGGATGGGTTTGGTTTCCTGATTCCCCGCAAAGAAGGGCGGCGCATTCTGGGCACATTGTGGAATTCTTCCATTTTTACCAATCGGGCACCGGAAGGGGGTGTGGCCCTGACCTCGTTTGTGGGGGGCGGCCGCCAGCCCGATCTGGCCCGATTGCCCGAAGAGGAATTAACCGCCCTGGTGCGGGAAGACCTGCGGGATTTAATGGGAATTACTGATCCCCCGGATGTGGTTATCGTCCAGAAATGGGAGCGAGCCATTCCCCAGTACGAATTGGGACATCACCGCATCATCGAACATGTGGAGCGGGATGAGGCCCGATATCCCGGACTCTACATCTCCGGCAATTTCCGCGGAGGCATCTCCGTTAGCGATTGCATTAAAAACGCCTACGAATTGAGTCAACGCGTGGTGGAGGAGCACCGCATCCGCATCCTGAAAATGGAAGGCGATTGAATAGATCCGTCCGATATCTGTATGACAGTAAATAGTAGTTGACGCGGCCGGTGGGTGAAGTTGCCCGTGGGGATTGGGTTTCGGAGATAGAAATAAGGCGAGAGATAGCTTTGTCGGTGAAACCGATGATTCGTGACCTGAGATGTAGTGAACCACCTCAGTGCTGCATCGACTCCGATGAGGAGGAAAGGGGGATGAAAGCGGAAGGGATGAGTGACCCGTCTGCTAAATCGATGGAGAAAACAAGGCGGAAAAGATGGGTTGTATCCCCGCAAAGTTTTACCGAAAATGAAGCGTTCAAGACCTGATTGTCCTGGATGGGAAGCTGTCCCAGCAGGGACAATCGAGTGTGTTAACCGGGAAAACAATGAGAAGGGAGTGAATCCAAATGTATACTCCATACTACCGTCCCCGTCGTTTACGCCGGAATCCCCGGATCCGAAATCTGGTTCGGGAAACGGTTTTGACCCGACATGACCTGATTTTACCCCTGTTTGTCATTGCGGGAAAGGATGTGAAAAATCCCATTTCCAGCATGCCGGGGCATTACCAGCTTTCGGTGGATCATCTGATTACCGAGGTGAAAGAAATCTGGGATCGTGGCATCCAGGCGGTGATCCTGTTTGGCATTCCGGATCACAAGGATTCCCGGGGATCGGATGCGCTGAGCGATTCCGGCATCATTGCACAGGCGCTACGAGCCGTCAAGGATGCCGTCCCCGATCTGTATGTGATTACCGATGTGTGTTTTTGCGAGTACACCGATCATGGACACTGCGGCCCGATTTCGGGAAACGATGTGGACAACGATACCACGCTGGAATTGTTGCAACAGCAGGTGCTGGTGCATGCCCGAAACGGCGCCGATATGGTGGCGCCTTCGGGGATGATGGATGGCATGGTGGGGGCTATTCGAGAGGCGCTGGACGGTGAGGGCTACCAGCACATTCCGATTATGAGCTACGCGGCCAAATACGCCTCCGGCTTTTACGGGCCTTTTCGGGAGGCGGCCGAATCTGCCCCGCAGTTTGGGGATCGCAGTACCTATCAGATGGATCCCGCCAATAGCGATGAGGCCATCCGGGAGGTGGCCCTGGACGTGGACGAAGGGGCGGACGTGCTGATGGTCAAGCCGGCCATGCCTTATCTGGACATTCTGTATCGGGTGAAAACACAGTTTGGATTGCCCACGGCGGCCTATCAGGTATCCGGAGAATACGCCATGATTAAAGCAGCGGCCCGGAACGGCTGGCTGGATCACGATCGGGTGATGCTGGAATCCCTGATGGCCATCAAGCGTGCCGGCGCAGATATGATCCTGACCTATTTTGCCAAAGAGGTTGTGGATAAGCTGGATTCGTAGCCATACCGGTTCGGCATCGGCGGGCAAATTGTGATCTATGGTAAGGGGGGACGGGGTTTACCCGGAGGCTTGCGATCAGTCGAATCATTCAAAGAGTATATTGGAGAACAGGGTATGAAGGCAAATTCACGCAGTGAACAACTTTTCCAGAAAGCGCAGGCATTGTTACCTGGCGGGGTCAATTCCCCGGTACGGGCATTTAAGTCCGTGGGCGGTCACCCCATTTTTTTCTCCCACGGAAAGGGCGCGCATTTGTTTGACGTGGATGGCAATCGCTACATCGATTACGTGGGTTCCTGGGGGCCATTGATTCTGGGCTATTCGCATCCGGTGGTGGTGGAAGCCCTGAAACGGGAAGTGGAACGTGCCACCAGTTTTGGTGCTCCAACGGAAGTGGAAGTGGAGCTGGCGGAGCTGGTCATTGAGATGGTACCGTCCATCGAGATGGTACGGATGGTCAACAGCGGTACCGAAGCCACCATGAGTGCCATCCGGCTGGCAAGGGCCTACACCGGGCGCCCGAAGATCATCAAATTTAGTGGATGTTATCACGGCCATGGGGATAGCTTTCTGATCCAGGCTGGCTCTGGGGCGACCACGCTGGGCGTGCCGACCAGTCCCGGCGTAACCGAGGCCACCGCGCGAGATACGTTAATCGCCCGTTTCAACGATCTGGATTCCGTTCAGGCGCTGGTGGAGGCCTATCCCGATCAGATTGCCGCCGTTATTCTGGAGCCGGTTGCCGGAAACATGGGGGTGGTACCTCCCGTGGACGGTTTTTTGCAGGGATTGCGCCAGCTAACCCGAAAGCACGGCATTCTGTTAATCTTCGATGAGGTGATGACCGGATTTCGGGTGGCGCGGGGCGGTGCCCAGGAGCGGTATGGTGTTGAGCCGGATTTGACCACCCTGGGGAAAATCATTGGTGGCGGTTTGCCGGTGGGCGCGTATGGTGGACGCCGGGACATCATGGAAATGGTAGCGCCTTCCGGGCCGGTGTATCAGGCGGGGACGCTATCGGGAAATCCCTTGGCCATGCGAGCGGGCCTGGAAACCCTGCGCCTGCTCAATCAACCCGGATTTTATGAGGAACTGGAACGAAAAGCCGCCCGACTGGAAGAAGGGATCCGGGAAAATTTACGGGAGCTGGGGCTTCCGTTTTACATGACCCGTGTGGGATCCATGGGATGCCTCTTTTTTTCCGAACAGACCGTGGTAGATTATGACACCGCCTTAACTGCGGATACCGAATTGTATGCGCGTTATTTTCGGGGGATGCTGGAGCGGGGCATTTATCTGGCCCCTTCCCAGTTCGAGGCGTTTTTTGTGTCGGCGGCCCATACAGAAGAAGATCTGGAGCGCACCATCCAGGCCAATCGGGAGGTGTTGAAAGCGATTTTGCATTCGCCGACGAATGACACGAATTCACACAAGTAATAAACCCAGATTATGCATTAGCCTACGAATGACACGAATTAAATCGAATTAAAACGAATAAAAGTAATAAAATCCATTTGATGATATCGGGATGAAAATGTGTTCCCGGGGTTATTCGCGATTTTGCAGATATTTTTGGGTTCCATTCGCGTGATTCGCGGTTCAATGCATTATTTGAGTTAAATAAAGAATTTTTGCAGTTGTTCCAGCAGGGAGCGGTAGGCATTGGGGGTACCCACCTGGGAAGGACCATAAAAAATGTTGTAAAATCGATTGTCATGGTTGCGCAGATGGACCCGGTAGGGCGCCCCGCTCATCACCGAGATATACGCCGAGCGCAGATCAAAAAAATCGTTCAGGTCGATCACCAGATCGTACCTGGCCGCCTGTAAGCTTTTCAATTGTTGGGTATTGGGAAGATGAAGCCAGTTCAGGTGCGATTCGGGAATCTTGTCCACATCAAACATGGAGATGTTCCAGAAGGAAAAGGTTCGTCGCAGCACCTGGACAAACTGAGAGGCATCGTCCAGCAAATCCAGATTGCGGGGAAGAATAATCAACACCCGTTTTACACTGGTGGCGTGAATGGGGAAGCTAACCGACAGATCCATGTTTTTCAGTGCTTTTCTGGCTTTCCAGTTAATGTATTTCTCGGCCAGTACCTGACGTAAGGATTTCATCTGGATGGTCCCGATTTTTTCGATTTCGATGGCTTCTCCGTTTTCGAATAGTCTTTCCATTCCCCCCACAGTTCCATCAGGCGCTTTCGAATTTCCTTTTCTTTGCCCAGCTCACCCGGTCGGTAATAGATGCGTCCCTGCAGTTCCGGCGGCAAATAGGCCATGCGGACAAAATGGCCGGGATAATCGTGAGCATACTGGTAGTCCTTTCCATATCCCAGATCGGCCAGCAGGGTGGTGGGGGCGTTGCGCAACGCAAGCGGTACCTGTACGTCCGGATGGTTGCGAACATCCTCCAGTGCTTTATTAATGGCCACGATGGCGGCGTTGCTTTTGGGGGCGGCTGCCAGATAGGCGGCCACCTGGCTCAGGATGATCTGTGCCTCCGGCATGCCGATGTAGGTTACCGCAGTAAAACAGCTGGTGGCCAGGGTCAACGCGTAAGGATCGGCATTGCCAATGTCTTCGGCTGCTAAAATGAGCATCCGTCGGGCAATGAATTTGGGATCTTCCCCGGCGGCCAGCATGCGCGCCATCCAGAAGATGGCCGCATCGGGATCGCTGCCCCGCAAACTTTTAATAAATGCCGAAATCACATCGTAATGCATCTCTCCGGCCTTGTCGTAATACAGCGTCTTTTGCAACGCCGCTTTCTCGAAATCCGTTCGGGTCAGCTTAACCGGTGGGATTTCCCCCTCGTGCAATTCCGCCGCTTTTTCCAGAATGTTTAATGCCCGACGGGCATCCCCGGCAGCCAGTTGCAACAGCGTATCCCAGTCTTGAATCTCAATCTTCAATGGCTTGAGCACCTCATCCTCTGCCAGCGCCCGTTCCACAATGCGCCGAATGTCTTCCTTGCGCAGCGGATGCATCTGGTACACCTGGCAGCGAGAAAGCAACGGGGGAATGACCTCAAAAGAGGGATTTTCCGTGGTGGCTCCGATCAGGATGAGGGTACCGTCCTCCACGGCGTGTAGCAGCGCATCCTGCTGGGCTTTGTTGAATCGATGGATTTCGTCAATAAACAGGATGGTGGTCTTGTTGAGGTACTTGCGGTTTTTTTCCGCCCGATCGATGACCTTTCGCACGTCGGCAACGCCGGCGGTTACCGCGCTGAGAGCGATGAAGTCTGCCTGCACTTCCTGCGCAATGATGCGGGCCAGCGTGGTTTTGCCCACACCCGGCGGCCCCCAGAGGATCAGGGATTTCAATCGGTTGTGTCGGATTTCCTCCCGCAAAACCGTACCGGGGCCAACGATCGCTTCGTGTCCCACAAAATCATCCAGTCGGCGGGGACGGCAACGTTCCGCCAGGGGAGCATCCCGGCGCGGCGGGGGAGAGGAGGTGGCGTTTTGAGAGAACAAATCCATGATCAGTTGAATATTTCAATCCGTTTGATAAAGTAAAACACGTTGTTGTCATCGGTGGTGCTGATGACCAGAGAATTAAGACCGGGACGGATGTACGGCGTGATGTCCCATTCCACCGTTTCCATGCCATTCAGGTCTTCCAGAAATTGCGGTTCGTAATAATAACTCAGAATGGCGCCGTTGAATTTGACGTAAACGTCCACTTTGGTGGTCAGGGAAAGGGGATATTTCTCCTCCCGCGATGCTGCAGCCTGCAACTTCAGGGTAAACTTCTGCTCGTAATTCATTTTCTGGGGAAGATTGAAGGTGAACTTAATGGCATCGTTCCCCTTGGGATTGCGCCAGGGGAAGGCAAAGCCCAGTTTCCAGAAGTAATTATTGAGTCGCTCCAGGTAAACCACCTCCGGTCGGGCCTCGTTGCTGGCGGAAAACCCGCGATTCCGTAGCGTGTAGCCCATGAAAATCTCCCCGTTCTTCACCTGGATGTTGCCGTCGTCGGTCACTTCCGCAAGAATGTGCAGCTCCGGAAAATACTGTACCGTCATTTCGATGGGGTGCCCCGGTTGCAGCTGAATAGTCTGCGGTCGGGGTGTTTTGTAGCCTTTTAACGACCCGAAGGTAATTTCGTGGGAGCCGATCTCCAGCAACCCCTCAAAGGTGCCTTTCCCCATCAGTTTGCCATCGATGAAAATGTCGCCTTCCAGCGGGTTGGTGCGAATAGACACTTTCTCGAACTTTTGCAGCAGTCGAAAGGAAATTTCGGCATTGGGCTGAGCGCTGGTCAACACCACTTCAATTTGCGGGGGATCGCTTTCGTAACCCTGCTTTACCACCTGCACCACATGCCGTCCCAGGGGAATTTCGGTGAATACGTAATCGGTCTCCTTCCCGGTGTCCTTCCCGTTGATCAGAATTTTGGCGCCACTGACGTTGCTGGTAATCTCCAGCGTTCCCGTGTTCACCAGCGGGGAGGTGGTCAATCGCCGGCGCCCGCGATTGGTAATGGGCACCTGTTCCAGGATGAGAATGGTGGTATCTCCCGGCGTAATGGTGACCAGCTTTTCTGCCGGCAAGGTGACATATCCGCTTTTTTCCACCCGCACCATGTGCCGCCCGCTTTCCAGGGCAATGAGCTCCTGATCCTGTAAACGCCCAAAGGGCTTATCGTCCACGTAGACGTAGGAATCCCGTTGATCGGCAAATATTTTCAGGTAGCCCACAATTTGCGATTGTTTGGGTTTTAGCTGAAAGTGAATGACGATCAGGGAGTCTGGCAAAATGGTGACCTCCTGCACGGTGGGAATGGCGATGTAGCCCGCCTTGTTCACCGATACCCGATGGGTGCCCACGGGGATGTTGGCCAGCTCGCGATCGGAGTAACCCAGCATTTCGGTGCCATTCAAATACACACGGGTGCCGGGAACGTTCGTCTTCACCAGTAGCCGGCCGTGGCGGGGGGATTCGAACTGCCAGAAATAGACCAGAATGCCCACAATCAAAAGCAGGCTGGCCACCAGACCAACCAGTACGTATTTGTTCCATCCAATGGATTCGATGATCTCCAGGGTTACCGGGATATTTTCGATGGCATCTGGGGTGAGCTCGTGTTCCCACTCCGGTGGAATGAGCCGGGCGGTTTCCGCACTCAATCGCCCGTCGTAGGTTTCTTCCAGATATTTACGGATTTGCAGGCGCAATTCCCTTTCGGCAGGGGGGAGTTTGTCCAGATCGGTCGGTCGCTTAAACAACAATTTCTTTTTCAGGCGGTGTAAGAATCGTTCCTCGTGCAGGAAAAACTCGTGCTGCTGTTCCGCTTCTTCGGGCGTCATCCAGCGCACTTCGCCCAAGTGATTCACATACAGCGCGTAATTGGGTTTGCGCGAAAAAAAGGCCTCACACTCTTCGGCTTTGATCTTTTGTACCGTGCGATAGGGAAGCTGAATCTTCCGTTTTTCTACCATGAAATCCTTACCCGAAATTTCAGTTTAGCTGTCGAATTCGCCTTGACCGGCACCAAGAATTCACATTCATTGGCGCTCTTTTGAACATATGGATGGGTGCTTTCCAGGATTTCCCAGAATCGTCCCATGTATTCTACCACCGATACTTCGATATCCTCTTTTTCTTTCTGGTTGCGGATTTCCACCTCCACCTGTCGTTCAATGGTGGAACGGGTGATGCGTTTTTCCTCCGCCACCGTGCGTTTCACGCGGATGTCAAATGCCTGACCGATGGTCAATTCCACCTTTTCGTTTCGTGGCGTATGGTCGATCTGATCTTCCCCGATGAATTCCAGGCTGTTGCCATCGCGTTTATACAGACGAAAGATGCCTTTGGGCAGCGGAATGCCCAGCCCGTCCTCTTTACGATTTTGAAAAACGATCTTTACGTCCACCTTCTCGCCCCCGCGGCGCCCGTCGTAAACAAATTTCTTGGTGCAGGCAACGGTCACCGGCGAGAAGAGGGAAATTTGCTTGATTTGATTGCGCTTCAGGGTTGTGGGGCGTTGCAGCGTGTACAGGTGATATTCAAAAAACGCCTTTTCCCGGAAGGTCTCCGGTGCCGCCGTCTTTGCAGAATAAGGTTCAATGGGTCTTTCGATGGGCATGCGGCGCGGACGCACCCGGCGCACATCGCCCGCCACCAGTTTCAATCGGGCATTCTCAAACGTGGTGCCGCTTTGATTGGTAATGTTAACCCAGGCGCCTATATGCAACCGATCGTCCTTTTCACTCAGCTCACCCACGTATTCCGCCTTCCAGCTCATCCCGGTGGTCAAATAGCTGACTTCCAGTTTTTGCTCCCGCTTACTGGCGCCCGAAATCCGCCATACCAGGGTCGGTCGGGTAATGAAGTCCTCCGGCAGTTCCTGCACCGACACCTGCAGCTGGTCATTCCAGGGAATGATCCGGATGCCCTCCTTCACCTGCAGAACAAGGCGATTTTCCCGAAAACTCAATAGCTTACCTGAAAGCAGATCCCCCGATTCGGTGATGAGTTCAATGGGACGATCCAGGTATTTCTCCAGGATTTTGCGGGCATTGACCAGGTCGTATTCATAATTTTGTTCCAGAACGACGAAGCGTTTGGGTTCGGTCAGGGAGCGCAGGTGTACCGAGGTTGGGATGATCTTTTCCGCCACGTCCTGAAACCGAATGATGGGCGATTTGGGGTCAATGGTGACCACGCGAACCTGTTTCACCAGAGCCAGATCCTGGTTGTAGACCGTAATGTAATTCTGAACCTCCTGTGCCCCGGCGGTGAATCCGATCATTCCCAGTAAAACGATTCCAGCAATTCCAATAGCGCGCATGGTTTGTCCAATCCTGTTTATGTGGATGTCCACCCTTCGTTCCAGGCAATTCCCTCGATATCGAAGGGTAATTTTCAGGTTAATCGTTTTAAATTGGCCCGCAGCTTGGTCAATTTTTCCGACAGGTTCTTCATTTTTTCTTTTTCCTGTTGCACCACCTGAGCCGGTGCTTTTTGCAGAAAGTCTTCGTTGCTCAATTTCTTTTGCAGGCCCATGACCTGCTGTTCCAGGCGCCCGATTTCTTTTTCCAGCCGCTGACGTTCCTTATCCAGATCGATGAGGCCTTCCAGGGGCAGGAAAAGTTCCACATTTTCCACCACCACGGTGGCTGTGGATTTCAGGTCGCGCCCGTCAGAAAGCGGCTCGATGGTTTCCACACGGGCCAGTTGCTGAATGTAAGGTGCAAATTGTTTTAACAGCTCGCCCCGGTGCCCGTCGTCCGTTCGGTACCACAGGGTGGCCTTTTTTGCCGGAGGGACATTCATTTCGGAACGGATGGTGCGAATGTGACTGATCACCTGTTGCAGGAAGTTCATGTCCGATTCCGCCTGGGGATCGTTCAGTTCGGCCTGCGGTTCCGGCCAGGGGGCAATGACCACGCTCTCGACATCCTGTTCCGTCCGTAGCCGCTGATAAATTTCTTCCGTAATGAAAGGGATATAGGGATGAAGCAGGTTCATGGTGGTTTTCATGATGTGGGTAGCGATGGTTCGGGCCGTTTCCTTCTGCGGGCCATCGGCTTCCGCGTAAAGCCGGGGCTTGATCAGCTCCAGGTACCAGTCGCAGAACTCGTCCCAGAAGAAATGGTAGACGGCGTCCAGGGAATCGTGAATGCGGAAGTTGTCCAGATTGCTTCCCACCCCTTCGATGGCCTTATTCAGGCGGCTCAGAATCCAGCGATCGGCCAGTTCAAAGTGGTCGCGGTAATCCTGATAGTTGTCCCGCGGTTCATCCAGATTGAGCGCCAGGAAGCGGTAGGCGTTCCAGATTTTATTGGAAAAATTACGCCCCATTTCGAAATAATCTTCCGCCAGATTGATGTCCTGCCCTTCGGAACTGAGCATGATCAGGGTGAAGCGCATGGCATCGGCACTGAAACGATGGATCACGTCCAGCGGATCGATGCCGTTACCCAGGGATTTGCTCATCTTGCGGCCAAAGCGATCGCGAACGATGCCGTTCAGGTAAACATCCCGGAAAGGCACTTCCTTCATGAACTCCATACCGGCCATGATCATGCGAGCCACCCAGAAAAAGATGATGTCCGGCCCGGTAACCAGGGTGTCGGTTGGGTAGAAGTATTTTAATTCGGGGGTATCCTTTGGCCAACCCAGGGTGGCAAAGGGCCAGAGCCAGGAGGAAAACCAAGTATCCAGCACATCTTCGTCCTGGCGCAGCCGATCGCTGCCGCACTTTTCGCAGGCAGCCGGCATTTCGTGATCCACCATCATGTGCTGACAGTCGTCGCAGTAGTAAACCGGAATCCGATGTCCCCACCAGAGTTGCCGGCTGATGCACCAGTCCCGGATGTTCTCCAGCCAGTTCAGGTACGTTTTAATCCAGCGTTCTTCCGGATGCAGTTTGATGCGCCCGTCCTTAACCACCTGTTTGGCCGGTTCCGCCAGATCTTTCATGCGGACGAACCATTGTTCCGAAAGCCAGGGCTCAATCACCGTATCGCAGCGGTGGCAATGGCCCACGTTGTGGACGTGGGATTCAATTTTCAGCAGCAATCCTTCCTTTTCCAGCGCTTCCACCACTTTCTTTCGTGCAACGAACCGATCCAGCCCTTTGAAGGCACCGGCGTTTTCGTTCAGCGTACCGTCGTTATTCAGAATGTTTACGGCGGGCAGCTGGTGCCGCTGGGCAATCTGAAAGTCGTTGGGATCGTGGGCCGGGGTGACCTTCACCGCACCGGTACCAAATTCCGGATCCACCTGATCATCGGCGATGACCGGAATTTCCCGCTGCATCAGCGGCAAAATGATGGTTTTCCCGATGAATTTCTGAAAGCGGGGATCGTCCGGATGGACGGCCACGGCGGTGTCGCCCAGCATCGTTTCTGGACGGGTGGTGGCCACCACAATAAAATCCTTGCTGTCTTTCAGCGGATATTTGATGTACCACAGGTTGCCGTCGTGAGTTTTGTATTCCACTTCTTCATCAGAAAGGGCGGTGGAACATCGCGGACACCAGTTAATGATATACTTGCCTCGATAGATCCATCCTTTGCGGTAAAGGCGGATGAAGACTTCCCGCACCACGTAGGTGTATTCCGGATCCATGGTGAACCGCTCCCGCCGCCAGTCACAGGAGCAACCCATTTTTTTCAATTGGTTGATGATGGTGTTGCCATACTTTTCTTTCCATTCCCACACCCGCTTCACAAATGCTTCCCGTCCCAGATCATGGCGGGTCAGGTTCTCCTTGCGCAATTCCTTTTCCACCACGTTTTGAGTGGCGATGCCAGCATGATCGGTACCGGGCAGCCACAGCGCCTCGTAACCCTGCTTCCGCTTATAACGAATCAGGATGTCCTGAATGGTGTTGTTGTACGCATGTCCCATGTGCAGTGCCGCGGTCACATTCGGTGGCGGGATAACAATGGTGTACGGTTTCCTGTCCGGCCGCACATCGGCGTTAAAATAGCCCTTCTCCAGCCACATCTGGTACCATTTGTCCTCTACCTGCTTGGGATCGTAAACCTTGGGGATGTCCACTGTCGCCTGCTTTTCGCTACTCATAAGCCTCACGCATCTTTTTCGTTCACTTTAAACCCGTTTTATTTTAAAACGTTTTACGGTAATTAAATTTGTTTGCTCCCATTCCCTCTAAAAGCTGTGAAATATAATAAACACCGGTTTTCTTTGCAAAAAATAGAACAAAAAAGCGCCGCAAGGGTTTACGGATGCTGGATGTTGAAATGGTCTGGTTTTATCCCTTTTTCCTGAAGTTTGGAGGATTGTTCAAAACTGGACTGATTTTTCCGATTCCAGTTGTTTTTAAAGCGGGCAGGTTTTAAAATGGGCGATAAGGAGAACAGGAAGCAGATGCAGGTATTGTCCCGAATTAGCCAGCTCTTTCGTCGGTCGCGGTGTAAGATCGTTTATCGCAGCGAATACATAACCGCCATTCATGCCCGAAATGCGCATCGGGCGTTCGACGTTATGAAGTTTAAAAAGATCAGGGATCAATTGATCCGGGAGCACTTGATTCGCAAAAAAGATGTGCTGATGCCCCGGCGGGTATCGGATGAAGATTTACTGCGGGTGCACACAAAGGAGTATCTGGAATCGTTAAAGAATCCCATTCTGGTCGGGCAATATTTGAACCTGGATTATATTAATCCCTGGGACGATTATATTTTTGAATATTTTCGCTACATCACCGGAGGTACCATTCTGGCAGCGGAATATGCGTTGACACACAATTTTGTGGTTTTCAATCTGGGTGGGGGCTATCACCATGCCCATCCCGATCGGGCAGAAGGGTTTTGCCTGATCAACGATGTGGCTGTGGCCATCGAGAAGTTGCGGGCGGAACATCGGTTGCAAAAAGTACTGGTGGTTGACCTGGATTATCATCAGGGTAACGGGGTGCTGTTGTTTTACCAGCGGGATCCGGATGTGTTTACCTTCTCCATCCATGCCGATACCTGGAATGATGTGGAAAAGGAAAACAATGTGGACATTGAATTGCCCTCGCACACCACGGACGAGGAGTACCTCTCGGTACTCAAAACACTGTTGCCGGCGGTGTTCGATCGGTTTACGCCGGAGCTGGTGCTGTATCTGGCCGGAAGTGATCCTTATGAGGGAGATACACTTGGGGATTTTGATCTGACCGAGGAGGGATTGCTGGAGCGGGATCGCTTTGTGTACCATCAGGTGCGGCAGCGGGACATTCCTCTGGCGGTTCTGGCTGCCGGTGGGTATGGGCCAGATAGCTGGAGGATTTACTTCAATTTTATTAAATGGGTCATTAAAAATGGACGCGTGTAATGTTCGGGAAACACAAAAAACTGCAGTTGATTGCCCGTCGGTTAAGCACCCACGAATTGACCCGCCTGCGCGAGAGTGACATCTCTCTGGAGCCGCAGCAGCTACTGGCCGAAAGTCCCGACGAACGTTCCACGCCCTATTTTTTGGGGTTCTATTCCCCATCGGGAATCCGACTGGCCCTGGAAAAATATGGTGTATTCAAAGCGTTGAAAAAGAAAGGCTTTGATGGCTTCGAGATGGTCATCGATACCCGCGATCCCTATCGGCACCGCTTCGCCCTCTACTTTGACCATACCGTGGATGAGCATACCCTGCTGGCAGAAGTGGTGCTGAAGCGCCGATTTATCACCTTTTGCCCGCCGTTTCCTTCCCCGGTGCATGGCCGTTCGTACGAATTCCTGCAGGTAGAATGGCTGGTACTGCAGAATCCGCGAAAATCCTTTAGCCCCGAGCGTCCCCGGTTGCCGGGACAAAAATATCCCGGATTGGGAATGGGGGAAATGGTGCTGGAAATTTTATTGATCATGTGCTGGCGATTGGGTTTGGCAGGATTGCTGAATGTACCGGAATATTACCACAATGCTCAAATGTATGCCCAGGAATTTTGTTTCATTGATCCCTATCTGGAAGGAAAGTTGCGGGCACTGGAGCGCGATTTGTACGCATCCCACGGATTGGCCAAAAGCAGCTGGGCCATAGAGCTGGGCTGTGTGGAGGAAAATGGGAAACCGTACGAATGGCAATCCGGTGAAATGATCATCCCACTAAACCGCGATTTGAAAGCCTTTTTTAAACATGCCTCCTACCAGCAATACGTTGCAAAAATCAAAGAACAATATCAATACAGGTTGAATGAACGGTGCTGGGAAGAGCGAAAACAGAAACTCCCGGACGGCGTGTTGCTGTGAGTCTTTATCCGGGATTTCATCGTTCTTCGTAGCCGAATCTTCAGACCGATGGGCAAAGTGCCCGTTGAGCGCTGTCCTGGATTCAACCCTGAACCACGAATCACACGAATGAATTCGAAAAAAATCAACAAAATAGTGAATATATCCGGGAAAACAGTTTCATCCAGATAGAATCCAGTGCATTTTATTTTTATTGGTGTGAATTCGTGTCATTCGTGGGTTCATGCATCATCTGGATTTAAAAGGTCGGAAAAGTGACCGTGCAGGCAAAGCCTTGTGGGGCTTTGGATTTGCCCCTCATGTGTAAGTAAGGTGACGCGCTGAATGGCAGGGATTCACCCGCTGCGCAGTCGCCCGGAAGAATTTTAAGGAAAAAAGAAGAGAGTTAAGAAGGGGAGGCATGTCATGAAATCTTTTCTATCCTGGAAAACGGCCAGATCCAATCGGGTGGCGGGAGCATTGGTGGGGGTTGTTTTACTGGGAATGGGAATCAGCGGGGTGATGGGAGAGGATAAGGAGACAATCGGCGAGCGATTTCATCGGGAAACGGCACTGAGCTGGACGCGGGTGCTAAAGGACGTTTTCAGTCGCAAGCCACCGCGCCCGCCGCAATACAAAACCTATCCCGATGCCGAGGTGATTGAGCTGCCAGAACCCGATTACCGGGGATTGACGCTGGAAGAGGCCATCCGTCAGCGCCGCTCCGTGCGGGAGTATACCCGGAAACCATTGAGCCTGGAGCAATTGTCCCAGCTGCTTTTCGCGGCACAGGGAATTACCGGTCATGCCTTTGGGCAACCGTTGCGATCGGTGCCTTCTGCAGGGGCCCTGTATCCCTTTGAAATTTATGTGATTGTACATCGCGTGACAGGACTGCAACCCGGCGTTTACCATTATGCCGTTCGTCAGCATGCGCTGGAAGTGGTGAAGCTCGGCGATTTTCGCCGTCGCATTACCCATGCGGGATTGGAGCAGGACATGTTAGGGGAGGCCAGCGTGGTGTTCGTCCTGGCCGCCATTTTCGATCGCACCCGATCCAAATATGGCGAAAGAGGGTTTCGTTACGTCTACATGGAGGCCGGGCATATTAGCCAGAATATTTACCTGCAGGCCGTTTCATTAAAGCTGGGATCAGTGTGTATCGGTGCATTTTTGGATGATAAAGTCAATGAACTCATCGGTGTGGATGGACGTAAAGAAGCCGCCATTTACTTACACGCGGTGGGGACACGAGAATGACACGAACCGATTGGAACTTTTTAACCAGCATTTTATTGCTCATCGCCATCGTGTTGACGGCGTTGCTGGGATACATCCAGTCCGAGTTTGAACTGCGGAAATTTGTTCCGCATCGCTACCTGGCTTATGCCACGCTGGTTCTGTTGGCAATTCACCTGTATTTCAATTTTGGTAAGATCTGGCGCTATTTTCGGCGCCGGAAGAAACGCCGATCTCCCATGCGCTAAGCCGATGGGCCGATGAGGTATTTTTATAATTTGAGAATGATAATTATGTCCTTAGCTAGCGCAGATCATGCATAAGACCGCGAGTTACGGGAATTCATCCAAAATATATCTACAAAATCAAAATATATCTACAAAATCACGAATATGTCTTGGAGAATATTTTCTACCAGATAGAATTTTATTTGTGTGAGATTGTGTAATTCGTAGGTGGATGTAAAATCAGGTTTTAAAATTTGTGGAGGCGGCGGGAATCGAACCCGCGTCCGGGCAGGAGGTCGATAGAACTTCTACATGCTTAGCCTGACTTTCCATTTAACCATCGGTGAGCCGTCAGGCGGGCTACCCGATGGCGAGCCTGGTGGGAATACAAAGATCTGAAGTCCAGGCACCTCCAGATCCCGGCCTGCCTTTGGCGACGCCCAGCTAAAGCCCCGGCAGGCAGGAGCTTTAGTGGACGGGCTGCTCAATTATTAGGCAGCCATAGCGTAATTATAGTCGGCATTTTACCGATGCTCTCGCTAATGTTACGGGATAGCGAGAAAGCCCGGCATGCCGTTCTACCGCCCTTCTGCTGCCCGTCGAATCCAATTCGCCCCCTTTCAAAGACCCATTATCTTGGCACTAACATCAACCCATTTATCGTCGGAAAGTTCCCAAATTTAATCATTTCACAGCAATGATTAAAAGAATTTTTTTCATTGAACGGCATTCGAGGCACCCAATCGCACAATCCAGATCCCCCCAGAACCCATTTAAAAAGAAAAGCTCCTGACTCCCGGTTGGGTCACCGTTCGTCAGGAGCTAATACTGACAGCGGTGACTCGCCGATCAGACAAGTTGGGGGGAACTCTCTGACCAGCTCAAACGCCACCGTCTGCCGCTTTCAGATCGATGGGTGGGGGGAACACCCAATAAGTGATCTGAAAGCTGAGTGCCCCCGCAGGGACTCGAACCCCGAACCAACGGATTAAGAGTCCGCTGCTCTACCAATTGAGCTACGGAGGCATCTATTTGAGATCAAAATTTAGAATGTTTCAAAAATTATCACAACAATTTTTTAAAAAAGCCTTTCTCCTCTTTTCATTCCGAAACCATTCTACGCCCACCATCCCCAAAGGTTCTCCCCATTTGAAATTTCCGCTGGTCTTGCCGCTGGTCTTCCCCCATTCTCTCACCTCCCTCACTGATCCTTTTTATTTTTGCTTGCATTCCCACCGTTGAACGTGTTTATTCTCTGCGTTTCAAAGCGGTAGACCAACTGGAAGGATCGTGCAATGGTTTACGATGTAATCATCATTGGCAGTGGCCCCATTGGATTGTGTTGTGGCATTGAGGCCCGTCGGCGGGGATTTCACCATCTCATTCTTGAAAAAGGATGTCTGGTCAATTCGATCTTCCACTTCCCCACCAACATGACATTCTTCTCCACGGCAGAGCGATTGGAGATCGGGGAGGTGCCTTTCATTTCCCATAGAGAAAAGCCCACCCGCCGGGAAGCACTGGAATATTATCGCCGGGTCGTTCAACACTGGAAGCTAAACGTTCACACCTACGAAGCCGTTGAGGATGTTCTGGGAGATTTTCCCCAGTTCCAGGTGGTAACCTCACGTTCCCGGTACCCGGCAAAAGCGGTGGTCGTAGCCACCGGATATTATGATCAGCCCAATTTATTGAACGTCCCTGGAGAAGACCTCCCCAAAGTGAAACATTACTACGACGAACCGCATCCCTACACCTTCCAGAAGATTGCGGTGATAGGGGGTGGGAATTCTGCGGTGGACGTGGCCCTGGAAACCTTCCGGCGTGGCGCGGAGGTGACCATGGTGGTTCGAGAACCCTGGCTTAAGCCCACCATCAAATACTGGGTAAAACCGGACATTGAAAATCGAATAAAAGAAGGAAGCATCCGGGCATATTTTAATAGCGAGGTGGTGGAAATCCGCGAAAAGGAGCTGATCATCCGGACCCCTGATGGCATACGAACGCTGGAAAATGATTTTGTCCTGGCAATGACCGGTTATCACCCGAATTATGATTTCCTGGGTAAATTGGGGATCACCTTTACGGATGACGAAATTCGACAACCGGTATATAATCCCGAGACCATGGAAAGCACCCGTCCGGGGATCTTTTTAGCGGGCGTGGTGTGTGGCGGCATGGAAACCAACAAGTGGACCATTGAAAATGCCCGCCACCATGCACCGCGGATCTTCGATTATCTGGAACGTATTCTTTAACCTTCTGTCCCTGAAGGGAATCTCAGATTTTGCACTAACCTACGAATAACCCGAATGAACTCGAATAAAAGCAAATTCCTGGAAGACGATATGTTCCTGAGCAAAACTTGCTGGAGCCTCAACGCACAATTTTATTTGAAATGATTGATTTAACCCAGATTATGTATTAAACCACGAATGACACGAATTAACACTAATAAAATACATTGGATGATATCTGGATGAAAATGTGTTTCGAGGTTTATTTGCGATTTTATTGATATTTTTGGTTTCATTCACGTGATTTGCGGTTTCATGCAAAATTTGGGTTAAATCGCACCAGTGGTGGGGGAAAAATGATGTGGGATAATTTCTTTTCTGGATTTGAATTCATACCAACTAACCGTACATTATTCCCTTTCACGTGAATCTTCAGTAGATTCCAATCAAAAGGGTTCATTTCCATAAATTTTCAATTCTGGCCAGATCCGTCAATTCACTTAAATGCATGATCATTGAAAAAGGAGGTATTCATGAAGGGGATGAATTTCGTAAAACACCGGGTATTTCTCTGGCTTCTGTGCTTGACCCTGGCGGCAGCGGCGGAGGAGTCTCCCAAAACAGAAAAATCTTTTGGCTGGAATAATCAGGTTATCAGCTCCCTGAATTTCAGTCAGACCAGTTTTGATAACTGGACCAAAGGCGGGGAAAACAACGTTAGCTGGCTACTGAACATTGAGGCGCGCTTTGAACGCAAACAGGAGAAATACACCTGGGCCAATTCGGGCAAATTTTCCTATGGGAAGAATAAAGTGGGATTGAACAATTTCCGCAAATCGGTGGATGAGATCAAATTGAGTTCCGTGTATAAATATCGATCGGGGATTTTTGTCGATCCCTACGCCTCCTTTTCGTTCGAAACCCAATTTGTGAAAGGATATGATTATCAGAAAGATCCCCCGGTGGCCGTGTCCAATTTCATGGATCCGGCGTACGTGTTTTTTAGTGGTGGCGCGGGAATTCAACCCAATCCGGCCCTGAAAATGCGTTTTGGATTTGCTTTCAAGACCACCATAACCGACAAATATCCCCTCTATGCAGACAATCCTCGAACGCGTAACATCGAAAAAATCCGTTATGAACCGGGTGGGGAAGCCATTGTGGAATTGAACCGAAAAATCAGCAAAAACATTCTGCTGACATCGAAAGCGGAATTGTTCTCGAACATGCGAACGTTTCGGGAAATCGATGTTCGCTGGGACACCACGTTTTCTTCCAAAATAGCCAAATATGTTTCGGTGATTTACAACATTCAGCTTTTTTACGATTCGGACGTTTCCCCGAAACGGCAACTCAAGCAGGTGTTGGCCGTGGGCCTCACTTACGAGCTATTGTAGAAAAACCGGCTGACAATACCGGGGTTTAAATAACATCGTCTTCGGGGATGTTGACTGGGGAAGATCAGTCACATTCCGGGATTCAGTTCCGGGCAAAACCAGGCAACCCCGATTGCTAATCGTACAAAAGATACCGCCAGTGAGTCACCCGGAAATCATTTTTCATAAAAACATTGACAGCCGAATATTAAAATGCTAAAGTTTTACGTTATGACAAAGACCATTTATTAACAAAAGAACTCCGGGGATCGGATGGCACAGGATCCATTGAAGCATTTGCTGGAGCAGTTTCGAAATGGGGAACTGGAACTGGATGTGGTGCTGAAAAAACTGCAGCAGCAGTTTCTGGGTAAACTGCCATTTGCCACTCTGGATTTCCACCGGGAAAGTCGACAGGGTTTTCCAGAGGTCATTTTCTGCCAGGGCAAATCTCTGCAGCAGATTGTGGAAATAGCCCGCGAAATTTACCACCGGCATCATCGTTTTCTGGCCACGCATGCCAGCGAGGCGGTTTATCAGGCCCTGTCCGAACACATTTCCGCACTGGAGTATCATCCCCAGGCCCGATGCGTTTACACCCATCCTCCCAAACCGGATCCGCTGGGAAAGCATCGGGCGGCCATCATCACCGCGGGAACGGCTGACACTGCGGTCGCCGAAGAGGCGGCCATCGTCCTGGAGCTTTTTGGTTATCCTCCACAAAAAATTTACGATGTGGGGGTTGCGGGGCTGCATCGTCTGGATGCGCACTGGGATAACATTCAATCCGCCAGTATTCTAATTGTGGTGGCCGGAATGGAAGGGGCTTTACCCAGCGTGGTTGGAGGCCTGGTTGACAAGCCCATCATTGCCGTTCCCACATCGGTGGGGTATGGCACCCAGCTGAACGGTCTGGCAGCATTGCTGGCCATGCTCAACAGTTGCGCCAACAGCATTTCTGTGGTTAATATTGATAATGGCTTTGGCGCGGGATTCTGCGCCGCGTTGATGATTCGCCAGATGATTCATCTGGTGCACCAAAACAGGGAGCCGAAAGATGGATGATTCGCGTCGAAAAATTTATCGAGATTTTTTGTCGGGAATGGATGCCGGGGCTCAGGAAGGCGGACGCAGTCGCTCTCCCATGTTCATACTGGGCGACGAAACCTGGGCACCGCCAACGGACATCCTGGAAACCCAGAGTGAATTGATCATCATCATGGAAATTGCCGGGATCAATCCCCACGACATTGACATTCAGTATTCGGGTGGCATTTTAACCATCGAAGGGTCTCGAGACGAATTGCCCATGTTAAAAGAAGCCCAGATTACCTATTTCCATAAAAAAGAAATTGATTACGGCCATTTTCGCGTGCGGGTCAAAATCACTTCGCGCATTGTTAGCGACGCCATTGAAGCCATGTACGAATCCGGATTTCTGACAATTCATCTGCCAAAGGATCCGGGCAAGCGAAAATCCAGCAGTGTGAAAATTCCCGTGAAGTAAGTGGAGGAAAAATTAAGGAGAACAGGTCCATAATGACCAGACAACAGAATCGCGAAGAGCTGTATATTCTTCCCATAAAAGATGTGGTCATTTTCCCGTACGTCATCTTCCCCATTGTGATTGAGGATCCCCATCTGGTGGAGATGGTCAACGAAGCCCTGATTAAACGCCAACTGGTGGGGATGGTTACGGAAATTCCCGGATCGGGTAAGGAAGGGAAAACCTACTCCACCGGAACCGCGGCATCGGTACTCAAACTCTTCCACATGCAGGATGGCACCACCCGGCTGCTGGTGCAGGGGATTTATCGTTTCCGCATCACGCGGGTGCTGGAACAACAACCCATCATTCGTGCGGCCATTGAACGCATCGAAACGGTTGAAGAAGATCCGGTACGGGTGGAAGCGTTGCGGCGTACCATTCAGGACCTGTTCATGAAGGTGATTGAAAAATCGCCCTTCCTGCCGGACGAACTGGCCAATGCCGTTATGGAGTCGCCGGATGCTGAGAAACTGGCGGACCTGATCGCTGCCAATTTGAACATCCGCATCGAAGAACGCCAGGCGCTACTGGAGGAGCCCTCCCTGGACCGTCGGCTGGAGCTGGTAATGGAGTACCTGGATCGGGAATTGAAGGTGCTGGAAATTACCGGCGAGATTCAGGAACTGGTGAACGAAGAAATGAGCCGATCCCAGCGCGAATTTCTGCTGCGGGAACAGCTGAAGGCCATCAAGCAGGAACTGGGGGAAGATGAAGAAGAGGAAGAAGACGAATGGGAAAAGGAAATTGAAGACCTGCGCAAACAGATTAAAAAGGCCAAAATGCCCAGGGATGTGGAAGAAATTGCCCTGAAGGAACTGGAGCGCATGGCGGAGATGTCCCCCGCGGCAGCGGAATACACCATCTCCCGCACTTACATCGACTGGCTGATTGCCCTGCCGTGGAGCAAGGAAACCCGGGACAACATGGACCTGGAAAATGCGAAAAAAATCCTGGACGAGGATCATTACGACCTGACGGATGTAAAAAACCGCATTCTGGAATTTCTGGCGGTTCGCAAATTGAAAAAGGAAACCAAGGGCCCCATCCTCTGCTTTGCCGGTCCACCGGGGGTGGGGAAAACCAGCCTGGGTAAATCCATTGCGCGCGCCATGGGCCGAAAGTTTGTGCGGTTCTCCGTGGGAGGCATTCGGGATGAAGCGGAAATACGCGGCCACCGTCGCACCTACATTGGCGCCCTGCCCGGACGGATCATTCAAATGATCAAAGAAGCGGGTACCCGAAATCCGGTCTTCATGCTGGACGAAATCGATAAGATTGGTACCGACTTTCGGGGAGATCCGGCATCGGCTCTGCTGGAAGCGCTAGATCCGGAACAGAACAAGGATTTTGTGGATCATTATCTGGACGTAAAGTTCGACCTTTCCAAGGTCATGTTCATCTGCACCGCAAACGTTCTGTACAATATTCCCCCGGCTTTGCTGGACCGCATGGAGGTCATTGAAATTCCCGGCTACATTACCGAGGAAAAGATTGAAATTGCGCGGAATTACATCATTCCCCGCCAAATTGAAGAGCACGGTTTGAAAAAACGGTCCCTGAAATTTACCAAGAAGGCCATCGAAAAGATCATTACCGATTATACCAACGAGGCCGGGGTGCGGAATCTGGAGCGCGAGATCGCTAATATTTGTCGGAAGGTGGCCCGTCGGGTCGCTGAAGGGGATAAAAGCCCGGTGAAAATCACCGAGGAAAACGTGGCCCAGTTTCTGGGACCGCCGAAAAATTTTCCCGAACTGGCGGGAATCAAGGATGAAATCGGGATTGCCACCGGGTTGGCCTGGACACCTGTGGGCGGAGAGATCCTGTTCATTGAATCCACCATGATGAAAGGGGGGAAAAATCTGGTGCTCACCGGTCAACTGGGGGAAGTTATGCGAGAATCGGCCCAGGCAGCCCTCAGTTACCTGCGCTCCAACGCCGATGTCTACGGCATCGATCCCGACTTTTTCGCAAAATACGATATTCACATCCACGTGCCGTCAGGTGCGGTACCCAAGGATGGCCCTTCTGCGGGGGTAACCATTGCCACGTCTTTGCTGTCGCTGCTACTCCGGCGACCGGTGCGTCATGATGTAGCCATGACGGGAGAAATTTCTCTCCGGGGACGGGTGCTTCCCGTGGGAGGCATTAAAGAAAAAGTCATTGCTGCGCGCCGAGCCGGCATTAAAACGGTGATCCTCCCCACCAAAAATGAAAAAGACCTGCTGGAAGTGCCGGAATACATTCGGAAGAAGCTAAACTTTGTATTTGTTGACAAACTGGATGAGGTGTTTGCCCATGCACTGCGCAACGGGGTGCCCCGACTCAAGCAGACACCGGTCGTCAGCCCGGCGAAAAAGCCACTGGCTGCCAAGACGTAAGAAAACCGGGGCGATATGTTCTCAATCCCGATTTTTCTTTAGCCTGTGAATGACACGAATGAACACAAACAAATATACTAAACCACACTTGACTGTCTATGAGAAACCCTTGATTTAATCGATTAAAGATTTTCTTTGTAAAATAGGTAAAATCCCTTATAATCAAACAAAACAATAAGATAGGGGATTAAACCGATGATTGGCAAACCGAAATCTCAACTTTAGCTTCTCGACATCATTTTTTTCATACCTGAACGAAAAGAAGTCGTGATGATCAGTTTCTTAAACAGATTGACACGTTTGTGGACTGAAAACGGTTGAAGGAGGTGAATAAGGAAAACCTCTCTATAATAGGACAGTGATGTGGATTTTCTTAAGCGTGGCCATCGTAGCTACTATGGGTATAAAGCTCATATTGGAGTTGATAAAGGTCCGGGGATTATCCGTAAGGGCAGTTTTACGGCGGCCAGTGTTCATGATTCCCAAGAGTTTGAGAAACGGCTTTGTGGGGATGAAGCTTCGGTGTTTGCGGATAAGGCTTATGCAGACCGCTGGAGGAAACGGCAGCTTCGAAACCTGGGCGTGTATTGTGGTATATTGGACAGGGCCTATCGGAACCGAACGTTGTCGAATCGTCAAAAGAAGCGGAATAAAAAAAGAGTCGAGTCGGAGGCGTGGTAGAACATGTATTTGCTCATTTCAAAAACCACTATATCATCGGGTCAGGCCTGTCCGGCGGCCAGACGGGTATGTGACCAGGGCTCACAATGAGGTTCATTTCATATTTATTTGTATGATTTACAATGTGAGGCGAAGGCTGGCACGGATACTCGTGTAAATAAGGGTGGAGTACGCCCATTTTTTTGAAAAGCCCTTTTGAGGGAATAATTAAGGGATTTGCACAAGTATTTGAAGTCCCTTTGGCGATGAAAAGAAAGGGAAGGTGATGGAAATTTGGTGATTTCAGGCCATGAATTGAGTTCATTGAATTAATTTTGTCCAAGATTTTTTCGTTGAATTTTTAATTCGTCAATACAAGCATTTTTTCAAAGGTTTCTCTTTATTTCCATCGCCAGCCCCGTAAGATTTTCTTACACCAAAAATCATGGGGAAATATGCCATTGCAATTCCTAAAATATCAATAGGTTAAAATAATTATTTTCTATTGCTACGCATTAGAAATTTCGCTCTATCGCGTAATTTGGGTTAAACAAGCGTTCCCCAATCCGATTTCTTCCGTGCAATCCAAGAAACCTGCGGACAACTTTCGCAATTTTTGAAATATCGATTCAATAAAAACAATGACTTACAAAAAATAAGTGTCAAAGTCGGGAAAAAGAACCGGTGCCAGCAACGGGTAAAAATGTCCTTTTCTTTGAAACTTTTTATAAATGGTTTATTGCATAATCTGGGTTTAACATTTTTATTTGTGTTCATTCGTGTAATTCGTGAATTAGTAAAAAGTTGCGAATCTCCTGGCTGACCTTAAATTTCAGGTAAACCAAAACCAAGGAGATTCGACATGA
>JAADJD010000040.1 GCA_013150955.1 Calditrichota bacterium
GGAAAAAGCAAAATAAATGATATCTCTACCATCTGGATAAACCATTCCCCAGACATCATTTCCCCTTTCTTCCGTCCCACTCTCAACCCGCTGCCAGCTCACACCATCGTAGTGGACGATGAGGCCATTGTTACCGACACCATAAATATTATTTTCAGATGTTCCCCACAATTTTTCTATCGTTTGAAATGTGGAAACATCCCTGCGATAAACAAGCTTTGCGCTGCTACCAGCCTTCTTATCCCACAAATAAATGCTACCAGCTGCAAACCAAAATTTTTGAGTATCAAATGTTAATATCCCCCGGATTGCGTTTATTGCCCGATTGTTTTCTTTATAAATCCGCATCAACTCCCACTTCTCCCCATCCCAATGAACGGCATTATATGGCAGCCAGGGCCGGGTGCTGTCTGCGTAAATCTCCCCCACCGCCCAGATGTTGTTCTCATCAATGATGGCCACATCATACAATGCCCCGCTGCCAAAGGGACTGGGGAATTCAATAATCTCCCACTCAAAATCATGGCTGGTGGTGTCCATGGTGTGCACAGTGGTGCGTTGACTTTCCGCCAGTTTCTGCCCCTGCTGCCACAATTCGGCCCGGTAGGTGTAGCTGTGGTTGGGCAGCAAACCGCCGTCGAAGACAACGGTGTCGCTATCGGTCACTGCCGCCTGCCATACTAAGCTATCCCCCCGCCACAGCTGCCACACCCCATACTCCGGCACCGGCTCCACCTGCAGCCGCAGCCATACCTCGGTCACAAGCACCGCCTCCGCCTCTATCTCAACCGTCAAGCCGCTGCCCACAACCGGCAGACTCAGCCGCTCACAACCCCACACCAGCCAGATGAGCAACACCCCAATCAACCCCCCTTTGCCACATCCCGGCATGACTTGCCTCCATGGCTGTGACCTATCATTTTACCCAATCCCCCCAGCAGTCCGGGGAGTTTGACATTCCAAATAAATGTTCCACAAAAAACGATCGATTCCACCACCGCGGACTCCATTCCAGAAGGCTTAACTTTTTCCCAAAGGAAGGCATACCTAAAATAATTTTTCTGTCAAAATATTTCAACCTAAAAATCCGGCAGGTGGGCATTTTTACTGCGAATGAGCCGAACTCCAAATAATGCATCAAACCACGAATCCTACGAATGAATCCTAAAAATATCAACAAAATAGCGATTAAATCCCGGAACACACTTTTTATCCGAATATAAACAAACGGATTTTTTTATTTTTGTTCGCGTTAATTCGTGTCATTCGTAGGCTATTGCATAATATGGGTTAATTCGTGTAATTTGAAGGCTATTGCATCATCCGGGTTGAACGGTGCCCCCGGCACTCAAAAAGCGGACGCCTTTTCTAAAATCGCGGCTTCTGAACGGCAGGGAGTTTCCCCGGAGGGTTGCTTGCCCTTCTGCTTCCAGCAGTCGACAGCATCGGCCACGCTAAAAAAGAAGCGATCTGCACCGATTCGATTGTACAGGCCGGAAGTTTTGAGCACATCCCGAACCGGTCCTTTCACATTGGCCAGAAGCAACGCCACATTGTTTTCTTCAAACTGTCTGACAATATCAACCAGCGTTTCCAGGGCGGTGGCATCCAGATAATTCACGCTGCTGGCATCCAGAATTACCGCCCGTGGGCGCTGGGACGCATACAACAATCGCTCCAGCCGCTCCCGAAGAAAGTTGGCATTGGCAAAATAAAACGAGGCATCGATGCGGATGATCACCAGTCCCGGTTCCTGTACCGCTTCCGGGAATCGTTCCACATTGCGATAATGGGAAGTCCCCGGTAGTCGCCCCAGTATGGCGTAGTGCGGTCGGGTACTGCGTACGATGAACATGAGCAGGGAAACCCCCATCCCAATCAAGATACCCGGTTCGATGCCCAGGAATAGAGTTGCCAGAAAGGTGATGATCAGTAAGGCGGCCTCGCTGCGTTTGATTCGCCAGAGGTGAATTGGTTCCCGCAAGTCAATTAATCCAAACACGGCGACCATGATAATTGCCGCCAGCACGGCGCGGGGCAAGTCATGAAAAAACGGGGTAAAGAACAACAGGATCAGACCGATGCAAATAGCAGTAACGATAGATGCCAATCCCGTCCGGGCACCGGCCTGATCATTCACTGCCGTGCGAGAGAACCCTCCGGTGACCGGGTAGGCCTGAAACAGCGATCCCACCAGATTGGCCAATCCCAGCCCCACCAATTCCTGATTGGCATCCACGGTATAGCGATACCGGGCTGCAATGGCCTTGGCCACGGATATGGACTCCATGAATCCCACAAAAGAAATGGTCAGCGCGATTGGCAACAGCTGGATAACCGCCTCCCGATTGAATCCCGGAAGAGCGGGTGCTGGAAATCCCGCCGGAATGGCCCCAACAATCTGCACACCGGATTCGTCCAGACGGAATCCCCACACGGCCAGAGTACCCAGCAAAACCACGATCAGCGGGGCGGGAAAGGTGGGTCGTTTTCGCTTGAAAATCAGCAAAATGGCCATGCTTCCCACCCCAATGAGAACGGTCGGCCAGTGGACATCGCCGATTTGCACCAGTGCCTGTCCAATGATGCGGTGAATGTGATGGCTGCGCTCGATGGGTATCCCCAGAATGTGCTTCAGCTGGCTAAACCCGATGATTAACGCGGCTGCGGAGGTAAATCCACTGATCACCGGATGGGACAAGAAATTCACCAGAAAGCCCACCCGGAAAACGCCCATGAACAGTTGAATGGCCCCCACCATACCGGACAGTAAAATGGCCCGTTGAATGTACGCGGACGAGCCCGGTTCTGCCAGCGGTTCAATTCCCGAAGCGACCAGCAGGGACACCATGGCCACGGGGCCAACCGCCAGCTGCCGCGAGGAACCCATCAGCGCGTAAACAATCAATGGGACCACTGAGGCGTACAGGCCCATGATGGGCGGCAGACCGGCCAGCATGGCATAAGCCATTCCCTGGGGAATCAACATCACCGCAACGGTGAGACCCGCCTGCAAATCTCCGGGTAAATCCTCCCGTCGATACCGCAATAACCAGCGTAAAAACGGCATATATTGAGTTAACGGAATTTTCATCCAGACCCTCACGGTTTCCTCTTACTCCAGCAAATCCATGAATCATTCAAGAATTTTGTGACTGCTCCCCGTACCCCGCTCGCCTTCTTCCAATTTTAGAACTGTTTTTACTGACCTCATCCACACCGGGATACGAGGTCCCCACAACGGCGCCAGGGTATAATAATTGAAATTCACGAATGGGTGCAGAGTTACAAACATTCTTCATTTTCCGGGAATGGTTGTTGCAGACTTTGCACTCCATCAGGGATGAACCCAGATTATGCATTATAACCACGAATTACACGAATTAACACCAATAAAAATAATAGAATGCACTTGATTCTATCTGGATGAAAATGTTTTCTTGGATATATTCGCTATTTTGTTGATTTTATTCGAATTCATTCGCGTGATTCGCGGTTTAACGCATTATTTGGGATAAAAATAATAGAATGCACTTGACTCTATCTGGATGAAAATGTTTTCCTGGATATATTCGCTATTTTGTTGATTTTATTCGAATTGATTCGCGTGATTCGCGGTTTATTGCATAATTTGGGATGATTCGAATTCATTCGCGTGATTCGTGGTTTAAGGCTTTATTAGGGTTAAACGCTGGCAGGTTCGGTGAAACCAATGTTAATTGTTCCGGAAAAGACTTACCTTTCTGTGGAAGGTTTGTCTGTGGTCATCCCCTGCCGGTCCAGTTTCCGCTGTAGACGCTTCCGCCGATGCTCTAAGGCCTCCCGAAAGCGCCCCCTGCCATCGACCCGTTCCAGCTGTTCCAGCATTCGCAGATGGTTTAATCCGCGCTCCACAATCTGCAATGCCAGATGGAAGTCCTTTTCCTGATGTTCATAGAATTTGGCCAATTCTTCAATAATCCGGGGATGCATGATATTTTGATCCAGCAATTGCCACAGAAAGCGGGTGGCCTCCTGTCGCTTCCCCTGTCGCTTCAGGATCATGGCCAGCTGAAAAAAAGTTTGCAGATTGAATTGCGGGGAAAACGAGCCGGCCTGGTGGATCAGATGCTCCAGCAGTGGCAGTGCCAGTTCGTCCCAGCGCCGCTTGAAATAAAAATCCGCCAGCGCCGCCATTTCTTCAGGCGAGTTTAAATAGAGCAACGGCTCTTCTGCAACCGCCGCCAGATAAACACCCAGCAATACCATATTCACAATATCGTGGAAATTATGCTCCAGCACATCCTGCAGTAGCCAGACATCGCGTCTACGGATGAAATCAAAGTAAATCTGGGGGATCAGCTCGCCCGGAATGTCTCCCACCCGATCCACCCGCAGCACATCCTTTTCCAGCTGCTGCAAATTGCAGGAAGGTAACAGATGACGCCAGATGCGGCGGGCGGCATGCAGTAAATCGATATGCAGTTTATTTTCCAGCACGTTGTTCATCTGGTTCAGAACGAAGCGGTTGCTCAACAGCGGCACATCGAAGGTCTTTCCGTTAAATGAGATGGTCATCGGATAGGCATCGAACACCGTTTGCAGGTGATCCAGCATGGCCCACTCGTGACTGAAGTCCGGCAACACATACTGGCGCACCCGGATGGCATCGGTTTCGATGGTTCCAATCCCGATCAGGAAGGCAAATGTTCCGGTTCCCCCGGCAAGCCCGGTGGTCTCCAGATCGAAAAACACGGCCTGCCGCAGGGATAACGGTCGGGGCTCTGCCAGACCCACCAGCCGGCAAAATCGTTCGGTCTGAAAACCTTTTTGTTGCAGGTAGGAAAAGGCTGCATTTTCAAAAACGGGGTACAAATCTTCCTTCAGTAAAAAAAAGGATTGCTCCTTATGCAATACCCGGATTTGAAGTTCGCGCTCCAGCTGCCTCACCCAGTCCGGCGACGCATCCGCCGGCGGTTGAGATGGCAATGCTGGTGCGGAACGATCCAGCCGTTCCAGCCGATCCCGCAACCCCATACGCTTCCCTTTTTTGAATGGTTACTGCATTCCATTTCCCCGCCACCCGGCAGGTTAAGGGAATTTAACGCCAATTACAACCGGAAGGGGTAAAAATTTTTCAGAAGTGGGATTTTGCAGACGAACGGTGTCCATGCTTCCCATAAATCCCAGCGTTTCTCGTTCGCCGCGGAGATACAGGGAGGCCTCCGGGCCCCCTTCCAGATACTGGGCGGCAACCAGATCGATCGGCAGAGAAAGCAGAATCTGATTAAACGTGTACATGGGAAATGGGGTGGCACAAAAGATAAACAGCACCCGCCCCTGCCGATCCTCCCCCAGCGCAGTTACGCTCCAGGCCTCCTGATTTTTCGGCGACCAGCGATTGATGCCCGGACGCTTGATCAACCGCAGGTTTTGAATGACGGTGTGATACTGCTGAATGACCGTATCCAGCGGGACCTCGTCCAGATCGAACAGGCGGAAAGGGGGAAGTCCCGTCCTTCGAGGGTTGAACGCGGCGGCGCTAAGATACTGCCGCACCGGTCGAGGATGGTCCACAAAATCGAAATGCTGGAGATACCCCACATGCGTGCGATGATCGGTTAAATACATGCCTGCATTGATGACAGCCGCCAGCTGGTAACGCCTGGCCCATTCCACCACGGTGAGTTTTTCGGAGTTCAGCTGCTTTATGGAGTAAACGCCAAACTGCAGGTAATGGGGATCCAGCCGGGCCACCACGACCGTGCCTGTTCCCCATTCCGCCGGCACCGGGAAATAACCAACTTCCACCCCGCGAGCAATTGGTTTCCACACAGAGTGGTCTGCGGTCGTGTCCGGATGAATGCCCCGGTTTGCCATTCCCGTAAACACCCCCAAAACCAGCAGACAAAAACATGTCCAGAAACGGTACATCGGCATTTTCAGGATTTGAGCGCCTGGGTTAACCGTTCCAGTAACTGGTGACTGTGCTGTTTGGCCATTTCGCCGACTTCCAGCACCGGCCCCACACAGGAGGGACAACCGGCCTCGCAGGGGCAATTCTGGATCAGCTGAAAAGCGGCCTCCACGATGGGAAGCGGATCATTAAAAAACTTAAAACTCAGTCCCACTCCCCCGGGGTAATTATCATACAGATAAATTGTGGGGATGTGAGAAAAAGGACTGCGCACCATGGGCAGGGCACGGATGTCGTTGGGATCGCACATCAAATAGACGGGTGACACGTTTCGGATCAGATTGGCGGCGGCCTGAAGCGCCCCGCTCAACTGGCTTTCGCTCAGGCCCATCTGGCTGCCAATATCTTCCGGGAATTCCACCCAGGCGGCAGCAGTGGCCATCTCCATTTCCGGCAGATACACCCGGCCAGCGCCCACATTTTCGTGGGTGTGCAACTTAATCTTCTTATAACCGGTGGTCACGTTGCTTACCTGAATTTCGCCATAAACCAGATGGACGGGTCCCGCATCCTTCTCTTCATCTACCGTTAACACCTTCACATTGGTTTTGGTAATGGCATCGGTAAAATAATCCACCGCCACCTGATGCACGTAAGCCTTCTTCCGCTCCCAATCCAGTTGATCCACATGGTATTGCTGCCCCTCGTGCATGTAAATGGCCTCCTTATGTACCAGCATTGGCGCGCTGAACAAATCCACCTCCCCGATGACCCGCTCTCCCTCGGTGGTGTCCACAATCACCACATTATCTGGAGAAGCGCTGCGCAGGCTGACTTCCTCTGCCGGGTAAATTTCACTCATCCAGAAATATTTGCCTCCCGTTTTGCGCAACACCCGCTTGTCCACCAGATAATCCAGAATTTCACGGGTTCCCACCGGACTGAAGACCTCGTTTTCCCGGAACGGAATTTCAAACGCGCCACATTTCAGGTGGCTCATTAGAATTAACAGGTTGTCGGGATCGATAATACCCATTTCGGGGGATTTCTGGAAGAAATATTCCGGATGTTGAATAATGAACTGATCCAGTGGCGAACTGCTGGCAACCAGAATGGCCAGCGAGGTTTGATTTCGCCGCCCGGCCCGGCCTGCCTGTTGCCAGGTGCTGGAAATGGTTCCGGGATACCCGGCAAGAATGGCGGCATCCAGCTGACCGATATCAATCCCCAGCTCCAGCGCATTGGTGCTGACCACTCCCAGAATGTGGCCGCTTTTCAGCCCCTGCTCGATCTGGCGACGCTCGTTGGGCAAATAGCCCCCGCGGTATCCCCGCACCCGGGACGGATCCAGGTGCAATCTGCGGGCATCTTCTTTTAAATAACGCGTTAAAATCTCTACGCGCACCCGACTACGGGCAAACACAATGGTCTGCACCCCGGCATCCAGTAAAAAGCGCGCAATCCGGCGGGTCTCGTTCACCACAGAGCGACGAATACCCAGCTCCCGATTCACCACCGGGGGATTGTAAAAAACAAAATGTTTGCGACCGGACGGGGCGCCGTTTCGATCGATGACGGTGACGTCTTCTTCGATCAACCGGCTGGCCAGTTCTCCGGGATTGGCAATGGTGGCCGAACAACAGATAAATTGCGGCTGACTGCCGTAAAATCGGGCGATGCGTTTTAAACGGCGGATGAGATTGGCCAGGTGACTGCCAAACACGCCACGATAGTAATGAATTTCATCGATAACCACAAAACGCAGGTTCTCGAACAGTTTGAGCCAGATGGTATGGTGCGGCAAAATGCCCTGGTGCAGCATATCGGGATTGGTCATCACGATGTGCCCGGAGCGACGAATGGCTTTTCGTGCAGCCACCGGCGTATCGCCATCAAAGGTAAATGTGCGAATATCGGCCTCCAGCAGGGTGATCAGCTCATGCAATTCGTTCAGTTGATCCTGGGACAACGCTTTGGTGGGAAACAGATAGAGGGCGCGCGCGTCGGGATCGTTGAGCACGGTGTTCAAGACCGGAAGATTATACCCCAGGGTCTTCCCGGAGGCGGTTGGCGTTACCAGCACCACATGGCGCCCGGAAGCAATATGCTGAAAGGCCTCTGCCTGATGAGAATACAACCGGTGAATGCCTTTTGCCTGCAGTGCGGCAATCAATCGGGGATGCACCGAATCCGGGAAATCGCTCCAGGAGGCTTCCCGGGGCGGGATTTCTTCCCAGTGGGTGATATGCGCTCCCAGCTGGGGATTGGTGCGCAAAAAATCGATGAATTGCTCCAGGTTCATGATGATTCCAGCTCGCGTAAATAGGCTTCAGCCCGTTCAATCTCCTTTTCATTGAACACCCGAATGCCAGCATTTTGCAGCATGGCGGTGGTGACCCCCGGCCCTTCCCGGGAGTTGCCCGAAAAGTGCCCATCGTAAATCCAGTATTTACCACAGGAAGGGCTTTTCTCTTTCAAAATGGCCAGACGGACACCATCGGCGATTGCAATGCTGAGAGCCCGACGGGCACCTTCCAGAAAATAGCGGGTTACATCTTCGCCCTTCCAGGTCACCACCGCACTTTTCCCGGTGATGACATCATGGCCGTTGCCCTGGACAATCTCGGCCGGCGGACGCGGTACCGGTAATCCACCAGCAACCTCCGGGCAAAAAAGAATCAGCCGCCCTTCCCGATGCCACCTTGTCAAAATGGGATGCGTGACCGAAGCATCCTTCCCATCGTATCGAACTTTTTCGCCCAGTAAACAGGCACTGACGAGTACCTTTACCATAAAGGTAATTTAATGGCTTTTTTGGGGAATCGGAATGGCATTTTTGCAATTTTGATGGGATGATTGAACGGCGCCCATCTTTAACCCAGATTTTGCATTCGCCCACGAATGACACGAATTAACGCTAATAAAAAAATGCACTTGATTCTATCTGGATGAAAATGTTTTCCCGGATATATTCGCTATTTTGTTGATTTCTTTCGAATTCATTCGCGCGATTTGTGATTTCATGCATTATTTGGGTTCATTTGCGCCCATTCGTCAGCTGCCGCATCATCGGGGATAAAAAAAGGCGGGCCAATGCCCGCCGCACATCGGTATCCTCCCTGCACATCAGGACACTTTGACTTCGATCTCTTTGGCCTTCGCCTCCTCCGCTTTCGGTAAGCGGATGGTTAGAATCCCATCCTTGTAATTGGCTTCAATTTTATCTTCCTGTACCATGGCCGGTAACTGGAAGGTCCGGTAAAATTTCCCGTAACGCCGTTCGACCCGATGGAAGTTGACGTCCTTTTCTTCTTTTTCCTGCTTCCGCTCACCTTCGATGGTCAACACCCCATCCTTGTAGGTAATGTGAATATCATCTTTCTTCATCCCGGGCAATTCCGCCGTCACAATGAACTCATTGTTGGTTTCCTTGATGTCCACCAGCGGATACCAGGTCGTCGGGGTCGGCAATTCCGTTTCCTCCAGCAGGCTGGGTCCAAAGAACCGATTGATCAGCCGATTCATTTCTTCCTGAATGTTCATCAATTCCCGAGCTGGACTCCAACGAACCAGTGCCATAACTCACACCTCCTTTCTTTTTAATTTTTGATTTTTGACTTTTGATCTTTGATCTTCGATTTTTGATTTTTTATCGTTTGCTCATTGATTTCACTTATTTTAATTACAAGCCGTGTGCCAAATTTTGTCATCGTTTACCTCATTGTTTTTTAATGAATTACACATCTTACCGGGTGCGCGATCGGCTCTGTAAAAAATTCAACCTGATAGTTCATTTTGACAAAGGCCAAAGGCAGATTTGTGCGATTGTTTGCAGAAATTTCAGCCTGTACCCTCTGCGAACGCCGTTCAACCGTGTTCCGGCTCCGGCACGGTTTGATGTCACCCTGAGTGCCCGGTGTGGCGGGAAGTTTTCGGTGGGCAGTATGCAGTTGGCAGTGGGCAGTTTGCAGTTGGCAATGGTAGCCGCTGGTTTTACGCCCATGTTCCAGTAGGCAGTTTGCAGTATGCAATTGGCAATGGTAGCCGCAGGCTTTACGTCTGCGTGATGACAGGCCGACTGAAAGAGAATTAGAATATTCTGAAAACGTAACAAGTCCAATGTATACTTACATAATCCCAGATTATGCATTAGCCTACGAATGACACGAATGAACACCAATAAAAAAATAATATACTTTATTCTATCTGGATGAAAATGTTTTCCCGGATATATTCGCTATTTTGTTGATTTTTTTCGAATTCATTCGCGTGATTCGCGGTTTAACGGTTTATTTGGGATAAATAAAAAAGCGGGTCAATAGACCCGCTTTTCACATTCAGACCAGATGAAATCAGGACACTTTGATATCGATTTCTTTGGCCTTGGCTTTCTCAGCCTTCGGCAGGTGAACGGTCAGGATACCATCCTTGTAGCTGGCTTCAATCTTGTCTTCCCGCACTTCAGCCGGCAGATGGAAGGTTC
>JAADJD010000031.1 GCA_013150955.1 Calditrichota bacterium
TAACCCGTTGTGCGAATTAGACAACCCAAACCGTTGAAACGGTTCTGTAAATTATTGTTACTTTAGGAGTTGTCCACCCAGATAAATCTGGGTGATAATGAATGATAATTTCGATTAACTCCTGGCTTTAGCCAGGAGAATAGATGACGTAATCGATTGATTCTTAACCGTTTTAACGGTTTTTCAAAATATCTGCTTTATCCTGAATTAGCCCAATGGGTATTCGCTATTTTGTTGATTTTTTTTGAATTCATTCGCGTACTTCGTGGTTTAATGCTCTATTTGGGATAAAAAAGAAAGGTGGCAGTGGATTGTTCCACTATTGTTCCACTGCCACCGGGAAGTGCACACGGTAAAATCGGATGCTACTTGACCAGCACCATTTTCTTCACATCGCGATAGGGGCCGGCCTGGATTTCGTAGAAATAAATGCCGCTGGAGAATTGAGAGGCCTGCCACTGGATGCGATGTTTTCCTGCCGGTTGCCAGCCCACATCGATGGCATCCACCATGCGCCCCTGAATATCGTAAATGCGAAGTTGTATCGGCAGCCGGTGCGGTATCCGGTAGGTAATAAACGTGCTGGCATTGAAGGGATTGGGATAATTGCCGATGAGTTCAAAATCCTGTGCCACCACCGAGGGCCGGTTCTCCTGTGAATCGATGCCAGTGACCCCGTCCCACAAAATTACCTCGCGGGAATAGAGGGTATCCCCGGAAGAATCCACCCGGCAATAATACGTTCCAAACACCTCCGGAACGATGGTGAGAATCTTTAAATAATCTCGGTTGACGTTGCTGTAATACGAACTGTTGCTGAGAGCCGAGTCGCCGCGGAACCACTGGTAGCTGTTCCCGGTGCGATCGGAATAAATCCAGACCTGGGGCTGGAAGCTGGCACTATCCCGAAAAGTTAGTTGCTGAGGCTGATTGCCAACCACCTTTACCGGAAGCGATTCCCAGTTGCCCGCATTGTACAGGTTCCCATGGATTTCAAATTCCAGTGCGGCGTTGTTCGGGTTACGTTCAATTTGCCCGTAATTGGTGATGTCTCCCAGAACCGTAAAGTACGCGGTGGAAGAAGTTGCCTGGGCGGGGCTCAATTTGCCCCGGATGACGAGATTCCCGGTGAAATGGTAACGCCGCGCACCATAAAATTGAGCATCACCGTCCAGCGCCACCCGATCCAGAACTGCCATGCCGGCTTTTTTAGAAATGTAAGAGCCGTTCCGAAACAGAATGGTGCTTCCGTTACCTTCTATGGTTTTGAAAAACAGGGTTGTTTCATTGTCCAGCACCAGAGGATGTCCGGTTTTTAACACCAATTTCTGGAGGGAGATCCAGGAATCATCAAACCGAATGGATCCTTTGGCCACAATGGTATCCTCGTCGCCATAAACATACGTGTTTGTGAAAACAAAACTGGTATCGCAATAGAGGTGCTGTGTGCTATCGGAAGTAAATTCCAACCGGGAGCCGTACCAGTGTCCCCGATTCTCAATATTTCCACTGACGTAGAAGGAGAATCTTTCTCCGTAAATGTTGGGAATGATTGTCCCATAATTTATAATGTCCCCGTTAATTCGGAGCTCGATGACGCTGTAATAATGATATCGATCTCTGATCTTAAGGGTGTCCTCCACAATGAGGGTATCATTAACCGTGACATCGGTATCCAGGTTCACGGTGTTTTTAATCCTCAGATTGGACACCACCGGTTCTGTTTGGAATCGCTCCACATAGGATGAACTATCGCCCGCAATGCTGTTCCCATTGCCCACAATCTCATTTACCTCCAGGATGGTATTTTTCAGGAACCGGAAAGTGGTGGGAAGGGAAGCGAAATCTTTTAATAGGATTAACTTATTGGCCTTTATCCTTGTGTTAACGCCCTGAGGCGATTGGATGACAAAGTCCCGATCCGAAATCAAAGTGGCGCTGTCTGCCAGAACCTTTGAAGGCATAAAGTTCGAACCAGGCAGTGAGCGAAAAATGTGACTGGCGGTGTCCTTGAAAATGATGGTGGTATACAACCAGGTGCCTTCGTTAAAGAGATCTCGTCCAATATAGATATATGGCTCGATGGTGCCGTTACCTTCGATGGTGCCCTGGTTCCAGACGTCGGTGGCCACAAAGATATTCACTTCTCTGTACTGGGAGTAGGCCACCTGGCGCAGGGAACCGTTTTGTTGAATTTTCAGGCTGTTGATAAAATAATCCTGAACCTGATCCAGCTGAACCGGGCCTACGATGACCACGTCATCATTGGCAGTGGGCACGTTGCCACCTTGCCAGGTAGCTGGATCGCTCCAGGGGCCACCCTGAATGGTGGAATACACCTGGGCATAAAGAAGAGGGCAGAAGGCAAATGCCACCAGGAAAAACACAACGGTTTTCATTTGCCTTACCATAAATCGCCTCCTGTTTTTTGTTTCTATTTTTTATTTATTTTAGACCGTTTTGTCCGAAACCCGTGATACATGTCAAAAAGTTTAATTTTTAACCCTGTAAAAATTTTTCAGGTTTCAAAGGTTTGGATTTTTGAAATGCGGGGGTTTTCCTGGTGCCATTCCGCTGGTGAAGCCTTCCTCTAAATGTTGTTTGCCACCATAAATGTTTTAGAATGTCTAATTATCGGGCAGAATTTTTTTCGACTTGATACCGGCTTGCTGCCGGCGGCGAAAAGATTTAACCCAAATAATGCGTTAAACCACAAATCACGCGAATGAAACCAAGACATATCCATAAAATCGCAAATAAACCACAAAACACATTTTCATTCGGATATCATCCAATGGATTTTATTATTCTTATTCGTTTTAATTCGAGTAATTCGTAGGCTTTTGCATAATCTGGGATTATTTTTGTTCATTCGTGCAATTCGTGGTTCTAATGCATAATCTGGGTTGAAAATTTGTAGGGATATTCAAGTGCGAATATCCCATCCCGATTTCATTCGCGAAGGTTTTCTGATAATGCAAGACGGGGATACTCAAAAGGCTTTTGAAACCAGAGGGACGATGCCTATCTTTCTGATTTGTGAGCAACGTTTTTGAAAGGAGAGGACGGATGGAGCAGCAGGCAGTCGGGATTCCGCCACTGGGAGCGCATACGTCAATCGCTGGTGGGGTCTTCCAGGCCATTCGGATTGGTGCGGAAATCAAAGCGGATGTAGTCCAGATTTTTTCCAAAAACCAAATGCAATGGAAGGCGCGCTGGTACAGGCCAGAAGAACTGGAACGCTATTTTGACATCATCCACAAAACGGGAATCCGACCAGTGACCATCCACACGGCCTATCTGATTAATCTGGCCAGCCCGGACGCTACCACGGCACAGCGCTCTTTCGATGCGCTGGTGGATGAACTGAAACGGGCAGAGGTGCTCCAGGTGCCCTACCTGGTTATGCATCCGGGGGCGCACATGGGACAGGGGGAGGCAATGGGCATTCAGGTGGTGGCGCGTCAACTCCGACGTGCACTGGACGTCGCAGCAGTTGACGGAGTGACCATCTTACTGGAGTGTACCGCCGGTCAGGGGACGAATCTGGGATATCGCTTCGAACACCTTCGGGATATTATGGCGGCCTCCGGTTGTGACGATCGACTGGGGGTGTGTCTGGACACCTGTCATCTGTTTGCTGCCGGTTACGATTTGCGCACCGTGGAGAGCTGGAACGCCACATTCGAAGCATTTAACGAAGTTGTGGGCCGCCACACGCTGCGCGCATTTCATTTAAACGATTCGCTGAAACCGTTTGGCAGTCGGCGGGATCGACATGCCCGCATCGGGCAGGGAGAACTGGGGATTTCCGCCTTTCGGGTACTGTTGAATGATGCCCGCCTGAAGGACATTCCCATGATTCTGGAAATTCCCGGTGGTAACCATGCCTATGCCGAGGATCTCCAGATTTTACGGGGATTGATTGAAGAGCGCTCGATCCCCTGAAAAGGGGCACAATCGGGAAGACAGTGGGCTACCGGATTGCGGAGCACACCAGCCCGTTCGGACAAATAAATGGAAAACAGAGTGTTAGGTTGTCGCTGGAATTTGTGAAAGAAAGGAAACCTCCTGTAAATACAGGCATTTAATAAAGGTGCTCGTGTCGCTGGAATGATCTTCAAATTGGACGATGATATGCAGACGCCAGGCTGGGTGGCGCTGCCCTGTGGTGGATCGCAGGGGCGGATTCCTCATCAGGATTATTTTGCGAATGAGAGGGCTGTATGATGGACAATGGCAGGGGAAAAAGTAATTATTCATCTTGATTGAATTTAACCGAAAACATATATTTATCAGATCAAACAAAACAGTAAGGAGGTGACCGCCGGCGCAGACTGATACAGAAGCGAATTTAATTAGCGGTTGATGAGATTGAAGATTTTCAGGAAGAAAACTTACTACCGACACCTCCTGCTGTTTGCCATTGCATTCAGCTTTACGCAACTCGAAGCCCAGGGATTACGGGCTCCCGATGCCCCGCCAGGAGTGGTTTCGGTAACTGTCCCCGTTTATAAGGGCCTGCAACGCTTTTTCGTGGATTCCACCCTTTTTCAAAGTAACTTCTCCAAATTTCGTCGCATTTTGGCTTTCGATTCTTCTCAACAGTACGTTGACATTCGCGAAACCTTATTCGGTCATGATTTTCTGCTGCCCATCCGCATGCCGCTGGAAGATTATGTGCGCGCGCAGTTGAATTTCCGGAATCAGGAGAACCTGCGCAATTCCGTGCTCAAATATCTACAGCGGGTTGTCCAGCGCGGAGGCGGCGGAATTGAATTAAACATCCCGGTGCGGATTAAAAGCAAGGCCTTCAAGCGCATCTTTGGTGGCGATCAGGTGGGATTGACCGTTTCGGGAAATATTTCTTTCGAATTGTCCGGTCGAACCGAAAGCCGTTCGGGATCGGCTGTATCTGCCTACGAGCAGCGGAACACCTTCAGCCCCAAATTCCGCCAGACGCAGCAATTCAATGTACAGGGACGCGTGGGCGATAAGGTTCGGGTGTCGGTGGATCAAAACAGCGAGGCTACCTTCGATTTTGAGAATACCCTGCGTCTCACTTACGATGGCGATGAGGACGAAATCATCCAGAAGATTGAAGCCGGTAACGTTTCCCTGAATCTCCCGTCCACCAATTACGTGTCCATGAGTGCCCGTCATCAGGGATTGTTTGGCCTGAAGACCCAGATGAAGCTGGGAAATCTGAGCTTCATTGGAATTGCCAGTCTCCAGCGGGGCGAAAAACAAAAACTTTCCATCACCGGGGCGGCCGAGGAAAACACCTATCGCATCAAAGATATTGATTACGTTCGGGATCGCTTCTTCTTTGTGGATTCCATTTATTACGAGCTGTTCGAAAATTTTGACGATCGCATGCGCTGGGTGCAGGTCAGCGAGGATCTCAAGATTGTTCAGCTGGACGTCTGGCGCAGCGCCCGACCCACCGACTACGATCGCCAGGGCTACGCGGTGGTGAATCCCGAAGACTATCCCGATATCCAGAATCTGGAATTGCAGGACATTCCCGGCAAAATTGAAACCGGGTTTTTTAAGCGACTGGAATATGGCCGGGATTACGATTACGACGAGAACCGGGGCTTTTTCTGGCTGAATGAACAGGTGAACGAACAGGACGTGATTGCCATTGCCTACCAGACGGCCGGGGGCTTCAAACGGGGCATGCTGTTTCAGGAGCTGCCTCAGGATTCCACCGCCAAGGTTTTGCTGAAGCTCATCAAACCACGGGCTTCCAAACCGGAATACAAGTCCACTTGGAAACTGGCCATGCGCAATGTGTACAACCTGGGGGCGTCCGGCATTCCGCGAGAAGGCTTTGATGTGAAGATCATCTACTCGGTGACCGGGGAGGATCAGGAAATCGATCCCACCTACAAGTTGCCATTCAATTACCTGATGGGATTGGATCGCATTAACGAACAGGGCGACCCGGTAGAGGGTGGGGATAAAAAAGTGGACATTGCCAACGGCTGGGTATTCGATCTGGGGAACGGATATTTGATCTTTCCATCCACCACACCATTTGCTCCCAAACCCGGTAGCAAGTTTGCGTTCGATTCTACCCTGTATGTGGATATTTACAACATCAAAGACCGAACCCTGGAACGCACCCGCCACAAATTTGAAATTGCCATTACCACCAGTTCCGTTTCCACATCCTACAATCTGGGATTTAATGTGCTGGAAAATTCGGTGGTGGTGCGGGTAAACGGACGGGAATTGAAGGAGAAAACCGGGTACATCATCGATTATTTCAGTGGAAAGCTGGAAATCATTGATCCCGAAGCCCGCCGTGCCGATGCCCAGATTGAAATTGAATACGAACGGGGATCGCTGTTTCAGCTGGATAAGAAGACCCTGCTGGGTGGGCGCCTGGAATACGATCTGGGCGAAGGCAAATTTATCGGATTGACCGCTTTGTACTATAATCAGTCCACCCTGGATCAGCGCATTCGCATTGGCCAGGAACCCATTCGAAACTTTATCTGGGACATTAACACCGCGTTCAATTTTAAACCCAACTTCATCACCAAAGCGCTGGACAAGCTCCCAATTGTGGAGACCTCTGCGGAATCCAAGTTGAAGCTGGAAGCCGAATATGCCCAGGTCAATCCCAATCCCAACACGTTTAACGAACCCCGTCTGGGAGAGAAGAGCGGTGTGGCCTACATCGATGACTTTGAGGGGAGCAAGCGGTCAACTCCGCTGGGGGTGAACTACCGCAACTGGAGTTTCGCCTCCATCCCCGCGCGCTTCCGAATTGTCAGCCGGGGCATCGACCACGGGGAGATCAACACCTACGATTACGAGGAAATGCTGCGCTGGGATAAGGCGCGGGTCAAGATGAACTGGTACAATCCCTTCGAGCCGGTACCCATTAAGGAAATCTGGCCGAACAAGGATGTGAATGCCCAGACCGGAACCACCACCCAGGTCTTGAACATTCGCTGGGTAAATTACGATACCCCGGTGGACAGCGCCTGGGCCGGGATCATGCGCAGCACCATTGCGTTTCCGGATCAGAAAAAGACCAAGTACATTGAATTATGGGTGCGTGGGGATGTCGGTCAAATTAACATTGACATTGGGCGGATTAGCGAGGACTACTGGATCCGGGGAACCAATCATCTGGGACAACCCTCTTTTGGCAATTTGAACACCGAAGACGTGAACCTGAACGATCTGCTGGATGAGGGGGAGGATGTGGGCATTGACGGGATACCGGATGGGCAGCCCGGTGATGATCCGGAGGATAATTTTGTGGCGCCCCAGGATGCGGTGAAAATGGGATTGCCCGATCCCTTCTGGCGCATCAACGGTACGGAGGGGAATGGCGATCCCGAGAAGGGTGTGCAGGGGGTGCGGGCACCGGATACCGAGGATCTGGACGGCCGCGGCAATCTGGATATTTTTAACGATTATTTCGAATACAACATCGATTTGTCGGATCCCTACCATCCCTACATTCAGGGGGCCACGGAAAAGGGCTGGAAGCAGTATCGTATCCCCATTCGCAATTACGATTTCAAGGTTGGGTCGCCGGATACCACGTTTCAGGAAATTTTCTACGTGCGGTTGTGGATTAACAATCTGGAACCGGATGGCCAGCCGCACGTCATTCAGATCGCCACCTTTGATTTTGTGGGGAACGAGTGGGAAGAAAAGGGCATGGCCACCAGCGACACCTCGAAGTTTGTGCTGAGCGATAGCCTTTTCATCCTGTCCGTTTACAATACGGAAGAGAATGCGGAGTCCCCCAAGCCGGAGGTTGAGCCGTATCATTCGCCCCCCAATGTGACCGGGATTCGGGATCGGATTACCCGTGCCCTGTCCAAGGAACAGTCGCTGGTGATGCAGTTGAAATATTTACCGGTCGGAGGTGTTGCCGAGGCCAAGAAGCAGCTGATTGACAAGATCAACCTGCTGTACTATCGGCGGATGAAGATGTTTGTGCACGGGGACTGGTCGCTGCCGGAGGAAAATTCGCCGCTGGAGTTCTACATCCGCTTTGGCCCCACGGAGGATATTTATTACGAATACGGAGAGAGGGTCTATCCCCACTGGGACAAACGCAATAACATCGACATTATTTTTGACGAATTGACCCGTACCAAGCAACCCCAGTATCTGCTGCCAGATTCCCTGAATGGGAAACCGGTGTACTACCGGGAAGATCCCAATTTCCCCGGCAAGTACATGAAGGTGGTCGGCAAGCCCAGTTTACACAACATCAACTTTTTTGTGATTGGTGCGCGCAACGTGGGCGATACCGATTTGCGGGATATCGAGATCTGGCTGGATGAATTGCGGGTCACCGATGTGGAACGGGAAAGCGGAGTGGCCATGCGCATGCGAGCGGATTTGAATCTGGCCGATGTGGGGCGGATTTCCGCGCAGATGGAGCTGGTGGACGACAACTTTCGCAAGCTGGAACAAAAATACGCTTCCGAGCGGGGCACCGATATGACCCGCGAAAACCAGTTGTACAACTTCAACCTGAATCTGCACAAATTTTTGCCCTCCAGCTGGGGATTTAACATTCCGATTTTCGCGAAATATCAGCGGAATCAGCGCATTCCAAAATATTACTACAATAGCGATCGCCGAACCTTTTACCGCCCGAACAATATTCTGGATCGTCTGAAGACGTTTGTGGGGTTAACGGAGCTATCCCCGGAGTTAAAGGAGAATTCCACCATCACGCAGTCGCGTTCCATTGGGGTGTCATTTTCCCGGCGGGGGCGTAAGCGGGATCCCTGGTACCTGCGCTACACGCTCAACCAGGTCAAGCTGGACATGGATTATGTGGAGAAGAACAGCAGCAGTCCAACCGTGCTGCTGAACAACGGTACCAATCTAACCGGAAAATTTTCTTACAGCATCAATTTCTCCAATAAGAATTTCATTCAGCCCTTTTCCTGGTTGGGGAAAAGCCGCTGGGTACGTGCGCTGAGTCGACAGAAATTTTACTACACACCGTCCAATATCAGCGTCAATGCCAGCATTGTGGATCGCGCGGAAATTAAACAGAACCGTCTGGAGGTGAAAAGAACGGAGACCATTCGTACCAATACTTCACGCCAGTTCAACATGAACTATAAGGTCTTCGAGAGCCTCAAGTTCGATTTCCGCCGCGCCTATCAGAGCGATGCGTATTTGAAGGGCTATCGGGCGAAGGATGTGCTCAAGGCCATTTTCAACAATTTTGACTTTGGGGTGGACAAAACCATTTCGCAGCGATTCAACGTGAATTATCAGCCGCGGTTCTTTTCCTGGTTAAACACCACCTTCCGCTATTCGTCCGATTTCAACTACAACCTGATCAATCCCAAGACCAACGATCGCATGTCTCGCCTGAATGTGAACAAACAGATGAGTTTCAACCTGTCGCCATTTAATCTGGCCATCAAATTGTACAAGCCCAAGGCCAAGGGAACATCGACCCGGAAAGGGCGGGGGAAGGCCTCCACCCGCGGCGCGCCGCGACGGCATGCCAGAGATGAGGAACAAAAGGGCGGGAAAGGGAAGAAAACCGACCAGGCCAAAGAGGATGTTGAGGGCGAAAAGAAAAAAGTGCGCCGGGAACCCCCGAAACTGCCCATTCCCAATCCGGCAATCTTGTTGTGGAAGATGATGAATTCCTGGAAGTCGCTGCGGCTGGATATTCAGCAGACGGAGAATTACCAGCATTATAATCTGGAACGCATGCCGGTCTGGCGCTATCAGCTGGGATTGCAATCGGATCCGCAGGCCGGGGTGGATACCACCTTCCGCAAGATTCCCCGCCTGCCCACCCTGCGTATCAGTCGAAAAGTGACCTTTGGATCCCAGTTTAATTTTGGAAACAAGTTTAAAGCCAATTTCAACTATACCTACAATCGGGATCAATCCCAGACCAACCAGCAGAATACGGTGCGGATTTCCAGCGGTTACTTCTTTACCGGGGACGATCCGGAGAAAAACAAAGACGGCTGGTGGTCGCTGGTGCCCGACTGGACGTTTCAGCTGAGCGGACTGGAGAAGTTTCTGTTCTTTAGCAAGTTTGCCAAGACCATTACGGTGGAACATTCGCGCAATGGAAAATTTAACGAGGCGGCGCGCCTGAATAACGGGGAGTATTTCCGCGATCAGTGGAGCTATTCCAACAGCTACCAGCCGTTTCTGGGGGTGACCATCAACACCAAATGGGGGATGAACGTCAACATCCGGTATGCCAGTACCCGGAACTTTAGTTACAACGCCACCGGTGCCGTAACGTTGAATGAGCAGGGATCGTTTGATGCGTCTGCCACCTATTCGGTGCGCAAGGGATTCCGCCTGCCACTGCCTTTTCTAAGCAAAAAGCGCCTGAAGAATGAAGTGCAGTTTACCCTGACCTTTACCAATAACAGCAGCCGTACGCTGACCAAGCGCCCCGGAAGCGATAAGTTCCTGGAGCTATCGGTAAACAAGAACTGGAAGATCCGGCCATCGGCCAGTTACCGCTTTAGTGCCAAGGTGAACGGCTCCGCCTTCTTTGAAAAGGGCGTGGCGTATAACAAACGTACCGGGAAATATTCGTATCTGGAATTTGGGATCAATGTGAACATTGCCATCCGCTGATGATGGGTAAAAAGCGAGAATCCGGTTTAACCGCAGGAAGAATCGTTGTATATTTGAGAGATGAACGACTGCAGAGCACTCACGAGGGACGATACACGATTCAGCAGGAGATGGCAAAAAATTATCCCCCATGGAGGGGTTGGGGGAACGCTGAAAAGGAAACAATGCGTGTTGACGGATGATGGAATCTTTTACCGAATGTTGGGTGTTTGTGTGGATGCGTTTTAAGAATCAAGAATGGTGATCAGGAAAGGAATGGTTCAGTGGTGAAAACGATCTTCCAGGTTTTGCTGGTGCTGGTCGCCGGAATCGGTGACATCCCGGCCGAACCACCCCCGCGTTTTGATGCGCAGAGCGCCTGGCAGTATCTGGTCAAACAGGTGGCTTTTGGCCCCCGAAATCCGGGTTCGCCTGGACACAGGCAGTGCCTGCAATTTTTGAAAACCGAGTTGCAGAAATTCGCCGATCAGGTGATTGAGCAACCGTTCATGCATTACGACGCCTATCGCGGCAAAACGCTGGTGATGACCAATCTAATCGCCCGGTTTCGTCCCAATGTGGAGCCGCGCATCCTATTGTGTGCCCACTGGGACACCCGGCCATTTGCGGATCGTGATCCCAATCCTGCCAATCGGCAAACGCCCATTCCGGGAGCAAACGATGGGGCCTCCGGGGTGGCCGTGCTGCTGGAAGTGGCGCGCATTCTGAAACAACAGCCACCGCCCATCGGCGTGGACATCGTTTTGTTTGATGGTGAGGATTATGGCCGGGAAGGCCATCTGGAGGAATATTTTCTGGGATCCCGCTATTTTGTCCAGAACAACGATCGCTACTTCCCGGCATTTGCCATTTTGCTGGATATGGTGGGAGATGCCAACCTTCAGCTACCGCGGGAAGGGTTTTCCGTGATGTATGCGCCGGAGGTGGTGGATCGGGTCTGGCGAATTGCGCGGGAGATGGGCTATTCGCAATTTGAAGATCGGATCGGTCTGCAGGTGAATGACGATCACGTGATTCTGAACGAAGGGGGAATCCCGACGATCAACATCATCGATTTCCAGTATCCCGATGCCTCACATCGGTTCTGGCACACGCTGCAGGATGTGCCGGAAAATTGCTCCCCGGAAAGCCTGAAGGTGGTTGGCGATGTGCTGCTGAAATTAATTTATGAGGAACCGCTATGAGCCGGCGCACCTATCTGGAATGCCACATTCCCTTACAGGGCTTCGATCCCGATGTGTTGTCCGGATTGCTGTATTTGTACGGCTGCATGGGCATTCTGGAAGCCGGTGAAGAATGGGTGGTCTATTTTCCAGAAGCATTCACTCCAGAACATATTCAGGTACTGCTGGGGGTGTTACGGCGGGTTAATCCCGATTTTCACCCGGAGCAGTGCCAGGTACAGAAGCAGCCTTACCGGGATTGGAACGCGGAGTGGCGAAAATATTTTCGACCTTTTCAGCCGGTGGAGGGAATCTGGATTCGACCGCCCTGGGAGCGATTGCCCGCAGGAGCCTCCGGAGTGGAGCTGATCATCGATCCCCAGATGGGCTTTGGCACCGGCCATCACGAATCCACCCGCCTGATGATTCAGGCGCTTAAAAAATATCCCCCGCGAGACCTGAAAGTCCTGGACGTGGGCACCGGTTCGGGGATTCTGGCCATACTGGCCCGGAAACTGGGCGCCCGGCAGGTGATTGCGGTGGATATCGACCGCGACGCCCTGAAAAACGCCCGCGAAAATCTGGTCTTGAATGGCGTGGATGGAGTGGAGCTTCGCAATGGTAGTTTGCAGGTGGTGCCGGAACGCCAGTTCGACCGGATTCTGGCCAACATTCATCGCGAGGTGTTGCTGGAGCTGTTGCCGGGATTTATGCAGCGGTTGCAACCGGAAGGCTGGTTGATTATTTCCGGCATTTTAAAACAGGATCGGGATCTGGTATTGCCCGCTTACCAGCAGGCGGGTTTACATTTGATAGAAGAATTGTCCGCCAATGAATGGCTGGCACTGATCTGGGCCAGACAGCAAATTCAGGGGGTACAGAATTGAGCCCGTCCCGTTACGCCAGTATTGACATCGGTACCAATTCCGTGCTATTGCTGGTGGCGGATCTGAAAGCAAATCGACTGGAGAGGGTGTACGAAGCCTTTCGAGTCACCCGATTGGGTGAGGGCGCGGTGACCACCGGTCGGCTTCAGCCCACACCCATGGCACGCACCCTGGAGGTGTTGCGCCATTACGTTCAGAAGGCGAAGGAACTCGGGGCGGAACACATCGTGGCCACCGGGACTCAAATTTTCCGTCAGGTAAAAAATGCCGATGCCTTCCTTCGCCAGGTGGAGCAAGAACTGTCCCTGTCCGTTCGCATCCTGACGGAAACGGAAGAAGCAGTACTGACCTTTCTGGGAGCGCTGGATAGCTGTCCGTCCCCGCTGGAGCGCGTCTGGGCCATCGATATTGGTGGCGGAAGTACAGAGTTGATTTTTGGCAACCGACAGCAGATTGATTTCCACCGCAGTTTTCCGGTGGGGGGTGTGCAGTTGAAAACAACATTTCAAACGGGAGAACGGCTGGATCCTTCCACCGTGGATCGAATGCGGCAGTACCTGGCGGAGCAGCTGCAGGGGCTGACGCCGACCACCCGGCAGGGCATTTTACTGGGGATTGGTGGAACCATCACCACCCTGGCAGCGGTGGATCAGTCGCTACCGCAGTACGAATTCGAAAAGATAGACGGATATGCCCTGACGGTGGAGCGCATCCGGGAGTTGTTCGAACGGTTCAATGCACTGTCCCTGGCTGAGCGGGAACAATTGCCGGGAATGGAAAAGGGTCGGGCAGACATTATATTACCGGCAACGTTAATTTTGCTACAGGCGATGGATCAGCTGGGTATTTCCCGTTTGATCGTAAGTGCCCGCGGATTGCGCTATGGGGTCATCCTGTGGCAGGTGGGGCAGGTAAATATTCAACACATGGTGGGAGAACACACATGAAACACATGGGCTGGTGGATGATTCCACTATTGATCTTTTTATTTTTCTGGGGATGTGCCGAACAAATGGGGCCCGAAGAAGAATCCCCGCCATTTTCGATCGAGCCGTTTAAGGTACCCGATTTAATCACCGTGCGGCCGGGTTACGTGTATTTTCTGGCGTTTCGGGTGCAGCATCCCGATGGATGGGAGGCCATCGATTCCGTCTGGGTCACCTTCTCTGAATCGCCGCAGGCACCACCGCTGGGAACATTACCCTTGTTTGATGATGGGGCCACCCGCCATCCCGATGATGGCGATGTGGTGGCAAGAGATGGAATTTTTAGCAATCGTTTTTATCCCGCCCGAATGGGCCTGCCCGCCCGCACATTAATTCTGCAGGCCTTTGCCCGCGATCAGAATGGAAATGTGCAATCTGTTGACAATCTGGAGATTACTGGCACCGATAACTATCCGCCGGTCATTCTGCATATTTCTGTGCCGGATACTTTTTATGCGGGCACGCCTGGAATGATCTTTCAGGCCACGGTGGCGGACAGCGATAGCGTGAACGATGTCGTGGCGGTGATCATGCAGGGACTGCAAAATTCCGTGGTGGTATTTCAGGATACCCTTCGGCGGGATCCACAGCAACCCAATCGGTTTCTGCTGATTCGGGATTCTTCCTTTGCCGCCGAGAAGCAGAAAGAATACCTGCTGGAATTTTACGCGCTGGATCACCAGATCCCCAGCCTGAACCGTCTGCAGGCAGGGATATATATTGAAAACGAGCCGCCTGTGATTCGATCCATTGAACTGCCCGATAGTGTGAAACTTCCGGCAGTGGATCGGGAGCTGATTACCGTTCGGGCGCGCGTGGTGGATTCCCAGAGCCTGGCGGATATTCAACGGGTGTACTTTACCGTGAAACGCATCGGCAGTAACGAGACCAACGAAGTGGAATTATACGACGATGGCAATATGGTCGATAACGGCGATCTGCTGGCCGGCGATGGGATCTTTTCCCGAATCATCGTGCTGTTGAGTACCAATACCCCCGGCGATTATGTGTTCACTTTTTATGCGATCGATCGGGTGCAGCAAATGGCCACCACGGTGGTGGATACCTTGAAGGTGTTACCAAATTAACTTCTGGAAATGGGTGGAGAACGGATATGCAGGATAGATTCCAAAAATGGGTGGGTGTGACCATTCTGATGTTCGGGATGGTTGCATCGGTATTGGCGCAACAAATTTTGCAGTACCAATTGCAGGGATCTCCGGATCGGAAGGGGATCATCGGTAATGCCATTACCGATCTGTTGTACCACGATGGACGGTTGCTGGTGGGAACCGGTTACGGGTTGAGCATGACCGGGGATAATGGTGAAACCTGGATCAGCTGGGGGCCAGCGGAGTATGGGGGAAAAGGCGGGGTATCCGCCATGGCCGTTGCCGAGGATGGTACCATCTGGATTGCTACGGCGTACGATTCCACCATTGACGGCAATGACTTGCAGGTGGGTGGGGGATTGCGGTACCTTCCCCCGGGCAGTGATCAATGGATTTTCGTTCCCCAGCCAGTAGATGCCCGGGACGATACCGCGGGCGGGAAAAAGCCCACCACCACCCGGGTGCAGAATGTGACCTTCGACATCGCCATTCTGGATACCCAGATCTGGATTGCCAGCTTCGGTGGAGGCATCCGGCGCTCTCTGGATGGCGGGCAAACCTGGGAGGTCATCACAACCGATGGGAAGCCCTTCGGTGCATTGCAATATTTGAATCACCGTGGATTTTCAGTCATGGCCGAGAATGGAAACATCTGGGTGGGCACGGCCGACGGCATCAGCAAATCCACCGACGGTGGCAAGACCTGGGTGCGCTTTACGCATCAGAACCAGGGGCAGCCCATTTCCGGGAACTGGGTAATTGCCCTGGCCCACAATCCTTACGATAACAGCGTGTGGGCGGCCACGCTCCGTGCCGAAGATCCGGATGAATTCAATGCCATTAGCCGTACAAAAAACGGTGGATTGACCTGGGAGGTGTTCCTGGCCGAGGAATTAGCCGATGGGAGTTTTCCCCGCTACATTGCTTTTTACGATTCGGTGGTGTACGTGGCTACCGAAAACGGGGTGTACAAATCCATCGATGATGGGCAGACCTGGTATAAACTCCCACCGATTGTGGATAGCGTGACCGGGGAGGCCATTTTAACTAACACCTACTATTCGGTGGCGACTTCGCCAGCACCACCGCCGTTTCATTATCTCTGGGTGGGCTCCAGCGATGGACTGGCCATGACCCCGGACAATGGCAACACCTGGACAATCTTCCGGAGTTTTGTCAGCACCCGGGAACGCACCGATCCCCCGGTTTACGCCTATCCCAATCCGTTTTCTCCCCTGCGTCATGAATTTGTGCGCTTTCAGTTCGATATTGCCAGCGCCACCACCGTAACCATCGAGATATTCAATTTTGCGATGGAGAAAGTGGTGACCTTGCAGGAGTCGCTGGCAGCGCCACAGGGGGGATCCTTCGATCGTTCCATTCGCTGGGATGGCCGCGATAGCAATCGGCGGATGGTGGATAACGGGGTGTACTTTTTCCGGGCCCGGGTCGGCGATCGGGTAAGCTGGGGGAAGATCGTGATCATCAATTGAACGGAAGAAGGAGGAATGGCCCCTGGTCTGTCCCGATCAGAAGGTACATGTCGTTGCCGTGTTGCAGGACGTTCGAATGAAGGAAATGGTTGAATCAAATGTACAGAGGTGAAGTCTTGAAACGTTTACGAATGATGGGTTTGGGCTGGTTGATGATGGTTTTCATTCTGGGAACGGTTCCGGCGCTGGCCGGCGGAAATGGCGGCTTTGCCGGTGCTTATTTACGCATTGGTCTGGGAGCCCCGGGAATGGCCATGGGCAACGCTCAGGTTGCCATGGTGGGCAATGGGTTTTCCGGTTATTACAATCCCGCGGTGCTCCCATTCCTGACCAATCCCGTCGCCAGCCTGTCCTACAGCTTCATGTCGCTGGATCGCCGATTTAATTATGTGGGATATGCGCGGTCACTGCCCCCACGCGGGGGATTTTCCATCGGGTGGATTTACAGCGGGGTGGACAATATCCGTGCCTACAATTCTCGCGGCGAAGATGTGGGAGAAATCCTGCATGGACTGCACGCAGTGTACTTCTCTTTTGGGCTAAAAATTCCCACGCCACTGGATCAGGACGTCACGGGAGATGGCTCCGGTTTGCAGGTGCTGAGCTTTGGTATCTCCCTGAAATTGTTGTACGAGCGCATTAGCGATGGAGAGGAGTTTAACTACTCCGGTAAAGGGGCGGGCATGGACATTGGCGTGTTGTTCCATCCCCTGAAATCCCTCTGGCTGGGGTATCAAATTCGGGATATCAACTCCAAGTTGAAATCCAACACCAATACCATCTTTGAACGCGGCTCCGTGCTGGACAATGCCTTTCCGCTCATCCAGAAGGCGGGCATTGCCTGGCAGCTGCCGGTAAACTGGCTGCGGCTGGCTTATGACTTCGAATGGAGCACGGCCGGTCAGGAGAAGCATCACTTCGGGTTGCTGGCAGAGGGTCGTGGACTGGCGGCACGTGCCGGCTGGGATGACGGCCGCCTGACACTGGGGGGCGGCATGCAGGTGCGGGTCTACAAATCAGTGGTGGTATTATTGGACTATGCCTTTGTGGATGACCTGGTGGGAGAAGGCGTTTCGCATGTCTTCTCCTGGCAGTTTTTATTTAAATAAGGGACGATCGGATTTGCCTTTTGTGCCGGGTGAATAAACCCTGATTATGCATTAGATCACGAATTACACGAATTAACACAAAAAATAAAACCCATTGGATTGTATCTGGGTGAAAATTTGTTTCCGGGTTTATTTGGAATTTTGTGGATGTTTTTGGTTTCATTCGCGTGATTCGTAGTTTACCGTATTATTTGGGATAAAAGGAAAAATCGAGTAACGGACAGAAGCAACAGAAAGGAGTCACATTGAGGTCAGGAATGCGGTGGATCCATATATGGGGAATGATTGTGGGGATCGGGATCGGCCTGCTGGTTGCCGGAGAAGCCGGCCAGACCGGTCTGCCATTTTTGAAAATTGGTGTGGGTGCCCCGGCTGCCGGGATGGGCAATGCCTACACCGCGGTGGCGTCCGATGCGTTTGCCACTTACTGGAATCCCGCTGGCTTAATGGCTGCCCGGAGCGGCAACGTGGTGTTTACCCATACCAACTGGTTATTCGATGCGATCAGCGAGTTTGCTGCCTGGCAGGTGCGAGGACAGCAATCCAGTGTTGCACTTCATTTGTACACTTTTTACGTGGGGCAAATTCCCGTGCGGCTGATCCCCAGTGACCAGCCGCTGGCCACCACCAACGCTCAATATCTGTCGGGGGGAATCTCCTATGCGCGAAACCTCCGTCCCCACCTGGCCCTGGGCGTTACCCTGAAATATTTGTATGAAAAAATTTATGTGGAAACTGCCACCGGTTGGGCGCTGGATGTGGGTGTGCGCTATCAGATGCCGGGCCATCCGCTGGTACTGGCGGCGACCCTGCAGCACCTGGGGAAAATGAACGCCCTGCTATCCCGGGCCAGTCGCCTGCCCACCGTGTTACGCGCCGGGATTGCCTATCAGCCGGATGTGGCCGTGGGCCCGGCTAAATTTCAACTGGCCGTGGATGGCCTGCGCTACTGGAGCGGCTCCTGGAAGCTGAACAGCGGTCTGGAAGTGAAGCTGTGGCGTCAGCTGGCCCTGCGGGCCGGATATCTGCTGGGCTACGATGACCGCTCGCTGGGATTCGGATTCGGTTTCCAGAAAGCCACCCTCCGCTTCGATTATAGCTTCAACCCCTTTGGAGCGGGACTGGGAGAGGTACACCGGTTTTCCATGTTTCTGGCGCTGTAACGATTAGAAAATCGGCACAATTCTTCTATCCAATCGGGTGAATCGATCACCAAAAATGTGGGAGCACCATGGAATTTCAGCAATTTGAACAGGGCTATGTCATCCGTTTGCAGAAAGGCGAAGCCGTGACCCGTAGCCTGCACGATTTCTTTCGGAAACAGCAGATTTCGGCTGCAATCCTGTGGGCGATTGGTGCCCTGGAAAAGGTGCGGCTGGGATATTTCGATCGCCAGCAGAAACAATACCTGGAGAAGGAATTCCCGGGTGTCTACGAGCTGGTCAGTTTTACTGGAAACGTGAGCCGGGTGGATGGCGAACCGTTTCTGCACGCCCATGCCATACTGGGCGATCCCAATTACGCCACATTCGGGGGACACTTTTTTGAAGGCACCGTGGCGGTGACCATGGAGGTGGTGCTTTTCACCCTCCCGTCCATCATCCAGCGAAAGCTGGACGAGGAAACCGGTTTGAAATTGTGGCATTTGACCGGGAAGTAGCGGCTCCTTCTGGGTACCCACCGGAATATCCGATTGTGGGGCAGGGGAGCAATGGGATCCCCTTCTCGTCATCAAGCCAGATCGTTTTTTGCCGATGTGAAAATTTGGGATTTAACCCGGATGATGCGTTAGACCACGAATGACACGAATGAACACCAATAAAAATAATAAACCCAGATTATGCATTAGACCACGAATGACACGAATTAACACAAATAAAATTAATAAAATAAATTGGGTAGTATCTGGATGAAAACTTGTTTTCGTGATTTATTCGTTATTTTGTGGATGTGTTTTGGTTTCATTCGTGTGATTCGCGGTTAAATGCATTTTTTGGGATAAAATGCACTGGATTCTATCTGGATGAGGATGTTTTCCCGGATATATTCGCTATTTTGTTGATTTTTTCGAATGCATTCGCATGATTCGCGGTTTCATGCATTATTTGAGTTTAGTCCATATTTTGGGATAAACAGAGAGATGAAGCAAACGGCTTATCAGGGAGCAACCGCCATTTTCGAAGCGTTCGACGCGTTTCATCAGCAATTTAAAGCCATTACTGCCCGGGCGCGGAAACGCTTTGAACAGCGAGATTGGGCTGGTGCCCGTGCCGACGCCATGGAACGGCTGGATTTGTACACCCGTTCGGTGCAGCAAATCGAGTGGCATATCCGGCAGTTGATGAATGGAAAGGTGCGGGAGACGGACTTATGGGCGATCATGAAGGCCCGCTATTCCGAATTAATCGCCGGAAGGAACGATGTGGAACTGGCGGAAACGTTCTTCAACTCGGTCACCCGACGGATTTTTTCCACCGTGGGTGTCAATCCCCGAATCGAGTTTGTGGATTCCGATTTTGAGCGCATGTTGTCCCGGGCACCGTATCGATTGTATCGCAGCTATCCCTTTCAATTTTCACTGGAGGCCAATTTGCACCAGATCATTTCCGATTTTCAATTTCATGCCCCCTTTCGCGATCTGGATCGCAACCTGCATCTGGTGACCCGGGAATTGTTCCGCCAGTTAACCCGAAAGTCTGCCCTCCACAATGTACAGCGCTTCGAGATCCTGGAAACCATGTTCTTCCGCCATCAGGAAGCCTACATCATCGGGCGCGTGATTTTGAAGGACGAGCAGATGCCCTTTGTGCTGGCCCTGTTAAACGATCCGCAGGGCATCCGCATCGATGCCGTGCTGACCGACGTGGAAGATGTGAGCATCATTTTTAGTTTTACCCGATCGTATTTCCATGTCCAGACCGACTGGCCGCGGGATCTGGTGCTGTTTTTGAAGGCCATCATGCCGCATAAACCGCTATCGGAATTGTACAATGCGATTGGTTACCATAAGCATGGCAAAACAGAGCTGTATCGTGCGCTATTGCAGCATTTAAAATATTCTTCGGATCGCTTCCAGATCGCTCCCGGCGAAAAGGGCATGGTCATGCTGGTGTTCGACTTGCCCTCTTTTAACATCGTCTTCAAGGTCATCAAGGATCGATTTGCTTATCCCAAAACCACCAGTCGGGAGCAGGTGAAACAGAAATATCAGCTGGTGTTTAAGCACGATCGGGTGGGGCGACTGGTGGACGCCCAGGAGTTTGAACATTTGAAATTCGATCGCTGGCGCTTCGATGAGCAGCTGCTCGGCGAAATGCGGGAAAATGCCACCAACAGCGTTGAGATTACCGATGACAGCGTGATCATTCATCACCTCTACACCGAGCGCAAGTTGACCCCGTTGAATTTGTATCTGGCCCGGGAGCCATTCTGGAAGCAGGAAGCAGCGGTGCTGGATTACGGTCGGGCCATTAAAGATCTGGCGGCGGCGAATATCTTTCCCGGGGACATTTTTCTGAAAAATTTTGGCGTCACCCGGCATGGGCGGGTCGTGTTTTATGACTACGACGAATTGACCCTGTTGACCGATTGCCATTTCCGTAAAATTCCACCCGCTCGCTCTCCGGAGGATGAACTGGCCGATGAACCCTGGTTCCACGTGGGACAAAACGACGTCTTTCCCGAAGAATTTGCCACCTTTCTGGAACTTCGCGGGGATTTACGTCAGCTGTTTCTGGAACATCACGGCGAACTGCTGCAACTGGATTACTGGCTGGACATTCAACAGCGCATCCGCAATGGGGAGTTTATCAATGTGCTGCCCTATCCAGAAAGCAAACGGCTGAAATGGTGAAGGGACGGATCATGCGCATGCGACTGCGTTTGCTACTGATCATCCTCATGCTGATCTTTGCCGCGGTGATCGCCCTCCTGGCGGGCTGGATACTCTGGCAGGAGCTTCAAAACCCGGTGGCGGTACTGGATCGATCATCGGAAGGGCTGCAATTGCTGCACCGGTTTCGCTATCCGGTGGATCTGGGAACGGAAGCCCGCGTGTTTCAGGATGTCATCCTCTGGGCACCGGATCTGGATACCATTCGGATTACCCTCAGTTTTCCCGAAGGCGTTCAGGATGTGTTGCCAGTCATCTTTGTGCTGGGCGGTCTGGAAGTCGGCCGACAGAGCCTGTTTTACATTCCCGATCACGGTCAAAACGTGATCGTGGCTTATGAATATCCCTACAGCCCCCACTACTGGTACCAGGGCACCCCGCTGTCGGAAATTCCGGCCATCCGTCGGGCGGCGCTTCGGGTGCCTGCTCAAATTCTGGCGGTCTGGCAATGGATCCGCCAGCAATCCTGGGCCGATACCACCCGCATGACCCTGACCGGCTACAGCTTTGGGGCCATGTTTGTCCCGGCCATTTACCATCTGGGAAGGCAGAAAGGCATTCGCTTTGGCCCCACCGTCATTGTGTATGGCGGTACCCGGATCGACCGATTGTTGGCACATAACATGATTTTTCTGCCATCACTGGTGCGACCGGTGATCGCCTTTCTGGCCGCACGGGCCATTTACCCGCTGGAACCCTCGCGACATCTGTCTGCCCTGACCGGTGAATTCCTGTTGATCAATGGCTGGTATGACCAGCTGGTACCGGAATGGAGCTGGATGCCGTTACAGCAGGGAATCCCCGGTCAGAAAACCATTCTGAACCTGCCCGAAGCCCACATGCATCCAGGTAATCCCGAACTCACCCGCCGATTGGTGCGATTGTCCCGCCAGTGGCTGCTGGAGCGGGATCGCATTCGCCCTTGAAAGTCCAGCTGGAATTGGTAGAAATGGAATCATCTTTCCTTGCCAGTCTCTCCGTCTGCCGTTTGCTTTCTGGAAATCCGCTTGAAAAACGCAGGGGAATGCCTGATATTCCACAATGGGCAAAACGGCAGGAGAATCGTCCATGGAGGAACGTGCATTCAAAGCGTTAGGTGATATGCCTCCAGAGGAGTTTCGTCGGGTGGGGCACCAGCTGGTGGATTGGATTGCGGATTTTTTCGCGCATCTGGATGATATTCCCGTATTGCCGGCGGTACGTCCCGGGGACATTCGGCGGCAATTACCCGATCGTCCGCCCGATAAGGGAGAGGATTTCGCGCAGATATTGAAAGATGTGGATCACATCATCATGCCGGGGATGACGCACTGGAATCATCCCACGTTTCTGGCCTATTTTTCCATTACCGGGAGCGGGCCGGGAGTGCTGGGAGAGCTGCTGAGTGCGGCGTTTAACATCAACGCCATGCTGTGGAAGACCTGTCCCTCGGCCACGGAGCTGGAACAACAGGTACTGGACTGGCTGCGACAGATGCTGGGGCTACCGGAAACGCTCTGGGGGATTGTGTACGACACGGCTTCGGTGAGCAGTCTACATGCCATTGCGGCAGCCCGGGAGCAGCTGATGGATCTGCAGATTCGCCAGAAAGGCATGGCCGGGCGACCGGAACTCCCCCGGTTGCGGCTCTACATGTCCGAGCAGGCCCATTCCTCGATTGAAAAGGCCGCCATCACCCTGGGGATTGGTCTGGAAGGGGTGCGGAAAATTCCGGTGGACGAGGCCTTCCGCATGCGTCCCGATGCCCTGAAACAGGCCATCGAAGCGGATCGGCGAAACGGCTGGAAGCCTTTCTGTGTGGTGGCCACGGTGGGAACCACCTCCACCACCAGTATCGATCCCGTACCCGAAATCGCTGCCATTTGTCAGCAGGAAAACCTCTGGTTGCATGTGGATGCGGCTTACGGGGGTGCCGCGGCCATCGTTCCCGAAATGCGTCACGTATTGGCCGGGTGTGAGCAGGCGGACTCGCTGGTGGTCAATCCCCACAAATGGCTGTTCGTTCCCATTGATTTCAGCGCGTTTTACACCCGCAAACCTGATGTGTTGAAACGGGCATTCAGCCTGGTACCGGAATACCTGAAAACGCCAGAGGATCAGGAAGTGGAAAATTTAATGGATTATGGTATCCAGCTGGGTCGGCGATTTCGGGCACTGAAATTCTGGTTTGTGGTTCGTTATTTTGGCGTTGAAGGCATGGTGGAACGGATTCGCAATCATCTGCAGATGGCCCGCACGTTTCAACAGTGGGTGGAAGACCATCCCGATCTGGAGCTGATGGCTCCGGTGCCGTTTAGCACCATTTGCTTTCGGGCGCATCCCCGGGGACTGGAGGATGAGCATCAGCTGGAGCAACTCAATCAGCAGTTGCTGGAGCGCATCAATAATACCCGAAAGGTCTTCCTGTCGCATACCCGGTTGCGGGATCGGCTGGTGTTGCGACTGGCTATCGGGAATTTGCGTACCCGGCCGGATCACCTGCAACTGACCCGGGACATCATTCAGCAACAGCTGGATGCGTTCCGGAAATCGGGTGCATGAACGTGAACGGCATCCCGTGGATTGTTCCGGAATGTTCGCTCATTGCTTTTCGGGGATTTGCCCGGGATGGATCCAGGAGGATGAAAGCGTTGCCCGGAGATTCAGAATTCGGTTTATGGGGCAGCAGGGATTCCCGCATCGGCCCGTGGGATGTGCCGAGAAAGTCTACGGGATTCGCCGTTTGGGTTCCAGTCAATTTGAGAAATGCGGCGTTCCAGGTAAACGATACAGCATTCGGTCAACTCCGGATCATCATCCTTCTGGAGAAGAGGCCGGGGGATCCAGGTCAGAGGAAGGAACACCGGGAATGCCGAAATTGTTAACGTTAAAAATTTTTCCACGCATTTGATTATTGGATTCCGTTTTTTAAATTCAAAAAATTAAAATTTTTAGGCAAAAAAATTGTTTTTTTAAGAGTCGCGCAATATATTTCAAACATTAAAAACATTGAAAACGAAAATGGATCGCGAACGAATTAAACGGGAAATGATTCAAGCCTTCGGGGATGCCTATCAGGCGTTTGGGATTTCCCGCCTGATGGGACACGTGGTTGCCTTATTGTTATATTCCAACAAACCATTGTCGCTGGATGACATTGCGGCGGAACTGGGCATGAGCAAGGGGCCCATCAGCCAGGTAACCCGCCGGTTAAAAGACCACAACCTGATTCGTAAAGTGTGGGTGCCGGGAACCCGCAAGGATTTTTACGAAGTGCATCCGGAAATTTTTAGTAATGCCTTCCGCAATGTTACCGCTCTGGTGCGGCAGAATAAAACCATTGCCAGCACGCTGCTTCAGGAAGTCCGTCAGTTAAACGATCCCGAGATCGAGACCCTGAAGAAGCGTCTGGAAGAGATGGAACGTTTTTATGAACTCATGCTGCAATACAATCGCCAGTTTTTAAAAGAATGGACGGGAGAAGATGGGGAGAGTTGAGTATCATCACCAGGGGCTGAAGGAAAGGGCAGGGGAATCGAGCTATTTTTTTGGCAAAATCGTTTGAAAAATATCAAATGTTTGTTACGTAATAAATTAGAGGGATTCATGGAATTCGCAGATGTGGCGTATCGGTATCCGGTGCAGTTCCAGACCATCCAGAATATTCGCGTGGCCTACATCGATCAGGGCCCACCGCAGGCGCCCACACTGGTATTCCTGCACGGCAACGGGGCCGATCTCAGCACGTTCGACTGGGTGTACCCGGCTTTTTGTTCAGGCTATCGCGTGATCGGGATAGATCTTCCCGGTTACGGCAAATCCGACAAACCGCTTCTGGATTATACCCCTACATGGTACGTGGAATTCCTGCATGATTGGATTAAAGAACTGAATGTCCGTCGCTGGATAGGGGTGGGGCATTCCTATGGTGGGTGCCTGATCATGGAATACAGCCTGCAGTTTCCGGAAGAGGTGCAGGCGCTGATTCTTCTGGATGCGGCAGGAACTTATGCCTATTCCCAGATGGAAGTGGAATTCATTCGAGCCAATTTTACCCCGGAAAAATTAATGGCGGCCACTCCGGAACAGATCCGGCTTAGCATGCAGCAGGGATTGGGCGAGTGGTCACCGGCTTATGAAAGCTGGCTGGAAAAATGGGTGGGATTGACCAGGGCCCGGGATTACGCCGGATACGCCCATGCGGTGTATCAGGCGCTGGAGGCCTGCATTCGATCCGATTTGCTGGAACGGGTTGAGGGAATCCGCCAGCCGGTGCAACTGATCTGGGGAGAGAAGGACGCCATTATTCCTCTGTCAGCCGGACAGGCACTGGCGGAACGCCTGCCGCAGGCGGAGCTGGAAGTGTTAAAGGGCTGCGGTCATTTTCCGCAACTGACCCGTGCATCCAGCGTGGTGGCGATCATGAATCGGTTTCTAAAATCCGTGCTCGCGCATCCAGGAGGATAACGGCGTTTTTCGCATAACCATTTGAGTCAAAAGGTGGGGCGTGCCATGATCTTTGCCTGGTTGATTTTTTTGATCTATGTAAGCGTTACCCTGGGTTTGGCCTGGAAAGGGCACCAGAAAACAGACTCCTTCCGCAGCTATGCCATTGGCATGGGGGATATGAAACCCTGGGTGGTGGCGTTTGCTCTGGCAGCCAGCATGACCAGTACCGCAACTTTCGTTATTAATCCCGGTATCGTGTACGCGTATGGATTGTCCGCCGTGCTGGGGTACGGAGTCGCTGCCGGTACCGGATTGATGCTGGGGATTGTTATTCTGTCCAAAGGGTTTCGTCGGTACGGCATCAAAGAAGCCGGATTAACCGTCCCCGACTGGATCGGTCGTCGATTTGGTTCCCGGAAAATGGCCGCTTTTTATGCCGTGGTGAATCTTTTGCTGATTGCCATGGTCGTGCTGATCTGTTACGCCATGGCGGGCCTGTTGGTGGCCACCCTCCAGTTGCCAGCCGTCTTTCCCAACTCCAGTTTTGAAGTAGCACTTGCCATCATCGTGGTTTTTGTATTTGCGTACACCTACATTGGTGGAACTTATGCCCATGCTTACACCAATATGGTGCAGGGATTGGTAATGCTGGTGGTTGCGGTGTTGCTGGTAGGTTCCGGAATTCCCCTGTTACAGGATAATTTGCTGGAGAAACTGGCAGCGATAGACCCCCTGCTGGCCCAGCCCATTCACCCCGGTAGTCTGTTATTCCGAAACGTATTCGAAGTGTTTGTGGCCAATTTTGTGGTGGGATTTGCTCTGGCGGCGCAACCCCATTTTGTGATAAAATCGCTTTACGTGCGCAGCGAACGCGATGTGAATCGTTACCTGGCACTGGCCATCCTCATCGGTGTTGTGTTTACCTCGGTATTGCTTTGTGGATTGTATGCCCGCGTGGCTCGTGGGCCCTTTGTGGAGCAGTTCATTCAGCAAAATCAGATGGGAATCGATGGAGTAATGCCGGCATACATTGTCAGCACCTTCCCGCCCCTGGTGGCGTTGTTTATTTCCATCGCGATTCTGGCGGCAGGAATGTCCACTCTGGATGGCATCGTGGTGGCCCTTTCAGCCATTCTGGCCAATGATTTGTTCCTTCCCTGGTATCGTCGCAGGAAACCGGATCCCCGCCGCGAATTGCAGATGACCTTCCGTGTGGGACGCATTGCTGTGCTGGCGCTGGGAGGAGTGGCGTTTGGGCTTTCGTTATACCAGCATTATCATAAAGAATTCTCCATCGCTATTTTCGCTCAGGAGGGGGTGTACGCATTGTTTGCGGCAACCTTTATCCCCTTGATGGCTGGAATGTTTTTTCGCAACGTTTCTCGTCATCTGGTGTGGGGAACCTCACTGGTGGCATTGGGGATTCATTTCGGATTTCGGTACGGGAAATGGACCCTGTTAACCCCGGCCGATTACACCAATCCGGGATTGACGGCCACTTATGGCCTGCTGGTAAGTCTGGGAATTGTCGCCTACTATGTTGTAGGTAAACGCCTGTTTTCTCGAAGTCCTTCATCGTAGCAATTAACGGATGATGTATTTTAAACCGTAAAGTTTTAAGCCTGAATGATGGATAAACCGCGGATCGCGCGAATGATTTCAAAAAATATTTGCAAAATCCCGAATAAACCCTGGAACACATTTTCATCCAGGTATCATCAAATGGATTTTGTTTTATTCGTTTTAATTCGTGTAATTCGTAGGCTATTGAATAATCCGGGATTATTTGTGGGAATTCATGTAATTCGTGGTCCAATGCATAATCCGAGTTAAAAATTGAAGGATGGAATCATGTTACCCGAATGTTATGAAACTATTCCACTGGATTGGGTGGGGGACTGGATTGGACGCCGGGCGCGACTTACCCCCAATCGCGAAGCTGTGGTGGATCCGGAATCGGGCCAGCGGTGGACCTATGCCGAGCTGGACGACCGTGCCAATCGAGTGGGCACGTTTTTGGAACAGGGGCTGGGATTGCAGAAGGGCGACATCATTGCCCTGATGGCTCGAAATCGAGTGGAGTGCATCGATTTGTATTTCGCCTGTGGAAAAACGGGTGTGGTGCTGGCGCCGTTGAGCTATCGGTTACAATCACCGGAACTGAATGATTTATTACAACGATTACGCCCGCGGGTGTTGTTTTATGAACACGCTTTTCAGTCCCTGGTGGATCAACTATCCCTGCAGGAACTGGATGCATTACCGATTGCTGTGGACGATTCTGCAGGACCATACGCAAAAGCATTCATGGAACCCACCGCTCAACCCGTGAACCGTCCCCTGGCCATGAATGACCTCTTCCTGCTTGTGCATACCGGCGGGACTACCGCCACTCCCAAGATCTGTCGAATTACCCACCGGCAAATGTTCTGGAATTCCATTAATTTGATCATCACCGGATCCGGTGCGATTGGTGCCCACACGCGGGAGCTGGTCATTTTTCCTTTCTACCATATTGGGGGATGGAATACGGTGACCCCGGTGTTTCATATTGGGGGATGCGTGGTGCTCATGCGGCAATTTGATGCCGATAAGGCACTGGAGTGGATTGAGCAGGAACGGATTACCCACTTTGGTGGAGTGGAGGCCGTCTTTCAAATGTTGTTGGAAAGTCCCCGTTTTGACCAGACGGATTTGTCATCTCTGCAGTATGTGAACTCTGCCGGCGCCCCCTGTTCGCGAAAAGTCATGCAGGCATTCTGGAAACGAGGCATTGTGTTTACCCAATCCTACGGATTAACGGAAGCCGGACCCTCCAATTTCATTCACGCGGTGGAATCCGGAGTAGATCCCGAAGAAATAATTGCTCCTAATGCGGATTCGGTGGGCTGGCCCATGTTTCATACAGATTATCAGTTGAGGGATCCTGCGAGCGGTGCGGTGATTCAGGATCCCGACAAACCCAGGGAGCTCTGGTTTCGGAATCCCCACAGTTTTGCCGGTTATCATAAGGACTCCGAACGAACCCGTAACGTTACTGACGATCAGGGATGGGTGCGTTCAGGCGACCTGGCAGTACGGAATGCGCAGGGGTACGTTCGTATTATTGGCCGGGTGGACAATATGTTCATCAGTGGCGGTGAGAATATTTCCCCCGAAGAAGTGGAAAATGCCCTGATGCGGCATCCCGCAGTGGAGGCTGCCGCCGTGGTGGGCGTGCCCGATGACCGGTGGGGGCAGGTGGGATTCGCCGCGGTCGTGCGCCGTTCAGATCACCCGGTGTCGGAAGAGGAATTGAGACAGTTTTGTCGGCAGCAGATCGCTGCCTTTAAAGTACCGCGCTATATTCATTTTGTGGATGATTTGCCACGTACCGGTGCGGGAAAAATTGATCGGCAGGCATTGAAGCGCATCGCCGATGGGGTATTGCAGGAAAAACGGGCACCCGGCAAGTCGTGAGTGATGGTCAGGAAACGAACGGGTCGTACAGGGCCAATCCCGTTTGGGTATTTACAGATGCAGGAACCGATTAGCATTAGTAAAAGAGCGGGTCAGGAAAAACGTCGTAAAAAGTGCGCAGGTTACAGAAAAATTAAGACGGGTGGGAGGATAGGGGACGGAGGGTTTTAAAGGGTAAGCAACCCTTTCCTGCAACCGTTTCGTCACCTATGGGCCGGTACCAGAGTATGCGTGATCCCGGTAGTAAATAATGGCATTCATCACTTAAACCCAAATATTGCATTAAACCGCGAATCACGCGAATGAAACCCAAAAATATCTACAAAATCGCGATTAAACTCCGAAACACATTTTCATCCAGATCGAATCCAAGGTATTTTATTAATTTTATTTGTGTTAATTCGTGTAATTCGTGGTTCTAATGCATAATCTGGGTTAAACCGCGAATCACGCGAATGAAGCTAAAAAAATGTCGGCACAATCGCGAATAAACCCTGGAATACTTTTTCATACAGACACAATCCAATTTATTTTATTGGTTTTATTTGTGTTAATTCGTGTGATTCGTAGGCTAATGCATAATCTGGGTTTAATTCGTGTAATTCGTAGGCTCATACATAATCTGGATTAAAAAGGGTTTCCGGGTAAAAATTTTCAAAATGGGGCAAATGCCTCTTGATTTTTTTATCTGAATTACGTTATCTTCTAAACGTTTGGAAAATTGCAAATGTTTGATATTGATTTAATCGTGTTCCATTCGATAACGGGGGCGTCATGATGCAATTTAAAGATACCGTAGTCATCATCACCGGCGCCGCGCGCGGCATCGGTCGTACAGCAGCTGAAATGTTCGCTCGCCGTGGGGCCACGGTGTGGATCTGGGATGTGGATCCCGAGCAGGGAAACACAACTGCTGCATCTCTGCAGCAACAGCAACTCTCCGTCTTTTTTCAACCAGTAGACGTCACCCGATCCGAAAGCGTTGCCGAAGCGGTAGACCGGGTTCGAAGCGAGTCGGGAACCATTCACGTCCTCATCAACAATGCCGGTATCGTTCAGGATGCCACCCTGATGAAGATGGAGCCCCGACAATGGCAGGCGGTACTGGATGTCAACCTGACGGGTGTGTTTCATTGTACCCAGCAGGTTGCGCCGGTCATGGTTCAGGAAGGTTATGGACGCATCATCAATACCAGCTCCGTGGTGGGACTCTACGGGAATTTTGGGCAATCCAATTATGTGGCCACCAAAGCCGGCGTGATTGGGCTCACCAAGGTGTGGGCCAGGGAATTGGGGCGAAAAGGCATTACGGTGAATGCCGTGGCACCGGGATTTGTCGCCACGGAAATGGTGGAAACCGTTCCGCAAAAAGTATTGGACATGGTTGTTCAACGCACACCGGTGGGGCGCCTGGGCTCTCCAGAAGATGTGGCGTATGCCTACCTGTTTCTGGCCTCCAGAGAAGCCGGATTCATTAACGGTGCTGTGTTGAGTGTGGATGGAGGATTTATTCCTTAACAGGCGAAAAGGAGAAATGGGAATGATGCGCAACGCCGTGATTGTGGGATCAGGAATGTATGCCCCGGAACGGGTGTTAACCAATGCCTATTTCAACGAATTGTTGGGAGAGGATGTGGACACCTGGCTGCGGGAGAATGTGAATATTTATGAAAGACGATGGTGTCGCGAGGACGAGTCGACGGCAGATTTATGTGTCGCAGCCAGCCAGAAGGCGCTGGCCAGTGCGGGCATAGAACCAGATGCACTGGATCTGATCATTGTGGCCACGGATACCCCCGAATATATCTCGCCCTCCACGGCCTCAGTCGTTCAGCATCGTCTGGGAGCCCGAAATGCGGGAACGTTTGATATCAACACCGCCTGTGCTGGATTTGTAACTGCCCTGGATGTGGGCAGCCGCTACATCCGAAGCGATCAATCCTACCGGTACATCCTGGTTATTGGGGCCTATGCCATGAGCAAATATCTGGATATGACCGATAAAAAAACGGTTACCCTATTCGCGGATGGGGCGGGCGCGGTGGTGCTGGCAGCAGTCCAAGATAAAACGCGGGGATTTATTGGCAGTCACCTCCGTACCGAAGGGGAGTACCACGACTATATGGGGATCTACGCCGGGGGAACTCACCAGCCAATCACGGAGACCGTTCTGAAACAGAAAGCGCATTTGCTAAAATTTGTGCGAAAATTTCCGCCGGATTTGAATGTGACCCGCTGGACATCCATGATTCAGGAAGTCACTTCCCGTCACGGATTCACTCCCGCCGATGTGAAGCATTACTTCTTTACCCAGATTAACATTCGTAGCATACGAGAGACTCTGGATCGCCTGGGATTACCCCACGATCGGGCGCACACCATCATGCAGCGATACGGATACACCGGTTCCGCCTGTATTCCCATGGCCTTTGCTGATGCGCAGCAGCAAGGCAAGCTAATGGAAGGAGACCTGGTGTGTTTTATGGGATCCGGGGGAGGTGCTGCTTTTGCCTGTGCACTGTTTCGGCTTTAACCCTTTGCTAACATAAAGAGGAGGCCTGTTATGAAGCCGTTTATCGTTGTTGTGTTTTTAATGGGAATGGTGCTGGGTGCCCTGGCCCAGACAGGCACCGTTTCCGGTGTGGTCACCGATGCGGACACGCAGCAGCCACTCATTGGTGCCAATGTGGTTGTTAAGAATACCCATTTGGGGGCATCTACCGATGAGGACGGGTATTTCCGAATCGAAAATCTGTCTCCCGGGGCATATACCCTGGTGATCAGTTACATTGGTTATCGGGAAGCCGAAGTCCCGGTGGATGTGCGGGCGGGGGAGACCACTGAAGTTCAGGTGGCATTGCAAGCCGCTCAAATTCCGGGAGATGTGGTGGTTGTCACCGCTACCCGGGGATCGGAAAAGGTCGTAGATGCCCCCGCAACCATTAATGTCCTGACCGCTCGTGATTTTGAATTAATCCCCACATACAATTACGAATTGGCTTTTGCTACCATGAAGGGGGTGGATTTTGTGCGCACGGGCGTGGATGGCGTGGGGTTGAATGCGCGGGGATTTAATAGTGCCTTCAACACCAAAGTGTTGCTGCTCACGGACAATCGAATTTCCATGATGCCCGGCACCGGTCTGCCCGCCGGAAACATGAATCCAGTGATTAAAGAAGACATCAATACCATGGAAGTGGTGTTGGGGCCGGCGTCCGCATTATATGGTGCCAACGCCCACAATGGGATTGTAAATGTTATTACGCGCGATCCCCGAAATTTCCGGGGAACCACCCTGGCATTGAGTGTGGGCAACCAGGACGTAAAAAGCGGGCGTTTGTACCATGCCGGCGTGTTGGGGAAATTTGCTTACAAATTAACAGGAGAATATTCAGCCGGTACGGAATTTAAATTCGTGGATACCGTTTACGTGGGGCAGCTGGCGGTTCCCGAAACACCGGATTTTAAATTCGAGCACATCCGCGGATCGGCTTCGCTATACTATCGTTTATTTGAAAACAGTGACCTCATTGCCTCCTATGGTCGCAGTGTGAACAGTGGGCTTGGGGTAACCAACAATGGACGAAACCAGATAAAAGATTGGGTTTACGAATACGCTCAATTGCGATTTGTGAGTCCCCACCTGTTTGCCCAGGTTTACCGCACCTCAGTGGATGCCGGGAAGACCCATTCTTTGCGAAACAAGGCCATTTACATGTTGTCCGGACTTTCTTATACCGATGCGGTGGAAAAGGCCACCTTTATTGATCGGTCTTCCACACTTTTCGGGGAGATTCAATTCAATCAAACCATCGCTGGATTCGGCATTACGCTGGGAGCCAATTATCAGAAGGACATGCCGGTCAGTGAAGGCACTTACCTGGCAGATACCGGGAATGTTTCCATTGACCTGGTCCAGTATGGTGTGGTGGCGCAGGTGGATCGACGCTTGTTTGGCGGCTGGTTGCGGGCGATCGGAGCCGTGCGATATGATTATCATGAAAATTATGGGACGCAAATTAGCCCAAAAGCCGGTCTGGTGCTTAATGCACTGAATGGTGCATTCCGGGTGACATTTGGACGTGGATATGTGGCCCCTACCATTTTGCACCAGGAATTGTATATTCCCATTTCGGCTGGATTCATCCTGCGCGGGAACGGCGATGGCTTCACGCTGTTGGATGGCACCAAAATCGATCCGCTGAAACCGGAAACGGTGGACACCTGGGAAGTGGGTTACAAAGGTGCTCCGGTACAACGCCTGTATCTGGATGTGAACGCCTACTATTCTCGGAATCAGAATTTTATATCGCCTTTGAATGTCATTGGTGTGGTTAAAGAGATTGGTGGGGTACCGGTTGCTCCTACCGTGGTTATGACATATTTGAATTTTGGTGAAGTCAACACCTACGGCGCAGATCTGGCTGCCGAATTTGCCGTTTCATCGAATATCACCCTGCGGGGCACGTTTTCCTATTTTGGTTCCAATTTAGATACCGCACGAACCAATCCCGATGGGACAAAGTACTGGGACATCAATAAAGATGGCAAGGTGACGCCCAATGAAATCAGCCTGAACACCCCTACTTACAAATGGTCGCTCACTCTGTTAATGACCGATGTGTTCTTGCGGAACCTGACCACAGCCATTACCATCCGTGGGGTTGCGGAGTACGATATGGTTTCCGGTATTCACATGGCTTCTGCCACCGGGGTAGGCACCCGATTATCCGGGTTTAATTTCAACTATGGGCCCCTGGGTGGATTTACCACGGTGGGTATCAGTGCCGGTTATCGTGTCAATCAGGTATTGACACTGGGTTTTTCGGCCAGCAATATTTTCAATGTGGAACAGCGAGAATTTGTGGGATCACCGTCCATTGGGCGGTTAATGTCTCTGGAAGCCCGCGTAAGTTTTTAAAACCATGTTGCCCACATAGCCTCCCCCCATGGGAAATCCCGATTGGATTTCCCGTGGGGTAAAAAAGGCAGCCCGGGAGTCGGAGCGGTCCATCCACAAACAAATGCGCCTGGAAGTGCCCATTAGCGGGTTACCACCCTTTATCCCCAAATCCGCAATCCCAAATCCGACATCCGAAATCCGAAATCCGCAATACGACCCCGCCCCGTAAGGGCAAAATATGTTAGCCCGGAGCAACGCTCCGGGAATCGGAGAGATTCCCAAAAAAACAAATGCGCCCTGTAAGGGCATAATAAATAATAAGCAGGCGGCTCCCAAATCCGCCATCCGCAATCCGCAATCCGAAATCCGAAATCCGCAATCCGAAATCATCTCCAGTTGCCCTTCAGGCAACTACGGGAAACGCTGGGAATTAAGGTGGCACCACGTTTACCCCACGCGCTGCGTGGGGCTACCCTCTTTTTGCCCTTCGGGCAAATCGTCCCATTATTATACCCTGCATTTCCATCAAAAGAAGCAAAATAACCCCAGCCCCGGGATTTGCTATCACCCCCAAATCCGCAATTCGCAATCCGAAATCCAACATCCGAAATCCGCAATTCGAAATTCGCATCCCTTCCCGCCCCGTAGGGGCACCATAGGACAGCCCGGGGCAGTACCCCGGGGGGAGGATGAACAACGGTTCCCAATCCTCACGCCCTGTAAGGGCAGAATATGAAACAAAGGACATGGATTAGGGGAAATTATTAACCCAGATTATGCAATAACCTACAATTACACGAATGAACACCAATAAAAATAATAAAATGCACTGGATTCTATCTGGATGAAAATATTTTCCCGGATATATTCATTCAATATTTTGTTGATTTTTTTTCGAATTCTTTCGCGTGATTCGTGCTTTAACGCTTAATTAGGGTTAATGTGAAAAAATCCCTAATATAATGCGAGTCTGCACCATTTTCTATTTTACAGGAAATTTAGGACAGGACCGCTCCTTTAGATAAAAATTGGGACACTCCCTCATTTGCAGCGTTAATCTATTGTTTAATTTATAATCGAATGATCAGGTTCGACGGTGTAGACGTTGTCCGCTAAATAGAGGTGTCATCAAATTTTGTATTCTTTTATTACATCTTCAAAGGGTCTTTTGCCATGTATCACTGCGATTATTATATTTGCCTCTTTTTCACCTGATACACAAGACGATAACTATAGACTATCAACTCCCTTATATCTTCTCTCCCTAATTCGGGAACAACTCTTCCAATTTTTGGATATTTCTTTAATTTTTCTGTGGATTGAAAAATCTTAAAGACTACTGCCTTCGCGTAAAATTTTGAATCTCTTTCTATATACTCTGCAATGGACTCAATATCTTCTATGGCTGCTGGAGACCAGACTATTCGGTAAGCCATTTGTTTAATCGTTTTTTTGCTTCTTCATGAGAAATAGTACCTTCTTTTTCAGCGCGGTCTATCCCTTTTTGAATTTTTTCTAAGACATAAAGGTGATATTGAATATCTTCAATCGTGCAATCATCTGGGAGTTTTTCCAATAAAATTTTAATTTCTTCTTTTACTGTGTTCATGGTTAACCTTGCGTTTTTGGTTTTTTAAATTTTATCATAACATTATTCTTATGCTTGTCTTATACATTACTATATTAGCAAAATAATCCCCACCCATCAAAAACACAATAGAAAAAACTTGGGATATTCATGAACAGACAATGCCGAATAGAATAGTCATATAAAATCCGGATAAATTAACCCAGATTATGCATTAGCCTACGAATTACACGAATGAACACAAATAAAATTAACCCAGATTATGCATTAGACCACGAATTGCACGAATTAACACAAATAAAAATAATCAAATACATTAGATCAGATCTGGATGAAAATTC
>JAADJD010000055.1:0-33052 GCA_013150955.1 Calditrichota bacterium
TCAGCCACAGCCCAATATACTTCTTTGCGTTCTTCTTTGGTCAATCCCAATTCATCAAATACAATATCGTCTAACCTTTTTCTATCAGGTAGTGGTTTTGGCTCTTGATCACGAATTGGTTTATTTATATTTAATCCATATTCTTCAAAAATTGATCTTAATTCTCTTTGAAAAATTGGTCTTATTTTTGAAATCTTTAATATTAAAATATTGTTAACTTCAAACTTCATGTTGTCTAATGCACCCTCAGCCAAATTTACCCTACCATTTATTTCACAAAACAAATTTTGAACCACACTATTAATTGAATTAATAATCCAATTGTCATTTTTTAGTTCATATGTTGTTATTGCATAAAAACGATCACTTATTAGATGCTTTCTTTTTAAAAAGGGAATAATAAATCTATCATTAAAAGCTTTAAACCATATAAAATCTGGAAGTAATTGCAATGTTATAGCCCACCAGTATTTCCTTGATCTACAAGTCGGCCTCAAATTGGGCGGATTATAGCGACCACTCGGTTCTTTCCATTCGCTTTTTGTTTCTCCCCACTTGATGTACTCTAAAATAAACGCATTTTTTTTTCTTAATTCTCTTTTGCTCTCATGGCACATTATAACCTTAAATTTTAAATCCTCTTCCTTTACGACAATGCTTTTAATCTCCCTGGGGCTTTTAACCACTGGCTTCAAATACTCCGCCTCTACCAAAAATAGCTTATAATCCCGATCATTCTTTTTAAATTTCGACGGCTTAATCACCCGCAAACCGCGCTGCTTAATCTCTTCAATTGATTTCAAATCCCGCAAATTTTGTACCCGGCCTAAATCCGGGTTTTTATCGGTAACGTCCTCCACATAAAAGAAATCGTTGGCACCGGTTTTAATTCCAAAACGTACTTCAGCAATATCTCCCAATCGGACTAACTTTCCCTTGCCCTTCTCTAAAATGGTAAAGAAAATCTCCGGGGCACGGAGGTATTTCCCACCCCATTTGTTGCCAACGTATTTCCCTTCACCAAATTTTTTCTTTTTTGCCCCTTTGATTAGTAGAGCACTATCTGTTTGCTTTTCTGGATATTCCCACCCTTCTTCCAATAATTCCTCTTGTGTAATGGGGAACACGCGAAATTCTTCTTTTTTTACCAGCTCAGTGGCTTTATCAATGGCCAGTAAATTGCTGGTGGTTACAACTTCCTGGAATGCTTTTTTAAACGCCACAAATTTCACCGTGTGATGTAAAGCGGGCCAATTTCTACCTGCAGCGCTGATTGAGTCCCGAACAACAGGTGCACCAAATAACACAATAACCGTATTTACATCCGCATGTTTAAAGCTGCGTTTGGCGTGGTTGTCGTAAATCGCATGCATCGGAACGTATTTGAGCAGGAATTCCTGTAAATCTTTGCCATAATCCACATCCAGCCAGGAATTAGAAGTGATAAAACAAAAGGTACCCCTGGGATTGAGCAGATTTAACCCATGGAAATAGAAATAGATATAATAATCGCTGCGTCCGCTGATTTTCCGCCAGAATGGATAAATTGTTAACAGGGATTTTTGCAATTTTTCTTTGTAATCCCGCCTGTCTTTCAGTGTCACCTCATCCGCGGTCCGGTTGGGCGGTGCAATTTTTTCCTGCCGGACATAAGGCGGGTTGCCAATAACAATATCAAACCCGCCCTTTTCACCAAAAATCTCCGCAAAGTCAATATCCCACACAAATGGTTTATTGGCCGGATTGGAAAGTTTTTAGAGGATGTCTTTAAGTTGGGCAATTTCCTTTTGCGCATTCTGTTTTTGTTGTTCCAGCTGCCGATTTCGTTTATTACCGTTGCTGCCATTATCGGTTTCAAACATAGATGGTTGCGTTCCATGCTTCTCCCACTGACCTAACTGGCTAATTCTTTGCCGAATAAAATCCCGATAAATCCGAACTTCTTCTTCCAGCATTGCCTGAGGGTTTTTAAATTTGCAGGTGGAATCATTCAGGTAGAATTTTTCTTTTTCCCGGGCCAATTTGGTTAATCTGCCTTTAATTTCAGATGGCATATCTTTGCCACGGACTCGTAAATCGACACCACCCAACTCCTGCACTAAAGAATCGCCGACCCGCAATTTTAAGTTAAAATTGGGTAACAAGGGATTCTTTTTAAGCTCTCCAAGTTCCATTTCGCTTTCTACAACTAATTGCAACCACAACCGCAACTCGGTTGAGTGCACTGCCCAGGGCATTACATCCACTCCGTACAAGGAATTCTGGATGATGCGCTTCTTTAAGTTAAAAACGTCTATTTCCCTACCCGGTAGATGCCGATACACCAATCGATACAATTCTGTTAATACCAGCAGCATTCCCACCAAAAAAGCCCCACTCCCACATGCCGGATCGATTACTCTTAATGCATCCAATTTTTCTTCAAGTGTACCCCACAAATTGTTGGCTGTTAGATATTTCTCCGCTGCAGTCTTGTTTTCATCAAATAATAAATGATACCAGATGTCCTTTTCCACATCCGGTATGTTGGCATGCAGATATTCCACCAAACTCCGTCGACACATAAAATCCACTTCTACCCGCGGCGTGTAAAAAATTCCCAGGTCCTGTCTATCGTAAATTTCTTCGGCCACATTGGCCAGCGACTCATACACATACCCCAGCATTTCCGGGTCTACCGCTACTTCTACCTCCAGCGGCAAATCCTCCCGGATGGTAAAATTATACTTGTTTAAAAAATTAAATATTTGCTCGAAAAGATCATCGTTTAACTGGACATCAATCGTTCGGTCCAGTTCATTTTCTTTGAACAATCCCCCATTCAAATACGGAGCCATTCGTAAGATATGATTGATTTCTTCGCCAAAATATGACCGATAGATAAACTTATTATTGAAGGCTTCCAGAAAAAGCACCTGCAACCATTCTGAAAAGAAGGTATCGGGTTTCACTTTTCCCTGTCGTTTCGATCGTTTGTATTCTTCCCAGAACCAGCTCACGAACCGGGGATTATTCCCCAACCATCGCTTCTTAGCAATGAAATAGTTAAACATTAATCGGTTCAATAACTGTAACGAAAATTCATGGGCCTGTCGGATGGAAATGCCCTGGTTCTTAACTGCATTTCGAATAGCGAAAAAAACTTTTTTATAATCTTCAAAAAACCTTTCGGTTACGCGTTCTCGATTAAACGCCTCTTGCCACTTTCGCCATATATCCCGGGAGGTTTTATCCTCCACCTTAACCTGTAAATCCAGGAGAATTTCCAGATCCGTGCGAAAGGGATTTTCCCGGTCGATAACCAGCTGAGTAATTTTCAACTGAAACTCACCGGGGCCTTTTCTAATTTTTTCCGGTATGATGAAGTGATATTCTTTCCAATCCCCGGTAACAATCAATAGAAAGTATTGATAAAGGCTACTGAACTGCTGGACCAGTTGCCTGATGAAGGACCTATTTGTTTTGGTTGTCTCTACTAAAAAAATTGGCAGCTGGTTTTTAACAAAAGCAATTTGATAAATGTTTTGAATTTTTTCCGAGATTTCTTTACTGGAGACCAATTTGTTTATTTCTCTGATATAAGAAGGATCAAAAACTTCATATCCAAGATTTTTAAAAAGATTATAAACATTTTCAGGTCTCAACAAATTTTTTACCAAATCCATTATATTTTCTTTTAACAAATCCATAACCTCACATCCGTTTATGATTCATACTTTTAATCCCTGTAAGCTGAGGTGTGTTTGGAATTTAATAGATAGCTATCCGTTTTTACAAATATGAATTCTTCACCAACAATATTCATTGGACACTACCATCCACCACCCCAACCAACACCTCAGCGGGGTGGTGGGCAGACTTTCCGGTGGCGTGGCGGATTTGTTGTCGGCAACTGAATCCCGAAGCGACAATGACCGCATCCGGTGGGGCGGAACGTACGGCGGGAAATAAGCGATGTTCTCCCATTTGTAACGAAATCGCATAGTGCTCCGCCTCGTATCCAAAGGAGCCGGCCATCCCGCAGCAGCTGGAATCGATAATCGTTACCCGGGATCCGGGGATGGCCTCCAGCACGCGTCGTGTAGGCTCCATCCCCACCAGGGATTTCTGATGGCAATGGCCATGGACCAGCAGATGCTGCTCCTTTCGGGATTGCATCAGTCGTGTCAGAGATTCCAGGTGATTCGACACAAATTCCTCAAAGGTAAAAATCAGCTGCGAGGCCTGTTTTACCCGCTCATTTTCCGGCAATAGGTAATGATAATCATCCCGTAATGCCAGGATGCAACCGGGCTCCAATCCCACAATGGGGCAATTTTGCTGAACGTAGGGCTGCAACTGCTGAACCAACGTGCGAGCCGCTTGACGGGCCGGTTCGATCATTCCCTTCGAAATCATTGGCCGACCGCAGCAGCCCAACCGGGGCACTATCACCCGGAAGCCCATCTTTTGCAGGAGTTGCACGGCTGCGCGGGGTATCCAGGGTTCATGATATTGACTGAACGTATCCACCATCAGAACCACGGTTGGTGCATTCTGATCCCGCGATGACAGCTCGCCTTTGGACAAATCCGACTGGCGGTACCCGCGGAAAAATGGTTGACGCGCGTACGGAGGCAATGTCCGGTGGCGACTGATCCCCAGTGTTTTTTCCAGAATCCAGCGGGTTATGGGTTGCCGCAGAATCGCATTGACCAGCATGGCCTGGGGCCCGGCTGACCATCTGGCCACCTGATGAGCCCGGGCAAATAGCCGGTTTCGCAGGGGCATCCGATGAACGCGATAATACTGTGCCAAAAATTCGGTTTTAATTTTGGCCATGTCCACTGACGAGGGACATTCCGCCTTGCAGGCTTTGCACTCCACACATAAGTCCAGAACCTGGAACATGCGTTCACCGGTCAACTCCCGAAAAGGCAACTTTCCGGACAGGGCGGCACGCAGGGCATTCGCCCGTCCCCGGGTGCTGTGCTCTTCCTCCCGTGTGGCCATAAAGCTGGGGCACATGGTACCGGTGGTTCGTTTGCGGCACACCCCGGCTCCGTTGCACATTTCAATGGCGCGATCAAAGCCCCCATCGTCAGAAAAATCCAGAATGGTTTTGACCGGTACCGTGCGATACCCGGAACCATAGCGCAAATTTTCCGTCATGGGCGGTCCATCCACAATGATTCCGGGATTAAATATTCCCCTTGGATCGAAAATATTCTTCACCTGCTTGAACAATCGATACAATTCCGGGCCGTAAAACCGTTCATTGATCCAGCTCCGCACCCGCCCATCCCCATGCTCGCTGGAAAACACTCCCCCGTAACTGCTCACCAGTTCCGCGGCAAAGGAGGCAATCAAGGGAAGCTTTTCCACTTCGCTGGCCAATTTGGTGTTCATTAAGGGACGAATGTGCAGGCACCCCGCACTGGCATGGGCGTAATACGCCACCCGTGTGCCCAACTCGTTGCAAAATCGCTCCACCTGATCCACATAATCCGCCAGGTGTTCCACCGGTACCGCGGCATCCTCAATAAAAGGAATGGGTTTGTAATCCCCTTTGATGCTCATTAATAAGCCCAATCCCACCTTTCGCACGGTCCACACATTGTCCTGCAAACGGGGATCGATCGCCGGTACCACCGTACATCGGATTCGTTTGCGCTGCAGGTGATCCTTCAGATGCTGCACCCGACGTCGCAATTCGGGTTCACTATCTCCATAAAACTCGGTGATTAACACACAGTTGGGCTCTCCCTGGATGAATGTTTGCAGCAACCGCGCGTATTGTGGCACTCCCTTGCACAGGGTCAATGCCATGTGATCCAGCAACTCCACTGCGGATGGATGCGTTTCCAGAATGGTGGGCACTGCTGAAAGGGCCTGGTAAAGACCGGGGAATTGCACCAGAGCCAGGGCAGTTTTTTTGGGGCGGGGAACCAGATTCAGCTTCACCTCCGTTATAACGCCCAAGGTACCCTCTGCCCCGCAGATGAGCTTGCTGAGATTAAACCGGGTATCGTTTGAATAGCGGTGAGATACCCCTTCGATAAACCGATCCAGATTGTATCCCCCACAGCGCCGCCAGTGGCGCGGCGTTCCGCGACGAATTACTTCCTGATGCTCCCGAATCAGCTGATGAATCTCGCGATAAATTTTGCCTTCCAGACCGGGACGCTTTTCGTAGCGGGGCAGCTGATCTGCTTCCACGGGTTGAAAATGTACCTGGCTCCCATCGGCCAGGATCACGTCCATTTCAAGGACGTGCTCTACCGTCATCCCATATAAAATAGAATGGGCTCCGGTGGAATTATTGGAAACGATGCCGCCCATGGCAGCGCGATTGCTGCTGGCCGGATCCGGGCCGTACTGCAGTCCGTAGGGTTTGAGGTGGGCATTCAGCGCATCCAGCACCACACCCGGTTGCACCCGCACCCAGCGTTCTTCCGGATTCACTTCCAGAATCCGGTCCAGATGTCGGGTAAAATCGATGATCAACGCCTGATTGATGGCTTGGCCGGCCAGACTACTGCCGCTGGTTCGGGCCAGGATGGGAACCGGGTACTCCCGTGCCAGCAAAACGGCCTGTTGCACATCCTCGATGGTGCGGGGAATGAGTACCCCCAGCGGCATGACCTGGTAGATGCTGGCATCGGTGCTGTAAAAAATTCGGCTGTAAGCATCCGTGCGAACATCTCCCTGAACGATATTCCTGAGATGGGCAAAGAATTGATCAACTATAGATTTCAATACAATTATTCTCCCAGGACTTCAAAATAAAACACACTAAATAATACATCCAAAAAGAAAAACCAACCCTATGGATAAAAGAAAATCTGGATACAGTGATAAAAAAGCTCAGAATTCAACCCTTCACTTAATGAATCAATTGTCCATCACATATTAAACGAAAGCCCAAGATGAGGAACCACTCCACCACCTTGTTTATACCTGGCCCAATTCACCGAAAACCACAAAAATTTAAACCCAAATCCAAAGGTATTGTAGGACGATTCACCATTTTTCAAATTAATAACCCGGCCAATTAGCACACTTACCATCTCACTGAATATCACTTTTGATCCAAAACACAAATAACTTAAAGCGGGATCATCCAGAATGCGCTTGTTTAATTCCACATTAAAATTCACTCCCAACATTTTCGATTGATAAAAAGAATAAGTAGCACCAAAACGCAATAAAGCCGGAGGCGGGCTATCGGTTCCATCTTTAAAACGAATTTGTGATCCATAATTGCTAATTCCTAATCCCAAAGATATCCCTTTTCTACCCTCATTAACCGAACCAAATGTTAGAAACGGAAATAAATCAAAATATAAAACACCGAAATCAAACAACAAACCAGAGCCTTCGGGCTTGACAAGTTTACCATTCTCAAATAATAAAAGCAAAGTTGATCGTTTTATATAACTTAATCCTATACCTAAAGCGGCATTAGAACTTATCGCCTTTGCATAAGCAAATTTCAATTGATAATCCATATCCTCCGTGCTTCTCTGTACTATACTATACTCATTATCAATAAGATATTTTTTCGAATAGTACTTAATATGAATGGAACCACCTACATGTCCCAATTTTGGGATTTTTAATACGGCAGCGCCATAGACGATATAATTTTTCGTATTAGCAGGAATAAATTCATAAAAATAATTAATTTTTTTCAGATTATCATCAGCAACATTTTGTGTTATTCTGCTCAAAACAATCGAAATATTTTTGACAAATATCATCGCAGCCGGATTATAATACAGCGCAAATGCATCGGTTCGATCTGCAACGCCCGCCGCACCGGATGCAGCTACTTCAGGAGAAGCATTCCAGTACAAAAAACTAAATACCGATTGTTGCCCCAATACCCTTACGTTACTCAATAAAATGCAAAATAAAATGAACAGACAAAGGAATAAACCTTCACGTGCCCTCATTTTTTCCCCCAATTTTTTATTTAGAATATATAGAATACCATTTTTAAGTGTCAAACTTTGACTTCATCTTAATGTATTTGCATTCAATAAAGAATTGTATGACGCATCATAGAAAGCATGTTGATACTAAAGAGAATATTATAAACCCGAATTTAGCATCTACAACCTGCTATTCAACGATTTTATAATCCCAAATAATGCGTTAAACCACGAACCACGCGAATGAATTCGAATCATATCAACAAAATAGCGAATATATCCGGGAAAACACTTTCATCCAGAGAGCATTAAGTGCATTTTATTGTTTTTATTGGTGTTCATTCGTGTAATTCGTAGGCGAATGCATAATCTGGGTTAATTTTATTTGTGTTCATTCGTGCAATTCGTGGTTTAACCCAGAGAATGCGTTAGACCACGAATTACACGAATTAACACGAATAGAATTAATAAAATACATTGGATTATTTCTGGATGAAAATGTGTTGCGTGGTTTTATTCGCGATTTAATTGATATTTTTTGGTTTCATTCGCGTGATTCGCGGTTTATTGAATTATTTGGGTTTAACGCATAATCTGGGTTAATTCGTGTAATTCGTAGGCTATCGCATAATTTGGGATAATCTCGTCTGAAACAAAAAACCCTGCGAGGAAAATCGCAGGGTTTTCATTACATCATACTTTGGGGAAATCCCTTCATCCCCCATAAAATACATTGTCGCCCAGATCTTTCAGGGTCAGCGTGACCTCATCGGGGCGGCCTTCTGGCGCTTCTCGCACCACGGCTTCCACCACTTCGCCCACAAAAACGGAATGATCCCCTTTCTCCACCGTGTCCACCAGGCGACATTCCACATACGCAGGCACATCGTCCAGAACCGGCGCACCCGTTGTTCCCGTGGAAAAGGCAACACCGTTGATGGTATTTCCCTCTCGCTGAGTGGGTTTAAAAAACGCAAACGCCATTCCCTGCTGCCCCTTTTTCAAGATGTTGAGGGCAAAGTAGCCGCTTTCCTTAATCAGCCGGTGGACGCCGGAATCGACTTTAACACCCAGTGCCAGCAAGGGAGGCTGAAACGATGCCTGGGTCACCCAGTTCACCGTGGCGGCGGCCACTTCGTCCCCTTTCGCTGCCGTCAACACGTACAGCCCATAGGGGATCATCCGTAACGCCGTTTTCTTGCTGGATTCATCCATATCTATCTGACCTCCTTTTTTATTTTCGGTGCAACTATTGCGCTGGCAGAAAACTATGGATGATCCCATTTAAAATCAAGTTCGGAAGCCATTTGCTTTCCAGCCGCCCCCCATTCCCGCAAAACCTGGTGGGCAAACGCCCTGCTGACTTCCGTTCAACCCAAATTGTGCATGAAACCCAAATAATGCACTGAACCACGAATCACGCGAAAGAATTCGGAAAAAATCAACAAAATAGCGAATATATCCGGGAAAACATTTTCATCCAGATAGAATCCAGTGCATTTTATTGTTTTTATTGGTGTTCATTCGTGTCATTCGTAGGCGAATGCATAATCTGGATTAAAAAATAAATCGCTTTTCATGATAGTAAGACACGCCATCCACTTCCCACTCCAATTTCACCGTCCACATGCCCCGTGCCAGGCGTGATGTATCCAGCACCTGGACACCGGTAGAATCCAGCTGCAGCGGGAGGGTAAAATCCAGCGCCGCATTGGATGGCCGATAAAATACAATCTTTCCCTGAACCGCCTGATGGGGCACATCATGGTTAAACTGAATGGTCAACGAACGCGCCACCGGATCATGCTGCAGGGATACCACATCCCCCAGCGCGCGGGTACGCAAAATCCGCTGGATCTGCTCCTCGTACTGTAATCCCTTCTCGTAATAATTTTCGGTGACCAGATCAAACCGCTGGCCACTCAAATAAAACAGAAGACCAAACAGGAAACCCAGAAAACCCATTAACGTCAGGGCAATGCCCAGCGGCCACACCCAGGCTCCGGAACGTTTTTTTCCGCTGGATGCATCGTTTATGGGAACCGATGATTTGTTCATAGGTGTTTCTCCTCTGGCTTCGTTTGCTTTCCCCGCTTTTCAGGTACCATCACCGATAACCAATCGGAAATTCAGTCAATTCTCGCGTCGTTTTCCTAATCGATCGATGAAACCCAGATCAAGCACCCACACCCTACCATTTAAGGTATATTAAACCGCGAATCACTTGAATAAAACAAAACACATCCACAAAATCATGAATAAATCCCGAAAACAAATTTTTATCCCGACACAATTCAAAGGATTTTACGATTTTTATTTGTGTTCATTCGTGTAATTCGTGGTCTCATGTATAATCTGGGTTAAAATTGACCGATTCAAAAAAATTTGTTGCCCAGGCACCGGTAAATTTTGATTGCGGAAGCGTTGTCTTCTAACAATCTATTCTTATTTGCATTCATTCGCGGGATTCGCGGTTTATAGTTTAATTCGGGTCAAAATTCCGGGCTCACAAAGCGACTGGTCACCTTCTCCAGCAATTCGTTCCCATTGTAAACGCCGATCACCACTTTGATTTTGCTGCCGCGAATTTCTGACCGGGGAATGCGAATGAAGAAAGCCGATTCCGCCATGCCGTCGCCGGGCACGTGAATATCCTGCCCCGTGACCATGTAAATTTCCCCGCGTGGCTCCAGTAGTTTCAACTGGATATCGTACTCCCGGAACGACTTGTTGACCACCCGAACATTGTACAGATTCTGAATCCGTCCACCTTCCAGCTCCTGATACAGGACTCCGGGCGTTCGCAGAATGGTCGTCTCCACCGGCGAGCGCGTGATCAGTAAATAGCTCAGCAAACCGGTAATGGCCACAAACAATACCGTGTAGGCCACGATGCGCGAGGTGATCTTTAGTTTTTCTCCCCGTTCGATGGCATCCATGGATGTGTACCGGATGAGTCCCCGGGGGCGCTGAATTTTATCCATCACCAGATTGCAGGCATCGATACAGGCGGTGCAATTAATGCATTCCAGCTGGGTACCGTTTCGGATGTCAATCCCTGTGGGGCACACCTGCACGCATAGCCGGCAGTCGATACAATCGCCCAGGTGGGAAGTATCCTGGCCTTTGCGCAACTTTCCACGGGGTTCTCCCCGCTTGTAATCATAGGCCACCACAATGGTATTGGCATCCAGCAACACCCCCTGAAGCCGCCCGTAGGGACACACCATGGTACACACCTGTTCCCGAAAGCGGGCGTAAATGCCATAAAACACCGCACTGAACAGCAGCATCATGCTCAGGCCGGCAATGTGCTTCTGAGGCGGATCGGTTACAATTTCCCACAATTGATCAATACCGATGATATATGCCAGCAGGGTGTTCCCGATCAGAAACGAAATGCCAAAAAAGATCCCGTGCTTTAAAAGCTTTTTAAAGATCTTCTCCTTTGTCCAGGGTGCCCGATCCAGTTGCCGTTGCTTGTGCGCATCGCCTTCAATCCAGTACTCGATTCGGCGGAAGACCATCTCCATAAAAACCGTTTGCGGACAGGCCCAGCCACACCAGATTCGACCCAGCACCGATGTAAATAGAATGATAAAAATGATGATCGCCAGAACCGCCAGGGCAAACAGGTGCAAATCCTGCGGCCAGAATGGAATGCCAAACAGGATAAACTTCCGTTCAACCACATTCAGCAGAATGAAGGGCTGACCATTCACTTTAATGAAAGGGGTACCAAACAGGATGGCCAGCAGAACGATGCTGACCAGAGTACGCGCCCGGTACAATGGCCCCCGGGGCTTTTTGGGATAAATCCAGATTCGTTTACCGGATTCGTCAATCGTGGCCACCCGATCGCGGAAACTCTCGCTACTATTGGCCGTGGCACTCATCATCCAACCTCTTCAGTTTTCCTTCAAAACGTCCATGTGGATGCGACATCATTCACAACTTTCAATTTTTCACATCCACGAAATTTCTACCCTACAAAGCAAATTCGCCCGTCTCAGGACGGGCGAATCTTTTAACGTTGTGGTCATCCATAACAATCAATCCAGCTAAGCTTAACGCCATGGCACTCGAAAATCAATTGGAAGTTAAAAATCAATTCACCGTTTCCGGAACGTACTTTTCGCCTTCGGGCGCTTTGGCATTGGGCGGATTGGTACCGCGCAGACTTTCCACGTAACTGGCAACCTTAATGATCTCGTCCGGCTTCAGCACCGTGTTCCAGGCGATCATCCCCTTGGCAGGCACCCCATTGGTAATGGTACGGACGATGTCCTCAAACCGTCCACCGTGAATCCAGTATTCGTCGGTAAGATTGGGGCCAATCAGGCCTTCGCCCAACTTCCCGTGGCAGGGGGTGCAATTCTTGTCGAAGATGGCCTTGCCTTCCTGCAGGCTGGCCGGATCCATCTGCGGTTCCATCGCCTGGGCCACAGGCCCACCACCCGGTGTCGGCGTCTGCTGATACATCTGTGCGGCCCGCGCCATTTCTGCCTGATATTCTTCTATGGAAGATGGGCCAATCCCCAGCACATGATAGTAAATCAAATACGCCACGCTCCAGATGATGGTGACGTAAAACAAGGTCAACCACCAGGGGGGCAATTCGTTGTCCAGCTCCTGAATCCCATCAAAATCGTGATCTAAAAGTTCATCTTTTACTTTCTTGACTTTCTTAACCATTACGATCCCCTCCATTATTTAATGGTTCCGAATCTAAAGGGAGACGCTTCATTTTATTTACGAATTTTTTATCCAGCCGCACCACCCAGACCAGAATGGCAAAGAACAATCCCATAAAAATGAACATGGCAATGATGGGCCAGATTTCCACGCCGGTCATGTTGGCAAACACTTCCTTAAACATGTGATGACCTCCATCTTTATTCGGGTGCCGGCAGAAGAGCCGGCCACCCGGATGAATTTATTTTTTCAATTCCGCGGTTTTCTCGGCCTTAATATCGGTTCCCAGCCGCTGCAGATAAGCAATCAGCGCAATGATTTCTTTGTCCGGACTGATGTCGATGCGAGCGCTGCGCAGATTGGCTGCAATCTGTTCGGCCTGAGCCATCAGATCTTTATTGGCAATCTTATCGTACCCTTCAGGATAGGGCACGCCCAGCTTTTGCATGGCGCGGATTTTTGCCGCCGTTGTGGACGTATCCAGCGTATTGGTGATCAACCAGGGAAATGGCGGCATGATGGAACCCGGCGAGGTGGAACGCGGATCCTTCATGTGATTAAAATGCCAGGCATCCGGGTATTTGCCACCCACCCGGTGCAGATCCGGCCCGATGCGCTTGGAACCCCACAGGAACGGATGATCGTACACAAACTCACCCGCTTTGGAATACTCTCCATATCGCTCGGTTTCCGAACGGAATGGACGGATCATTTGCGAATGACAGGTATTGCAACCCTCGCGAATGTAAATGTCCCGTCCCTGCAATTCCAGCGGCGTGTAAGGCTTTACGCTGGCGATGGTGGGCACGTTGGACTTGACGGTAAAGGTGGGAATCAACTCCACCAGGCCACCAATGGAAACGGCCACCACCGTCCAGATGAAGAACTGCACCGGTCGGCTTTCCAGCCAGCGATGACCATACACATTTTTGTAATGATGCACTTCCTGCGCATGCAGCGGTGCCGCCTTGGCTTCTTCCTCGGGTACAAATTCACCGGCTTTGATCGTCTTTACCAGATTATACACCCCAACCAGGGCACCGGTCAGATACAGCAGACCACCAAATGCCCGCAGTGCGTACATGGGAATCAGCTGCAACACTGTTTCCATAAAAATGGGATACTGCAACAAACCATCCTGGGTGAACTGCTTCCACATCAATCCCTGGGTAATACCGGCCCAGTACATGGGAACGGCGTAGAAAATGATGCCCAGCGTCCCAATCCAGAAATGAAAGTTGGCCAGTTTCACCGAATGGATTTTGGTATTGTAAATCCGGGGGATCAACCAGTACAACACGCCAAAGGTCAGGAAGCCGTTCCAGCCCAGTCCACCGATGTGAACGTGTGCAATCGTCCAATCCGTGAAATGGGACAATGCGTTAATGCTTTTGATGGAAAGCATGGGCCCCTCAAAGGTCGCCATTCCGTAAGCCGTAACCGCCACCACCATGAACTTCAGCACCGGGTCGTTCCGCACTTTATCCCAGGCGCCACGCAGGGTAAGCAAGCCATTCAACATGCCACCCCAGGAGGGGGCAATCAGCATGACTGAAAAGGTGGTGCCCAGGGACTGCGCCCAATCCGGCAAGGCGGTGTACAACAAATGATGTGGGCCTGCCCAGATGTAAATAAAGATCAGGGCCCAGAAATGAACGATGGATAGTCGGTAAGAATAGACCGGTCGGTTGGCGGCCTTGGGCAGAAAGTAATACATCAATCCCAGATACGGCGTGGTCAGAAAGAATGCCACCGCATTATGCCCATACCACCATTGAACCAGCGCATCCTGAACACCGGCAAACAGGGAATAGCTTTTAAACAAACTGACAGGAATCTCAAACGAATTGACGATATGTAACATGGCCACGGTAAAAAAGGTGGCAATGTAGAACCAGATGGCCACGTACATGTGGCGTTCCCGCCGCTTCAAAATGGTACCGATCATGTTAATGCCAAATACCACCCAGATGATGGCGATCAGAATATCGATGGGCCATTCCAGTTCTGCATATTCTTTGCTGGTGGTGTAGCCCAGCGGCAGGGTAATGGCGGCCAGGACAATGATGAGCTGCCAGCCCCAGAAGTGGATTTTGCTCAACAAATCGCTGTACATCCGGGCTTTGCACAACCGCTGCAGCGAATAATAAACCCCCATGAATATTCCATTTCCAACAAACGCAAAAATCACCGAATTGGTGTGCAAGGGGCGGATGCGACTAAACGTCAGCCATGGAATGCCAAAATTGAGCGCAGGGAAAACCAGCTGCAGTGCGATGGTTAACCCCACCAGCATTCCCACAATTCCCCAGAAGACGGTGGCCAGTGCAAACAGGCGCACAATCTTGTTGTCGTACCGAAACGTTTCCATCTGCATACACCATACCTCCTTATTGATCGTTTTGATTTGGGGTTTCTTGATCCGAATCATCTATCAAAATTCGTACAGAAGGCGAATGGGGGTCATCGAATTGCCCATCTTTGACCGCCCACAAAAAGGCCAGTAAAAAGCCACCGGCCACAATCAAACTGGCAATGATCAATAAATATAAGATTGCCATAACCACGCCTCCTGTCTACTTTCCATCCGTTACCATAACCCCTTTTTCCGGGCCAACAGGTGGGTTAACCCGGTGGTGAAGGCCACCACAGAAATTGAACTTAACGGCATAAGAATCGCGGAAATAACCGGTGAGAGGGTTCCCTGCACGGCAAAACTCAACCCGATTCCATTGTACATCAGCGAAATGCCAATGCTGGCCAGAATAATCCGCTTGCTGATCTTTCCAAACCGAATGAATTGTGGCAACAGCTTGAAATGCCCGGCATCCAATAGTGCATCGCAGGCGGGGAAGAAGGCACTCAAATCTTCGGTCACCGCGATGCCCACATCACTCTGTTTCAGGGCGCCGGCATCGTTCAACCCGTCGCCAATCATCAGCACCACGCGGCCCTCCTTCTGCAAATTCTGGATGAAGGCCAGCTTCTGGTGAGGACTTTGCTGAAATAGCAGGGTGCTCTCTTCGGGGAACAGGCGACGCAAATGGGCCTTTTCGCCTTCGTGGTCTCCAGAAAGCATGGCCAGCCGATAATGCCGGGCCAGCTGCTGCAGCACTGCCTGCAGCCCGTCACGGTAAACATTCCACACCTGATAGTATCCCTTGATTTGCCGATCGATGGCCACAAACACGCGGGAACTTTCCGCCTGTGGATTTGCAGATGGGTGGACGTCTCCATCCGGTACAGTTGTCACACCCAAAAATTTTCGAGAACCGATCTGCACCTCGCGTCCCCCAATCCGTCCTCGAATGCCCTTACCGGGAATTTCCTGATAATCCTCCACCGGTAGCACGTCCATCCGGGGCAATGCCTGCCGAATGCGCCGGCTTAAGGGATGGGTCGAATGATAGACCAGAGAACGAACCAGACGTTCCTCTTCCGGCGAAAGGGCTTCCTTTCCATTCAGGGACACAAACTGTATGGCGGCACGTCGGGCCTGGGTCAGCGTTCCCGTTTTGTCGAAAATGATGGTATCCACACGCGAGAGCATTTCGATCACGTGAGTATTTTTCAGATAGAAATGTTTGCGACCAAATATGCGCATGGTGCTGCCCAGAGTAAATGGAACCGTCAGGGCGAGGGCACAGGGACAGGCAATGATCAGCACCGCGGTAAAGGCATTGATGGCCAGTCCAACATCGCGGGGCAGCCAGTACAACAGTGCCGCACTGGCTATGGCCAGCACAAACACCGTAAAATACCGGGCAGTCACATTGATGATGCTCTGGAAGCGGCTCTCGCGCTGTTTGCGGAATACCTCGTTGTTCCACAGCCGGGTTAGGTAGCTCTGGGAAACATCCTTGACCACCTCCAGCTCGATAGTACTCCCCATCTGGCGGGCACCGGCGTAGATCAAATCGCCCGATTGTTTGGCCACCGGCGCAGATTCTCCGGTTACAAAGCTGTAATCAATCCAACCATCGCCCCGGATCAGTACCGCATCCGCCGGCACCAGCTCCTGATGCCGCACCAGAATCCGGTCGCCCACTCGTAATTGGGAAAGCGGAATGGTCTCTTCTCGATTGCCCGTCTTCCGGGTAATGGCAATGGGAAAATAGGATTTGTAATCCCGCTCAAAAGAGAGGGCATCGTAGGTCTTCTTCTGAAACAGTTTGCCCAGCAGCAGGAAGAATAGCAGCGCAGCGAATGAGTCCATATAGCCGGCACCCAGGCCAGAAAGGATTTCGTACACGCTGCGCCCAAACAGCGCCAGGATTCCCAGGGAAATGGGCAGGTCGATGTTGATGGTGCGGTGTTTTAATCCATTCCAGGCAGAGGAGAAATATTCCGTGCTGCTGTACAGCAACACCGGCAGCGCCAGCAGGATGTTCAAAATTCCAAAGAATTGCTTGAAACCGGGATCGATTTGACCACCGGAAAAATATTCCGGCAGGCTCAACAGCATGATGTTCCCAAAGGCAAATCCCGCCACCCCGATTTTTAAATACAAATCGCGGTTGCTGCTTTTGCGGGACTTTTTCTCCAGGTCTTCCAGGCTGATCTGTGGCTCATACCCGATGGAGGCCAGCAGGCCAACCACCTCACTCAGCGAAAGCGCTTTCTGGGAATAGGTCAGGGTCAGTTCTTTCCGTAAAAAATTTACCCGAGAAGAGAGAATCCCGGAATTCAGTTTGTGCAAACTTTCCAGCAACCAGATGCAGGAGCTACAGTGCATGGAGGGGATGAAAAAAGTGATCCGGGCGTGCTGGCCGTCACTAAAGTCAATGAGCTGGCGCTGGATGTGTTCGTCATCCAGGTAGGCAAAGCGTTCCGTGGCGTTTAACTCTCTGGGAGAATTGCCGGGATTCTGGGTCAGATCGTAATAACGGCACAGGTCATTGGCCTCCAGCAGCTCATACACCATGCGGCATCCCTGGCAACAAAAGACTTTGTCGCCCAGGACAATATCGGAGGTGGAACAGGGAAGGCCGCAGTGGTAACAGACTGACTGTTCCACGGCCACGGGTTTTACCGGCGATTTAATTTCCATTCAAAATTGACGTTACATTCGCTTTAAGAATTACCCACTTCGTCCACTATTCAACTATTTTTCGGCAAATCAAAAGAGAAACCCAGACAAAAGGTCGTCAAATTTTAAATTTTCTATTCAATCACCTGCCGTGGAACAGTCATGCCCGTTTGTGCTTTCTCCATCAACAGACACCCTCCCCGGCAATCGCCGGCCTTGATCCACCGATGGAAGGCGCTGCCGGTCTTCTCATCCCCCGGAAGCCGTTTCAGGTTCTCAATCCACATCGTATTCATTCCACAAATCAATTCGGTTTAATAACAATTCTCATTCACAGAATAATTTTAACCTAAAAGTTAACACATTCTCTCTTTTCTCAACATGAGCATTGTCAGTCAAAAACCTGATCTATATCAACTTTTGAGATTTAAGAGTCTTAAATATAGAATAATTTTCATTGAAAACAATCCTTTTCTCATTTCCCTTCAACAGCGAGGCCTGCGCTGCCGTGGGCCTCACCTGCGAATGCTGATGATGCGGCATGGGGCGCTGGCCACTCAGTGCATGGATGCCCCGATAAACGGTGATAAATCCCAGCACAATCACCAGCAGCGTGGCCAATCGGAAAAACTGCTGTCGCCGTTGCAGGGAGATAAGATGGGCACCCACCCCCACCAGCATCAGAGCGGGTACAGTTCCCAGACCAAAAATGAACATGGTCAGCATTCCCCCCAGTGCACTTCCGCTGGCAGCTGCCTTGGCACCGGCCGCATACACCAGTCCACAGGGCACAAAACCCAGAATCAATCCCAGCTGAAAGACATTGCGCCGATTGACCTTCTGAAACAGATGCTGCAGGCCCCGCTTGAACGCGTGATACCCTGGAAAATAATCCCCGGTGGATCTGGGCAGCCATCCGCCCAGATCGAACCCCATCAAAATCATGACCACACCGGCAAACACCTCCACTGCACCCTGAATGTGACGAATTTCCAGCATCACTTTCAGCGTTTCGCCGATCAGCCCGAAAAAGAGTCCCAGCAGCACGTAGGTCAACAATCGCCCGCTGTTGTACAAAAAATGGGGGATCAGCGTTTGCCAGAAGGGACGTTTCTTTCCCGCATCCGCCTGATGGATTTTCAGGGAATAGGTCATGACAAATCCCCCACACATCCCGATGCAATGGCCAAAACTGCTGAGCAGTCCGATGAAAAATACCGCAACAAAATCTATCTGCCAGATGTCCATTGACTCCGCTTCCTGTTCACCCCCATGGTTGCGTCACACCCACTTTGTTACTTTTATCTCAAGCGTTGGCAAAATATACGATTGGCGAAAAAATCTGCCAAACAGAATTTTAAGTTATTTTTGTCTGAAATAGGGGTGGCCACCCAATCGATCCGGGGCGGCCGGCAGGACTAAATGGCCGTTTCCAGTGAAGGGAAATTTTCCACGATCTGGATATCTTTGATAATTTCCAGCTCCAGGGTGGGTTTCTCGCCCTGATGGCGGGACATCAGCTCCTCGGCCAGCGCCAGGTAGGCAATGGCACCCGAGGCAGTTATATCCACCAGCGCCACCGGCTTTTTCATGAATGCCGAATAACCAATCGCGGTGTTTTTGGGAACGATGGTCTTGAAAATCAAATCGGAGTACAATCGGCGGGCCTCCTCAACGCTTAAACGGGACGCCTTGGTACCTTTTTCGTAGAAATTCAACAGAATCCCTTCGACATGCAGCGAAGGATTCACGCTGCTTTTGATCCGCTCGATGGTAGAGAACAATCGATCCATCACCTTAAGGGCAAAATAACCACACTGCAGGGGAACGATGACCGAGTTGGCCGCATACAGGCTGGCCAGGGTCAAATCGTTTAACGATGGTGGCGTATCGATGATGATGTAATCGTATTTATTCTGGCTGCGCCGCTGGATTTCTTCCAGCTTCAATTTCAACCGGATGCGATTTTTGGCCATTTCCATCAGGCGCACTTCCCGTTCGTTGGTAAAAATATTGGCCGGAATGATTTCCAGATTGGCCAGTTGCTTTTCCGGTACCGGATGCACCGTCTCCACACTGACAAAGGAGCCGGAGAACACCTCGAAAATACCGGCGTAGCTATTCTGCTGTTCAAACCCCAGACCGGCGCTGGCGGCACCCTGGGGATCAGCATCCACCAACAGTACCTTCTTCTCGGCGATGGCCAGACTGGCAGCCAGGTTAATGGCCGTGGTGGTCTTTCCTACCCCACCCTTGGGATTACTGATTACAATGATTTTGCTCATCCTTGTCGCCACCTGTTTTATTCACTTTTGCTATATCATCGCCATTCAAAGAAAAAAATTAATATATGGATTTCCCCTTCGGATGAAAAGTTTTTATTACAGAATTGGATATTTCTGTGACTTTAATTATACTTCTGATGATCCATCAATAATGAAGGGAACCGAACCATGTCGGCAAAAAAAATGGGATTGGTACTGCTGATCACCCTGGTGTTGATCATTGCCTTTCAAAATTTAAAGCCCGTTCCCTTTCAAATTCTGTTCTGGCAGGTGCAGATTCCCCTGATCTGGATTCTACTGACGCCTTTTGTTCTGGGAATCGTTACCGGGTGGATCGTCACCCTCTATCGGAACCGCTCCCGGAAGCCGGCCGACACGGCACCCGCCTCACCCACATCATCCGAATCGTGATTTGCTCATTAAAACAGCAGACCCGTTCACAGAATGGACGATTCGAAAATGGGAAATTCGCAGATGGTGTCCTTACCCTATCCAGCGACAAAAGGATTTACCGGCGACTGTAACGGCTGGGATGCCACTCTGTTCCAATTCCATTATGGAGAACCCAATCCAGAGGAGGCCAGCAGCCCATGACCGGTATCGACTGGGCGGTATTGACGGTGTACATTTTTCTAATTTTGTTGATGGGTTACTGGGTCGGTCGGAGGCAGGAATCGCGCGAGGATTACTATCTGGGTGGTCGGCGGATGCCTTCCTGGCAAATCGCGTTATCGATTGTGGCCACCCAGGTAAGCGCCATCAGCCTGATTGGAGCACCGGCTTTTATTGCGGTGCGCAGCGGCGGCGGACTGATCTGGCTGCAGTACGAGTTTGCCATCCCTCTGGCCATGATGTTCATTATGCTGACTCTGGTTCCCATCTATCACCGCATCAAGGCCATTACGATTTACGAATACCTGGAGCATCGCTTTGGCACCGCCACCCGCACGGTCATCAGTCTGGTATTTTTGTTGAGCCGCGGGCTGGGCTCCGGGGTGGCCCTGCTGGCCACCGGAATTGTCACCGCCGTTTGCCTGAACCTTCCGCTATACGAAACAATCCTGCTGATCGGGGTCGTGTCCATCCTGTACACCACGTTCGGAGGTATTAAAGCCGATATTTATTCCGATATTCTTCAGCTAATCATCCTGTGGTCGGGCGCCTTTCTGGCCATCGGCATCCTCTGGAATTTGCTGGGCGACCAGGCCCTGGTGTTTAGCGCTTCGGAAACTCATCGGCTCCAGGTGTTCCAGCTGCAGGCCACCGGCTGGGGGGATGGACAAACATTCGGTTTCTGGCCCATGCTCATCGGGGGCTTTTTCCTTTACCTTTCCTATTATGGATGCGACCAGAGCCAGAGCCAGCGCCTGTTGACCACGGCCACCCCTGCCGAAGCCCAGAAGGCCCTGCTGCTGAATGGCCTGCTGCGCTTCCCGCTGGTACTGACCTATTCCACGGTAGGGATTCTGCTCATCCCCTTCCTACGCCTGCATCCTGACTTTGCCAATCAGCTGGTGGGGAAGCAACCCGATTTCCTGGTGCCGTATTTTTTGATTGAGTACATGCCCACGGGTCTGCTGGGTTTACTGATTGCGGGCATATTTGCGGCCTCCATGTCCAGTCTGGATAGCGCCATGAATTCCCTCAGCGCCGCCACTTATCAGGATTTTTTGATTAAAATCCGCCCCTCGCTGCGCAACCTGTCCAATCGCCAGCAGGTGCGGTTGTCCCGCGGTCTAACAATTTTCTGGGGAACGGTGAGTACGCTCTTCGCCCTGGAAATGATCGGTGGCAGCGAAACGGTGCTGGAGCTGGTCAATAAAATTGGCTCTGCCTTCTATGGGCCCATCCTGGCCGTCTTCTGGATGGGCATGTTGAATCGGACAATGACACAAACCGGGGCCATTTCGGGGCTGCTAACCGGTGTTCTGACCAACATCTACCTCTGGCAATTTCATAGCCAGACCATTTCCTGGCTGTGGTGGAACGTGGTGGGATTCCTGGTCAGCTTTCTGGTGGGATACGCCGTCAGTCACCTGGACACACGCAACCGCACCGCGGTGGACGCGGCACTTTTACTCACACCGGCCGATCTGGTCACCATCTGGAAGTCCCATCGGCGCTATTTTTTGCTCCTGCTGGCCGCCTTCCTGCTAATCCTGACCATCAGCTTTGTACTGGAGCAGCAACTGGGAACGCCTGGTGACTTGACCTTAAACGTGTTTTAAGAAAGAATCGGAAGCGTTGCCACTAAACCCAAATTATACAATAAACCGCAAATCACGCGAATGAAACCAAAAAATATCGACAAAATCGCGAATAAACCCTGGACCACATTTTCATTCAGACACAATCCAATGTATTTTACTGGTTTTATTTGTGTTAATTCGTGCCATTCGTAAGCTATTGCTTAATCTGGGCTAAAAACTCTGAAACACGTTTAGCAGTACCACGGCAATGATAATAGGGGTGATGTACTTAATAAAAATTCCCCAGAGCTTTCCGTACGTAATCGACAATCCCGGCAGGGAACGATTCATGAACCCACTGCCTTCGTTAATTTCTTCCAGGGCGCGGTCAATGCCCCACACCCATCCAATAAACAGACTCAGCATCAGCGCCCCCAGCGCCAGCGATACGTTCCCCCAGATAAAATCCATCAAATCCAGAAAACTCTTCCCCTTAAAAAAGCTCAACTCGCTTAACGAAGCCACCGCTCCCTGGGACAATGCCGAGGGCACCCCCAGCAGAAAGGTCGCACCGCCCACCATCCAGACGGCGATTTTGCGGGGCTTGCGTTTTTCATCCACCAGGTATGAAACGGCAACCTCCAGCAGGGAGATGGTTGAGGTTAATGCCGCAATGGACAGCAGCAAAAAGAAAGCCGCACCAATAATGGTTCCAAACGGCAATTGGGCAAAAATTTTCGGCAGGGTGATGAATACCAGTTTTGGCCCGGCATCCGGTGCTTCCCCCAGCGCAAACAGGGCCGGAAAGATCATCAATCCCGCCAGCAATGCAATGCTGGTATCAAATATGGCCACCGAAACACCCGAAGTGACCATGTTGTCTTTTTTGGAAAGGTAAGAACCGTATGTTACCATGGCGCCCATTCCGAGGCTCAGGGAGAAAAACGCCTGTCCCAGGGCCGCCAGTATCACCTGCCCGTTGATCTTGGAAAAATCCGGCTGCAAATAAAATACCAGTCCCTTGCTGGCACCCGGAAGGGTAACACTGCGCACAATCAACAGTAATATCAGAAACAGCAGCAGTGGCATCAAAATCTTTGACCACCGCTCAATGCCATTTTGAATGCCCCCATACACCACCAGCACGGTGAATAGCAGGAACAATCCCAGCAGGGGCACTGCCAGCCAGGGATTGGCAATGAACGACTCGAAGGGGACGGTATTGTGAAACAGGGTCTTAAAAATATATCCGAATGTCCAGCCGGCAATAACGCCATAATAGCTTAAAATAAAAAAGCCAGTAATCACCCCAAGCGCGCCCACCCCGACCCAGGGGCTATTGGGTCGAATGGCCTGGATAGCGCCCACGGGATTCCGCTGCGTGCGGCGCCCCAGCGCCAGTTCGCCGAACAAATAGGGCAAACAGATCAACGCCACCGCCAGCAAGTAGATCACCACAAATGCTGCACCGCCGTTCTGCCCGGTGATGTAAGGAAATCGCCAGATGTTTCCCAATCCAATTGCCGATCCCGCCGCTGCAAAAATAAAACCCAGCTTCGAACTAAACTGCCCCCGATGTTCATGGCCTGCGTGCATAGATCACTCCTGTAAGTTTGATTGTCCATCCATTATGGGTTCAACTCAACAATTTCATTCATTTCCTGGCATCTACCACCGCCTATTTTGCAAAATCCAAAATAAAAAATAGGATGCTGCGCGTAATTTATCAATATCTGTTTTCTTTTTTAAGCCAGCTCCAGATGCAGATCACCTCTCAAAATCCGGACGCATGTTTGACCGTTTCTGAAAATCTGTTGATAAAACAAGCCGTGCCGTCCGGGGGAAGTCTTGCATCGTTCAAGATGCGTTTTGCAGATTGTCCCTCCCATCTGTAGGTTTTTACATCAAAATTTTTTAAAATTTATGAATGGAATAGAAAAGAGGTAAAGGAAACGATCATGAAACGGAGCATTCAGGTTGGACGGGATTCACACGGGGTGGCTCACATCCGGGCAAACAATCGGGTGGATTTGTACTGGGGACAGGGATTTGTCCACGGGCGAGATCGCGGCTTACAGCTCCTGCTAATGCGCATTCTGGGAAAAGGACGGGCCTGTGAGTTGCTGGAAGATTCCGAAGAAATGCTGGCCATCGATCGGTTTTTCCGCCGGATGAACTGGCGCGGCCAAACGGAAGAACCGCTCCGCCAGCTAACGGCGGAAGAACGCCTGATTCTGGAAGCCTACAGCGATGGCATCAACACGGCCTTAGAGAAATATCCCTGGGAATTCAAGTTGCTTGGGTACCGCCCCGAACCCTGGACACCTGAAGACAGCCTGATGATGACCCGTATGGTGGGTTACCTGACTCTGGCACAATCCCAGGCCGAAATCGAACGGCTGTTCGTGGAAATGGTGCAGGCCGGTATCCCCGAAAGCCATCTTCAGGAACTGTTCCCTGGAATACTTGGCGGACTGGATATTTCCCTGATCCAGAAAGTTACCCTGACGGAGCGCCTGGTACCGCCTCAGGTGCTCTGGCAATTGCCCGTTCCCCGGATGATGGCTTCCAATAACTGGGTGGTTTCTGGCAAGAAATCAGCTTCCGGAAAACCGCTTCTGGCCAATGACCCCCATCTGGAAGTCAATCGCCTGCCTAACGTCTGGTACGAAGTGGTGCTGGAAACACACGACCGCTATGCCGTCGGGGGATCGATGCCGGGGTTTCCCGGCGTGTTGATCGGGCGCAATCCCGAACTGGCCTGGGGGGCCACCTATGCCTTCATCGATGCGGTGGATTCCTGGATCGAACACTGCAAGGACGGCCGGTATTATCGGGAAGGCGAGGGTTGGTTACCTTTTCAAGAACGGAAAGAAATCATCCAGCGCAAAAAGCATGGAGCGCAGGAAGTGGTATTTTACGAGAATGCCCACGGCGTGCTGGAAGGAGATCCCACCAGGGAAAGCTATTACCTGTGCACCCGCTGGGCACCGGGGGATGGTGGGGCACAGGCCGTGTCGGCGGTTCTTGAGCTTTTCAATGCCTCAACCGTCGAAACGGCCATGGCACGGGTACGCCAGATTGAAACCGCATGGAGTTTTGTTTTCGCCGATATTCGGGGCAATATCGGATTCCAGATGTCCGGCCGTGTTCCCAGAAGACGCGAAGGTATTAGCGGATTCGTTCCCCTGCCTGGCTGGTTGCCTGAAAACGACTGGCAGGGATATCACGACCCCGAAGACCTGCCCCGCGCATACAATCCTGAACATCAGTTTTTCGCCACCGCAAATCATGATCTGAACGCCTACGGAAACATTCATCCCATCAATATGGCCATGGGCGCGTATCGTGCGGAGCGCATTGCCCGGCTGCTGCAACAGAAAGAGCGCTTTACCCTGGAAGATATGTGCCGCATGCAGTACGATGTTTATTCGCTGCAGGCCGAACGATTCATGCAATATCTTCGACCGCTGTTGCCCGATACGCCCGCCGGTAAGGCACTGGCGGAATGGGACTTCCAGTACCATACAGACTCCCGCGGAGCATACGTTTTCGAACAATTTTACAAGACCCTGTATCAGCAGGTGTTTGGAAAAAACGGGTTCGGTGAAGCCGTGGTGCAGTACCTGGACAGGGAAACCGGCATTTTCGTGGATTTTTACGCCAATTTCGATCGGATTTTATTGTCGGAACATTCGGTCTGGTTTGGCGGCCAATCCCGGGAGGATATTTACCGAAAAGCACTGGAGGAAATTGCTCACCTGGAGCCCCGCCCGTGGGGAGAGGTTCAAAAATTCGTGATGCAGCATATTTTATTCGGAGGAAAGCTGCCTCGCTTTCTGGGATTTGACCGGGGGCCACTGATCGGCATTGGCAACCGGGCTACCATTCATCAGGGACAAATCTATCGCAGCGCTGGACGCGTGACCACGTTTATGCCGTCCTACCGCTTTGTGGTGGATCTGGCGGAAACTGGCCTGCACAGCAATTTGGCGGGCGGGCCATCGGATCGCCGATTTTCGCGCTGGTACTGCTCCGATCTGGAGAACTGGAAGCAGGGGCGTTTCAAAATTCTTTCGCCGGGCACGGATGAAAATCTGCTCCCCTTTCGGTAAATCCTCAGTTTGATGGAATTTGATGGCATAGATCATTTTTGCTGAACCCGCCGCCCCCTTGATTAATTGAGGAAAATTCCCTACAATTGATCATTTGGGGAAACGATCCGGGGGATCATCATGCACACACTGCTGCATTACACTAACCGCCTATATGCGCTGGTTGAACGCTTCTGGCATGCCACCCGTACCTGGAAAATTGTGGTCAGCTTGATCATCCTGACCTTTTTACTATCCATTGGCATCATTGAATGTAAACGTCAGGATTGGCTACCCGGCAGCATTGCCGCCTCTATTCCGGAAAACCATTTTTACGCCGTTCACCTGGCATTTTCCATGTTGCTGGTTATCGAGGTGGTGGGACTGGTATTCGTGATTGCACGCAGCGTGGCCGATTCGGTGGGCAAGCAATTCGAGATCCTGTCCCTCATCCTGCTGCGGCAGGCATTCGAAGCCTTTGTGGAATTCGAAGAGCCCATCCGCTGGGTGGAGTTCAATCGCCCGGTGGTGGAAATCCTGGTTAATGCCGTGGGTTCGTTGCTGATTTTCATCGCACTGGGAATTTATTATCGGATCCAGAAACACCAGCCCATCACAGCGGACGAAGAAGAACAGTACCGATTTGTGGGAATGAAAAAGATGGTTTCCCTGCTCCTACTGGTCATTTTTACGGCACTGGGCGTGGATCATACCATCCGGTACATGATTCAGGATGAGGTGTATTCCTTTTTCAGCACATTCTATACGATTTTAATTTTCTCCGATGTGCTCCTCATGCTCATCTCGCTCCGGTATTGTTCCACCTACCACGTAGTGTTCCGAAACTCAGGATTTGCTCTGGGAACGGTGGTCATTCGATTGGCCCTGACGGCACCACCCATTTTTAATGTGATCCTGGGTGTGGGTGCTGCGGGATTTGTGATTGTGCTCAGCCTGGCCTATAATGCCTTCTCTCCGGAAATTGCCGAAGAAGACCGCATCCGCATTGTTTGACGGGGGAAATTGATGGGCAATTATTACGCCATTGCGGGAGGCACTTGCCCGTTTTCGGAGCATGGGTATTGTTGGCCGCAATCCCCAATCACCGGGCGGTTATTATCCCGAATTTTTCATTCGCCTACAAATGACACGAATTAAAACGAATAAAAACAATAAAATTGGATGTATCTGAATAAAAATATATTCCGGGGTTTATTCGCGATTTTGTGGATATTTATTGGTTTCATTCGTGTGATTCGCGGTTAAATGCATTATTTGGGATTATTTTGCCCTTTCAGGGCGGAGGGGGTGTGGATTGGGTTGGCTCCTTTACCAGGGGCGTTGCCCCTGGCTATCCTGTTTTGCCCCTTCAGGGCGGGATGAAATAGGTGGTTCTTTCTGATTTCCGTGGAAAATTCGCATGGTTTTCCTGAATCTCGATGGCCGATATTTTGCCCCTTCGGGGCACATTTGCTTGAAGGGCAAAAATAGGGTAGCCCCGTGCAGGGCGCGGGGGGCACGTGATACTCACCGATGATACACCCGCTGCCTGAAGGGCAGCAATAGAATTTGTTCATTTCCGGGACGATGGGCATTGTTGGTTGGGATTTTCCGATTACCGGGCAGTTGCTATTTTGCCCTTTCAGGGCGGAGGGGATTTATGGTTTTGGGACGTTCCCATTACCAGGGGCGTTGCCCCTGGCTATCCTGTTTTGCCCCTTCGGGGCGGGATAAGACAGGTGGTTTTTTCTGTTTTTTCCTGGAAGATTCTCCTGGTTTTCCTGAATCCCGATAGCCGATATTTTGCCCCTTCGGGGCACATTTGCCCGAAGGGCAAATAGATAATAGCCCCGTGCAAGGCGCGGGGGACACGTGATACCCACCGATGATCCACCCGCTGCCTGAAGGGCAGCGATAGAATTGGCCCGTTTCCGGGGCATGGGCGTTGTTGGTTGGGGGTTCCCAATCACCAGGCGGTTGTTATTCTGCCCTTACAGGGCGGAAGGAGTTGTGGATTGGGTCGGCTCCGTTACCAGGGGCGTTGCCCCTGGCTATCCTATTTTGCCCCTTCGGGGCGAGATAAGACGGAGGGTTTTTCTGTTTTTTTCATGGAAGATTCGCATGGTTTTCCTGAATCCCGGTGGCCGATATTTTGTCCCTTCGGGGGCAGATTTGCCCGAAGGGCAAAAATAAGGTAGCCCCGCGCAGGGGGCGGGGGCATGTGATACCCACCGATGATCCATCCGCTGCCTGAAGGGCAGCAATAGAATTTGTTCGTTTACGGGACGATGGGCATTGTTGGTTGGGATTTCCCGATTACCGGGCGGTTGCTATTTTGCCCTTTCAGGGCGAAAGAAATTTATGGTTTTGGGACGTTCCCGTCACCAGGGGCGTTGCCCCTGGCTATCCTGTTTTGCCCCTTCGGGGCGGGATAAGACGGTAGGTTTTTCTGTTTTTTTCATAGAAAATTCGCATGGTTTTCCTGAATCCCGATTGCCGATATTTTGCCCCTTCGGGGCACATTTGCCTGAAGGGCAAAAATAGGGTAGCCCCGCGCAGGGCGCGGGGGACACGTGATACCCATCGATGATCCATCCGCTGCCTGAAGGGCAGCAATAGAATTGGCCCGTTTCCGGGGCATGGGCGTTGTTGGTTGGGGGTTCCCAATCACCGGGCGGTTGTTATTCTGCCCTTACAGGGCGGAATGAGTTGTGGATTGGGTCGGCTACACTACCAGGGGCGTTGCCCCTGGCTACCCTATTTTGCCCCTTCGGGGCGGAGGGAAATTGTGGTTGGGAACGTTCCCATTACCAGGAGTGATCCCCCTGACTATCCTATTTTGCCCTCTTGAGGCACCCCATCATCTGGTGGGATAAACGGATCAGGTGGCAGGCGTTTCCAGACCCAACTCCTGCTCCGAGAAAATCTCCGCGCTAAAAATATAAATTTCCGTTTCCGCATCCTGCCAGCAATCTCCCGGCAAACCGGCCTTCAAACAGGTCTGGCTTAAAAACACTTCGCGATCCCATCCCCATTCCGTGGCCACTTGGGGAAGCAACAATCCCCGATTGTACCCTTTCTTAATAAACAATCCATGGGTTCCCACCTGGATTTCTTCAATGCGCTCAATCTTCTTTAACGGGGAAAGCACAGAAATCTCGATATCAATTTTATCCAGCTCTTCCGGCTGCAGGGGATTAAAACGGGGATCCTGAAACGCGGCCGCCACCGCCATTTCGGCCACTGCCTGATGCAATGGCTTAATACCCTCCACCAATCCAATACATCCGCGCAATTGCCCGCCTTCGTGAAGGGTCACAAACACCCCCAGGTGTTCCTTCAACTTGGGGGAAGGCGGTTCCGGAGGGGTAAAATCCGCCTTCCGCAAAGCCGCGGCGATGGCTTCACGGGCCAGCCGAAGCAGGTAACGTTTTTCGTGCTCGTTTAAACTCAAAATTGTTGACGCCATTGAATGCTCCATTTATCCATTTCCCGACCCGACAATCGGGTCAAATCTCATCAAATCCCCGGCATCAATCTACACGGCTTTCAGGGATTGGATCAAAATCCATCCTCTCCACAAGGCATTAATAAATAATGGCCGACAGATATCCCACCACATTGGATTTTTCCCCGGTAATATCGCCGGTATTGCGATAGAGCAAAACCCGCGCTTGCCTGGCTCCCATGGCGCGCGCCACGCGCATCACCACGGCCGTGGGGCCATATCCGCACATCTCGCAGCGCTTTTCATATACATCTGCCAGTAACTGGTCGGGATCAAATGCGTTGATGTGACCCATCACCACCTGATCCAGCATCCGGGCGTCCTGATCGGAGTGATTGTGGGATAAATCGGTACTGGCGATCAGCAAGCAGTTCTCTCCTTTCAACAAATCCGTCAGCACGTGGGTTAGCAGCTGAATGAATGCTTCGTTTTGATTGCCCATCATAATGGGCACCACCTGGATGGAATCCTGCACCCATTTCAGGAAGGGCAGCTGGGCTTCCAGGGAATATTCTCCAGACGAATAACCTTTCTCTGAAAGCCGTATATCCGGGTGCGCAAAGGTCAGGCGATCCACAACCGACATTTCGATCGAAAGATCGCCAATGGGGGTGCGCAATCCCCTACCGGGATATATGGAGATGAAATCAAAGGTCTCTTCATGACTGGGAGCGATGATCACCGCAAAATCATATTTCGGTTCCATGATTTGCCGATAGGCACGGGCGGCCACACCGCCGGAATAAAGGTAGCCGGCATGGGGAACGATGATCCCACGAATGGGTTTGGGGACATCGACGATGGGAGAATTTTCCAGGAGCAGGCTTAAATCCCTTTCCAGAACGAATTTGTCGGCCGGATAAAAAAATCCGGCCATGCTCGCAGGTCGTATTTTATCGCGCGACGTCATTTCGGCCCCTTTGGTAATTCGTCGATGAATAAATATAACAACGAAATTGGTGTAATGAAAAAAATTCTGCGAATGAAGAGTGGGACGATGTGCGTCGCCTGATGAGTGGTGATTGGGGTGATTTTTTTACCGCAGGCATAAAGCCTGCGACTACCCTTGCCAACTGCCTACTGCCAACTGCTCACTGGCCAAATGGGCATAAAGCCTTCGGCTACCAACGTGCCCGACTCTCCAGAGTCGGTCGTCCCGCAAAGCAGGACGTGGGTCTGTCATCAGTTTTGTTCAGTTGCAGAAATGCGCAGGCATGAGGGCTGCGGCTACCACTGCCAACTGCCTACTGGAAACTGCTCAATGGCCAAATGGGCGGAAAACCCGCGGCTATCAACATCTGTAGCCCGACTCTCCAGAGTCGGTCGTCCCGCAAGGCGGGACGTGGGTTTGTCATCAGTTCTGTTCAGTGGCGGAAATGCGCAGGCATAAAACCTGCGATTACCCTTGCCAACTGCTTACTGGCAACTGCCAACTTGTTAAATGGGCATGAAGCCTGAGGCGATGTGGATGATGAAAACCTTCTCAAAAATGCAAAAGGGGAATGCCACCGGACATTCCCCTTGAAATTGACACTCCATAATTTTCAATAATGCGCAATCGGATCCGGATTACCGTCGGGATCCTGCAGGGCGTAACCATCGGTGTTAATCGAGCCCAGCAACAACAGCGCCGCCACGTGCGGGGTGGCCATGGAGGTGCCACTGATCGTATTGGTGCCGCCATCCTTCCACAGCGAAAGGATACTCACCCCCGGCGCGGCATAATCGATGGGCGGGTTGCCCCAGTTGGAAAAAGAAGCAAACACATCATTGGCATCGATGGCCGAAACGGTGTAAACGTAGGTACCGTTCACGCGTGCCGGGGAATAGTTGTTGGCATCATCTCCATCGTTGCCCGCAGCGATGGCAAAATATATCCCCTTAGAAGACGCATTCAACACCGCATCATCCAGCGCCTGGGAAACCGGGCCGCCCAGACTCATATTGGCCACGTCCCCGGGCGAAGCATTCGCGCCCACGTAATCCACACCATTGATCACCCAGGAATAATATCCACTACCAGACTGATCCAGCACTTTTACAGCAACCACGGTTGCCCCTGCGGCCACACCTACCACATCAATGTCATTATCGATGGCGGCAATGGTACCGGCCACGTGGGTACCATGACCATTATAATCGTCTGCTGATCGGGCATCCCGACCCCGCTCCACAAAGGTCACACTGCGGGAAACATCCACATTCAAATCCGGATGATCCAGATCCACACCCGTATCGATAATCCAGGCCACTTTCCCGGTACCATCGATCGGGCCACCCACCCGGATCACTCCCCAGGGAATTTCTTCCGCCTGCGAGGAACCCGGTCGTCCCCGAACCGGTGCCAGACGCACCACTCGATCGGGTTCAATATACTTCACCCGGGAATCTCCTTTTAAACGGCGAACTTGCGCCTCACTGAAATATCCCGCAAATCCCAGAATGGTATTCCAGTAGCGATGGGTAATCTGCCCCGGATCGACCCCGAATGCCCGGGCATATTGATCCAGCATTTCCGGCGATGCAGAGGGAAACTGCTCTTTGTCCAGTACCACAATGTAACGTCCTTCCGCCTTTAAGGAGGACGTCGAAAGCCTGCCGGAGGCAACAGGGGACTCGCTCAACGACAGACTTTCGTTAATTGATTCGCAGGACAGCAAAAAAAGAAAAACGGCCAGAAAAGATAAAATAAATCCGAACCGCCTCATAGCAACCTCCTGTGTTTATGACTGGTTATCCAAAGGGCATTCCTCAGGGAAGGATGGGAAAACTGCAGGAAGAGCACCGTGTCAAAGTCCCTGACAAACAGCATGGCCAATTATACGTTTCCGAAAGAAAAAAATCAAATAGAATCCTGTAGTTTTTACAAAAAATTTTTCAAATTTTGAATTTGTCCTGGCAGATGGTATGGGAGCCTGAATTATTTCCCCGGATTTCAGGCCTTTATTTTAAAAAACATTGCCGCAGGCCCAAAGCCCGCGGCTACCAACGCTTGTAACCCGACTCTCCAGAGTCGGGCGTCCCGCAAAGCGGGACGTGGATCTGTCATCAGTTTTATTCAATTGCAGAAATGCGCAGGCATAAAGCCTGCGGCTACCACTGCCAACTGCCTACTGGAAACTGCTCACTGGCCAAATGGGCATAAAGCCTGCGGCTACTAACGCTTGTAGCCCGACTCTCCAGAGTCGGTCGTCCCGCAAAGCGGGACGTGGGTCTGTCATCAGTTTTATTCAGTGGCGGAAATGCGCAGGCATAAAGCCTGCGACTACCCTTGCCAACTGCCTACTGCCAACTGCTCACTGGCCAAATGGGCATAAAGCCTTCGGCTACCAACGT
>JAADJD010000055.1:33115-33550 GCA_013150955.1 Calditrichota bacterium
GAAATGCGCAGGCATGAAGCCTGCGGCTACCATTGCCAACTGCCTACTGGAAACTGCCAACTGGCCAAATGGGCGGAAAGCCTGCGGCTACCAACGTTTGTAGCCCGACCCTCCAGAGTCGGTCGTCCCGCAAAGCGGGACGTGGGTCTGTCATCAGTTTTGTTCAGTTGCAGAAATGCGCAGGCATAAAGCCTGCGACCACCACTGCCAACTGCCTACTGGAAACTGCTCACTGGCCAAATGGGCATAAAGCCTTCGGCTACCAACGTCTGTACCCCGATTCTCCAGAGTCGGTCGTCCCGCAAAGCGGGACGCGTGACGGTCATCAGTTTTGTTCAGTTGGGGAAATGCGCAGGCATGAAGCCTGCGGCTACCATTGCCAACTGCCTACTGGAAACTGCCAACTGGCCAAATGGGCGGAAAGCCTGCGGCTAC
>JAADJD010000055.1:33676-96652 GCA_013150955.1 Calditrichota bacterium
CCCGACTCTCCAGAGTCGGTCGTCCCGCAAAGCGGGACGTGTGCCTGTCATCATTTCTGTTCAGTGGCAGAAATGCGCAGGCATAAAGCCTGCGACTACCAACGCTTGTAGCCCGACTCTCCAGAGTCGGTCGTCCCGCAAAGTGGGACGTAGGTCTGTCATCTGTTCTGTTCAGTGGCGGAAATGCGCAGGTGTAAAGCCTGCGACTACCATTGCCAACTGCCTACTGGAAACTGCCAACTGGCCAAATGAGCGGAAAGCCTGCGGCGAATCCCATTCATTATCCAGCGCTAACATCCTGAACGGTTGACGGATTGCTTTTACCCGGTATAAATTCATCGGTAGAACTCTGCTCGATCAACCGCCGGATGACGGTTACCTTAATCTGTCCCGGATATTCCATGGTTTCCTTGATTTTGCGGGCAATGTCGGAGGCCAGCATGTCCACCTTCATATCATCCGTCTCTTCGGGAACCACAATGACCCGCACCTCGCGTCCCGCAGAAATGGCATAGGTCTTGGCCACGCCTTCAAAGGAATTGCCCAGCTCTTCCAGCTTTTTAATCCGCTGAGTATAGGCCTCCAGGGATTCGCGTCGGGCACCGGGACGCGCACCACTGATGCGGTCGGCAGCGGTCACCAGCACCGAAATGGGCGAAATGGGATCTGCTTCTTCGTGATGTGCCAGAATGGAATTGATGACCACTGGATGCTCGTTGCATCGCGTGGCCAGTTCCACCCCGATGGTCACATGGCTACCCTCAGAATCGTTGCTGACCGCCTTTCCGATATCATGGAACAGGCCTGCACGCCGCGCCAGCTCCACATCCAGGCCCAGCTCGGCCGCCATGTGACCCGCCAGCCAGGCCACTTCCTTGGAATGTTGCAAAATATTCTGCCCGTAGCTGGTGCGATATTTCAATCGACCCAGCCACTCCTTCATTTCGGGATGCACATTTTTAATATTGAGCTCCTTCAGCGTTTCCTCCGCCGCCTTCTTGATATTCTCTTCCACAATCTTCTGAGCACGATTTACCTCGGTTTCAATCGCCTTGGGATTGATGTTCTTACTCTGAATCAACCGCTCCATCGCCAGACGGGCCACCTCCCGCTTGATGGGATCAAAACTGGACATCACAACCGTCTCGGGTGTATCATCCACAATCACCTTCACACCGGTTGCGGCTTCGAACGCCTTAATATTGCGTCCCTCGCGACCGATGATCAATCCCTTCCAGTTATCATTGGGCAGCGTGACCGAGGTGAGAGTGGATTCCATGGTGTACTCGGTGGCCATGCGCTCGATGGCAAAGGCCATGATTTCCTTGGCTTCCCATCGTGCCCGCTCGATGGCATCGTTCTTTATCTCAATGATCTGCTGCGCGGCCTCGGATTTGGCCTCCGCAATTAAATTCTCAATCAACTGCTTTTTGGCATCCTCGCGACTCAAGCCGCTGATGCTCTCCAACTTCTCAATCTGTTGCTCAATGATTTCGTTTAAGCGCTTCTGATCCTCCTGAAGCTTCTGCCGTTCCTGATCAATTTCATTCTGTAATTTCTTCAGGTGGGATGCCTGATCCTGAATCTGATTCTCCAGTCGCCGCAATTCCTTTTCCCGACGCCGTAACCGATCCTCACTCCGCGACAGCTCATGCTCCCGCTGCTTCAACTGCCGTTGCAGCTTATTGCGCTCCGCCTGAAATCGTTCCTTAGCCTTCAGATAGGCTTCTCGCTCTAACTTCTCGGCGCTGCGTTTGGCTTGCTCCAGAATTTTTTTGGCTGTATCCTTGGCATGATTTATTCGGATTTTGGTAATAACATGATAAATCAATACCCCCAGGAGGATACCCACAAGCGCTACCAGTCCCAACTCTATCCAGGTCATATCGATCACCCCTTCGTTTTTTCACGTTGTTCATCAACTTCATCACACCACGATCCTCATTTACAGGATCCCTGTTCAACTTGTTTAACGAATTAAAATAATTTTATTTTTCGGCAATGCAAAATTTTTTTTCAGATAAGTCGATTTTTTAATCAGGAAGGATCGGGATTTCAATCGGAAGATTTTACCCAGATTTTGCATTGGCCCACGATTCACACAAATTAACCCAGATTATGCGTTAGACCACGAATTGCACGAATCAACACAAATAAAAAATAATCAAAAACATTAGATCAGATTTGAATGAAAATTTATTTCGGGATATATTCGCGATTTTGTGGATATGGTTTGGTTTCATTCGCGTGATTCGCGGTTCAACACATCATCTGGATTGAAAAAGTCGGGGAATGGTTTAACCTTCCGAGAGCACCGAATGGAGCACCCGATTGATGGATTCCATGGTGAACGGTTTGTGGATACGCCCCACGAATCCGAATTTTTCATAATTCGCCAGAACGCTATCGGTGGAATAGCCACTGGCCACAATGACCCGCGCCTGAGGATCAATTTCCAGAATTTGCTGAACCGCTTCTTTACCCCCCATACCGCCCCGGATGGTTAAATCCATGATCACCACATCAAAGGGGCGATTGGCTTCCATTGCTTCCCGATATTTCCGAACCGCCTCCGCACCTTCGCGGGCCGTTTCGACCTCGATGTTCATCATGCCCAGGAAATTTTTAAATAAATCCAGAATGTACTCCTCATCGTCCATGACCAGCGCACGATAGTTTCCGTTAGTCGACAGCTGAAACGAATGGGTTTCCTGGTGCCGGCGACCGGTTTCGGGAATGGCTGGCAGGTAGATGATGAACGTGGTGCCCTTCCCCAGCTCCGATTCCACCAGAATCTTCCCCCCGTGCTTCTGAATGATGGCATACGTGGTGGCCAATCCCAATCCACTACCCTTTTGCTTGGTGGTAAAATAGGGATCGAAAATTTTAGTGAGATTTTCTCGCGGAATACCAATGCCGGTATCGGAAAAAGTGAGCCTCACAAAATATAGCCCTTCCAGATCGGAGACCTCATGCGCCCGCTCCTGCATCTGCTCGCGATGACAATTTTCCGCCTTAATGGTCAGGTTACCACCCCCAGGCATGGCCTGAACGGCGTTGATCACCAGATTGTTGATCACCTGATTGAGTTGACCGGGATCGGCCTGCACCACCCACAGGTTGTCGTCAATCACCATATTACAGGCCACACTGGAACCTCGCAGGGCAAACTCCACGCTATCTTTCAACATATCTTTCAAAGAAATTTCTTCTTTTACCGGTTCGCCGCCCTTGGCAAAAGTTAGCAATTGCTGAGTTAAATGGGAGGCATTTTTGGTCGCTTCTTCGATGCCTTTGAGGTACTTCTCGATATTGACCCCACTGGCATACATCATGCGGGCCAGCTGGGCATTCCCCAAAATCCCGGACAGAATGTTGTTAAAATCGTGTGCAATGCCACCGGCCAGCAACCCAATGGATTCCAGTTTCTGTGCCTTGATCATTTCATTTTCCAGCTGGCGTTCGGTGCTGATGTCCCGAATCACCCACACATACCCCGATTCCGATGCCGCCTCATCCGTCACCTGTGCCCAGCTAATGCTGACCACCTTTTCGTTCGGATGATGGGTATTTTTCAGTCGTGCTGTAAAATAACTGGTATTTTTCCCCTGCTTTTCCAGATGATGGATGTACTGGGGAATGAAGATGCGCTCATGGCTGTTTTCGCTTTCCAGTTCCAAAATCTCATTCAACTTTTTCCCGGTCGCCTTTTCGGAAGAAATGCCGATGAGCTTTTCGGCAGCGGAGTTCAACAGCAGCACCCGTCCTTCCCGGTCGGTTCGGATCACGCCATCGGCGATGGATTTTAACGTCACGGCCAGCTCCTCGCGCTCCTTGCGCAACGAGGCCTGCACCCGCTTGCGTTCCTCCGTTTCTTTCTTAAGTAGCTGATAGCTGAGCTCGATGGCCCGGGTGCGCTCTTCCACCTGTTTCTCCAGTTGCAGGGTGCGCTTCCGATGGTAAGCCTCTCGCCAGCGAATGGACAGATACACCACCCCCGACAGAAACGAAATGGCCAGTAGCAAAAACCAGGCTGATTTCCACCAGGGTTTTAATATGGTGAAATGCACCGTCTTGGTGGCCAGAGTGTGCCCATTTACGGGATTAATCAATAGCAGAGAAAATGTGTAGGGGCCGTCGGATAAATTGGTGTAGTTGATGAAGGAAAGATCATCCGCTGCCAGCGTGTCGCGATGAAATCCATTCAAGTGATAGGCATACCGTAGATCTGAAAACGTCCCATAGTTTATCCGGGTAAAATAAATTTTTAGATTGTTCTGCCCGGCCTGCAACACAATTTCATCCGGAAAAGGAAAGGAAAGGGTGGTATCTTCGGCAACAATCTTGGTAATGTAGAACCAGGGTAAATAATCGGTATACTCCATCTTCTTCTGGTAATGCACCAGTCCTTCCACACCACCGAACCACAGATTGTCCTCATCTTCGTACAAAATGGCTCCCATGTTAAATTCGGTGGTAATTAATCCCTGACGCTTGTTAAAAATGCGAATGCGTTCTTCGGTAAACTGAAACAGTCCCTTGCTGGTCAGTAACCAGATCCCGTTGCGGCGCGTGGGCAGCACATCCCAGATGGTGTGTTTCAGCATCAATTCCTGCGATAGCTGTTCCCCATCCCATTTAAATAATCCCCGTGACGTGGCAATGTAAATATTTCCGTCCGGATCCTTGCGCAGGGCAAAAATTTTGTGAACGGGATAGTGGGTTTCGTAGGGAACCCAGGTGGTATCCACCAGCCGGTACAATCCGCGCCCGTTGGTGCCCAACCACAACTGCCCCTGGCGATCCCGTGCAATCCCCCAGAAAGAAATGAACTGGCCCCGCAGGTTATGGGTAATATCCCGCAACTGGTCGCCATCGTACACGTAAACTTCCCGCTGGGTCAGGATGTACCATTTGCCGCCATCGGGAATGATGCGCCTTACGGTACGTTGCTGAAACAAAGCGGTGTAATCATTCTCCAGCAGACGATTGTTTTTAATGATAAAGAGCCCGCGGCTGGTACCGATCCAGAGGGCATCCCCCACGTTCGCCAGGGTAAAAATGGAATTTTCACCAAACACATTTTCGAATTGATCCAGGCGCACGAAAAGCCCATCTTCCAGGCGATACAAACCATCGTTGCGGGTGGCCACCAGAATGTTACCCTGCCCGTCCCGGTGAATGGCGCGAATGTAGGAAGTTCGGAAACCGTCCTGTGCCCCAAAATTCTGGAAATTCCGATTGGGAATCACCACCAGTCCCCGATAGGTTCCAATAAAGAACGCTCCCGACTGGTCAATAAAATTGCACTTGGAAAACATGCCTGGCAGCGGCTGAATGATTTCGACAAACTGGCCCTCCCTTACATGCACCACGCCACCGGGACTGGATGCCAGATTGATCCAAACACTCCTGCCATCCCGGCTATACAAATGCGACACAAACACGTTACCAAAATGCTGGTAGAATTTTTCGGTTAACCGGGGATTGTTCCAGATGTACAGACCCCGGGCCGTGCCAATCCACACCTCCCCGTTGGGCAGGGCCAGAATGCTGCGAATTTCGTTGGAGGGCAACCCATTTTCCGTGGTCAGGGTGAAAATTTCATCGTCTTGCTGAAATACCTGAACGCCATTCTGATACGTGCCCACCCAGTAGCGACCGGCATAATCTTTTGCGGCCGAGATGATCGGCCCCTGCAGGTCATCGTTGCGACCATTTCGATCATACAAATGCCGCACGACGGTGTCATTGCGAAAAACGTAAAGGCCACCGGGTTCGGCGGCCAGCAGAATTTCCCCATCGTGGGTGCGGGTTAAATAATTCAGCCGCTGGTTGGAAAATTCGGTGGTAAACACGATGGGTTCCGCATGGGAATTCCGCACCCGCCATAGCCCATTCACCAGCGTGGCAACCCAGATGTCCCCCGGTTGATTTTCCACCAATCCGGTAACCAGACGAAACGGATACCCGGTCTCTTCATTATACACCCGAAAGGCCGTGCCATTAAACCGGGCAATGCCCTCGTTGGTGGACAGCCAGATAAACCCATAGGTATCCTGAATAATTCCCGAAACGATCGATTGCGGGAGCCCATCATCCACGCTGTAAATCTTAAAGGGGTAATTGGGACTGTGAATGTGTGCTGCGGAACCGATGGTTATCAGAAGGCCGATAATAAATATGCTGGACAATCGCCCTGCCCAGCCGCTCTGTTTTAATTCCACTTCCATTGCGTTGCGTTTTTAAAACAACCCTCTTTCTTCAATTGTAATCATCGTAAACTTCAGGGAAATTGTTATGAGAAAAATCCGGGAAAAATTTCACATTTTCCTTTTTGTTTTCACATTTGTGGATAAGCACGGGGATTTCCCGGTTAATTCCAGATTATGCAATAGCCTACGAATGACACGAATGAACACCAAGAAAAATAATAAAATACACTTGATTCTATCTGGATGAAAATGTTTGCCCGGATATATTCACTATTTTGTTGATTTTTTTCGAATTCATTCGCGTGATTCGTGGTTCAACGCATTATTTGGGTTAATTTCCCCAGGACCAACGAAACGGGAAGGGAAACCATCCACCGTTCAGGAAGCGATCGGAGTGGACATCACCAGACAATACGGATCAAAGGGAAGGCTTACGTCTTTCGTTGTTGCCGATACTGCTGAATCTGGTTCAATAAATCCATATTGTCCGAAAAGATGGCCTTACCAATAATGATGGAATCCACCCGATACCGCCGCAACTTCTCCACATGTTGAATATCGGTCACCGAGCGTACCCCGCCCGCAATAGTTAACATGGCGCGGGTGTATTCGGCAATTTCTTTAATTTTTTCGAAATTAATGCCCTGCATGGTATGAACGCGTTCGATATCGGTAAAGATGATGCGATTTACCCCCTGGGACTCCACCAGACGAATGAAGATTTTAATGGGCATTTCCACACTCTTTTGCCAGCCCAGGTATCGGATTTGATCGCCCAGGATATCCAGGCTGACGGCAATGCGATCCGGGGAAAAGTTACGTACAATCTGATACAGCAGATTGGGATATTGCACGGCAAGCGTTCCCAGCACCACCTGATCCACTCCGGCCTGCAACAGCTCATCGATCTGCACCAGCTGCCGGATGCCCCCGGCAACCTGGACGGGAATGTTTACGGCTTTAACAATCTGTTTAATGATAGGCACATTGTTTTCCCCCTGCTCCAGCGCCGCATCGATGTCGACAACATGCAACTTGTCCACGCCCCGTTTTTCCAGCTCCCGGGCCACGTGGATGGGGTCATTCCAGGTATCGTCACCGGGAGATGGCACATCGGCGCCATCCCCAAAAAACACCTTTGATCTGCGTAAGTTTATTGCCGAAATTACCTGCATGCCGTTCCAGCTTATTTTTTACTAAAATAATCGTCCGTTTTCCAAAAAGCAAACCAAACCCGATGCTTCTTGCCCGCCGGCCGGTTACCGAACCCGATTCATTTTCCATATTATCGTTAATCCGGCGGCAGGGGTAAAGCGCAGATTTTTTCCGGTAATGTTCCATACCCGCCCCCGGCAGTTCATGGATAATAGGGTAAAGCGGTTAATCCCAGATGATGCATCCGCCTACGAATGACACGAATGAACACCAATAAACCCAGATTATGCATTAGACCACGAATTGCACGAATTAACACAAATAAAAATAATCAAATACATTAGATCAGATCTGGATGAAAAATTCGTTTCTAAGTTTATTCGCGATTTTATTGATATTTTTGGGTTTCATTCGCGTGATTCGTGGTTTCACGCATTATTCGGCATAAATTCCAACCGCCTGTCAGGAAATAACGCCATGCATGCGCAGGCGTTGCAGGCATTGTTCCATGGTTTGCATTCCCTGGGCAGCATTGGTTTGCATCAGGGAGGGCAGCTGGTAGGTTTTTTGTTCCCGGATCAGATTGCGCACTGCCGGGGTGGCAATCAAAATTTCCTGGGCGGCCACCCGACCGGCCGGAGTGCGGGCCGGAATCAACCGCTGAGAAATGACCGCCAGTATACTGTCCGCCAGCATCAGGCGAATTTGCTGCTGCTGGAACTCCGGAAATACGCCCACAATCCGTTCAATGGCCTCTGCCGCGGAATTGGTGTGCAGGGTGGACAGCACCAGATGACCGGTCTCCGCAGCCTCCAGAGCCGCCTGAATGGTTTCCAGATCCCGCATCTCCCCGACCAGAATGACATCGGGATCTTCCCGCAGGGCCGCCCGCAGGGCGGTGGCAAATCCCCGGGTGTGCACCCCTACTTCCCGCTGCTGAATCAGCGCTTTACTGGGTTCGTAAACGTACTCAATGGGATCTTCGATGGTGATGATGTGCACCGGTCGGCTGCGATTGATTTCCTGCACCATGGTGGCCAGGGTGGTGGATTTACCGGACCCGGTTGGGCCGGTAACCAGCACCAGTCCCTGCTGGGCCGCCACCAGCTTATTAAAAATCGGGGGAAAATTAAGCTCTGCAAAGGAAGGAATTTTAACCGGCAAAATGCGAATGGCCAGCGCCCAGCCATTTTGTTGAAAAAAGATGTGTACTCGCAACCGCACTTGATTGTAAGAGCAGGAAAAATCGTATTCGCGCGCGGGAGCATCCTGAGGCGCCGATGGCACCTGAAATTCCTCCCGGATCAGCGCTTCCACCTCCTGCCGCGAGATGATGGCATCGGTCAGCCGATCCATCTTCCCCCCAATCCGAACCATGGGCACCCAGTCGCTGGAGATGTGCAAATCCGATGCCCGCCGCTGAATGGCTTCTTCCAGCAATTCTTTAAACCAGAAGGTCTGAAACATAGCGATCCTCAGGGTTTTTGAATGATCCGTGGCGTAATGAAGATGAGCAAGTCCGATTGCTCCTTCCGTTGCGTCTTGTGGCGAAATAACGCTCCCAGCAATGGAATGTCTCCCAGCAGCCACACTTTATCAATGACCTCGGTGGTGTTCTCCTTAATCAACCCCCCGATAACAATCGTCTGACTGTCCTGTACGGTAATGGTGGTCTCCACCTCCCGTTTGGATGTGATGGGTTGCGGGAAATCGCTGGGGCCGGTATATCCGATAATTTCTTCCAGTACCGGATGCACTCTGAGGGTAATCTGTCCGTCGGTATTAATCCGCGGAATGACTTCCAGGTACATGTTTACTTCCTTTTCCCGATAAGAGATCAGGTCGCCGGAAATGCCCCGGCTAACTTCTGGAATGGGTACGATGGTACCAATTTTAATGACGGCCTTGTGATTGTTCAGCGTGGTGACTCGTGGATTGGACACCAAGCGGGAGCGATTATCCTTGGCCAGCAGGCTCAGGGTGGCCTGCAGCTGATCTACCGTCAAAATGCCCCAGTTTAACTGTCCCGTACGGTCGGGTAGATCGTACCAGAGGCTCAGTGGATTCTGCGTGGTCTGTCCAGTTGCGGCATTTTCGTAAGGCAGGGTGTTTTCGGCACCGGTGCTTTTCACGGTTATCTGATTGGGCAGGCGCAACCCCAGCTGACGTTCACCCCCAAGGATGGTTTCAATGAGCCGCACCTCGATCTGCAATTGCTGACCGGGCACATCCAGTTCATCAATCACCGCCGCAATTCGATCGATGTTTTCCTGATAATCGGTGATGATCACCATGTCCGATCGTCTTTGGGTTTCATCCTTTTCTGGCTCAGAAATCAGCGCTTCAATCTTCCCCCGATCCGATAGCAATGGCAGCAGCGTGGGGCGGATGCGAAACGCATCCACATAGTCCAATCGAAATACCCGCGTTTGCAACTCCCCCGGCACCCGTAGCTGATAGGGCTTCACCAGAATGAAATTTCCCTCCACAATATAATGGGCACCAATGGGTTTCAAAATGGCGGTTAATGCATCGGAGAGGGGTACATCGGTTAATTGCAAGCTCAGCTGACCGCTCACTGCACCCCCCACCACAAGATTTAATTGATATTGATGCGAGATCATCTGCAGAATGTCTTTCACATCGGTATTGGCCATTTTGATGGTAATGCGCTGCTGGAGTTTCTGGGCCATATCACCAGCAGCCACTGAAGCCCCAAGTCCCATCAACAGGCCCATGAGCAACAGAATGGAGAATCCGATTTGTCGAATCATTGCATCATCCTCTTAAAATTAAGGCATCTCCAGAACGCGTCGTTGCTGGCCACTTTCCAGAATCACCCGATCGGGTTCAATGCGCACCACGCGATACCCATGAATGCGATCCCCTTCCTGAACCAGCATGCCATTGATGAGCGCCACTGCACCCGATGCCCCCACACTGATGGCCTGCAGCCGCAGGGAAATTTGCGGTTGTACCACCCCATTTTTTCCTCCGGCAACGGGGATCACCACCGGGACGTTCGGCTGGCTACGGAACGGATCCTGCTCCCAGACACCGGGACGATAAGGCAGTTTGCGCACCCTTTCGACCGTTTCCGGTTGTGCCGCCAGGGTATCGGCATCCGTTTCTTCTGTCACTGCGGTTTCCTCCTCGCCACCGGTATACGCCCGTTTGTAATCATCAAAATTGGTGATCACATCAAACACCGCGTACAGTAGAATCAGCAACAAAAAAAGGAGTAAACGCTTTTCTTTTTTGTTCAATTGCTTGATCATCTGTGACTATCCTTCATTCATTTTCATGATGAACACCCGACTGCGAATGCGCGCTTCCAGCACGCGCGGTTTCTTTTCCAGTCGCTGGATCTCCACCGCAACGGGCATCTGGTAAAATGGCAGGTTTTCCCAGGCCTGCAGAAACTTTCCAATCTGGAGATAACTACCCCGCAGCCGCCACATCATGTACAGGGGCTTCACCCGTGCGGTGTCCTCTACTATGGCTTCAAAGCTTTCGATGTCGGGATCGGCGCTGAAAATTTGCAGGCCAAGCGGCGTGGCCAGGGCCGCTGTTTCCCGCAGTACCCGCGGAAACTCCCGAACCGTCAGGAACCGCCGCTCCACAGCCTTCAGGACACGGGACAGGCTATCCACCTGCTGCTGGATCTGCTCCAGCGACCCCTGGTGCTGTATAAAATAGTCCCGCTCACCCTCCACCTTTTGAATCTGGTGGATCAGCTCCTCGCGCTCCAGAACCGCACTCTGGTAACCCAGCAGATAAAGCAGGCTAAAACTGATCAACCCCACCACCAGGATTCCCAGCAGCCAGCGGATTTGTTTTTTCTGTGCATTCATCGAAACGCCATGATATTAAATCGATATTGATTATTTTCGGGCGTCATCCCTCTTTCAATTAATCGAACCGATCGGAAAACAGACGCTTCCTCCAGCTGATTGATCCACTCCAGCAATTGCGTTTCGCTGGCGATGGGTGGCAACAACACCCGTCCAACCAGCTGAACGGCCGTTTGGGTGTCCTCCGGGATCGGTACCTCCAGCGGGAATTCCTCTTCCAGATCGCTCACGTGATAAATCCGCAACTCATCCAGCACCACGCCGTCAGGCCAGTTCTGACTGAAGTATTGCATCATCGGCACCACTTCCGTTTCTTCCTGCAAATAAGTTCCCAGTGTCTGCAATCGATTTTGAATGGCCACTTTCCGCAGAAGGGCATCCCGGAATTCCTGATTACTGCTGGTTAATTGGGCAAAATTTTCTTTTAATTGCTGCAGCTCCTGCCGGTAGCGTTCCACTTCCCCCTTCACGTGAACGGTCATGCTGGTGACGCCGATTAAAAGCGCCAGAAAGGCGGCTGCAAGGGTCATATTGACCTTTTTCAGGAGCCGCGCTTTGCGCACTTCCGGGGGAACAAAGGTTTGCCGGAGCCGGGTGTAGGCCGGAAACCCAATGAATCCCACAAACTGACCGGGAAACTGCACCGGGCTCTTCAACGTCGGGAAATGGGGAATCAGCGGCAGGATGGGCATGGACAGTTCCCGGGAAAGGTAGGCCACCAGCTCCGGTGAATTGGCGCCCAATCCCGAAACGAAGATATTGTCCAGGCCATAAAATTCGAATGCATGGTGAGCGTATTCCAGCGTCCGCAGAATCTCCGCATATAGTGCCCCGGCTGGCGCCAATCCCGGCTGATGATACTCTTCCAGAAATTGTTTCAGGCGCTCCCCAACCACATGATTGGCAAAAGGCTTATTGGTTTCTTCCAGCCGCCGGAAGAATGGCTCGTGATTTCGCCCATTACTGGCAGCGGGCGTTTCCATGTGCTGCAATCCAAAGGCGACCTGCCGGGTAAACACCGGCTTGCCTTTTCGGTACAGAAAAATGTGGGTACTCACCCGTCCCACATCCATAAACAACGCATCCGAAGAATGCGATACCATGTCCTGATACGATTGCAACAAAACCAGCTGTCTTGGGATCAGCAAATCGGGATGGATGTCGTACGGTGCCAGCATTTTAATGAAATGCTGGATGACCGTTCGCGGAATCAAAACCACCAGAATGCGCTGTTGCTGAATGACTTCTTCTTCGAAGGTGCTGAGTTTCTGATATAGCCAGATAAACTGATCCTCTTTAAACCCCTCCACCTCCCCTTTCAACTGGAAGTAAATGGCCTTTTCCAGTTCCTGGGTTTCGCTAACCACAGGAAAGACCATCTCCATGCAGGTCACCGAAGGGTGCGAAAAACTGATCCAGACTTCCATGGGTGCACGATATTCCTGCTTTAAAATATTGGAGACGGTCTCTGCCCAGGCGTTCTCCATCACCTGCCCGGAGCTTTGAAAGATCTCCACACCGGCCTTTTGCAGGGACATCTGTCGACCCAGGCGCCGGAACACCGAATAAACGATGCGATCCTCCTGGAAATCCAGAGCCAGAATCCGGGTGGCAATCCATCCGGCAAATCCCAGCGACTGATGGAAAAACGTATCCTGAATGTCCACCCGGGGCGACTCGCTCTGGCGCTGGTGCCCATTCCGTGTACGAAACGGCCACCGATTTCCCATCACCGTCCCGGGTATTTGCCGTAACCACCGCCAGGTTTTTTGCACCTGTTGTCGAACGTCAATTTCCATCTGTTGACTCCGGATCCCTCAATGGATCACCTGCTTTTGAATGTCGTACAGCAACAAAGGACTTTCATTAATGGAAGCCTTTAAAAATTCCCGCGATCGATCGGGGTGATAGTACACAATCAAAGTTCGAGAACCTTTCCTTTCCCGATCCCCAGGGTGCTTTTTCTTTTTCCGTTTCTTCTTCCGCTCTTCATGCTCCCCGGCCTCAGCATTCGATCGTTCGTGATCTTCTTCTTTATCCTCATCGTCATCATCCTCGTATTTGGACTGCAGTCGAACATCGCCCGCCATGATGAGCATGCCCGGCAAACGGAGGCGCTTTTTTCCTTTCCGTTTACCATCAAACCGCAAACGGGAATCGTCATCCGGCGCAACAATACCCCACCAGTTTCGATAGAGTTGGAACCGGGATAACTTTCCCAGATCGTCATCCAGAATCACATCGCCTTCCACGTAGGTGTAAAAAATGCCCCATCGATAGGGTCGTTTTAGTTTCAGATCCTTCGTCACCTGAAAATACACGCGCTTCCCCCGAAACCGTTTTGAACGGGACTGTTTCTCAAAATATTCTCGATCAAATTGAGGCAACCGGGGCGCATGTTCCAGGATGCGATCCCCGGATTTCCGACGTTTTCCCGTCAACGAAACCACGGTTACCCCTTCAACCGAGCCCCCGGCCACCACCGCGTAGCCAGACAAATCCAGGTAGCGCGCTTCCAGCACCAGCGTCTGGGAAAATCCGTGAACCCGTCCCCGCGATGTGATTCTCACCCGATTTCCTTCCAGTACGTCAAGCTCAACCCGCGTCTTCTGACTGTCGGGCCAGACCAGCTCCTCCTCCCAGCTGGCAGGAACAGGATAGCCGGTCATTAAGAATCGTTTCACCCCATATTCCAATCCCGATACCGCCAGATAGTACGCCTGGCGACTGGCCGCATCGCGAATGTGGGATCGGGACTCGATGGAGATCATGGTGGCAAGGGTTAGACCAAAAACCGCCAGAAAGGTAATGATAATGAGTCCCTGAACCAGAATGCCTCCCTGCTGGGATTTTACGTCAATCCGCCACATGGTACCACCCCTGCCGCTGCCAGCGAAACTGCTTTTGCTGGAATTGCAGCCTGATCTGCACGTATGCCACCTGGTCTCTGTCCCGCGTTTCTTTTTTCTGCGCATCCAGCAAACGAAAAGGAAATCCCCGCAAATGGGTCAGGAACACCTCCCCATCGCGGTACAGGACACCCCGCCGATAGCGATACTCGATCGGTCGGCCTTTCGAACGGCGAATGCGAATGCGATCTTCCTGAATTTCCAGAATATCCTGCCGGCTTAAACCAGCAAAATCCTGTCGGAGGCGGATCCAGGCTCGATCCGCTTCGGTCGCAAAAAACGATCGCTGAAACACATCCACCATCATGCGGGCGCTAACATTCATGAAGCCCAGGGAAACCGACAACACCACCCCCAATAATACCAGCACAAAGACCATTTCCAGCAGGCTGGCTCCCTTTTCATCGAAGAAGGGATATGTCGACTTCCGGGCATTCATGATTGATATCGGGTTAAATAGACGGTTAATCGAGCAACCGTTCCCAGTTTCTGATAACGCACCGTCACGGTCACGCGCCACAGCGGGACATTCGCCTCGCCCCAGGCCAGGATGTATTCCACCGTGGTTTGCCTTCGGTATCCGCCCGCCAGACGTTCTTCACCCGCAAACCGATCGATGGTGGTGTACCAGTCGGGATGCGCTTGCTTAAAGGCCAGGATTTCCTCGATGCGTTCCTGTGCGTGGCTTTCTGCCTGTCGCTGAATCTCCGTCCGGGTATGGGTGGCCACGGTTCGGGACATCACCATAAGCAACGAGGGCAGGGCAACCCCCAGTAGCGTGATCAATACAATCAGCTCCAGCAGGGTTGCCCCACGCTGTTGTTGCCAGTTCAATGTCATCCACCCATCCCATCATCCATATTAGAACTTATGACCGTTCGGGCACTTCACAATAACCCGCAGGGAATTATCATTGGCGGAAATGGTGTAGCTTTTGTTCCCCTTGGGACACCGGGGTACGCGCCCATCGGCAAAGTCACTCCCCCTCAGCGTTTTGGCCACATCACTCAGTTTCACATCCTTATTGCGCATCACCTGCTTGGAGTACTTCATCAGGATGGCGTTCTCGATGGATTTTTGATTGGCCAGACAGGCCTTCCGCTGCGATTCCGCCGTCATGCTGATATATTTGGGCACCGCCACTGCTACCAGCAGCCCCAGAATCACCAGCACAAACACCAGCTCAACCATCGAAAAACCTTTTTGGTTGGAGATAAAACGTTTCATTATACATCCTCCTTAAATAATTGGTTGTGTGAATGATACTTGATCTATCTAAAAATTTGCTGGAACCTTATTTCATCATGCTGATCAGATCCCACATGGGCAACAACAGCGCCATGGCCAGGATAAATACCATGGCTCCCAGAATAACCGTCAGCACCGGTTCCACCACGGTACTCAAGTTGCTCACCGTCTCAGTCACTTCCCTGTCGTAATAATCTGCCACCTGGCTGAGCATGCCTTCAATGGCACCACTCTCTTCCCCAATGCGAATCATCTGTACTGCAAACTCATCAAAAATGCGGCTTTTTTCCATCGTCGCGGCCAGTCCCTCGCCTTTCTTCACCCCCTGAATCATGCGATCGATCTCCCGGCGGAATACCCGATTCTCCGTGGCGGAACGGATGATCTCCAGTGCCTGCACCAGTGGAATGCCGGTATGAAAAAGGGTGTACAGCATTTTGGTAAAACGCGCCATCAACGATTTCTGGATTAACGCGCCAAAAATAGGAATGGTAAACAGGAAGGATTCCAGATGATAACGACCTTCTTCCAATCGATAAGCATAAAGGATGCCCCCCACCGTGCCCAGGATGCCCAGCACCACCAACCAGCCGTATTGGGTCAACGCTGCAGAAATGGATAACAACAAGCGGGTAATGAACGGTAATTCGGTTCCACTGGCTTCAAAAAGGGGAGCGAATTTGGGAATGACCAGCGTGGTAAAGATGAAAAATGCAACGATAATGGCCACCAGCGTGATGAGAGGATACCGCAGCGCTTTTTGAACGTCCTTCTTGATCCGGTACTCATCTTCCAGCAGACGGTGCAGGTAATGCAGGGTCTCTTCCAGTGTACCACTGATTTCTCCCACGCGAATGGCATTCACATAAATGCGGGAAAATACGCGGGGATGTTTTTCCATGGCGCTGGATAGCGAACTGCCACCGGCCACATCCTGAATCAACACATTCATAAATTCCCGGAACGTTTCGTCCCTGCTCTGGTGGCGGATGGCTTTCAAACTGGCCAGAATGGGCACCCCGGCCTTCAACAGGGTGTGCAATTGACTGGTAAACTGCGCAATTTGCCGCGGTTTAAAGCGGAATTGCTGCGCACTGACCTTTCGTTGTTGCGTTTCCAGCACCTGGATTTCGATAGGAAAGAGGCTTTGCGATTTAATTTTATGAATCGCCTCTTCCTCGCTGTCCGCAACCAGAACATCTTCGTAGAATTTGCCATCAGCGGTCATGGCTTTGTAGAGGAACTGCCCCATTGGTTATCCCCCAACACCTATAACACGATGCGCCAGTACCACTGCACAATGACGGATCCCCAGAAGATGAAAACAATCAACGCGATGGACATAAATGGCCCCAGTGGGATGTACTCTTTCCGCTGGCGCCGCCCCAGGAACTGCATCAACATCAGCGCCAGAAATGCAATAAAAAAACTGAAAAACAGGGCGTAAATAATCATGTGTCCTCCTAAATAAAATCCTGCCACGGCTGCGAATTTCACATCTCCCATTCCCATTGCCTCCTTACGAAACACCGCCCGTCCCAGCACCGCGACAAGGAGCATGATCCCCCCTGCACCAATGAATCCCAAAAACGCTTCATAAAACGGAATGACCTGAAAAAGGGCATTTTCTACAATTCCCGCCAGCAACATAAATCCCAGTATGCGGTTGGGAATGATCTGATACTCCAGGTCAATCCAGGCCAGCACGATCAAACTATACGCAAAGGTTAAGTAGAAGATGAAAGCGCCTCCCCATCCCAGTTTCAAATATGCCAGTGTGGTAAGAATACCGGTAAGCGCTTCGATGAAGGGATAGCGTGGAGAAATGGTGGCTCCACAATAGTGGCAGCGCCCCCTTAACAAAATGAAGGAAATTAAAGGAATTTTGTATTTCCAGGGCAGGGGTGTGCGACACTCCGGACAAAAGGAACCGATCTTAAAGATCGAGATTTTCCGCGGTATCCGGTAGATACAAACATTCAAAAAGCTCCCGAAAACAATCCCGAATAAAAATGTGATAAAAACCGTAGGCTCCATCCCTTGTATGTTCCATCCCTTCCTGGTTATAAAAATTAAAATTTAGATTTTAAAAACCGTTCAATCCGGGCCAGCAGAATGTCCGGATGAAACGGTTTTACTAAGTAATCGTCGGCACCCAGCTCAAAGCCTTTAATTTCATTCTCTGAACCCTCCATGGCGGTCAGGATAATGACCGGGATGGTGGAGTAGGCCAGATCGGATCGAATGATCTTTAGAAATTCAAAACCGTCCATCCGGGGCATCATGATGTCCAGGACAATCACATCCGGGCGCTTCTTTTTGACCAGATCCAGTGCCTCGCGGCCATCCTCGGCTTCCAGCACTTCCCACTCCTTGCGGGTTTCAATCTGTTTCCGGATCATCATCCGCATCACCCGATCGTCTTCCACCAGCAATACCCGCGGCGTTCCGGGTTCGGCCTCCGGATGCTCCTCCACCACTTTCTCTTCCGCCAAGGATTCTTCCACTGCAGGCGCCACCGCTGCCGAAACCACCGGTGTGCGGGCTTCCGGTTCAAAGACATTAATGACCCGTTTTATTTCCGCCAGATCAGTGACACCTTCGGCAACCAGCACCAGGGCTTCGTCCAGAAGGCTACGGAATCCTTTTTCCTGAGCCATTTTGCGCAGCTCCGGCAGGGGACGATTTTCCGCAATAGCCGCTTTCAGCTCCTGATCCAGGATCAGGATTTCGTACACTCCAATCCGCCCCTTGTAACCGGTGTAGTTACAGGCGGCACAACCCGCCGCCCGATAAAATCGCGGTTTCAGTCCCAAGGACTGCAGGCGGGGGAGCCATTGTTCTTCATCCCCGCTGGTTCCTTCTTCCTTGCACTCCAGACACAGGCGTCGTACCAGACGCTGGGCGATAATGGATTGCAGGGCATCGGCCACCTTGAAGCTTTCGATACCCATGTCCATCAATCGCGTGATGGTGGCCAATGTGTTATTGGTATGCAGGGTGGATAGCACCAGATGACCGGTCAGAGCGGCCTGGACGGCAATCTCTGCGGTCTCGCGGTCTCGAATCTCGCCCACCAGAATCACATCCGGATCCTGACGTAAAAAGGAACGCAGGGCGGTGGCGAAGGTAATACCCGCCTTTTCATTCACCTGAACCTGATTGATGCCCTCCAGCATGTATTCAATGGGATCCTCGATGGTGAGGATATTGTTGGCTACCGATTTGATCTGGTTCAGCGCCGCATACAGGGTGGTGGTCTTGCCCGAACCGGTGGGCCCGGTGACCAGGATCATGCCGTCCTTGAACGCAAAACATTGCTTGAGTTTTTCCAGATTTTCTTCCCGCAGTCCCAGCTGGTCGAACGATACCAGAGCCTTCCGCCGATCCAGAATGCGAATCACGATCTTCTCTCCGTAGGTGGTGGGCAAAACAGACACCCGCAGATCGATATCCACATCATCCAGGTAAACTTTGGCCTTTCCATCCTGCGGTTTGCGCGTCTCGGCGATGTTCAGATTAGAGATGATCTTAATCCGGCTCACCAGCGCGGCATGGGAATTTCGGGGAATTTCCAGTATCTTTTGCAACACCCCATCGATGCGAAACCGCACCACAACCACATGTTCCGTGGGTTCAATGTGAATATCGGAGGCCTCCTTCTCGATGGCGTCGCTGATGATGAGGTTAACCAGCTTGACCACCGGCGCATCATCCAGACTGCCGTCATCCCCCGCAATGCGAATCTGATGTCGCACCTTGGCTTTGTTCACAATGGAATTGATGAATTTGTCCGGCGAATAATACTCGCCAATCTTTTGCTGCAATTGCTCCCGAAAGGCAAAATACGGCCGGATATATTTGCCGGTTAAAAAGCGCAATTCCCGTTCTACCTGCACATCAAACGGATTGGCAAACGCCACATGCAGGTAATGGCCTTCCACGGAAAGTGGAAGTAAATTGTACTTCTGGCAAATGTCTTCGGGGACAATCTCGATGGCATGGGCATCGATGGGATAGTTTTCCAGGTTAACAAAGGGAATTTGAAACACCCGCTCGATGTACTGCACCAGATCCGCCGCCGGAATCACGCCCTGCTGTACCAGGAAGTTGGAAAACAATTCCTGATGATCGTACCACTGGGCTAACTCCAGCAGTTGCTCGTGTTTCAGGATTCGATTTTTCAGCAGGGACTCGACAAACCATCTGTCGGGAAATTTTTGTAATAGTTGAACTTCCACTTTCCGATCGTATATTTATTGGTACAGTAATTGTCGATGCGGAAAGGGAAAAGATTAGCGGAATCATGTTAAAAGAACTAAAAGTGACCATTCAATCGCCCAATCACGAGCGGCTGGACAAAGCCCTTCACAAGGCACTTCCGCATTTTTCCCGACGCTACCTGCGCCGCCTGATTGAACAGGGCAGCGTTTACCTCAATAATAAGCGCATCCGTAAACAATCGAAAATTCTGGTACCCCATCAGGAGTACACCGTTCATATCTACGACTATGATGGCAGCGACATCGACGCCCTGGCCAGTACCATTCACTGGGAAGATCGGATTCTTTATCGGGATGAACATCTGCTGGCGGTTAATAAACCCTCGGGGATTCCCTCTGCCCCCACGCGGGAATCGGCCGTTCACAATGTATACGCCTACCTGGAAAAGGCCGGGATACTGGACAAAAAATATTTTCCGTTTCATCGTCTGGACAAGGGGACTACTGGAGTTCTGCTCATTCCCACCAGTCGGATGATGATCCGGGATCTCAATCGGCAGATGCAGGAAACGCGCATTCAGAAGGTTTACTTTGCGCTGGTGGAAGGCACGCCCGAAAAAACCGCCTGGACAATCGATGGGTACATGTCGGCACCGCGGGGATACCACACACCGGCGAGATTTTCCAGCACCGAGCGACCGGGTTTTTTGTACTCCCGCACGGATTTCGCCACCGAGCTGAAGAATCCTGACAAAAACGTGGCACTGGTGCGCATCCTGCCCCAAACGGGGCGGACTCACCAGATTCGCCTGCACCTGCAGGTCAGCCGGTTATCCGTGCTGGGGGATCCCATTTACCGACTGGCCGCCACCCAGCATTTCAAAACCCCTCATTTAATGCTGCACTGCTTTGAAATGCGCTTCTACCATCCTGCCCGGCGAGAAGATGTTGCCATCCGGGCACCCCTGCCCACGGAGTTTGTGCATCTGGGCCGTCTGTTCTTTCCCGACTTCGACGCCTGGCACGACCGACTAATATCCCGCCCTTCGGAAAACCGGACGTCCTGAGCAACTCTCCCTTTCCCCCATCGTCATCAAATACGCTTACCCCCTGCCATCCGGACACCGGATTCTTCCGAACCGGAATTGCGAACTTCGAACGTCATCGACGATTCCCGAATTCGGTTTTTCACCACAAGGGAAGTAATTCAACCCAAACGATGCATTAAATCCAAATAAAGCGTTAAACCACGAATCTCACGAATGAATTCGAAAAAAATCAACAAAATAGCGAATATGTCCAGGAAAACATTTTCATTCAGCATTCAGATAAAATCAAGTGCATTTTATTATTTTTATTGGTGTTCATTCGTGTGATTCATAGGCTATCGCATAATTTGGGTTAATCCGTGTCATTCGTGGTCTAAGGCATAATCTGAGTTCAATCGGCAGCGCTTTCCTTTCCCGACCCTCCGGAATTTTTAATGTATTGAATTTTCACCACCCCCGGCCTATATTTTCGGTCTGGAATTTAGGGAGCAACCATGCGATTCATTCAACGGAGCCTGTTGATTCTGGTTTTCTGGGTAGTCGCGGCCTGGGCAGACAATCCCGTCAGCGTGCCTCTGGGTCATCCGGTCTACGCTTTCCTGGATCGAATGGAAACACTGGGCGTTCTGCCCAACTTAATGGATGGGGTTCGTCCCCTGCCCCGCAGCACGGTCGCTCGCTGGTTGCTCCAGATTGATCGCAACCGGTTTTTACTCACCCGCATCGATCGCGAACGACTGGACAACTTTTTACTGGACTTCCGCTGGGAAATTGATCCCGGAAAGCGTTACCCCGAACTACCCGAGGATCGCAACTGGTATTCGCCGCTCTCCAGCTGGGGACAATTCAAGAAAGACCTGCGACGATTTCTGAAGCGCAATCAGCCCGAAGAGGAATTCCACACCCTGGTCTGGGAAGACAGCAGCGGAAGTTTCTATTTGGATCTGATTCAGGATTTGACGTACGACCGACGCAGCGACGGGAAAATCCGGGTGCTCAACATGCAAACCTACTACATTCGGGGCACCATTGGTAACAACTTTGGGTTTGCGGCACGGGGCAGCCAGGCCGCCCTCACCGGCGAAAAATACTACCGCGAGGCCCATCCCGAAGTAAAGGGCACCTTTTTACAGGATCACGGAAGCGTCACCTACTTTGACCGTTCGGGCGGGGAAATGGCACTGGATCTGTCTTACTTCGAGGTTCGGTTTGCCCAGCAGTTTGTGCAGTGGGGTCTGGGGGAATCCGGCCAGTTCATCATTTCCGATTATGCCGATCACTTTCCCTATTTCCAGCTGCAAAAGCGCTGGCGTCGGGTGACGTTTTCCTTTATCCACGGCAAGCTGGTGGCGGAAGCATCCGGGGATACCCTGGCCGGTCGGCCATATTATCCCGATAAATGGATCGTGGCTCACCGACTGGAGGTGACCCCCTGGGATCGGCTGTCCCTGGCCTTCACCGAGTCCTACATCTACGGAAATCGCGGCATCGAATGGGCCTACCTGCTTCCGCTGAACATGTATCGAGCTACGGAACACTACCTGCTGGATCGGGACAATAAGACCATCGCCCTGGATGCCGAATTGCGCTTGCAACGGGGCCTGAAAATTTACGGTACCCTGTTTCTGGATGAATTCCGGCAGAGCAAGCTATTTACCGATTGGTACGGTAACAAACACGCGGTGATGCTGGGATTCGTGAATATGGATCCCTTTCGGATTCCCAATTTCAGCATTCGGGTGGAATACGTGGCCATCATGCCCTGGGTGTATACCCACAAATATGCGATAAACCGCTACATCAACAATCTACAACCGCTGGGATATTGGGCAGGCCCCAACTCCGAAGTATGGTACGTTCACCTGCAAAAGGAATTTCATCGCCGGCTGATTGGTGGGTTGCAGTTGCGGCAATGGAAACACGGCGAAAACTATCCCAACGAAAACATTGGTGGAGACATTCTGTTAGGCCGAAATATTTTGCTGGGCGACCAGCGCGTGCCCCGGCAAACCCGCAAATTCCTGGAAGGCATTTTACGCACCGAGAAAACCATTCGGGTTTATTTACAATACGAAATGTTTAACGATCTATTCTTGAACCTGCAGTGGCAGGCTCAATCCGTTACGCGACTGAACAGCCGAACGAATACAACGGAATGGCGTTTTGGATTTCGCTGGGATTACTGAACACATCCTCTTCCCCTGGTTATTTTCGATTCCGGTGGGGATTTACTTCCTGGTGTTGCTGGGGGTGCTGGTTGGTCTGCTTCGTTTGCGGGAACCCACCCAATCGTTCACCCCGCGGATTAGCGTGGTAATTGCCGCCCGCAACGAAGCCGATCGCATTCAGGCCTGTTTGAACAGCCTGGAGCAGCTGGATTACCCCGAAGACCGCTACGAAATCATCCTGGTGGACGATCATTCCACCGACGCCACCCCCCGTTTGATTCAGCAATACTGCACCCGCCATCCCAACTGGAAGTTCATTCCCCTGAACCAGAAAAGCAGCGAACTGCGGGGGAAAAAACACGCCCTGCTGACGGGCATCGCTGCTGCACGGGGGGAAATCATTTTCACCACGGACGCCGATTGTGTGGTACCGCCGGGCTGGCTGCGGCACATGTCCCGTTATTTCGAAAATGATGTGACCATGGTACTGGGATATTCCCCCCTGATCGAACGACCCGGTGTGTGGCACAAACTGCTGGCATTCGATAATTTGTTCTCGGCCATCGTGGCGGCGGCACCCACCCAGCTGGGACACCCCATCTCCAGTGTGGGGCGGAACCTGGCCTATCGAAAGGATGCATACAATGATGTGGGCAGTTTTCTGGCGTTAAAAAAATTCCGCAGCGGCGATGACGTGCACCTGACCGAACGATTCCGCTTCATGAAGGTAGGGAAAATTGTTTTCTGTGCCCATCCGCAGACCTTTGTGGCCACCCTTCCGCCAGCCACCCTAAAAGAAATTTTTCATGCCCAGCTGCGGAAACACAGTAAAATTTTCAAACAAACGCCATCGGCCATCGCCTTCTCCCTGGGGGTTTTTCTTTCCTATTGCTGGCTCACCTTATTTCCCCTCTTTGCTCCGCAGTACCTTACCCTCTGGCTGTACACGATGGGGGCGAAATTCCTGATGGAATTTGTGGATTTAACCGTGGCCGCCCGCATCTTCCGCCAAACCCAGCTGGTGAAATACTTTCCCCTGATGCAAATCATTTACCCGTTTTATATATTCCTGTTTAGTTTTCTGGGAGCATTCGACATTTATCGCTGGAAGGAATAACCATTGGTACCGGCAACGCTGAGTCAACGTTTGTGGCATTGGGGTCAACTGGCCATTAGCCTGGGTTTGATGGTCTGGATCATCCTCCAGGTCGATCCAGCAGTGATGATTCAATTCTACCCCAAAGTGTCGCCGGTGGCCTGGCTGCTGATTGTACTGGCGGCACTGGGCAACATCACGGTTCAATTCTGGCGCTGGCGGCTATTGATCCGTGAGTACTCTACCGATTTCCACCCGGGGGACATTCTACCCTCTTTTCTGGCCGGTTTCACCTTTCGGCTGATTCTCCCCGGTGGTCATGCCGAAATCACCAAGATTTTTCTGCTACCCGGACGGAAACGGGGCAAGATTGTCGCATTTGGACTGGAGCGGTTTTTCCAGACCTTCATCAAGCTAATGCTGATTGCCGGGGCGCTGGGCATGCTGTTCCCGGCGCATCGCCTGCTGGCCGGGATGGTCGCCGCCGGGATGCTGATCGTCTACTTCCTGACCCCCGTCCTGCCATTCTGGAAAAAGATTGAGGAAAAACCCACCAACGGGCAGTGGACGTTTCTGGTAAACCTGGGCTATTCCCTGTTGATGTTCATGTTCATGGGCATTCAATACTACCTGATTTTCTGGAAACTGTACCCCGTCCGCTGGGATTTCACGCTGGCCACGGTGGCCTTTCTCTGGGGCAGCGGGCTGGTTCCCATCACCATTTCGGGCATGGGCGTTCGGGAGTGGATGGCCTCCTACCTGTTTCCACTGCAGGGGATTCCTGCGGGGGAAGGCGTTGCGGCAGCACTGGTCATCTTTTTCCTGAATTCCATTCTGCCGGCGCTGGTGGGAATTTATTTCATCCATCGGCACCGTCATCATCTAAAGGACATTCCCCCAACCTTGCGGCAATCCGGTCACCAGATTAAACACTGGCTACGCTCTCGAAAGTAGAATTCCCTGCCCGGTTTTTGTGGCATTCAGCGGCCGGGTTTCCTATATTGCATTCGCACCAAAAAACGAACCCAGCATGTCCACGACCCAGACATCGGTGGTATCATCGCTGCGGGCTTCCGTCTGGCGCCGCTGGTTCGTTGTCCCGCTGCGGACACTGCTCAGCAATTCCATGATCCACGCCGTGCGCTGGACACCAATCCGGATTGTCAATGTGTTTCAGGCCACCCTCGCCATGGCGCTTTCCCGGTTGTTCCGGCGACCCATCATCTGGGGAGTTCCCCCCATGCTGATGATTGAACCCACCAACATTTGCAATCTCAAGTGCCCCATGTGTCCGTCGGGCAATGGCAGCATGACCCGGCCACGGGGACGGCTGGACCGGACGGCCTATCAGCGATTGATCGATGCAGTGGGACACCGCCTGCTGCAGATTCAATTGTGGAATCAGGGAGAACCGTTCATTCATCCCCGTCTGGTGGATTTTATTCGCTATGCCAAAGCCAGAGGCATCATGGTCATCACCTCTACCAACGGCCATTTTATCCGCACGGACGAAGCGGCTCGCGAATTAATCCAGTCGGGATTGGATCAGCTGATTTTTTCGCTGGATGGTACCAATCCCGAAACCTACACCCGCTACCGGGTGGGAGGCAACTTTCAGCGGGTTATGGACGCCCTGACGCGGATCGCGCGCATCCGTCGGGAAATGCGATCACCCACCCCGATCATCGAGTTGCAATTTCTGGTTTTCCGCCATAACCAACACGAGATCGATGCATTGATCCAGTTTGCCGAGGCCATCGGGGTGGATCGGATTTCGTTCAAAAGCGCCCAGGTGTACACACAACCTCAGGCGCAGGCCTATCTGCCGGATGATCCCCGATTCAACCGATACGAAACCGGGACAACCGACGTGCGCATCAAGGGGCGACTCCCCAACTGGTGCAAGCGGCTCTGGCTGAATCCCGTGGTCAACTGGGATGGCACCCTGTCTCCCTGCTGTTTTGACAAGGATGCAGACTGGGCTATGGGAAATGTGTTTCGGGAGGAGCAGACATTTTCTGAGGTGTGGCGGGGACAGGCGTTTCAACGATTCCGATGGCATATTTTACATCGGCGAGCAGGCATTCCCATGTGCCGAAACTGCACCGAGGGGCTTCCTCAGCCCTACGCCTACATTGTGAATTTGCCGCGATAAATCCAGACTTTGTACTAAACCACGAATGACACGAATTAACTCAAATTAAATCCGGATTATGCTTTAGACCACGAATTTCGCGAATTAACACAAATAAAATCAATAAACCCAAATAAAGCGTTAAACCACAAATCACGCGAATGAATTCGAAAAAAATCAACAAAATAGCGAATATATCCGGGAAAACATTTTCGTCCAGATAGAAACCAGTGCATTTTATTATTTTTATTGGTGTTCATTCGTGTCATTCGTAGGCTAATGCATAATCTGGGTTTAACACACAATTCGCGTTACGTTCCAGAGCACGATGAATCCGGATTAACCCAAACGCATTTACAACGGAACGGGCTGATAGACCGGCAATCCCTGCTCACGCCTGCTCGCTTTCCCGAAGTCCGAATTTTTTAATTAGCCGGTGGATGGTTCGCCGATCCAGGCCACATGCCCTGGCCGTCTGGCTAATGTTCCACCCATGTCGATCCAGCTGATATTTCAGGTACTCCCGCTCAAAAGTGGCCAGCACCTGCTCTTTGGCCTCTTTGTAAGACAGATTCTCCCAGTGGCGCTTAAATCGGTGATAGCCGGATTGGCCGAGATACGCCGGCAAATCCACGGCACGGATCACCGGCGGATTGGCCAGGTAATAGGTGCGCTCGATCACGTTTTGCAATTCACGAACGTTTCCCGGCCATTCATAATGTTTGATGCGCTCCATGGCCTCGGGCTCAATCCGGGTAATCTGGCGATTGTACTTCTGGTTCAACTGGTGCAGAAAATGTTCCACCAGAATGGGAATATCCTCTTTCCGTTCCCGCAGTGGGGGAATCTGGATTTGAATGGTGTTGATTCGGAAGAAAAAATCCTCCCGCAGCAGGCCAGCTTCCAGCAGCTCTTCCGGCTGACGGTTGGTCGCCGAAATGACCCGGATGTCCACCGGAATTTCCTGGCTCCCTCCCACCCGACGAATCTTGCGATCCTCCAGCATGCGCAACAATTTCACCTGCATGGATTGCGGCATCTCGCATACTTCATCCAGAAACAGGGTACCGCCGTTAGCCAGTTCGACCAATCCCGGCTTGGACTGAAACGCCCCGGTAAAGGCCCCTTTTTCGTAACCAAACAGTTCGCTTTCAAACAGGGTTTCCGGTAACGCCCCACAATTGATGGGAATAAGGGGACGATTTCGCCGCAGAGAATTTTTGTGAATGCTGCGGGCGATTAACTCCTTGCCCACACCGCTCTCTCCCACTATCAGCACGTTGGCATTTCCCGGTGCAATTTTGCGAATCATTTCAAAGATGGCCTGCATGGCCGGGCTCTTCCCCACCATCCCGTCAAATTCATGCCCCTGGATCCGTGCTTCCAGGATGGGTGCCACCTGTTGGAGCGCTTCCTCAATGGCACGGATCAGCTTTTTGGATGGAAATGGCTTCTCGATAAAATCGTAAGCCCCCTGCTTGACGGCCTCCACCCCGCGTTCCAGCGTGCCATAGCCGGTCACCATGATCACCGGCAGGTGGGGATGAGCCTGTTTTACCCGCTTCAGGAATTGCATGCCGTCCATGCCGGGCATTTTCAGGTCGCATATCACCAGTGCAAAATCATTTGGCCGCGAAAGCAATTCCAATCCCCTGCGGGCACTGGTCACGGCCGTCACCCGATAACCAGCCCGTTCCAGAATCTTGGCATAACTTTCCAGCATCTCCTGCTCATCATCGATGACTAACAGGTCAACATTTTTCATGAGTGGCCTCCAATTCGACAACAAAAGTTGCACCCTGCGACGCATCTTTCAGATATATGCGCCCATTGTGATGTTCCACAATGTTTTTGGCGATGAACAATCCCAGCCCCGTCCCTTCGCCATTGCGCCGGGTGGTAAAAAACGGGGAGAAAATTTTATCGCGAAATTCCTCCGGCACACCCGGCCCATTATCGCAAATGATCACCCGATGAACATCGCTGCCGGACTCCAGCACCACCGTGATCTGACCGCTCTCTCGCTCCACTGCATGAAGCGCGTTGGTGATCAGATTGCAGAATACCTGTTCCAGCTGGGCGGCATTTCCCAGCAGACAGGCCGGTTCCCGCGGTGGCTGAAATTCCACCCGCACCCGTTTTTGGTGAAACAGCGGTTCCAGAACTTTCAGGGATTGTTGAATGATTCTTCCTAACTCGCAGGGTTCAAAGGTTCGCGGCCGTTTGCGCGCATAGTGCAGAATGGAACGGGTGGTATCGGCAATCTTCTGGGTTTGATGAATGATCATGTCCAGGTCTTGGGAGAATTGCCGATCGGCCAGTTGGTCTTCCAGCTCCCCTTTCAGGTATTCGGCGCGGGTGAGAATGATGCTGGCGGGATTGTTTACCTCGTGGGCAATTTCGGCGGCAATTTCGCCCAGGGTGACCAACCGATCTGCCCGCTCGATTTTTTCGCGCAACAGGTTTTCCTCGCGCTCGCGAGCTGCCTTCAACCGTTCCACCATGGTGTTGAATTTTTGTGCCAGCATGGCCAGCTCGTGCCGACCGGGCATGCGCACCTGCACCTGAAAATCCCCTTCTGCCAGGCGATCAAATCCCTGGATAATGCGCTTCAGGCGGGTCTCGATCTGACCGTGATACATAAAATTCAGCACCAGCCACAAGACCACCACGCTAATACCGGTGCTAAAAATGGTCAGGCGCTTGGCGGTTAAATACATTTGCTCCGATTGGGACAATATCACGTGCAAATCCATAATGGCAATCAGCTCGCCGCGATTTTTATGGCAGGGGGTGCACTCCTCCTGAATGTAGATGCCGTGGTGGTGCGAGTAGGTGTGGCCGCGGGTGTAATAGGCCTCTTTCACGTCAATCTTATCGCGATCCACCAGAACATCCCGTGAGAGATCTTGAATTTTGCGGTAGATTTCGGTGGAATCCGAGGAAAAGATGATGGTGCCATCCATCCGGTAAATGCGCACCGAACGAATGGTGGGCTCCAGAGAAATCAATTCCAGATTTTTTTGAATCGCCTGGCGATTGTTCTGCAGCATGCCGGCGTAAATGGCCTGGTACACTACCTGGCTGGTGGTTTCCAGCATGTTGATGGTAAACTCCTGGTAATTCGCGTCCAGGATGTGGATGAGCAGGATCATGGGGCCACCAACCACGATTAGCAGCGCCAGGGTGATGAGCACCATGAGGCGAAATTTCAGGGAGTGCATAAATGCCCCAAAGTGCGGACGGTTGGTGTTCATGGCAACCACCCCGATGTTTTATCGGGTGTTTTTTAACTACTGGAATTTATGAAAGAGGGAACGAGAAAAGAAAGTCCCATTTGAGAAAAATGGCACATGGATGGGAATGGGCGTCCAATGTGGTTGAGGGAGGCGTTAGCGCCACGCAAGTGGTGTGGGGAGGAAGGGAACATCCCGATAATCCCATCCGTTGCCTGAAAGGCAGCGATAAAATATTGTGCCCTTACAGGGCGAGATAAACCATGAACGGATGTCGCCTCTTTTCCCAGGGGTGCTACCCCTGGCTATCATATTTTGCCCCTTCGGGGTGGGTTGCCCGAAGGGCAACCATACGGTAGCCCCACGCTTTGCGTGGGGGGAGGAAGGGAACATACCAACAATCCCACCTGCTGCCTGAAGGGCAGCGATAAAATATTGTGCCCCTTCAGGGCGAGATAAAACATGAACGGAGGTTGCCACTTTTCCCAGGGGTGTTACCCCTGGCTACCATATTTTGCCCCTTCGGGGCGGGTTGCATGAACGCTGGATTTCCCCAATCCCGGAGCGATGCCCCGGGCTAACCTATTTTGCCCTTTCAGGGCGCAATAAAATATGAATGGTGCTCTCAAAATTCCCAGGGGCGTTACCCCTGGCTATCATATTTTGCCCCTTCGGGGCGGGTTGCCCGAAGGGCAACCATACGTTAGCCCCACGCAACGCGTGGGGGGGGACATGAAATGCCCCAATATTTTTCAACCCCGTTGCCTGAAGGGCAGCGATAAAATATTGTGCCCCTTCAGGGCGAGATAAACCACGCACGAAGGTCGCCTTCTCTCGCAGGGGTGTTACCCCTGGCTATCATATTTTGCCCCTTCGGGGCGTGTTGCCTGAAGGGCAACCATACGGTAGCCCCACGCTTTGCGTGGTGGGGACATGAAATGCCCCAATATTTTTCAACCCCGTTGCCTGAAGGGCAGCGATAAAATATTTTGCCCTTACGGGGCGGAATGTATGAACATTGGATTTCCCCACATCCCGGGGCGATGCCCCGGGCTAATCTATTTTGCCCTTTCAGGGCGGAACAACGGAGGTCGCCTATTTCCTCAGGGGTGATACCCCTGTTAACCGTATTGCACCACCATGTGGCGGGTTGCCCGAAGGGCAACCATATTGTAGCCCCACGCAACGCGTGGGGAGAGGAAGGGAACATCCCGACAATCCCACCTGCTGCCTGAAGGGCAGCGATAAAATATTGTGCCCTTACAGGGCGGAATAAAAACACGAACGGAGGTTGCCTCTTTTCCCAGGGGTGTTCCCCCTGGCTACCGTATTGTGCCCCTTTGGGGCGGAATGCATGAACATTGGATTTTCCCATATCCCGGGGCGGCGCCACGGGCTATCCCATTCTGCCCATTCGGGGCGGAATACCATGATTGGCGGTCTTTCCACATCCCGGGGTGATACCCTGGTTATCCTATTTTGCCCCTTCGGGGCGGTGTGCGTGCGGAACACATTTTCATCCCGATATCATCAAATGCATTTTAAAATTTTTGTACGGGTGAATTCGCGTAATTCGTAGACCAGAACAAAACCCGGCATAAAAATACCGGGATCCATTTCCCGGATCCCGGTATACTCCGATCCATTGTGGAAGGCATGGGCTTATCTCATCAACACCATCTTCCGGGAGAAAATCTGCTTCTCCGCCTCCAGACGGTAAAAATAAATCCCACTGGGCAAATCGTTTGCATAAAACGTGACCCGATGCTTTCCTGGCGCCAACACGCCATTGGCCAGCACCGCAATTTCCTGTCCCACGGTATTGTAAACCGCCAGCTTCACCCGTGTGGTTCGTGGCAGGTGAAATTCAATGGTGGTGGTGGGATTAAACGGATTGGGATAATTCTGTAAGAGAGCAAAATCGACCGGAATTTCGATCGGCGATTCCGGGATGCCCACCAGACCATTGGTGTGAATGTCGAGAGCAAATCCGGCCGCCCATTCCACCGTCTTATCCTGATGGCAGGGCAGACAGACAAAATCCAGCGTTACCGCACCATATCCATTGTCATCCAGGCGGACGTACTTCCCATCGGGAGTGAACATGGAGTCGCGTCCCACAGCGCGGGTGTCGATCTTCCACAGATGGGTGGCCACGTCACCCTTCCACCCATTGCCCAGCTGGGCACCGAGAGCCGATTTGCTGGCGTTTGGCATGTGGCAATCGGTACATTCCGCAGCATGCGGGGAACCATCCTGAAAGGTGATCTGTTTGTTGGGATGACAATTCTCGCATTCCAGTTTAATGCCGGACAGCGGGTTGCCATTATTATCGGTACCGGCGGCATCGGGATATCGCAACGCCACATGGGTATTATGACAGGTTGCACAGGTCAATCCCATGGTGTTATGCTTGGAGGCCTGCATTTCGTTGTACTGTTCATGATGGCGGATGAATCCACCTTTGGCCGGAATCATATTCGTTTTGCTTCCCCGGGAATGACAATCGCCGCAGCGATGGTAGCGCAGGCTATCCGCCTGAATGGGGGGATGGGTGGTGGCGCTTGCCATATGATCACTGGCCGGGCCATGGCACCCCTCGCAACGAATTCCCGGCTCGGCAAATGTGCCCAGATCCGGGGTTATCTCGTTCCAGGAACCAGTGGGCTCGGGGCCAGTGGTGTGACATTTAAAACAATTGTAATTGTACGCCTTGGCCTCACCCTTGTGATAGGGCACCCATTGGGTTTCTCCACTTCCCCAGAGGTTGTACTGCGCCGAATCGTTGGCGGTAAAAATATAGCCATTCTTTTTAACAAAACGCGCCTTCCAGCCGAATCCACCAATGACGTAGGAAAGCGAATCCCAGGTCATACCATGGGGCGGTTCGGGAACCCCGGGACTGGTGTTGGTTGGATACACCGGCGGTGCCCCGGAAACCGGGTTCAATTTGAAAGGATGACCGGTCTTCATATACTCCTCGTAAATATTATAACCCGCCTGGGTCACGTCTGCCGAACCATGACAGGACATACAGGCATCCGATCCCACATAGTTCTGCGCCTGCAGCACCAGCGGTACCAGAAAGATCAGGAGTAAAACAGGTAGTCCATAGAAACGTTTCATCATCACTCCTCCTTTTTTGGTTTAAGAAACGATTGCACCATCTCCACCAGGTTTTTGATGGAAATCGGTTTGATAAAATAATTCACGTCCCCCATGGAGATGACTTCCGCGCAGTGCTTTAATTGATTGGGGGACAAAACCAGCAGCAATTTCACCTCGCTATTCAAAGAGCGCAGGATCCGCACCAGCTGGCTTAACGATTCTTTCAACAAATCCACATCCAGAATCACCAGCTGGGCGTAAGACCGGGTGTATTTCTCAAGAAAGTCCATACTCTGGTGACAGGTTTCGATGGTCAGGTGCATGTTTGTTAGTTCCTCCTCCACGTAATCCATTTCCCAATCATCCCGTCTGGCTAAAATCATCACCCGTTTCATGTGCCGCCACTTGGTTTATTCAAAAGAGATGCAAGCGCAGTGCCGGAACAAAAAGATTGTGCTAATCAATTGATAATAAAGGAGTTAACGATTTCCCCTGGAAGGCCAGATCCTGCTTCATCTGGGGCACGAATGTCCCATTCACACGTAATGCATTGAAAATAAAAGGGATAGACATGTGGCCTGTGTGTCGCAGGTGGGGCAGGATTGTCTCACCCACTCCCCTCATCATTTCGGGAGCCAATTGGCGGGCATCAGAATTGGATATCGATGCTCTTCTCCCTCTTTCAAACCGGTGAATAAACCCTGATAATACGTTAAACCCAAATATGGTAAACCACGAATTACGCGAATGGAACCAAAAAATATCAATTAAATCGCGAATAACCCTCGAAACATATTTTTATACAGATAAAATCCATCGTATTTTATTATTTTTTTACCCGTTGTGCTAATTCAGGATAAAGCAGGTATTTAGAAAAACCGTTAAGACGGTTAAGAATCAATCGGTTACGTCATCTATTCTCCTGGCTGAAGCCAGGAGTTAATCGAAATTCTCATTCATTAACACCCAGATTTATCTGGGTGGACAACTCCTATAGTAACAATAAATTATAGAACCGTTTTAACGGTTTGGGTTGTCTAATTCGCAAAACGGGTTAATTTTATTTGTGTTAATTCGTGCAATTCGTGGTATAAAGCATAATCTGGGTTTATTTGTGTTCACTCGTGTGATTCGTAGGCTCCTGCAAATTCCGGGTTAAAAGTTGTGGTTATCCACATCACCGGCGCTTATTTCGGTCGACTTCCCCACTGGAATTTTTGAAACTGTCCCAGCAACCCAAAATACACCACATAAGGCACGTGAAGGATAAACGCCAGCGGGAAATACTTTAGAATCGCGCAGCTGGAAAATCGACGGCAGGCTGAGTATAGAAACCGCCATTCTCCCATCCCTTTTAAAAATATTGCCAGCAAAAGTGGCCAGAGGGGCTGGCCGGAAATTACCGCAAAGGGAGTGCCCAGAAATAACAGGACGTTCAAGAAGTAATAACCAATAAGAATGGCGGTGACTTTTGCGGGATAGTAAAAACCCTTGGATGCATACCGCAATCGCTGATGATAAAATTGGGTGAAAGAGCCGGGTGGAAAATTCCAGACAAATGTTTCTGGATCGACGGCGTAGCGAATCTTCCACCGGGTCTCATCGCGCACCCGCTGAAGGAACAGGTCATCATCGCCAGTATGAATGTGGCGAAATGGGCCAAAACCATTCAGTTGCAGGAAAACCCGTCGCCGATAGGCCAGATTGGTTCCCACACAGGTTACCGGATATCCCAGACCAGTGGTGGCTGCGGCAACAGCAGCGTGCGAAAAATATTCCAGTGCCAGTATTTTGTGAATCCATCGATGAAACGGTGCACGCGTGGTGTAAGGGGCATATCCCAATACCATCCCGGTTTCCCGGGAAAACAATCTTACCATTCCTCTCGCCCATTGCTTGCCGGGTCGCCCATCGGCATCGGTCAATAAAATAATTTCACCATTGGCCTGGCGAATGGCCCGATCAATGGCCCGCTTTTTGGGTGCAAACTGCGGGTGCAGATCATCGATGTGGATCACCTGCAATCGGGGATGCTGACGCGCCAGCTCATCCAGTGCCTCGCCGGTACCGTCTGTGGAACGATCGTCCACGGCGATGATTTCCAGTTTCTCCCGGGGGTAATCCTGCTGGAGCAGATGACGCAAACAGGCCTCCACATGGCGGCGCTCGTTGTGAAAACTAACAACGATGGAAACGGAGGGCAATTCCGGGGAATCGGGATAAACCAGGCGCTTAAACCCGCGCTTCAGGGCTATCAGGCCGGCACCATAAAAAATGGTCAGCACCAGCACCATCATTTGTAAAGGATAATGCATCCACAGGTGCAGAATGGTTGGAAGATCAATCATTCTTTCTCAGGGGTCAGTTGGGTCACGGTTTCCAGATTGTGAGAAGCCGCTGGTTGCGAAGCGGATCGTGCCATCCAGCGCTGCCATAACCGGTCGGGAAGAAAACTGCCAAATCCCTGATTACAATTGCGACAGATGTCGATGCTCTGTCGATCGCGTAAATGCTGCTGGCGAAATGCCTGTAATTGTGGGCCTTTCCAGATTGCCCGGAAGTCCGCCACCGAATGGATGTTACCCACCACATACTTCCCGTTTTTATCGAAACAACAGGGAACGATAGTTCCATCCCAGTTCATGAGAGTGGACAGCCACAGGCGGGGGCAATTTTGCTTTTCGGACACACCTTTTACCACCAATTCCCCATTGCGGATTTCATACCGGCGGAAGGCTTCTTCATCAGGCAGCCAGAATCGGGCTTCTTCCATGGAGTGTACTTCAATATTTTTCACCAGAAACCGATCGACCCCCAGTTCCTCTGCCAGTCGCTTCATGGCCGGGATCTCGTGCTCGTTGTGCTTCATGACCAGAAACTGGATGGCCACATTCGGAGTACGGGAACCCAGGCGGCGGCGCGTCTCCATGAGCAGTCGCGTTCCTTCAATCACTCGCTGGAGATCCCCACCAACGCGATAGTGCGCATAAGAACTCTGCGTAACCCCATCAATGGAGATGATCATGGAGTCCAGTCCGCTTTCGATGGTTTTTTCCACATTGGCCGGGGTAAAAAAATGGCCGTTGGTACTGGTGGTGACGTAAATGCCCTTCCGTTTTGCCAGTCGAACAAAGTCAAAAAAATGTTTGTTCATGTAGGGTTCGCCCTGATGGTAAATCAGCAGGAAAAAAATATAATCCCCCAGCAATTCCATTAGATGCTCAAACGTCTCCGGGGATAGCCGTCCCACCGGTCGCTCCATCTCCCCCGCACCGGTGGTGCAAAGTGGACAACGCAGATTGCACTGATTGGTTGGCTCGATGGTCAGCACGGGAGGGATGCCCCAGACCACCGGCTTTTTAATGAGCGAGGAGACCAGCAACGCAGCACTGGCTTTGATTAAATTGACCAACCGCTTTGGTCTAAGCAAGGCGCGGATGAGACGTCCGGGTAAAATTTCATTCCACTGGATGGCCTTCGCAATTTCCATGTGCAATCCCCTGTATCCCCTATCTTTCGAATTATTCCAATAGCTCTCCCCGGCCACCTGTTCAGGATTTTCATAGTGCATGAAAAACAAAATTTACACGTCCCACATTTAAGTTGCAAATTGAAGAAAAGATTCCCATCCCCTCTCCAATAGCCAGGGATCTTTAGCCGAACACGCTGATCCCAGATGATGCTCACAGCTATCCGGCATCTGAAGAGGGATGGTCAAAACCCGGGAGGGGATTTTAACCCAAATAATGCATTGAATCGCGAATCACGCGAATGAATCGAAAAATATCCACAAAATAGATAACAAACCCCGGAACACATTTTCATCCAGATAGAATCCAGTGCATTTTATTTTTTATTGGTGTTAATTCGTGTAATTCGTAGGCTAATGCATAATCTGGGTTTAATGCATGTGGGATAATTTGGGGAATTCCCTGCTTCAGGCGACATTTCGAGCTACCGGTGAATTCTGGGTTCGCTTACCGCAGCGAGTGGGTTCCCGTTTTACACCGGCCGCTTGCGCAATCGGGCGGCAAACGATCCATCCATGTCGTGCTTATGGGGAAAAGTCCTCACGTAATGCTGATTCCAGAGATAATCCACTGGCAACTCGCCCATCAGATTCTCCAGCTGAAATTCCGGATGTGTTTCCAGGAATTTTTCCACCACTACTTCATTTTCTTCGGGTTCAATCGTACAGGTGCTGTAAACGATGGCACCGCCAGGTTTACAGACCCTGGCAGCTGCATCCAGCATTTGCAATTGCAGCCGTTGCATATTTTCGATGTCCTCTGCACTCCGCTTCCATTTTAAATCCACCCGCTTGTTCAGCACCCCAAAGCCAGTACAGGGTACGTCCAGTAGAATCTTGTCAAAAAGAAGGGTCATGGGTAGCTGGGTGGCATCTGCCTGAATATAGCGCGCAGTGGTAATCCCCCACCGCAACAGGTTATCTCGCAACATTTTAACCCGATTGAAATGCCGATCAATGGCAACCAGCAATCCCTGGTTTTGCATGCGTTCTCCAATGAAGCCAGCCTTGCCTCCGGGTGCTGCGCAGGCATCCAGTACAGTTTCGCCGGGTTGGGGATCCAGAATCATCACCGGCAGACCGGTGCTGACATCCTGAACCGACACCCACCCCTGGCGCAATAAATCCAGCTTCCGAAAGGCGGAAAAATCTTTAATCCACAAAAAATTGGGAAAATCCGGGTGCTCTTCGTATTCCAGTCCGGCCTGTTCCAGCACCTGTTTAACCTGCTCCCTGTCCGTCTTCAGATGATTGACCCGAATGAATAATTTCGGGCGCTCATTGTTCTTTTCAATTAAATGGGTAACTTCATCCACTCCCCAGTACTCAATCCACCGCTGGAGCAACCACTTGGGATGCGAGTACTGCACCGCCATTCGTTCCAACACGTCCAGCTGCATCTCCATATATTCCAGCTTTTTCTGCTGGCGAAGGTAATTGCGCAAGATGGCATTCACCAGATTGGCCGTTTTTTGATTGAACTTCTGTTTGGCAATCTCCACTGCCTCGTTCAGCACCGCATATGGTGGGATTTTTTCCAGAAACATGAGCTGATATAGCGAAGAGCGAAGATTGTTCTTTACGTCCGGTATTAAATCTTCGAATTCCCCCACATAGAGTTGTCGCAGGAACCAGTCCAATCGGTAGCGCCAGCGCAAAACGCCGTACACCACCTCCGTGATCAGAGAACGATCTGCCTCTTCGAATTCATTCAGTTCCTTTTCCAGCAGTTTATCCGTAAATGCCTGACGCATTTCCACGCGATTCAGGATCTCAATAATCTTGGCTCGCGCATTAATCTGCGACTGAATCGGTGGCCCCTCGGGCTTCTCCAGTTCGTCATCCGGGGTAATAGAATTGTTAAGGTTTAAATCTTTTGCATCCATTGTTCCCAATCCTGTTTTTTCATAGAAAATAAATTTAACACGCGTAAACAATCGAACCTAATAACAAATTGGAAAATTCCCCCATCCCCATCCCTGTACATTGCGCCTCACCCGGTCTCGATCGATTACCGCAAGCATCCAGCGTCTTTCAAATCGTCGATTGTTTACGATCCTTCCGGTACCGTCAGGTATTTTTTGTGGATGGCGAATAAGGTACCGGAATATACTGCACGGTTGGCATCCGATGCTGCGTGGGTTGCGGAAAGAGGTTCATGAACTGATAGATTTCCTCGGGAACATCGGTGGAAATAGGCAACCCAAACGAGCGGGCTTCTTCTGCGGTAATGGGATAATCGTGCGTCCAGTGCCCCCGGGACAGCAGATCTGCCAGTTCCTCGGCTTTTTTGGGATCCATTTTGTCACTCAAAATCTCTGTCACCGTTTTCTTGAGCTGTCGGATGGCCTTCTCGCTAATGTCCGCCATAATCAACGTCTGGTCGTCCAGGTGCTCGGCCTTTTTCTTTTCCACCGTTGCCAGAATGGAAGCGGCGGGATACTGCCCCAGTTGAGGATCCACCGGGCCCAAAACGGCATTGGGATCCATCACAATCTCATCGGCGGCCAGGGCAATCAGTGTTCCACCGGACATAGCATAATGGGGCACAAAGACGGTAACCTTGGCGGGATGGCGTTTCAGGGCCATGGCAATTTGCTTGGCCGCCAGCACCAGTCCACCCGGTGTATGAATGATCAGGTCAATGGGGATCTTTGGATCGGTCAGTTTAATGGCGCGCAGGATTTCTTCCGAATCTTCGATGTTAATGTAGCGCATCACGGGAAATCCCAACAGACTCATGGTTTCCTGCCGATGGATCAGCGCAATCAGTCGGCTGCCACGCCTGGCTTCAATTTTTTGCATCAGTCGCAGGCGTGCCGAAACCAGCATCCGTTGCCGAATAATGGGTTGCAGCGCCGAAATCATAAAAAAGAGCCAGAAAATGTCCAGCATGCTCATCTCTATTATCCTCCATTTGATTCGTTCTCACAGCCACCCGTTACCAGGGGAAAAATTGATCGGGATACACGCGGGGCATTTTTTTTCTGGGCTTTTTGAAGAAAAAGACCAGCACCGCGCCCACCAGAAATCCGCCAAAATGCGCCCACCAGGCCACACCCCCACTTTGACTGAACGCCAGCGATAATGTCCCCTGGAAGAATTGCAACAGTACCCAGAATCCCAGGAAAAAGAAGGCCGGTATCTCAATAATATCCACAAAAATAAAAATGGGTACCAGCGTGATGACCCGCGCAAAGGGATACAGAATGAAGTAAGCTCCCATCACCCCGGCGATGGCACCGCTGGCACCAATGGTCGGAACGGTGGATGTGGGATTCAAATAAATGTGGAACAGACTGGCCCCAATGCCACTCAAAATGTAAAAAGCCAGATAGCGACCGTGTCCCATACGATCTTCCACATTATCGCCAAAAATCCATAAAAACCACATGTTTCCGATGATATGCAACCATCCCCCGTGAAGAAACATGGAGGTTAAAATGGGAAAGAAACGTTCCACAATGTTCCAGGGTTCGTGCTGGGCCAGCCAGAAATATTTTGCAGGGATCACCCCAAAGGTGTGCAAAAAGGCCTCAAGCTGCGGTCCCAGAGACACTTCGTACAAAAAAATGGCGCTGTTGATGATGATAAGGGCATAATTCACAACGGGAAACGTTCGGGATGGAATATTATCACGTAGGGGTATCATAACACGTCATTCCTCTGATCAAGTTCACTCCAAATTTATTTCATAAACCCAATCGTTTTCCAATCGTTCCCGGCCAATGATTTTTCTCCCGGCTCGTTCGCACGCGCATTCAATCTGCACAACGAATATATGGATATTTTTGTCCCAGATTATTCACGAATGACACGAATTATACATTGGATTATATCTGAATGAAAATGTGTTCCGGGATTTATTCGCTATTTTGTTTATATTTTTTAGATTCATCCGCGTCATTCGTGGTTTAAAGCATAATTTGGATTTATTTGGATTCGCGCTTAACGGTAAGTACCGGGCAGGTCGCCCAGCGGACAACTTTCTCCGTGGTGCTACCCAGCAGTAAATACTCCAATCCCGTTAATCCATGGGTGGCAATGACAATCAAATCCACCGAATGATTCCGGGCATAGTCCACAATTTCCTTATGCGCCTTACCTTCGGTAACCACGTAATCCATGGTCAGCCCGTCCGAAACCACATCGGAGACAAACTCCTGCATATTTTCCACGACGCGTTCTTTAAGTGTCTTGTCGATTTCAAAAATGGAAGAAACCCCGGCAGCATAAAAGGAGGGATGGATCTCCTGCTCAATCACGTGCAGAAAAATTAGATGTGCATTGAAATTCTTTGCCAGGGAGCTGGCATATTCCACCGCCCTTCGGGAATGGACGGAAAAATCGACAGGCACCAGGATGTGATCGAATTCAATCTTATCCACATCCCGATGAATGGTCAACACCGGTACCGGGGACAGGCGCACGACTTTTTCGGCCACACTGCCCTGGATCAAATGTTTTAAACCGGTGCGCCCATGAGTCCCCATGATGACCAGATCAAACGGCTGCTCCTCCAGATATTCCAGAATGGCATCTGCGGCCGAAATGCCTCGCTGCACTTCCGACCGTACATTGACCCCTCGATCGCTTACCCGGTGAAATTGTTTTTCAATCTCTTTATGAATTTTTTGTTCCTGTTTTTTAACGTACGCCTCCAGCTCCTGAACTTTTTCAATCTCATTCACATCTTCCTGAAACAAGGTAATGACGTGAAATAATGTGAGCTCGGATCCGTATAGTTCGCCAAATCGGATGGCATAATCCAGCGCCTTGCTGGAACAATCACTAAAATCTACCGGAACCAGGATGCGTTGGAAATTCATCGTGCTTCTCCTTCCGAATTTTTCATAGATATTTTACGAAATTAAAATTTAAAAATGTTTTAAACAACCGTTTTTTATGAGGCAACGGGTAACATTTCGTTTTCTAAGGATTTGCGATAATGGGGTTCGATTTGCATTCATTCACCGCCAAAGGCAAAAACGAAACGGTCTTGAATATGTCCGCCGATCCGCCCCACAAAATGAACGGATCCTGATAAAAATCATGGATTTTCATGAAAGGAATGTCTAAAATATTTATAGTCTAAAATGAGTGCCATGCGGGATTGGCACCAGGGATCCGACAACACCGCACGGGAAAACGAACGTTCTCTGAAAAGGTGCGCATCCGGCGTGACTTTGTTCTTTTATTGTTGACAAAAATTCCAGTGAAGGTTAAAATTCAGACAAAAGCGTCTTAATTTAAGGATGTGACCATGTTCATTCCAAAAAAAGGAGGCACATAATGAAAACCCGATTCGCGGTACTGGTCAGCATCGGGGTATTTATGGTGAGCGTGGCAACCGCTGGTGCGGTGGACTGCGTGACCTGTCATAAGGACGTGACTCCCAAAATTGTAAGTGACTGGGAATTGAGTAAGCATTCGGAAAATGACATTGGATGTGCCGATTGTCATGGGGACAAGCATGTGGAGATGACCGATTACGAGAAGGCGGCCATCCCGACGCCGGAGACCTGTGGTGAATGCCATGAAGATCGGGTGGCCGAATTCAAACGTGGGAAACATGCGCTGGCCTGGGCAGCGATGAAGGCCATGCCCACGTTTCACTGGCAGCCCATGGAATTGACTGAGGGCATGAAGGGATGCGGTGGTTGCCACAAAATTGGCATTAAAACCCCGGAGGAGATCAAAAAGCTGCGGACGGAAGGTTCGGGCTTTGGCATCGCCTCCTGCGATGCCTGTCATACCCGCCATCTGTTTTCGGTAAAAGAAGCCCGGCAACCTCAGGCCTGCCAGACCTGCCACATGGGCTTCGATCATCCCCAGTGGGAAATGTATTCCTCCTCCAAACACGGGGTACGTTTTCTGCTGAAGCAGAGTGGCGTTTTGCCGGAAGATGCCGCAGCGCCCACCTGCCAGACCTGCCATATGCAGGATGGCGATCACGAAGTGCGAACGGCCTGGGGATTCCTTGCCGTCCGTCTGCCGCTGCCAGAGGATGAACAGTGGAAGCAGGATCAGGTGACCATCCTGAAGGCGCTGGGTGTGCTGGATCCAGAAGGAAATCCCACCCCGCGACTGGATGTGGTGAAGCAGGCCGATGTGGCACGATTGACGGAAGAGGCTTTTCAGAAAGAGCGGGAGAAAATGATTAAGGCCTGCAGCCAGTGCCATGCCACCCGATTCGCCAAGCGTGAACTGGAGAAAGGCGACCGTATGATCAAAGCGGCGGATCGGCTGCTGGCCGAGGCGATCAACATTGTGGCCGATCTGTACAAAGACGGCATTCTGAAGAAACCAGAAAATTACGCCTATGCGTATCCCGATTTGCTCACGTTCCACGATGCTCCCACTCCCATCGAACAGCGCCTGTTTGTGATGCATCTGAAACATCGCATGCGAACGTTTCAGGGGGCCTTTCATATGAATCCGGATTATTCCCTCTGGTATGGATGGAGTGAGATGGTACGGGATCTGGCAGAAATTAAAGCCATGGCGCAGGAACTTCGGGAAAAGCACGCAAAGCAGTAGAAACGGGTTCGGGATGGTCGGCGGCGACTGGCCATCCCTTTTTTAAGGAACAGAATGTTACATTTTTCTCAAAGGATGGTCTATGACATCACGCGAAACGGTGCAGGTGAATCATCCCCGGCAAACCATCGTGCCGGTCAGTGAACTGCAAAAGCCGCGGCGCAAAGTGCAGAAAGCCAGCGAGCCGTCCGTACAACCCTACCGGCGATGGGTGCAATGGGGATTTTTCCTTCTGGTGATCTGGATTGGCATCGAGTTTTTTATTTTTGTAACCCAGCTACAACAGGGGAAAACCCCCGCCGTTGACCGCCCACCCGGTGTGGAAGCGTTCCTTCCCCTCAGTGCATTGATTAGTTTGAAATACTGGATTCTAACCGGAGTCCTGAATAAAATCCATCCAGCCTCGGTGGTTCTGTTGCTATTTATTCTGGGCATTTCGCTGGTGTTAAAACGCAGCTTCTGCAGCTGGATTTGCCCGATCGGTTTTGTCTCCGAATGGCTATTCAATCTCCACAAAAAATTGTTCGATCGCCCGCGGTTCCTTCCCCGGTGGTTGGACTACCCCCTGCGATCGCTGAAATACCTGCTCCTGCTCTTCTTCCTCAAAGGCATTCTGGTGGATATGAATCTGGCTGCCCTGAAAGCCTTTATCTACAGCCCGTACAATCGGGTAGCCGATATCAAAATGCTCCTGTTCTTTACCAACATGTCGGAAACCACTTTCTGGACGCTGGTCATCCTGGTATTATTATCCATCCTGACGCCTCACTTCTGGTGTCGTTTCCTCTGCCCATACGGAGCCCTTCTGGGAGTAATCAGCTGGCTCAGTCCGTTTAAAATTCATCGCAACACTGCCACCTGCGTGGACTGTGGAAAATGCAGCCGCGTTTGTCCAGCAAACATTCAGGTGCAGCGCCATCGGGTCGTTTTATCGGACGAATGCCACACCTGCTTACAATGTGTGGATGCCTGCCCGGTGAAAGATGCGCTTTCGGTGTCCGTCACCACCAAAAAATTTCATTTAAACAAGAAACTTTATCCGGTCATCATCATAATAACATTCTTACTCTTCACAGGGGTGGCGCGGATAACCGGTTACTGGCAAAACGCCATTTCCCTGGAAGAGTATCAGTACCATATTCAACATTTGCACGAACCCGAATATGGGCATTAAAATAGAGGATGATGCATATGCCGAAACGGTCTCAAAAATCCAGAATTCCCCTGCCCCGGGAACATGGCGCGTGGGGCATTTTGATTGGTGCGTTTCTTTCCGTTCCTGCCTACACCAAAACCATTGCCATATCTCAGATCACATTTTTGCTGGCAATCTTGCTGTTGTTCATCTCCCGCGAACCGTTGCTGCAAATGATTCGCGGTAAATATCAACGGGATCTCTTTCTCTGGTTTTTACGATTTGCCGTGGCCGGTGCGGGTTTTCTGGCACTATCAGCCTACCTGGCTGGATTCCCGGAATTGATTGCCTACACGGCGCTGATGTCCCTGTTTTTCGTGTTCGAAATGGTGCTGGTGCGACAGGGCAAGGCCATGTCTTTTCTGGCCCATCTGATTGGCACGATTGGATTAACCACGATTGCTCCGCTAACCCTATTAATCCACACCCGTAGCGTTCAACCCACCGTCTGGTTCATCTGGTTTTTAAACATTCTGTTTTTTGTGAGCGGGATTCTGTTCGTTCGTTACGAAATTGCATTAAAGAGCCGATCTGCCCGCAATCGTCAGGAAGCGCGGCGATACCGCATGGCCATGATTTTATATCATTTGCTGCTGCTGGTATTTTTTGCGGTGTTGATTTACGCAGACAACCTGGTAACCTCAACGATTTTCCTGTTTTTGCCGATCACCCTGCAGGGTTTCTGGGCAGTGATCAGTCAGCAGGCCATTTCCAATTTAAAACTGGTGGGCTGGTTGCAGGTGGGACAAACCCTCTTTTTTGTGTTTTTGATCGCCTGGCTAATTTAGCGTGGAAATGATTTCCGGAAAGGATTGTTGTTCCACCCGGAACGATTATTGAACGCCCGGGGCGCCGCTCCGGGCGATGTTGTTTTATTCCAGATTATGCATTCGATAACGAATGACACGAATGAACACAAAAAATAAAAATAAGGTGGGGAGATGCGGAGGGGTGGCGGATTTCCCCAATCCCGGGGCGATGCCCCGGGCTAATCTATTTTGCCCTTTCAGGGCAATGTACAACATGAACGGGGGTCGCCTCTTTTTCCAGGGGTGTTACCCCTGGCTACCGTATTGTGCCCCTTCAGGGCGAATGGATTTATTGGTTGATGTGTCAATCCTCGGGGTGTTGCCGCGAGTTTCCACATTATGCTCGCATGAGGCAAATTGCCCGAAGGGCAATGATAAGGTAGCCCCACGCAACGCGTGGGGGGGGAGATAATCCGTCCCATGCCACACCTGCTGCCTGAAGGGCAGCGATAAAATGATTACGCCCCTACAGGGCGGAATTGCATGAACGGTGGATTTCCCCACTCCCGGGGCGATGCCCCGGGCTAATCTATTTTGCCCTTTCAGGGCAATGTACAACATGAACGGGGGTCGCCTCTTTTTCCAGGGGTGTTACCCTGGCTACCGTATTGTGCCCCTTCAGGGCGAATGAATTTGTTGGTTGATGTGTCAATCCTCGAGGTGTTACCGCGAGTTTCCACATTATGCTCGCATGAGGCAAATTGCCCGAAGGGCAATGATACGGTAGCCCCACGCAACGCGTGGGGGGGACGAATGAAACATCCCGATAATCCCCCTGCTGCCTGTAGGGCAGCGATAAAATGATTACGCCCCTACAGGGCGGAATTGCATGAAGGGTGGGTTTACCCACTCCCAGGGCGGTGCCCCGGGCTAACGTATTTTGCCCCTTCGGGGCGAATTGCCTGAAGGGCAACAAAATAACATCCCCCTGACCGTTCGCCAAAAACACCACCCACCTCCCCATCTCCCGGCTAATCGATGGAAATTTTTTTAATTTGAAAATCCCGCCTGCAAACGTATATTCTCCACTTAAGCTGAAGCATTCTGATATCTGGAAAAACAGAGCCAACTAAACAAAGGAGCGCCTATGTTTTTCAAGAAGCATCCTCGCGGTTTAATGATCCTCTTCTTCACCGAAATGTGGGAACGCTTTGCGTTTTACACCATGCTGGCCGTCTTCACCCTGTTTATGGACGAGGTCATGGGCTGGAGCGACTCGGTGAAGGGGGATGTGTACGGCATCTTTCTGGCTGGCGTGTATTTCACTCCCATATTCGGTGGCTGGATTGCTGACCGTCTGCTGGGCTACCGGCGCACTATTATGACCGGTGCGGTGGTATTCGGCCTGGGTTACCTGTTGCTATCCCTTTCCGGGCCAGATGCAGTCTGGCTGTTCTTCATGGCGCTGGCTATCATCATCATCGGGAATGGATTGTTCAAGGCCAATATATCGGTTCTGGTGGGCAATTTGTACGATGAAGGCAGTGAGCTCAAAGATGCTGGCTACATGATTTTTTACATGGGCATTAATCTGGGTGCACTGATGGCACCGCTGGTGGCCACTTTTTTACACAACAAGTTTGGCACCTACAATGCCGCCTTTGCTGCAGCGGCCGCCGGTATGCTGCTCTCATTAATCGTTTTTGAACTGGGCAAGAAAAAATATCTTTACGCCGAGCAGCGACAGAAAGAAGATCTGGCGCGGCGGGTGAACGATACGGAATACATGAACCAGCAGATGAGCAAAGAAGAAGAAAAGGAGCGTATCACCGCATTGATGATCATCTTTGCCATCGTCATCTTTTTCTGGATGTCGTTTCATCAGAACGGTTTTGCCCTGACCCTGTTTGCTCAGCGTTCTGTGGTAGAACTGGAATGGCTCAAACCGGAGACGTACCAGTTCTTCAACCCATTCTTTATCATTATTCTGGCGCCCCTGGTCATTCGCTTTTTTGATCGATTGCGGGCAAAAGGTAAGGAACCATCCACACCGGCCAAAATTGGTCTGGGTATGTTCATTTCGGGATTGGCCATGATGGTCATGGTCGTTGCCAGCCTGATGGGTGGCAATCTGGATCAAAACATCATGTCTCCCTGGTGGTTGATCAGCACTTACTTCATCATCACCATTGGAGAATTGCACCTGAGTCCCATGGGGCTTTCCTTTGTTTCCAAAGTGGCGCCCATTCGCATGCGGGGATTGATGATGGGCTTCTGGTTTGGGGCCACGGCTATCGGAAACTATTTGTCGGGTTTCATCGGAAAGTTTTATAGCGATCTGCCACACCACATGTTTTTCCTGATTCTGGCCAGTCTGTTGTTCATTTCGGCGTTGCTGGTGCGGCTCTTTTTGAATAAACTAAAACATGCCACTCAGGGGGTGTAGGACACTTTGCAGAAAATCCCCTCCCAAAAAATCAAAAGGGCGGTTCCAATGGGCCGCCCTTTTTCTATTTGTTTTTCAACCCAGATTATGCAATGGCCTGCGAATTACACAAATTCTCACGAAAAAAAATCATAAAATCCATTCGGATGATATCTGGATGAAAATGTGTTTCGGTGTTTATTCCTGATTGTGTGGATATTTTTTTAGCGGGGCGATGCGAAGGGGTGACGGATTTCATCAATCCCAGGGCGATGCCCCGGGCTGCCATATTTTGCCCTTTCAGGGCGAAATAAAATATGAATGGTGTTCTCAAAATTCCCAGGGGTGGTACCCCTGGCTGCCATATTTTGCCCCATCGGGGCGGGTTGCCTGTAAGGCAATGATACGTTAGCCCCCACGCTTTGCGTGGGGGGGACATGAAATACCCATTATTTTACACCTCCGCTGCCTGTAGGGCAGCGATAAAATATTTTGCCCTTACAGGGCGAATGATGTTTATGGTTTGGGGGGCTCCCCAATCCCGGGGCGATGCCCCGGGCTAACGTATTTTGCCCCTTCGGGGGCGGGTTGCCTGAAGGGTAACCATACGTTAGCCCCACGCTTTGCGTGGGGGGGAGAATGAAACATCCCGATAATCCCCCCACTGCCTGAAGGGCAACAATATAAATTTTGCCCCTTCAGGGCGGAATGGATTAACGGTGGAGTTCCCCAATCTTCTGTTTTGCGGAAAATGCATGCTCTGTCTTTCGCTAACGGACTATGGGGAACGTTCCGACTCATCTGGCCGGTTCTTTTCCGTTTCCAGAATCTTACGCTTACGCTCCAGGGCTTTCTTTTTCACAATTTCGGCAATTTCAAAATCCCGTCGTTCTTCTTCGGTTTCAATCAGCAGCTGCGGGATGGTTGCGGGATTCCCGGAATCGTCCAGCGCCACAAAATTGAAGTGCGCCGTGGTGCAATGCACTCGCTTGTGCGTTAGCGGATTTTCGGCATAAACATCCACCTTAACCACCATGGATGTGCGTCCCACCCAGACCACCTTGGCCAGCGTTTGAATACGGTCGCCCACCTTGACCGGGTGCATAAAGTCCATCGCCTCCGTCGAGGCGGTTACTGCCAGCTTTTCGGCAAATTTCGAGGCCGCAATAGCGGCCGTTTTATCCATAACCGCCATCAAACGTCCACCAAACATGGTACCGTGGGGATTGGCGTCGTTCGGAAAAACAATCTCCCAGCTCTCAATCCATTCTGACCGTTTGGCCTTCACGGTGTGCCTCCCTCGTGTTTTTTGTTCGATAATTATGAATTCAAATCCCAATGGCCCCTTCATCCAAAATCTTCAGACGATTTATCTGAAAGCGATGCCATTTCCAGAATTCGCGGGATGAATTTTCGATTGGCACCCGGGAATGGGTAGTCCTTCAGTTCATGAAGCGCCACCCAGCGATAATCCACCGGGCCGTTCAACCGCACCGATCCTTCCAGATACGTGCAACGGAAAACATGCAAAACAACCTTGAAGTGAGAATAGGCATGTCTGACCCGGGCGATCGGAGCGTCCACCCTGACCTGCAACCCCACCTCTTCCAGGATTTCCCGCTGGCAGGCCTGTGTGGGAGACTCCCCCGCTTGAATTTTTCCTCCTGGGAATTCCCACAATCCTCCCAGCAATCCCTCGGGCCGGCGACGGGTAATCAACACCTTTCCGTTTCGCTGGACAACCCCGACTGCAATGGCATATTCTGGAACCGACTTCCCCGGCTGACGCACGGGAAGGGTTTCCTGCCGCCCTTCTTCAAACGCCTGGCAAAATGCCTGCACCGGGCACCGACCACACGCGGGTTGACGGGGTCTGCAAATGGTTGCCCCCAGCTCCATCATGGCCTGATTGTGGAGTCCGGGCTGATGGACATCCAGTAATTCCTGAGCCAGTATCTGGAATCGCTTAACGGCACGGGATTGGTTGACCGGATCTTCACAGGCAAACAAACGGGCCAGTACCCGCTTCACGTTCCCATCCACCACCGCGTGCGGCAGGCTGAACGCAATGCTGCACACCGCTGCAGCGATGTAATCTCCCACTCCCGGTAACCGTTTCCACTGTTCAAACGATTGGGGGAATTGTCCATTCCTCTCCCGCACCAGCTGTCTGGCCGCCTGATGCAGATGCCGAACCCGCGCATAGTACCCCAGCCCTTCCCACACCTTTAGTACCTCCTGCAGGGATGCTTCGGCCAGGCGATGAACATCCGGAAAGCGCGAAAGAAAACGGTGATAATAAGGGATAACCGCCTCCACCTGCGTTTGCTGAAGCATCACTTCCGAAACCCAGATGGCGTATGGATCGTCCGTTTGTCGCCAGGGAAGTGGCCGCTGATGCCGCTGGTACCATTCCCGAAGGCGATCACGAAAGCGTTTGCGTCGTGCTGCAGACCATTCGTGACTCATGGCCGGGAATTAAGAGCAATTCCCAATGGGAAGCAAGTGAATTTTCCTGAAAGTGCTTCCACTTCCGCATCTCATTTTCAGATCATTTCCTTAAATTTCTGTGCCATCCGTTGATCCTTTTGAGCCCAGTTCCTATATTTTTTGAACAGTAACGAAAGGAACGCTTCATGAATCCCAGTAAGGATGACATATTCGATCTGTTCTCTCGATATGTTTCTTCAGGAAAAACTCGCTTTTTTCGGGAAGCCGGTATCGACTTTGTCTTTGGAAAGCGGGAAGGCCCGTTTGTGTGGGACATTGATGGCAAACGGCGGCTCATCGATTGCCATTGTAATGGAGGCGTGTTCAATCTGGGACACCGGCACCCGGAGATTGTCGAGCTCCTTCGGGACGCACTGTCCCGTGTCGATATTGGCAACCACCATTTTGTGAGTCAGTACCGGGCTCAACTGGCGGAAAAACTGGCAGCCCTCACGCCCGGGAATCTCCAGTATACCATCTTTGGCGTGAGCGGCGGCGAGGCCATCGATACAGCAATTAAAATTGCCCGCGGGGCGACCGGTCGCCGAAAGATTCTATCCGTCAAAGGGGCTTACCACGGCCACACGGGACTGGCCGTTGCCACCGGCGATGCGAAGTACAGCCAGCCGTTCCTGAGCGATTCTCCGGATTTCGTCCAGGTGCCATTCAACGATGTAGCCGCCCTCACCCAGACGCTCACAGAAGAATTCGCCGCTGTCATCCTGGAAACCATTCCCGCCACGCTGGGAATGCCCATTCCCGATTCCGACTATTTTCAGAAAGTCCACCAGGTCTGCCGGCAACGGGGTAGCCTGCTCATTATTGATGAAGTTCAAAGCGGACTGGGACGGACGGGGAAGCTGTGGGCCATTTCCCATTTCGACACCGTTCCCGACATTCTGGTCACCGGAAAGGGCCTCAGTGGAGGATTGTATCCCATCACTGCCACCATCATCCGTCCGGAACTGGAAATCCTGTTTCAGGACGATCCGTTCATTCACATTTCCACCTTCGGGGGTAGCGAATTGGGATGTCTGGTGGCCAGTAAGGTACTGGACATCACCCGGCAACGTGAATTTCTGGAACACGTCAATCGCCTGGCCAACATCTTTGCGGACGGACTGGACACATTGCGCCAGCGCTTTGAAGGATTTCTGGTTGATGTGCGCCAGAAGGGACTCATGATCGGATTAAAAATGGCCGATGAGCGCCTGGGGCCGGTAATGACCCGCGCCTGCTTCGAAACCGGATTGCTATGCGTCTTTGCCGGTAACGATACGTCCGTGGTGCAATTCCTTCCGCCTTTGATTATTGACGAAACCCTGGCGCAGGAAATCCTCCAGCGATTACACCAGGCCTTCCAGATCGGGCAGGAATTCATCTCGTCGTGAGGGCAGGCATCATGCTATCCGTCGATCGAAAATTGCTTCAGGAATTCGAGAATCAATTGAATCCGGCCAATCCATTTGCCAGTAAAATCCCGTTCAAGATTCTGGGTTACGGAGAAATTTCCACTGTATTTCAGATTGGGGACATGGAAGACGTCGCCCTCAAACGCATGCCTCCCTTTGCCAGTAAGGAACAGCGCCGGGAATATCGCCAGGTGCTGGAAGAATATCACCAGATTTTAAGCCAAAAAATCGGAATTCGGGTTGCCGAATATGCATGCGAAGAATTTACCAACAAGGATGGAGAACATATCCTGTACATTGTTCAGGAACGGCTGCCCGAAGAAAGCATCGGGCATCGCTGGTTGCAACGGTGTTCCGACACCGAGCTGACGGTTCTAATCCACCGGGTGCTGGACAATCTGGTGAAAATCTGGCGCAAGAATCAGCAGGATGCTCCGGAGGAAGTGATCGGCCTGGATGCGCAGATTTCCAACTGGTCATTCACCGGACTGGACAGCGAGGATGCTTCGGAACCCGTTTATCTGGACACCAGCACCCCGTTGATTCGCCGGTTTGGCCATGAGCTTCTGAATACCGAAATATTTCTGAAAAGCGTGCCACCGTTTCTGGTGTGGATTGTCAAACTGGCCTTTCTGCAGCAGGTTCTGGATCGCTATTACGATCTGCATCTGGTGTTGACGGATTTCGTGGCCAATTTTTATAAGGAAGGTCAAGCACACCGCATTCCGCTGGCCGTTCAAATAATCAATGCTTATCTGGCACAGCAGGCCGTTGATTTAAATATTGCGCCGCTCTCGGAAAAGGAGGTTCGCAAATATTACCGGGAAGATGCTTTCATCTGGATCATTTTTTTAAATTTTCGTCGGTTTGATCGGTTTTTAAAAACCCGCCTGTTCCGTCGGAAATATAATTTCATCCTGCCAGGCACGATTAAACGGTTTTCGTAAAATTCAACCCGCCCCGAAGGGACATAATACGGTAGCCAGGGGTAACACCCCTGGAAAAAGAGGCGACCTCCGTTTATGTTGTACATCGCCCCGAAGGGGCAAAATACGTTAGCCCGGGGCACCACCCCGGGAGTGGGGAGCCCCCCAAACCATAAACATCATTCGCCCTGTAGGGGCATAATATTTTATCGCTGCCCTTCAGGCAGCGGAATTGTAAAATATTGGGCATTTCATCTCCCCCACGCGCTGCGTGGGGCTACCTTATCATTGCCCTTCGGGCAATTTGCCTCATGCAAGCATAATGTGGAAACTCGCGGTAACACCCTGAGGATTGACACATCAACCAACAAATCCATTCGCCCCGAAGGGGCAAAATATGGTAGCCAGGGGTACCTCCCCCGGAAAAAGAGGCGACCTCCGTTCATGTTGTACATCGCCCTGAAGGGGCAAAATACGTTAGCCCGGGGCACAGCCCCAGGATTGGGGAAATCCAGCGTTCATGCAATTCCGCCCTGTAGGGGCAAAATATTTCTATCGCTGCCCTACAGGCAGCGGGGGTGGCATGGGACGGATTATCTCCCCCCCCACGCGTTGCGTGGGGCTACCTTATCATTGCCCTTCGGGCAATTTGCCCCAAAGGGGCACAATATGGCAGCCAGGGGTACCACCCCTGGAAAAAAGGCGACCTCCGTTCATGTTGTACATCGCCCTGAACTGGCACAATAGGATAGCCCGGGGCATCGCCCCGGGATTGGGGAAATCCAGCGTTCATGCAATTCCGCCCTTTAGGGGCATGATCATTTTATCGCTGCCCTTCAGGCAGCGGAATTGTAAAATATTGGGCATTTCATCTCCCCCACGCGCTGCGTGGGGCTACCATATGGTTGCCCTTCAGGCAACCCGCCCCGAAGGGGCAAAATATGGTAGCCAGAGGTACCACCCCTGGGAAAAGAGGCGACCTCCGTTCATGTTGTACATCGCCCCGAAGGAGCATAATAAGATAGCCCGGGGCACCGCCCCGGGATTGGGGAGCCCCCCAAACCATAAACATCATTCGCCCTGTAGGGGCACAATATTTTATTGCTGCCCTTCAGACAGTGGATGGGATTATCTGGATGTTCCATTCCCCCCCACGCAAAGCGTGGGGGCTAACATATGGTTGCCCTTCAGGCAACCCGCCCCGAAGGGGCATAATACGGTAGCCAGGGGTACCACCCCTGGGAATTTTGAAAGCACCATCCATATTTTATTTCGCCCTGAAAGGGCAAAATAAATTTGCCCGGGACATCGCTCCACGGATTCGGGAATCCCACCCGTTTCAACCCATCCATGCTGACCCTCAAACACACCGGGGTTGCATTATTCCCCACCACATCCTACATTTTTCCAGAACAGGCATAAAAATGGTGGCGTATAATGTTAACGCAAAACACCGGAATCGCAAACAGAACAAAACACTCGGGTGGGAAAAATGAGCGACCCAAAGGTAGTGACCATGATCTTAGCCGGGGGTCAGGGTACCCGTCTGTACCCCCTGACGAAACTGCGATCCAAACCTGCAGTGCCCATTGCAGGTAAATTTCGTTTAATCGACATCCCCATCTCTAACTGCCTGAACTCCAACTTTCGCCAGATATTCATCTGTACCCAATTCAGCGCGGAATCGCTACATCGGCACATCTTTATGACTTACCGATTCGATAATTTCACCAAGGACTTCATTACCATCCTGTCCGCGCAACAAACGCTGGACAATCGGGACTGGTACCAGGGTACTGCAGACGCCGTACGCCAGAACCTCCGCTTTATCCGTCGGTATGGCGATCACGTCCTCATCCTTTCCGGCGATCATTTATATCGCATGGATTACCGGAAGTTTGTGGAATTCCACATTCAAAAGGACGCCGATATTACCATCTCGGTGATACCGGTGGAGCGGTCACAGGCCAGTCAATTTGGCATCATGAAAGTGGATCCTTACGCGCGCATCGTGGATTTTAAGGAAAAACCCCGGGACGAGGCCACGCTGGATGCCATGCGGACATCCGAATCGGTATTTCATCAATTCGGTATCCATTCCAACAATCGCACCCATCTGGCTTCCATGGGCGTTTATGTGTTCAAAAAACCGGTTCTCTTCGAGTTGCTGGAATCCACTTCCTTTGAAGATTTTGGCCGCGACGTAATCCCTTACGCCATTCAAAAGAAAAACGTGTTTGCCTACTTTTTCGATGACTACTGGGAAGACATTGGCACCATCAAATCCTTCTTCAAAGCTCATATGGATCTGGTGGCTCCCCTGCCACGATTCAATTTTTACGACGAGGAACGCCCCATCTACACACATCCCCGATTTTTACCGGGTGCCAAGCTGCTGGAGTCGGATGTGCAATACGCCATTCTTTGCGACGGAAGCATCATCAACAAGTCGTACATCCGAAATACCATTGTGGGGATTCGATCCGTTGTGCGGAAAAACAGCGTTTTGGAACGGGTGGTGATGATGGGTGCCGATTACTTCGAGACACCGGAGCAAAAGGCCGAGAACGTGCGCCTGGGCCGGCCGCACATTGGGGTGGGTGAAAACTGTATCATCCGCAACGCGATTATCGATAAAAACGCCCGCATCGGGAATCATGTCAAAATCATCAATGAACGCGGGATTGAAAACGAGGATCGCGAAAATTATGTAATTCGAGATGGGATTGTCGTGATCCCGAAAAATGCCGTCATCCCGGACAATACAGTTATCTGAAGGAATCGCACGGCCAATATCGAACAACTACACTGGCAATGGATCCATTGAACCCAAATAAATAAACCACGAGGAGTGCAATCATTACCAAAAAAACATCCCCCCTTCTTCTTCGATAAGGATCCCTTTTTGCCATCCGAACCCATAACCGAAAAATGGCATTCTGCGGGGAAAATCAAACGGTTAGTCGACTTTCCTGTGCACAGAAACTTGTATGGGTAATCCACCAATCAGAGCGTAACGTCAGACTCATTCCTCATTTTCGAAAGATGGCTTAATCAGCGGGGCTTTTCGGGAATCATTTTCCATTCCCACGCCAAATTTGTAAACCAGCTCACCCCCCAGAAATCCCGTGCGGAACAGAAACACCAGACCAACCACACTGACCAGATAATAGACCCACTGAATCGGTTTCTGCTGCCAGCGACCACTTAATGGCGGTAAATAGCGCAGCACACACAGAACCCCAAAAGCACCCAGGGTGATGAGTCCCGACCATTTATGATGAACCACGCTCTCCTGCAATTCGGTGGGGATGTCCAGCGCATTCTGGGCCAGCCAGCCCGTCAACACGGCCGCCGTGGCGGCCAGCGTACCCAGAATCAACAGGGAGCGTCCCAGCTGATGGAATTTTTCCCTGCGGGAGACGGCATATAAGAAATCGCTCATCACGGCTACGGCCAGCAAAGCGATGGTAAAGTGCACCACCAGCGCATGCAGCTCGGGCATCGTCATTTCCTTTCGGTTATCTGGACTGCCAATATAGAGATGCCCCGGGGAAATTTCAACCGGGTTTGATATTCCTGATCGGTGTTGGACTTTTGCAGGAGATGATTTTTCAGGCAATGTGGGCCATCTGGAACTTGTCCGCAAACTTGCGCATAAATTGCCGTCGCACAATGGCGTGTTCCGCAAGACGGAGATGAGGATCCCTCTCAATCAGGGCAAAGGCATCCTTGCGGGCGGCTTCCACGATCTTTGCATCGGCCACCAGATCCGCATAGCGCAGATCGGGCAGGCCATGCTGACGGGTACCAAAAAATTCTCCACTTCCCCGCAATCTCAAATCTTCCTCCGCAATTTTGAACCCATCGGTGGTGGCCTCCATGGCTCGCATGCGCTGCCGGGCAACTTCGGAAATTTCTGCCGGTGTGACCAGAATACAATACGATTTTCGAGCACCTCGTCCCACCCGTCCCCGCAACTGATGCAGCTGACTCAACCCAAACCGCTCCGCATGCTCTATCAACATGATGGTGGCATTGGGAACGTCGACGCCCACTTCAATCACCGTGGTACTGATCAGGATTTGAATCTTCCCTTCTTTAAACTGCTGCATGATGTGTTCTTTTTCCTCCATTTTTAATCGTCCATGCAGCAGGGCCAGTTTAAATTCCGGGAAGACCTTTTGTTGCAAATTCTCGAATGCAACTGTGGCAGCCTTCAAATCGATCTTCTCCGATTCTTCAATGATCGGGTAAACAATGTAGGCCTGCTCACCCTGTTTTACCCGCTCGCGGATGAAATCATAGATCCGGGGCAACCGATCTTCCGTTCGCCAGACGGTGGTAATCGGCTGGCGTCCCGGAGGCAACTCATCGATGATGGACACATCCAGATCCCCATAAAGTGTAAGTGCCAGCGTGCGCGGAATGGGAGTGGCGGTCATGACCAGCACGTGGGGATTCTGCCCCTTTTCGATCAATTCTGCCCGTTGCAGTACCCCGAAGCGATGCTGTTCATCAATAACCACTACACCCAGCCTGTGGAATTCCACCGGCTCCTGAATAAGGGCATGCGTCCCGATGACCAGATCCACCTCTCCCTGCCGAATGGCCTGATGCATGCGTGCTTTCTCGGCAGCTTTCAGGCTCCCAATCAACAGCCCCACCCGAACATCAAATGGTTTCAGCATTTCTTTTATGGAAAAGTAATGCTGCTGGGCCAGGATCTCCGTGGGAGCCATCAGGGCAGCCTGGTATCCCGCTGAAATGGCCATGAGCATGGTTAACAGCGCCACCACCGTTTTTCCCGATCCTACATCCCCCTGCAACAGGCGGTTCATGGGATGACCACTTTTTAAATCCTGATAAATTTCCCGAAGGACGCGGCGTTGTGCTCCGGTGAGCTGAAACGGTAAACTATCCACAATTCTCTTCAGCACGTCGTTCTGGATGCTCATGGTCAGACCGGTGACCGGGGATTGATACACCCGCTTGCGCAAGGCCATGAGCAGTTCCATGTAAAATAGCTCTTCGTATTTGAAGCGTCGATAGGCCTGATGAAGCAAGGTTTCCGATTCAGGGAAATGCATTTGTCGGTAAGCCATCGCCCGCGGCAACAATCGATATCTTTCGATTAAATAAGTGGGAAGGGTTTCGGGAACGGCGGATTGGTACCGTTCCAGTGCCAGATGTACCAGTCGACGGATTCCATAACTGCTAAAACCCACTTTGCGAAGGGCTTCCCCCGATGGATACAGGGGAATGATTTGCCCCGTGTGGATGGGCGCTCCTTTTTCACTGATGATATCAAAATCCGGGTGAACCATCTGCCAGCCTTTAAAACGGGTCACCTTACCGCTGAAGGCCACTGTCATGCCCACCTGAAAGATGCGGGAGAACACCTCAATTTGATGAAACCAGATTCCTTCCAGCACTCCCGTGCGATCGTAAATCTGTACCCGCAAACGGCGGCGTCCCCGTCGCACGACTTCAACCTGAATCACCTCTCCGGTAACGGTTACCTCCTCGTCCACTTTCACCTGGGAAATCGGTACCACATTGCTTCGATCCAGATACCGGCGGGGGCGGTATTCCAGAAGATCCTCCACAGTGTAAATACCCACCGTTTCCAGAGCCCGTGCCCGTTTTTCACCAACGGTTTTTACATACTGGATGGGAATTTCATCCACAAACTCTGCTTTTCGGGTGCCGTTCATGTATAAAATTTAACGGAGTTTTATTAAGGAATCCAACCGTTCACTGGAAAAATCCTCATAAATTTACGCAAATCTCCCCCCACGTGAACTGCCCCCATCCCGCATCCACTGAAGCATTCCCATCTGGCTGGGAAAGTTTTAATTCGTCAACGTTAGAAATGCTTCTCACTCAATTTATTCGTCAGTTTCGGTTATCGGGCCATCTTGCATTAAACCCAGATTATGCCTTAGACCACGAATTGCACGAATTAACACAAATAAAAATAATCAAATACATTAGATCAGATCAGGATAAAAATTTGTCTCGGGAGTATATTCGCGATTTTGTGGGTATGGATTGGTTTCATTCGCGTGATTCGTAGGCTAATGCGTAATCTGGGTTAATTTTAATTCGTGAATTTGTAGGCTATTGCATAATATGTGTTAAACGGAATAGATCCGGAAGTAAACGGAAAACGAATTGAAGAATGCGAAATGATGTTTTCAGGAAATGCGGTGCTGGCGGTTATTTTCCGCCCCGGTTTCACACTTTCAGCACCTTTTCATCCACAATTTTACCATCCCACAGGTGAATGACCCGATGGGCCCGTTCGGCAAACATCTCGTTATGGGTTACAATAATGAAGGTTTGATTATATTTTTCGTTCAGGGAGAGAATTAATTCAAACAGGGCCTCGCTATTGCGGCGATCCAGATCCCCGGTGGGCTCATCAGCCAGAACCAGTTTGGGCTGGTTCATTAATGCCCGCGCCACCGCTACCCGTTGTTGTTCCCCGCCGGACAACTGGTTGGGTCGGTGATGCAATCGGGCGCCCAAACCCACTTCTTCCAGCAATTGAATCGCCCGCTGGCGGTCCTTCTTCCAGTCGTTACCTTTGATCATGCGAGGAATCAACACATTCTCCAGGGCAGTAAATTCGGGTAGCAGATAATGAAACTGAAACACAAACCCAATATGCTGATTGCGAAACCGGGCCAGACGGGCCTCGTCCAGTTGCGACATATCCTGCCCGTCTATCCAGACCTTTCCACCGGTGGGTTTATCCAGGGTGCCGATGATGTTCAACAGGGTGCTCTTACCCACCCCGGACGGCCCCATGATGACCACAATCTCCCCGGCCTTTACCGCCATGGAAATGCCTTTCAGCACCTCGATGACCTCTGGCCCGGAGCGATAGGTCTTCACCAGATCTTCCGTTCTTAACAAATATTGATCTTCCACGATGCTCCTACCCTTCCTGACTGTTATGTTAAAAAATCTGGCCCGGCATTTCTTCTATTCGTATCGGATGGCCTCCACCGGTTCCAGACGGGAGGCCTTGTATGCAGGATACACGGCGGCAATCAGACACAACACCACGGCGGCCACCCCCACCGCCAGGAAATCCGACAGATGCATCTCCACCGGCAATTTGCTAATTAAATACACATCCGGTGGCAATTTAACCAGTCCCCAGGTCTGCTGCGCATATCCAACGAAGAACCCGATTAAACTGCCCGCCGTCATGCCCAGTAATCCCACAATGATCCCCTCGAACAGAAAAATACGCATGATTCCCTTAGACGTCGCCCCCATACTTTTCAGGATGCCAATCTCGCGGGTCTTTTCCATGACAATCATGATCAGCGAACTGATGATATTAAACGCCGCCACCATGATGATCAGGCTCAGTACCACAAACGCTCCCCATTTCTCAATGGTCATCCAGCTATACAGGCTACGGTTCAATTCAAACCAGGTTACCGCATGAAAAGGATATCCCCCCACCTTTTTCTCGATAAGCGGGGCAACCTTCCCGGCCAGGTTGTAATCATCCAGCTTGATTTCGATCCAGGTGACGGCACCCGGCATGCGAAACAGCTTTTGCGCCGCCTCGATGGAAATATAAGCCATCACTTTGTCGTATTCATAGAAGCCAATTTCGCTGATTCCGGTCACCACAAACTGCTGAAACCGGGGCGGGGTCAGCAAGCCTGCATTTTCGGGAATGGTAAACAGGGTCACCACATCCCCTTCGCCAAAGATGAACAGGTTTTCCGCCAGGTAACGTCCCAGGACAATTCCCGGAAGGCGGCGACCGTTGACCTCGTGCCATCCCAGATCAAACGCTCCAGCCACTATGCTTCGGGGTACGGCACTAACCGTTCCTGCCGTTTGAGGATCCAGTGCCCGCACCACCACCGGCTGATTGCCGTCCTTGGAACGAATGACCCCTTCCTTGGCAATCACCGGCGAGGCACCGATCACATGCGGCACCTGCTTGACCGAATCCAGTAGCGCCTGATAATCCTCAATACTCTGGGTGTAAAACTTCCTTAGACGAATGTGGGCATCGGCATTGATTAACCGCGTGCGCACTTCGTTTTCGAATCCATTAAACGTGGCCAGCACAATATTCAGAGCAGCCACACCGATCATGACCCCCACAATGGACACATAGGTGATGATGGAAATGAATCCCGTACGCCGTTTGGCACGGAAATACCGCAATGCAATGAACGTCTCGTAACGCATGTTGATGTTCTTTCGGCTATTGGGTTGTGTGCATTCTTTAACGATCCGAAGCTTACGGAACCTTCCGGTTCGTTATGACTCCCAAACTCCCTTACGCGGCTCCCGGCGCATTCAGGACTTTTCGGGACGCATATGTGGAAAGAAAATAACGTCCCGAATGGATGGCTGGTCGGTTAATAGCATGGTCAGCCGATCGATTCCGATGCCCAGACCCGCGGTCGGGGGCATACCATATTCGAGCGCCCGCAAGAAATCTTCATCCAGTACCTGGGCTTCCTCATCCCCTTTCGCCCGCAATTCCATTTGCGCCTCGAACCGCTCTCGTTGATCAATAGGATCGTTCAATTCACTAAATGCGTTTCCAATTTCCTTGCCGGCAATGATGGGCTCGAATCGTTCCACCAACCGGGGATTTTCCCGATGCTTCTTGGCCAGGGGCGACATTTCCAGTGGATAATCCGTGATGAAAGTTGGTTGAATCAGCCGGGGTTCCACAAACTCCCCAAAAATCTCATCAATGATTTTTCCGCTTCCCCAGCTGTCCTCCACTTCAATCCCCAGGTCTTTAGCGACCTTCCGCAACTGCTCCTCATCGGCCTGGGAGATATCCACCCCTGCATATTCCCGAATGCTCTCAAACAGCGGCAATCGCCGCCAGGGAGGGGTCAAATCAATTTCCTGTCCCTGGTAGGTAATCTTCGTCGTTCCCAGCACTTTCTCGGCAATGGTGCTGATCATTTCCTCGGTCAGTTCCATCATCCAGTGGTAATCCTTGTAGGCCACATAAAGTTCCATCTGAGTAAATTCCGGATTGTGAAACCGATCCATCCCCTCGTTGCGGAAGTCTTTGGCAAACTCATATACGCCTTCAAAACCACCCACAATCAATCGCTTGAGGTACAATTCGTTGGCAATGCGTAAATAAAGTTTCATGTCCAGCGCGTTGTGATGGGTCACAAACGGGCGGGCGGATGCCCCTCCATAGATGGGTTGCAGAATCGGCGTCTCCACTTCCAGGTATCCCCGCTCGTTTAAAAATTCCCGCATGGTGGTCATGATCCGGGAACGCTTGATGAATACCTCTTTCACTTCGGGATTGACGATCAAATCCACATACCGCTGCCGGTATCGCAGTTCCTTGTCTTTGAAAGGGTCGTAGACGATTCGCTTGCCATCCACAATCTTTTCTTTTACAATGGGTAGCGGACGCAGAGATTTGGTGAGCAATTCCAGTTTTTCGGCAAGGATGCTGATCTCTCCGGTACGGGTTTTAAAAACCTGCCCCACAATCCCAACAATGTCACCAATATCCAGCAGTTTGTAGACTTCAAACGCGAAGTCGCCCACCACGTCCTTTTTTAAATAAATCTGAATGCGTCCATCCATATCCTGGATGTGAAAGAAAGCCGCCTTTCCCATGCGGCGATTGGACATGATTCGTCCGGCTACCGAGACCGTCTGATTCTCCAGCTCGTCAAATTGCTCCTTTACCTGACGTGAGGTGTGGGTGCGATCGAATTTATAAGGATAGGGATTTACTCCCATTTCGATAAGTTTTTTCAGCTTTTCCCGACGCTGCTGAATCAATTGATGAATCTCTTCCACCTTCCGTCTCCTTGCTTATGCATTCATAAATAAAGAAAATTACAGAAAAGTGAAGGGCTTTACAAGTAAAGTTGGAAATTTCATTCAAGCGATTCACTGGGTTGAGTATCCCTGCAACCGCTCGAAATACCGGGAATGGAACCGGAACTTTCGGTGGAGTTGACCTCAGGATGGATGACATTCACCATTCGCATTTCATTCAACCGGATGAATCGGGTTCTGGAGGGCAACTATGGGGGAGCCGGAAATCATTTCCACACCCTTCCCGCATGCGAGAGGATGACTTCCACACCTTGGCCTGCTATTCCGTTAACGGGACGAACGGTTGGGCTTATTTTCAAATCTATTTGAAAACGAATGCGATTTCACCTAAATTTTCCGGCTCAAAACCAAAAGCCATTGAGAAGGATTCGATGCCCTGGTACGCACTATACACCCGTCCCCGACACGAGAAGAAGGTTTACGAACAGCTGAACGAGAAAGGGATTCATGCATTTTTACCACTGGTCAGGCGATTGCGCCAGTGGAAAGATCGAAAAAAATGGGTGGAAATGCCCCTGTTCAATAGTTACGTGTTTGTCAATATTGAATTGCGGGATCGATTTTCTGCTTTGCAGACGCACGGCGTCGTTCGAATGGTGAGTTTTGGTGGAGTACCTGCCACCATCCCTGACTGGCAAATCGAACAGCTGCGGCGGATCATTGAATACCCGGAGACCCTGCAGCCGGAACAATATCTGAAAGAAGGGGATTGGGTGGAGGTGGTAGAAGGGCCATTTCGGGGGATAAAAGGATATTTGCGGGAGCTGCGTGGCGAAACCCGGGTGGCCATTCTGATCGATGGGATTTATCAATCGGTAAGTTTTGTGGTGGATCGGCGGTTTGTGAAAAAAATTCCCCCCGAATCTGTCGGGTAGCGGAATGGATAATGGTGGATATCCCCCATCCCGGGCCGAAGCCCCGGGCTCATGTATTGTGCCCTTTCAGGGCGAGATAAAACATGAACGGAGGTCGCCTTTTTTTCCAGGGGTGTTACCCCTGGCTACCATATTATGCCCCTTCGGGGCGAAAGTTTTTTAATGTTCCCATCCACGGAGTGTTACCCCGAGCCACCGTATTTTGCCCCTACGAGGCAATTTGCCCGAAGGGCAAACATACGGTAGCCCCACGCATCGCGTGGGGTGGGGAATGGAACATCCCGATAATCCCATCCGCTGCCTGTAGGGCAGCAATATTTATTTTGCCCCTTCAGGGCGGGGGCGGGATGAATTAACGTTGGATATCCCCAATCCCGGGGCGATGCCACAGGATAATGTATTGTGCCCTTTCAGGGCGAGATAAAACATGAACGGAGGTCGCCTTTTTTTCTACCGTATTGTGCCCCTAAGGGGCGAAGGTTTTTTAATGTTCCCATCCACGGAGTGTTACCCCGAGCCACCGTATTTTGCCCCTACGAGGCAATTTGCCCGAAGGGCAAA